>CANCAY010000083.1 GCA_947374225.1 Chitinophagaceae bacterium | reverse complement strand
CCTATGGACAGACATATAACCTAAATAATTCGCCATATAACATGCAAAACAGTCCATACAACATGGATAACAGCCCTTACAACATGCGCAATAGTCCATACAACATGGATAACAGCCCTTACAACGCCAGCTCAACAAATAGTGTTTATGACAATACTGGCAATAGGATTGGTTATGAGGTGAAAGCCCCACGTGGCGTAACCAACTACTTTGACAATAGCGGCAATCGCATTGGCTACACCCCATCTAAAAAATGATCGCCTCTTTGCTTTTTGCCCTGTTCCTATCGGTCATGACGCCTGAGCCAATCTTGCTTAGAAGCGCCATTGATATCTCAAGAATTATTGGGCTACCAAGAATGAAAACCTTTGATCGGCATGTGCTGAAGATTGTTTATTTGAATGAAATGGATTCAAGTCAAATTTATCAAGCCCATACAAGACGTGAATTTTTTAACAACTATTTCAAGTTAAGCCCTGTAAGGGCTAAGTAAAGGAGAGCGCATGCGCGACTACACATACATAGAAGGCTACCGATTCATTATCTTGAATATCTATCGCAGTAAGAGATTTGACATTGATCGTCTAGATATCAACTTTGCGGATAAAGATAAGCCTGAGTTTGTCAGGGGGCTAAGAATTGTTGATCACAACGAATCCGAGACATACCTAGTTCACGGAGAGGATGCGGACAACCTTAGTTATAGCCTGTGCTTTCTTCATCATGAAAACACTGACAACAAGCCAGACTATTTTGATGAATATCTAATTCAGGCAACCACAAATAAGGAGTATCTGGTGCAAAAGTTATTTAAAGACGAGAAGCCAGTAATTGCCGCCGTACATTGAATCAATGAATTGTCCTTTTAAAGGACGCTTCATGAAAGAGATTCAATGAAAAACATTCGGGGTAGTTGCCCAACAAATCTACTTCATCTAACTATACATACTTTGATTCTATTTTTTTTATAGATTTTTGTTATAGCTTTTTTAAATAGTTAATGTTTTTATAACGGAATGAAAAAAATGCATGTGAAAAATATACAACAGCTAAAGGAGCTAAGAGAGATTCTTGATAAGAATCTCTATGCAGGTCATACCTTAATTACTTACGACTTAATTCTAGATATATTGCAGGCGCATTTGCAGGGAAGATCTCTTACTATCAAAGAGTTATGTACTGGTTCTATCAAAAGCGCACTTAATACAAGAAAGCATATTGATCTGCTGATTGATGATGGATGGATTGTTCTTTCAAACGGGCTTCATGACAAGCGGCACCGACTTGTTAATGCAACAGATAAATTAATTCTCTTGGTTGACGAGCTACTAGAGCGGCAATAAATTTATCAATAAAAGTATGCATATTTAAAATGCATATAAATCGAAGATGATTTAAATTGTTTTAAAAAGTTGAAGCATAGATACTCAAACCCTTATTAACAGGGGGTTTGAATGAAAAAACTAACAAGTCTTTTAGCATTAGCAGGTATTGCAACTTTTTCAAGCATGCAGGCAAATGCCCAGTCAAAATTTGATGGCGCATATGGTCAAGTAGGCGTTGGCTACGAAAGTATCGCGCCAAGTTACTCTAATAGTAATTTCACTGTAGTAGGTGTTGGAACAGCGCCAATCAATACTTCCATCAGCAATGCAAATGGATTTACTGGTGTTGTAACCGTAGGCTATATGGGAACAATCACTAAAGATTTCTTGCTGGGTATTGGAGCCGAATATTCACCTATCGCCGGACAAAAGGCAAACTACTCTGGTAGCGTATTAGGCACATCACTGGGTAATGGCTCTTACAACAAAGAGAATGCATACAATATTTTCTTGTCGCCGGCGACTCCAATTGGCGCTGATGGATTGCTGTACGGTAAGGTAGGCTACACCGGCGCAACTATTAAGGATACATTTGGCTCAAGCTCTACTAACACCAATTACACTGGTTACTCGCTAGGTTTGGGTTACAAGCAAATAATTCAAGGCGGCCTATACGGTTTTGGTGAGTTTAATTACATGAGCTATGGCAACCAAACAGCCAGCTCAAGAGGTACCGTATCTGGATATACCGTTACCTCATCAATAACATCCAATGCAAATGCATATAACTTATTAGTCGGCCTAGGCTATAAGTTCTAAAAATTATTACAGGAGGGTTCGCCCTCCTTTTTAATTTCCACTTTACCTAAAGAATCAAATGAAAAAAAATGTATCCTTAGTTCTACCTGCAATCTTCGTTGTAATCACTTTATCTGGTTGTTATCCGACCTCTTTAGTTGACCAGCAAAAGGATATGAATGCCGCTAAAGGCGAAGGCGATAACCTATCAATTGGTAAGGTACAAAAAGAGATTCGTGTAGGCATGAGCTCTTCAGACGTTGTTTCTGTTTTGGGCTCGCCTAATATGGTGACAACTGATGACAAAAGACGCGAATCTTGGGTCTATGACAAAGTCTCAACCGAAGGTATGGCATCCACCTCCAAGGGCACTGGATTCTTATGGTTTCCTGCCGATAGAAATGCCACTGTAAGCAGAACTCAGAAAACCTTGACCATAGTGATCAAGTTTGATGAAAAAGGCATGGTGCGTGATTTTGCCTACAACACCTCTAAATTCTAAGAATCATCATCATGAAAAAAATCATAGCCTGCACGGCCGTTATTGGTTTACTTGCGGGCTGTGTCCAGCCCATTCCGCCTGAGGCTCTGCAATTTCAGCCTGACACCCTAGCAAACAGGCAGTTGCAATCCAGAAAATATGACATCAAGAGTGAAAAGGATTTGTTATCTGCCTCTAACAATGTTTTACAAGACATGGGCTTTAACCTTGATGAATCTAATATGCCGCTTGGTGTTATCGTCGCCTCAAAAAGTAGAGATGCTACTGAAGCAGGTCAAATAGCCGGGGCAATGTTCATGGCTTTTATGTTTGGCGCCAATGCCGCCAGCTATGACAAGGTTCAAAAAATTAGAGCCTCCTTAGTCACAAAGCCGGCATCTACCAACAATCCAATTGAAGTAGACGTAAAAACTAAGTCTGGTAAACAAATTAAATTTGATCAAAAAGTTGAAATGCCGAATAGCTATGTTGTTAGGGTCACATTCCAAAGAATGGTTTGGAATCAAAAGGGTGTCTTGACAAAGATTGAAGGTATTAATGAGCCAGAGATTTACCAAGAATTCTTCGACAAACTTTCTAAATCTATTTTCTTGCAGGCTCAAAATGTTAATTAAATCAAACCCTCTCCGTCTTGCTGTAAGCGTTGCTATAAGCTCTATGCTACTGCTATCAGGGTGCCAAACAATGAAAGAGCGGGTCCTAGACTCTTCAGCAGATGGCCAAACCTCTGTTCAGCTTCGTAGTATTCAAACTCGCTCCTTTGATACGAGCGATAAAGCAAAGACAATGAGAACGGTTATAGCCACACTTCAAGACCTGGGATTTGTAGTGGACAAGGCTGATTTAGATCTCGGCTCAGTCTCTGCTACAAAGCTAAGTGGCTATGCACTAAGAATGACCGTTTCTGTGCGCCCTAGCGAGTCTGGGAAGAGCATGATTGTTCGAGCTAATGCTCAGTACAACACCACTGCCGTAACTGATCCAAAGCCTTATCAAGACTTTTTTGTATCTCTACAAAAATCTCTGTTCTTGACGGCTAACAATGTAGATTAATCGTCCAACTAAGCGTTGTTTATGGCAACGCTTAGTTCCTTACCCTGCGATTTCTCTCCTCAAACTCAATAGCCTCTTGTAATAAGGCCATTTGCTTCGCCTCTTCTTTATGACGCTTAATTAAGTCTTCACCTGTGATGACTTTTTGATCAGCCATTAAAGACTCTAGAGTTTGTTTAGCGTTCTTAGGCAATCTAATCATTTAAGAGAATCTAAATATTCTTTGGTTTCTTCATAAGTCATGGCCGTTGAGTCTTTAATCTGAAGTAAGGCCTGAAAAAACCCACTGTAATCAGATGCATTCATCCTTGAGTGTTCTGCTATCGCTTTATCTACTTGTATGCCTAATTGTCTAATGCCCGATATCAACCTCATGACTGCCGTCACTAGCATGGGTGATGGCAAATCTTTCAGTGGAATTTGCTTTAACGACTCGATGACATCATTTAGCCCTTCGAAGTCATAATATTTCTTTTTAATCGCAACATCATATACGTCCTGCCTGGTGCTAAGGTTATCAAAAACATACCTCACTCTTGCCGCGCTATTTTTAAAAATTTCTACTACTGATTTAGTTAAAACAATTTCTTTATTTTGATCTTGAATATCTTGTAGCTTCAAGCTATTTTTGTATTGCGATTTTGCTTGCCAGGCTGCTATCCATCCCGAAGCTAGGATTGCCAATATGGTTCCAATTGCCTGAAGCCATCCAGCTTTGTCGCCATTTTCTAATCTGGAAAAGAATTCCAACAGTGAATCCATAGCTTGTTTCTCACCTTAGTTTGCTTTTTAGAGGGCATTATATTAAAAGGGTGCCCCTATAAATCTTGGGTGGGTATATGGCGCTAGAAACTAATCTGGACTGACCATTGCTTTGCTTAGGCAAAAATCGCTAGAGTAGAAATGAAAAAATCGCTCTATAGGTGCTTTTACCCATAAAGGGCCCTTTGAACCCAAAAATCCTAGAATTTTTTGTAGATGGGTCTGAACTTAAATTTAGACACCCTATGTCCGACTTCTAGTCCCCTCCCCCTACCAGGAATGATTTTTATTCCTGGTCGCGAGGCTATGCCTAATTTTTACTACAAACCCTAAACTCTTCCCATTCTTTGTAGTACTCAATAACCCTTAAGCCCTGTATCTAGCTATTTGAGTCCACAACCAGCTATCGGATGTGGCATCCGAAACTTAATTACCTTCTTTGAGCCATTCTTTGAATCTTTGTATAAGAAGTGGATGCA
>CANCAY010000082.1 GCA_947374225.1 Chitinophagaceae bacterium | reverse complement strand
CTATTGGCAGTGCAATACCCTAGCGATAAAGCTGTATTGCTAACATTATTTGTAATATTTACCCTCCTGTACCTTTGTTTATACATACTGCTTTCAAAATGGGCGAGAAGGCTTCATGCCAAAAAGCATGCGCCAGCTCACAGTCAACCCATTTGAAGACCAGTCAAGACTGAGTAAACTGAATTTAGTAGCAGGCAGTAGAAGCATTCAAGTAGTATTAAATGCTGTAGGGTTGCGCAGTATTTAAAGGTAGGGTGCTAATCGGTGTTAGCGGTCTTTAAAGAATTAAATATCGAAATCTGTCGAGAATTAGGGTTTCTAAAGTAGAGCAAAGTAGAAATTGTTTTTGAATTAAATTGCGAGAAATAGTGAATTTTTGTAATTAAATAGGCCGATTTGGGTCTTGCTTGTTAAATGCTACGGTGTATTATTTTGAGGTTTTTAGAAAAGAAAATTCAATGCCAATCAAACAATCACAAATTTTTGTAGAGGGCGAAGGCGATTCCTATTTTCAAAGAAACCAGAATAGTATGGAGTCGACTACCGATCAATACAGTATCGAAAAACTGATAGATAGTTTGTCGCCATTTAAGAGCAATATTCAACAGATTCTTGAAATTGGTTGCAGTACTGGTATTAAGTTACATCGGCTCTGTGAATTCTTTGATGCAAACGGATTAGGGATTGATCCTTCCAGAAAAGCTATTGAAGCGGGTAATCAAGAAAATAAAAAAGAAGCAAGAGAAAATGTAAGACTGCAAGTTGGTACTGCTGATATCTTGCCCTTAGAAGATCAAAGCATGGATTTAGTATTTTTTGGTTTTTGTTTATATCTATTGGACAGGTCAGATATTTTTAAGGCAATCGCTGAGGCGGATCGTGTTTTGAAACCAGGCGGTTTTATTGCTATTCTAGATTTTGATCCTAATGGTCGATCAAAAAACCACTACAGCCATAAAGCAGGCATTTATTCTTACAAAAATGCTTATGCTGATTTTTTTACAGCAAGCGGGCACTATTACCTAATGAGCAAACACAGCATGTCTCATGCAAATACTTTTTTTGCTTCTGACAATTATGAAAGAGTGGCTTTACAAATACTTTATAAAGAACATGATGCCTACTAAGGTTAAACCCATCGTCTGTATAGGTATTATTTAAATCAAAAGAAAATAGACATGCTTCAAAATTCAACGATATTAATTACCGGTGGTACAGGATCTTTCGGACATACATTTGTGCCGATGACCTTGGAAAAATACAGTCCCAAAAAGCTGATAATTTATTCCCGCGATGAAATGAAGCAGTGGGAGATGGCTAAAAAGTTTGAAGGCGATCCCCGAGTTCGTTTTTTTATTGGTGATGTTCGTGATCGTGAGCGCCTCTACCGCGCCCTTGATAGTGTTGATTATGTCGTGCATGCTGCTGCTACAAAAATTGTGCCTACTGCCGAGTACAACCCTTTTGAATGCGTAAAGACAAACATTAATGGGGCTATGAATTTGATTGATGCCTGCATTGATAAAAAAGTCAAAAGAGTGGTTGCTCTATCGACCGATAAAGCCAGTAGCCCCATTAACTTATATGGTGCGACCAAGTTAGCTGCTGATAAATTGTTTGTTGCCGGAAATTCATACGCTGGGGGTGAAGAGACGCGATTTTCGGTAGTGCGTTATGGCAATGTGATGGGTTCTCGCGGGTCCGTTATTCCTTTTTTTCTCACCAAAAAAGAGGGCGGTGTTTTGCCTGTAACGGATGAGCGTATGACCCGCTTCATGATTACTCTTGAGCAGGGAGTAGATTTAGTTTGGCATGCTTTTGAAGATATGGAAGGTGGCGAAATCTACGTTAAAAAAATTCCATCCATGAATATTGTTGATATTGCAAAAGCAGTTGCTCCCCAAGCAAAAATAGAGATAGTAGGGATTCGTCCTGGAGAAAAGCTGCACGAGCAAATGATCGGCGAAGAAGATGCAATATATACCTATGAGTATGATGAGCATTACAAAATTTTGCCAGCGATCCATAATTGGTCTGCCTCACCATTGCGCATCAAAAATGGAATACGTGTGTCTGATGGCTTTAGCTATACGAGCGCTAATAATCAAGTGTGGATGACGCAATCTGATCTTCAAGAATGGATCTTGGTGAATCAGAAAAAAATTGGACAGATCTAATCATGATTCCATATGGACGGCAAGATATTACTCAAGAGGATATAGATGCGGTAGTCGCCGGCTTAAAATCAGATTATTTGACTCAGGGTCCACTGGCCCCTCAATTTGAGCAATCAGTAGCTCAGTATTGTGACGCTCAGTTTGCAGTAGCAGTTAATAGTGCAACTTCAGCCCTGCATATTGCTTGTCTATCTCTAGGTCTTGGGCCAGGCGATATTGCTTGGACTTCTCCCAATAGTTTTGTAGCATCCGCTAATTGCGCGATCTATTGCGGAGCTACGGTTGATTTTGTGGATATAGACCCTCTTACCTACAATATTTCAGCCAGCGCATTAGAGGAGAAATTACAGGAGGCAAAGAACCTAAATAGGTTGCCCAAGGTAGTAATCCCAGTGCATTTTGCAGGGCAGTCCTGTGAGATGAAAAAAATTCATGCCCTAAGTATGGAGTATGGATTTCGGATTATTGAAGATGCTTCACATGCGATTGGTGGGCGCTATTTAAATAAGCCCATTGGAAATTGTGAATACAGTGATATTGCAGTATTTAGTTTTCATCCAGTAAAGATTATTACAACTGCCGAAGGCGGTATGGCGGTTACTAATGATGGAGAGTTAGCTAAGAGGATGCGACTATTTCGTAGCCATGGAATCTCATCTGACCCTAAAGATATGGACCCTCGACCTGTAGATGAAATTTGGAACTATCAACAAATAGAGTTGGGGTACAACTACCGCATGACGGAGTTGCAAGCTGCTTTGGGTTTAAGTCAAATCAAGCGCCTAGATCATTATGTCTCTAAGAGGCACGAGTTAGCTAAAAGATATGACTCTTTGCTTGGCGATGAGAACGTTGTGACTCCATATCAAAATCCTGATACTTATTCAGCCTATCATTTATATCCGATTCAGATTCGTGGGCAAGATGCAGCAGTATTAAGAAAAAAAATTTACGGTGAACTACTCGCAAAAGATATTAGAGTCAATATTCATTACATTCCAATTCATCTCCAGCCGTTCTATGCAAGGCAGGGGTTTTTTATTGGGGATTTTCCTCATGCTGAAAATTATTACGCAAGAACATTAAGCTTGCCGCTTTTCCCTAGGTTACCAGACTTAGATCAGAACTTTGTAGTTCAAGTTTTACTAAGTGCGAGTAAATGAAGACGGGAATAATTGTTCAGGCTCGTATGGGGTCTGTAAGGCTGCCTGGTAAGGTGTTGAAGTCTGTTTTAGATCGACCTTTGCTCGCACACCAATTGGATCGCTTAAAAGTTGTAAATAATATTGATTTAATAGTGATTGCTACCTCTGATGAAGCAGAAGACGACCCAATTGAGCAATTCTGCTTGGAGCAAAATGTGCATTGCTATCGAGGCAGTCTATTGGATGTACAAGGTCGATATCTTGAGGCTGCAAAGTTCTTTGGGATTGACATAATTTTGAGGATTACTGCCGATTGTCCTTTGATAGATCCAAAAATAATTCAGCGTGCTGTTAATGTATATCTGGAAATGGCAGATCAAGCTGCTTATGTATCAAATACCTTTGACCGGACATATCCTAGAGGTATGGATGTTGAAATTTTTTCACGAGAGCTTTTGCTTTATGCATCAGCAAATAGTCATTCAGCCTATGATAAAGAGCATGTCACACCCTACTTTTTAAGAAATGAAAATAAGTCTATTGCCCAAGTAAATATTGCAAATGAAATTAATTTAAGTGCTTATCGATTCACGGTAGACTATCCAAAAGATTTTGAGCAAATTAAGCGCATACTTGATGTGGGGCTTACAGGCTTTGATCTAAATGAGCTAATGCAGACTGCAAGATTGAATAAACTAGATTGGCACGATAACTCAGAGTATTTTGATTCGAATAACTTGCAGAATCAGAATCAGAATCAGAATCAGAATCAGAATCAGAATCAGAATCAGAATCAGAATCAGAATCAGAATCATCGATTACTATTCGAAAAATTGGGGATTGGAACTGCCCAATTTGGAACTTACTATGGAAAATTTAATAGAGATGGAGTGCCATCCATTTCCACGGTAGAGGAGATGCTAAATCGCGCCAGTAAGTGGGGGATTGATACGGTCGATACCGCCCCTCTTTATGGAAGATCTGAGGCAGTATTGGGTCAGTGTCATGATGAACTCGTAAAGTTCAATGTTATTACAAAAACTCCAAAATTTGATGCCCTTAACATTTCCATGGAGGATGCAATAAATTTATCCGCATCAATTCATAATTCATTGGAGCTGATGAATATAAATTCTATTTATGGTGTTCTGGTTCATGACCCGAGAGATTTATTAAAGAAAAATTCAGAATATCTTTATGAGGCATTATTAAATGCTCGAGATAAGAAGTTGATAAATAAAATTGGGGTTTCAATATATTCTGGCGATGAAGCAGAAAGGGTTCTAGAGAGATATCCTTTAGATTTAATTCAATTGCCTATCAATATTTTAGATAAGCGCTTAATTTCATCGGGTGTGCTTGCGCGTTTAGCTGAAGCAGGCATTGAAATTCATGGACGTTCAGCATTTCTACAGGGATTGCTTCTAGCGGACCCAGATAATTTAGATATAAATTTTGCATCCGTGAAACCAGTATTAAAAAAATTCAGAATGATTTCTGAGCGATATAATATTTCGCCGGCCCAATTGGCATTGATATATCTTAAGAATATTCCTGAACTCTCAAAAATTATTGTTGGATTTGAGTCGGTCAGTCAGATGAATTCTGTATTTTTCGATTTCCCCCATCAAGTAGACATAGAATTATTTTATGAATTTCAGGATTTAGCAATTCAAGACCCTTCGATATTAAATCCATATTTATGGGTGAATTAATGGGAAAAAAAGTAGTAGCAATTGTTCAGGCTAGGATGGGATCGACTAGATTGCCCAATAAAGTACTTAAATCTATTGAGCATAAGCCGATGATGGAGCTTTTGTTATCAAGATTATCGAAGGCCAAAGAAATAGAACAGATTATCGTAGCTACATCTACGAATGAGAATAATAACTCTCTTGCAAAACTCATTGAGTCGCTCGGGTATTTCTGTTTTCGAGGAAGTGAAACAGATGTGCTTAGTCGTTATTTTGGTGCCGCTGAAGCAGTCAGTGCCGACGTAATAATTCGCATTACTGGGGACTGCCCTTTGGTAGACCCTGAGTTGGTGGATTTAATGCTCAAACGGTTTGTAACCGAGGATGTTGATTACTATAGCAATATTTCGCCACCAAGCTTTCCGGATGGATTAGATATTGAAATATTTAAATTTAGCGCACTTAAAACAGCATTTCATGAAACTAAAGAAAGTTTTGACCATGAGCATGT
Organism: Chitinophagaceae bacterium; assembly: GCA_947374225.1. Taxonomy (GTDB): domain Bacteria; phylum Bacteroidota; class Bacteroidia; order Chitinophagales; family Chitinophagaceae; genus Sediminibacterium. Next base: position 7,732 of record CANCAY010000082.1, on the reverse strand, counting down.
CACCCCGTACATAAGAAATTCCGGAAAATTCAGAACTGCTAGTTTTAAAAATGAAGAAGATCTCTCCTCCCTTCGATGGACTGTAGATGAAGAAGAAGACTTTGAGGTGATATCCGCCGTTTTTAAACATTTTTGGCCGCACATCTTTTTTTCGTGGAAAGATGTTTTGGATCTTTCACGAAGCAGCCCAAATTTATTTCTACCTAATAAAAAATTTATTCGAAATGAAGGAGCAGTTATGGGTACAGGTCAGAAGTTATGGAATAGAGCAAAAAAAATTATACCTGGTGGAAATATGCTTCTATCTAAGCGAGCTGAAATGTTTTTGCCCGATTTGTGGCCAGCCTACTATAGCAAGGCCAAAGGCTGCAAAGTTTGGGATTTAGATGGTAATGAATATGTTGATATGTCGATTATGGGTGTCGGTACTAATATTTTAGGGTATGGACATCCTGAGGTAGATGAGGCTGTTAAAAAAACGATAGATCTTGGGAATATGTCTACTTTAAATTGTCCTGAGGAGGTCTATCTTGCGGAAAAATTAATTGAGTTACATCCATGGGCCGATATGGTTCGCTTTGCCCGCTCAGGCGGCGAGGCCAATGCAATTGCTATTCGCATCGCTAGAGCAGCTACTGGAAAAGATAAGATTGCAGTTTGTGGCTATCACGGCTGGCATGACTGGTATCTTTCGGCTAATTTAGGTGACGGAGAAAATTTAGCGGGGCATTTATTGCCTGGATTGGATCCAAAGGGTGTGCCGAAAAATTTACAAGGTACTGTATTCCCCTTTAACTACAATAATTTTTCTGAATTAGAAGCATTAGTGGCTAAGCATGATATCGGGGTCATAAAGATGGAGGTTATCAGAAACAAAGGGCCTGAAGATAACTTTTTACATAAAGTGAGAAGGCTTGCCACCGATAAAAATATTGTATTAATTTTTGATGAGTGTACTTCTGGATTCAGGCAAACCAATGGGGGTATACATAAGCTTTACGGAGTGGAGCCTGATATGGCGATGTTTGGTAAGGCGCTAGGAAATGGCTACGCTATTACGGCAACAATTGGAAAGCGTGAAATTATGGAGGCGGCCCAGTCTACTTTTATTAGCAGTACCTTCTGGACTGAGCGTATTGGTCCTAGCGCAGCCCTAAAAACTTTGGAAGTCATGGAAAAAATTCAAGCATGGGATCTAATTACTAAAACCGGTTTAGATATTCGCAAACGCTGGCAGACTTTAGCAGATAAATATAGTTTGCCAATTGAGCATTGGGGTTTGCCGGCTTTAACAGGATTTAGTTTCGCAAGCTCCAAGAACCTAGCATATAAAACTTTGATAACCCAAGAAATGTTGGCCAAAGGATATTTAGCAAGCAATAGCATTTATGTTTGTACACAGCACACTCCTGCTGTAGTAAATGATTACTTTGAATCTTTGGAGCCATTATTTAAGACTATTCAAGAATGTGAAAATGGTAGAGATGTAATGAGTATCTTGCAAGGGCCTATATGTCATGGAGGATTTAAGAGGTTGAATTAAATGGTATATAGATTTAGATGGTTTACACAAGCAAGAAATTGTGTAATGGTTATTCCCTTATTGCTATTTATCTTTCCTAAAAAGTGGCACTTAATTTGTTTGAGTTTTCTTTGTTATTTCGCTTAGCCTGATGACTTCTCTTGAGATTTCAGAGTCCCATCCTGCAAACTCTTCTGGTAAATCGCTTATGCTATGGAATGTACCTTTGTGACTTTGTGGAGTAGCAATATAATTTTTATTAATAATCTCATCTATGTTATCTAGAAATAACTGCTCTATTTCTTTAACTAGTTTGTTGTAGGTTTTTGAAAATGTATTCTCTTTTTCGCTAAAATTTGCATATTTTTGGTAAAGAATTGGCCCAGTATCGATCCCCTCATCAATTAGATGAATTGTTACCCCGCTTGGTGTAGAGTCATAGAATGACCAAAAATTAGGATGAGCCCCTCGATTCCAAGGTAAATATGAAATGTGTAGATTTATGATTGGCACCAACGATCTATTAATTAGTTCTTTTTCAATAATATGTCGAAAACCATAAGTAATTACTAAGTCATAGCCTATAGTGGAATTAATCTTATCTTGAGTGTGCCAAACCTCACATCCTTTTTCGACTAGTTTATTTATTAATATAGTTTCTTCTTTTGGGTATCCAAGAAAGAGCACTTTAATTTTAGGTGTTGTGACTGCCTTAACTAAATTAATCAAAGGATTGGTTATTTCTTTCATATTAATATTTTTTAAATGAGTTAGAACTGATTCTAGTTTAAAAAGTAAATTTTTTTTAAGAGTTTTTGCATTTAATAGCAATTTAGTATGTAAAAAAGTTATTTTAAATAAAGTAATCATAATTTACGAAGAACCTAAAAAATGAAGGATAAATTAAAATCTTTAAGTCCTGATGCTGTTATTGTGCTGGCGAATCAAATGGATGAAAACGGAATTCTGAATTACGAATCAATGACCAGGGCGAATATGGCAGTTAAATTGTTAAATTCCGGAAAAATACCATATATAGTAACGTGTGGATGGGCCTACAGGCGCGATACGAAAATTAATATTGCAGATGCTTTTAGAGAATTTTTAATTTATAGCTTGAGTGTTGATTCAAATAAAATTCTTACTGAAATAAACTCACGTGATACTGTTGGCGATGCAATCTTTACTAAAATTAATTTAGCCAATAAGTTCTCTTGGCGAAAAATTATTGTTGTGACCAGTAATTATCATGTAAGAAGGACGGAAGAAATATTTAATTTCATTTATGGAAATAATTTTTCTATAAAAGTATTAGGTGCTGATGTAGATTTTAGTAGCTCAACTTTCGATAATGAGATGGAGTCAATTGAAGCATTTAGAAAAACCTTTTTTGGTATTGAAAAAGGAGAGGATGATCAAATATTTAAGCGATTATGTGAGAAACATCCATTTTATAATGGCAGCATTTACAATGCCATCGAATAGATTCGCATTTTACTTAACCAAGTTAGGGAGTTTTAATGTCGAGTGAATCAATCAAAATTAATGGTCGTGCGATTGGAATTAATTATAGGCCCTTCGTTATTGCAGAGTTATCCGCGAACCATAATGGTAGTCTCAACAAGGCATTTCAGTTAATTGATGCTGCAAAAGAGTGTGGTGCAGATGCAGTAAAACTGCAGACCTATACACCTAATACTATAACTTTGGATTTGGATACGGACGACTTTAAGATTACTGACGGTTTGTGGGCTGGTAGAACACTTTATGATCTTTATAAAGAGGCTCATACACCTTGGGATTGGCATAAACCTCTTTTTGACTATTCGCGCAAAATAGGATTAACGATCTTCAGTTCACCATTTGATTGCACTGCAGTTGATTTATTGGAGGACTTAAATGCGCCCGCATACAAGATTGCTTCATTTGAGGCAATTGATCTTCCGCTGATTAAATACGTCGCAAAAACTGGTAAGCCAATGATTATTTCTACTGGAATGGCTGATGTTTTAGAGATTCAAGAGGCTATTGATGCTGCGAAGGAAAATGGATGCGTTGAATTAGCAATATTGCATTGTGTTAGCGGTTACCCCGCACCAGCGGCAGACTATAACTTAAGAACAATTCCGGATATGATCAATCGATTTGGGCTGGTTACAGGATTATCTGATCATACTATTTCGAATGCTACAGCTATTGCTAGCGTGTCCTTAGGAGCCTCCATTATAGAGAAGCACTTTACTTTAGATCGATTTGCTGGAGGACCGGATGATAGCTTTTCGCTCGAGCCAAAAGAATTGCAAGTTCTGTGTGCAGATTTACGAACCGCTTGGGATGCACTTGGCGCTATTGATTATTCGCGAAAGTCAAGTGAGGTTGCAAACATCAAATTTAGACGCTCACTATATTTTGTGAAGGACATGCAAGAGGGTGAAACTATTCGAGAAGATTGTATTAGAAGTGTGCGCCCAGGATTTGGTATGGCGCCGAAGTTGATAGGGGATATTTTGGGAAGCGTGATGCTTAAGGCAGTCTCTTATGGTACAGCAGTAAATAAAGATCATTTTAAATAAGTAAATATAAGTTGTTAGCCACGCTTATTTAACCCGTTCTTTTTAAATAATTTCATCATGAATTAATGTATTTAATAAATATAGTAAAGTCGGTAATTGAGAGGCATGCAGGTAGTGTATGGGTGGCAACGACCTTTTCATATATAGATCGCATTATGGCTTTCATCATGCCATTGATGGTTATGAAAGTAATTAAAAAGCCAGAGATCTACAACTCAATTGAATATGTAATAAGTCTTAGCATCCTATTATCAATTTTTATTGATCTAGGCCTTAAAAACTATCTTATATATTTTGCAAGGCAGCTAGGTCATAAAGAACGCGCCATTCTTTTAAGCATATCTGCATTTAAGATCTTATTTGGGTTGCATGTCTTAGCCATTTTAGGGGTGCTTTGCTCAAGCTATTTTTTTCAAGACGCAGATCTTTATCTTGTGAGTTTAGCTATTGCGAGAGCAAGTGCGTTAACTATCATTGGCTTAAGCATGCAAACTATGATCTTGTCTGGCTACTCGGCATTTAGCTTAGTGCTCTCACTTGTAAATTGGATTTTATGTGGCCTCTGTTTCTTGGCGCCATCTTCATTTTCAACTCTAGGTATTACAACCTTATTTTTTACTGGCTCCTTTTTAATAGTACTTTCCTCAATTTTCTTTGTTTTTATAGCCGACTTAAAATTAGAAATGAGGAAAAGTTTTTCGCATCTTAGCGAATCTCTTCAATGGGGATGGCCAATTCTATTGTCGGCGGCAGCAGGTATGGCTGTTGCCAATGTGTCGAAAATTTATGCATTTAATGATTTGTCAATTGAAGAATCCGTAGCCTTTTCTTTTTGGATGCGTATTTTTTCGCTAATTCAACTAACTCATGTAGCTGTAATTTCAGTGTTAGTTATCCAGATTTATGATTCAAGCCATAAGGGCATACTATGGGGCAACTTCCAACGTTACATAAATTGCATACTTGTCATAGCGCTCTTTGTAGTGATTCTTCCTTTTTGCAGCCAAATCTTTTTGCCTACTTTTCCTATAATAGGCTGGGTGGAGATAGTTTCCTTGGCATCTTATTTTATTTTTTGGGTTATTGGCGCATATTTTGAGACATATTTGATTAAAAATGCTAAAAATTTATTGATACTTAAAGCCTCAATAATTTCATTTAGCATTTATGGTCTTGGAATTTTTTTTGCTGGTCCATCAAGCATGTTATCTCTTATCTGGATAATGAATGCCTCTGCAGCATGTTATACGGGGCTGATCGCACTTTCCCTAATTGAAAAATAAACATAGCGATTAGAAAAGTCTTATTTTGATATATTTCTCAAGTTTCATATATTTGTAATTACAAAAATATCTAAAATTAAGTTATTTTTAATTAAATACTAATAAAATTATTTGAATAATAAATATTTTTATTAGGTGGGATAATGAGAACTACACTTTAACCTTAATGAATAGGGGATTAATTTATGCTCTCTCTAAGATTTTTTATGGCAATTATTATTGGGATAATGCCCTTTAATAAACTTCGGATCTTATTTTATAAGCTACTTATGGGGTACGAGGTAGATAAGAAGTCAAAAATTGGGCCATTTAATCTTTTATTCAGTCGAGCCATGGTTTTAAAGTCAGCATCAATTGAGTCCTTAAATATCATTGGTATTGATACTCTTTCCATGGAGGCGGATTCATCGATAGGCAAGTTAAACACTTTTCGAAAGTTGCGAATGATTCACCTCTCCAAGGGTGCGCGCATACGCCATCGGAATTTTATTGGTGGAACTTATGGCACTATTGAAGAGTGTGGGCGAGAAATTTTGACGCTTGGTGAGAATTCACAGATTTCAATATCCTGTTTTCTAGATTTGACAGATGAAATTCAGCTAGGAAGCAATGTTGTAGTAGCCGGATCTGGAACTCAATTTTGGACGCATGGATACAATCATCTAAGAGTAAAAAATGTAGCACCAATTTTAGTTCAGAACAATGTATTTATTGGAGCAGCTTCTACGATAGTACAGGGGGTGACAATTTGCTCAAATGTAACGATTGGGGCTGGGACAGTAGTTCATAGAAGTATTTATGAATCAGGACTCTATGTTTCGAATGAATTAAGAAAAGTCTAATGTATTATGAATAAGTACTGTCTAATAGCAAACTATCACCTTACTCCATTGCAGATTAAATTAGCTAAAAGTCTCGAACGCCTTAACATCTCTGTGTGTTGGATTGTAGTTAATGAGAGGTTATATAGTTTGATTCATAACTCTGGATGGGCATCGTGTGACATTTTGTATCTCTCACTACCTTCGAGCAATTCATTCAAGACTTTTACTGAGGCGCCTCTGAAGTTCAATGATTTATTAATTGCGGATAGAGCACTACGCCATGATGTCAAAATTGGTATAGCATATTTGCATACTATCGCAGATAAGATTAATAATTTTTTAAAAGATCAGAAGCCAAATTTTATCTTTGGTGAAATTACATGGGCTCATGAGCGAATAACTGCAGCCCTTTGTAAATTTCATGGCGATAAAACTTACTTATCGCCTCATACAGTTCGGTTTCCGGCAGGTCGATGGGGATTTTTTATCGGGGAAGATCAAACTGATTTATATATTTCACAACACAAGAATAATCAGGTAATTACAAACGATAGCTTAGAGGTTGTTCAACCTGCATATGTAAAGCGTAATGACGAGTTAATAAAGCATGCTCGTACATTGAGAGCTCGAATTAGTAGAATCCGAAGATTTCTTACAAGAGAGAATATTTCTTCAGGAGATCCTACGCATATTCAGTCGAGGGCCGCCACCTTAAAAATTGCAGGTGCAGAAGAAATTAATCGAGTGTTGTATCGATTTGTAAATCGCACTGAAATTAGCCCCGAGATGCTAGCAAGGCCATTTGTCCTGTACGCATTACACAAGCAACCAGAGTCTTCAATCGATGTGCTGGGTCGCTATTACGAGGATCAATTGAGCATTATTAGGGCGGTGTGGAGGACTCTCCCCGCCGGGTGGTTTTTGTACATTAAGGAGCATAGTAACGCAATAGGTGACCGTTCTATGTCATTTTATAGAAAAGTTCAAAAATTACCCAACACTTATCTTGTTAGCGAAAAAGCGCCTGCTGCTAATTTGATTAAGGCAAGTAAAGCCGTCTTCACAATTACTGGTTCTATTGCATATGAAGCTGCGTTAATGGGGAAACCATCATTTACTTTTGCCCCTATGTTTTTTAATCGATTTAAGTTTTGCAAGGAAATCACAATAAATTCCTTACGAAACTGTACTGACTTAAGGGAGTTGATTGCCCTAGAAAATACGCGAGCAATAGAGGATCCGGAAAAATATGTCTTTTCTCATTCTTTTGAGGGGGTTTTTACTGATGTCTTTACTGACCCAAACGTTATGCAGAACGAAAATATGGAAAAATTAACAGAAGCATTTTTAAATCTTAATCGAAATTGAATAACAAAGAGGCTATTAGTGTGGATTATAGAATTCAATGAGTTTAAATTTGTGGAAAAAATAATATAATTGAATTTCACTAATGAATATTTTTAAAAAAATTAAAAAAAATAAAGTATATATTTATTTAATTCTGTTAGCGCTAACAAATTTAATAATATA
>CANCAY010000081.1 GCA_947374225.1 Chitinophagaceae bacterium | reverse complement strand
GGACCCTCATGAGGGGCGGGTGCGGCCTCAGGGGCCGCTGAGGACGATATGGTTGATTCCCTTGAAGCTGCCGCCAGAAACCGCCAGGCCCCCCCCGGCCGGGATCGGGCGGCCGCCTTTCGCGCGGCGACCATCCATTCCACACGGGTGCGGCGGCTGCGTATATTGATCATCGGCGGCTGCGCGCTGGCGGCGGCGGGCCTGGTGGCGCGCGCCTTCTACGACCCCTTCTCCAAGCTGCCCGCCAACCTTTCACTGGCCAGCGCCACGCTCAACGGCACAAGGGTGACCATGGAGCGACCCAAACTCAACGGCTATCGGCGAGACGGACGCCCCTATGACGTACGCGCCGCCTCAGGGGTGCAGGATATCCGCCAGCCCAACGTCATCGAGTTGAACGACCTCGAAGCGAAATTCGAGACGAGCGCCCGCACCGTGGTGCGCGTCGCCGCCCGTCGCGGAATCTATGACAGCGGCAAGGATTCCATCCACATGATGGATGACATCCGGGTGGTCAACGCGGAAAGCTACGACATCCGCATGACCGACGCGGATGTCGACTTCAAGAATGGCAACATCATCTCGCGCGAGCCGGTCTCCGTCGTGATGGCGAGCGCCACAATCGCCGCCAAGACCCTCAATGTGATCGACAACGGCGAGCGCATCGTCTTCGAAGGCGATGTGCGCAGCCTGTTCCACCCATCAAAAGACGGCGACGCCGCCGAGGAGACAAAGCCGTGAACCATTTCCGTTTGCTTGTCGCCGCAGGCCTGCTGTCCCTGGCCGCAGCTCCGGCCTTCGCCCAGAAAGCGGCGGCTCCGGTGGTCCTGCCGGGCGGAGACTCCAAGGCACCCGTGAGCATCGACGCGGCGAAGCTGGAATATTTCGACAAGGAGCAGAAGCTGGTCTATTCCGGCGGCGTGGTCGCCAAACAGGGCGACTCCATCCTGCGCTCGACGACGCTGGCCATTTTCCTCAATAGCAGCGTCATCCAGGGGACCGCCGCACCCGCGAAGGGAAATGGGGAGAGCCAGATCAAGCGCATGGAGGCCTCAGGTCCCGTCACCATCATCTCGAAGGATCAGGTGGGCACGGGCGACAGGGCGACCTACAGTCGGGAGGAGAACAAGTTCCTGCTCCTCGGCAATGTGACCCTCTCCCAGGGCGGCAACATCATCAAGGGCAAACCCGAGTCCCGGCTGGTCTATGATCTCACCACGAGCCAGGCGGTGATCGAGGGCGGCGTCAACTCCCTGATGACGCCAGGCAGCGGTGAGGACCCCTCGCAAAAGTCCAGGCCCGCGACGCCTGCGCCAGCACGCCAGCCCAAGACTCCATGAAATCCGGGGATTCAAGGCTGTTGCATGCGCGCCGCGTCCGCGCTAGCGATAGAGGTGATTACGCTACGGGATCAAGCCATTGAGCCTCAAATCCGCCCGCCCACCCTGGGCCGCCCTCGCGGCGAAAGGCGCCCCCATGCGCCTTGGGGCGCGCATCCGGGGGCTGCTGGGCGGTCGCGCCAGAGAGTCCGACGAAGCGACGGGCGGCGCAGAGGCGCCCGCGATTTATCATGGCGGGTTCAGCGAGCCGGACGCCGAGGGCGCCCTTGGGGTCTACAATCTCGGCAAGAGCTATGGCGGGCGCCAGGTGGTCAAGGATGTGAGCCTTGTCGTGCGGCGGGGCGAAGCCGTCGGGCTGCTCGGTCCCAACGGCGCCGGTAAGACCACAGTTTTCTACATGATCACCGGCCTGGTGCGCCCCGACAAGGGCGGCATCCTGCTCGATGGCCATGAGGTGACCCAGTTGCCCATGTATCGCCGGGCGCGGCTGGGCATTGGCTATCTACCTCAGGAAGCTTCCATTTTCCGGGGATTGAGCGTCGAGGACAATATCCGGGCGGTGCTGGAGGTCAGCGAGCCCGACAAGGACCGACGCCGGGATGAACTGGAATCGCTCCTCGAGGAATTCGACATCAAGCGCCTGCGCAAGGCCCCCTCCATCGCCCTGTCAGGCGGCGAGCGGCGGCGCTGCGAGATCGCCCGGGCCCTCGCCGGGCATCCCTCCTTCATGCTGCTGGACGAACCCTTCGCGGGCATCGACCCCATCGCCGTGGGGGATATTCAGGATCTGGTGCACCATCTGAAGCAGCGCGGCATCGGGGTGCTCATCACCGACCACAATGTCCGCGAGACCCTCGGCCTCATCGACCGCGCCTATATCATCCATTCCGGCCATGTGCTTACGGAGGGGCTGCCGGAGGACATCGTCGAGAACCCGGACGTGCGGCGCTACTATCTGGGCGAAAGCTTCCGGATGTAGGCGGGGACAACGCCTTCAACATCGTTAATTTTCAACAGGAATTCCCCGGGGTCCCGTATAGTAATTTTGGTCCGGTTGCGCTATGCAAGAAGCGAGCCGACTCTTGCCGCGCTGAAGGCGGCGCCTGGGTGTATGTGTAATGGCGATTTCGACACGGTTGATGATGCGCCAGGGCCAGTCCCTGGTCATGACCCCGCAGCTTCTGCAGGCGATCAAGCTCCTCCAGCTGTCCAATCTGGAGCTTTCGACCTTTGTGGAGGAGGAGCTCGAGCGCAATCCACTGCTTGAGCGCGCCGACGATCAACCCGACCACCTCGAACATACCGCCAGCCGGGAAGCCGACGGGGACTTCGGCGGGGAGGGCGAGGGCGACTTCGGCGGCGACAACGGCATTGGCGAGGCCAGCGAGGGCGGCGAAAGTTTCGAGACCCGCGACGGCGACTGGGCCAGCGAAGAATTCGCGGTTGACGCAGGCGCGCTCGCCTCGAGCCTTGGCACCGAAATCGAGAACACCTTCGACGGCGACCGCGCAGGCCCCGCAGCCGAGGGCGGCGGCGAAGCCTCCTTCTCCTCCGATGGCCTGTCCGCGACCTCCTGGACCGGCTCGCCCGGCAGCGGGGGCGAAGACGGCGAGGGGAACAATCTTGAATCCTACGTGGCCGCAAGCATCAGCCTGCGCGATCATCTGGCCGAACAGCTGGCGCTCGCCATCACCGATCCCATGGATCGGCTGATCGGCCATTCCATCATCGATTCGGTGGAGGACAGCGGCTATCTCAGCTCCCCTCTCGAAGACATCGCGGACCGGCTGGGGACCTCCCTGGCGCGGACGGAAAGGGTCTTGCGGGTGGTGCAGACCTTCGACCCCAGCGGCGTAGCGGCGCGCGATCTTGCGGAATGCCTGGCGATCCAGTTGCGCGAGC
>CANCAY010000080.1 GCA_947374225.1 Chitinophagaceae bacterium | reverse complement strand
TCGGGCAGGTACTGCGGGCGCACGTCGACGCGAAACTGGTAATCGGGAGTGGTGTGCTTGGCCATGCCGCGATGCTAAGCCGAAAATCGGGTATGTTCAGCGCAGTTCCACTTTGCCCTTGCCACTGAGAGCCGTTTCATGACCTTCCGTATTGCCCCCTCCTTGCTGTCCGCCGACTTTGCCCGCCTGGGCGAGGAGCTCAAAAACGTTATCGCCGCAGGCGCCGACTGGATTCACTTTGACGTGATGGACAACCATTACGTGCCCAACCTCACCTTCGGCCCCATGATTTGCAGCGCCCTCAAACCGCACTCCAAAACCGCCGCCGGTGTGGCCGTGCCGATTGACGTGCATTTGATGATCTCGCCGGTGGACGCGCTGGCCGCATCGTTTGCCGAAGCCGGTGCGGACTACATCAGCTTTCACCCCGACGCCTCGGGCCATGTGCACCGCAGCATCCAGGCCATCAAGTCCAAGGGCGTGAAAGCCGGCCTGGTGTTCAACCCTGCCGAGCCGCTGGACGTGCTGGACTGGGTGATTGACGACATCGACCTGGTGCTCATCATGAGCGTCAACCCCGGCTTCGGCGGCCAGAGCTTTATCGACTCGGCCCTGCGCAAGATCGAGGACGTGCGCAAGCGCATAGCCGCCACCGGCAAAGACATTCGCCTGGAGGTGGACGGCGGCATCAAAACCGACAACATCCGCCGCGTGGCCGACGCCGGCGCCGACACCTTTGTGGCCGGCAGTGCCATTTTTGGCAAGCCCGACTACAAAGCGGTGATTGATCAGATGCGGGTGGCGCTGGGCTAGAAGGTTGGCAAGAATCTTGGCAAAAAGCTTGGTTGAATGTAAGTTTTAGACATACAAATCAACTAGTTACAAGACTTATAGGGTTGGCAAAAAAGTTCGCTTTGGCCTGCCGATGCGCTTCACAAATCGCACGCTAAAAAGCGCCGTTGCTATCCCAAGTGGCTACTTTGTCGCCGGTTGAATAAAACCCACAGTGTGCTCCTTGCTCTGGTGCGCTTTTCCGATCAAAGACAGCTAGGTCACGTCAAAGCCGACATTCCTTAGCGCCTGAATCTCGCCTTCGACCTATTGGTGCGAGTTGCAAATAAAGGTTGAAGCGTCAGTGGTGTGGGTCGTGGCCATGGGAGTCCAGAGTGCGCGGCGCACGGTGGGCGCCGCTTGGCTGGATTGTCGGGGTAGGGGGTCTGCGCGTTGGAGGCTTTAGGGGGATGTTCCTCGTTGACTAGATGTTTGGGCTTGCCGGTGAGCTTCTAAAAAAGCGTTACGTGTAAATGAGTCTCGCTTCAGCAAACTTGTACCTTTGCCAAGCACTCGCCTTTGCGGGCCGTAGGAGCACTTCCCACATTTGTGACTACGCAAACCTGCATCTCAAAATGCAATAGTCGGATGGTGAACCTTCGCTGTGCTCGCAAATTTAAAAGCGTGCTCGCAACAACGTAACTTTGCTGCTTGCGATTTTGCGGCCCGTCTGCCACACAGGCACAGGAGGCGCCTTCCCGCAAAATCTGTAACGCATCCCATTGCGATTATCAAATTAGTAACAATATGTAACAATTAAAATTTTGTGAAGGCGACTATGGATCTGAACCATTTAGCGATCTCCCGTGCAGTTCTTTTTGACATCTTGGTCGATAAAGCAGATAAATCGCCAAACGCCCCGACTGGGGGCGCAACACTCTCCCAGCTGCCGTTCGAAGCGAAACAGATGGTGGCCATACGGATTGCTGGCGCTTTGGGAAAAAATGCAAACGGCTTGGAAGTCAAAATCGTCAACTCTGAGCCGACCAGCTTTTTTCAATTGGCTTGCAAGGCAATGGATAGCAATGATTCAGACTTTTTGCTACGAGCGCGCGAAATTGCCGTGATGCTCGCTGCAGCTCAAGCAAATAAACATCTTGCACAAAGCAAACTGATGCTCATACAAGCAACCGTTACCGCCGGTCAACTGCCTTGCTTAATCGCGGTAAAAGCAGAACTCCAAGAGGGTCTCGCAGATAGGTCGTCTACGGTCGCAGGTACTATGAATATTCAGCACTTGAAGGACATCTTCATGACCGAAAGCCAGCGGTTATTCAAGATCGGATATCTGCAGCGAACGGTCGCGTCCCCAACCATAAAGTTGGGGCAATATGAGCCAAACGAGCACATCGCTCATATCTTTGACCATTTGATGAGTGCCACGGAAACGCGACATGCTGCTTTCTATTTTTACAATGGTTTTTTGGGTTGCAACACTGCAAGTTCGGCGCGTGCTCGTACAAGAGATTTTTATGAAAACACAATGGCCTTCATCAAAGCGTCGGGTATTGATGAAGACGATAAGCTGGATTTGAAAGAAGCGCTTCGCACGGAACTGAAAAGTGCCTCCAACGTTATCAACGTTATTGCCTTCGCTTCCGCACATATGGACACCCAAGTCAAAAAGGCATACGAGACTTTCATGATTCAACAAAAGGGCTTTCCAAATCACGCCGTGGAGAAAGATCTTGGCTACGTCAAAGATAGATTAAAGCGTCGTCGAAAGATTACATTTTCGAACGACATTTGGCTATCTACACCGCCCGACCTAATGGCGAGTGTCCGCACCGTTGAAAACGACGATGGGTCTACCACCATAACCGTACCAGGTGTCGTGGAGAATCGTGAATGAATGCAACGGCCTTTGGTGCGTATCTTGATGAGCGGCGTTCAAGTCTCACCTCTTATGGGCAGTACGTAATCGAAGCTGTTACCGCTTCACTTCGCGGAGATCTGACCGAAGTGAAATTCAAGTCATTGCTGAAAGTTCCCCCGACCTTTCGAGTTAAGGATTCCGCCTCTGCAATCCAAAAAATCACCCTTAAGGGATATAAAGACCCTATGGCTGAATTAACCGATGTAGTCGGTGTTCGATTTGTGGTGCTGCTCGAATCAGACATTGGACTTGTGGAAAAGGCGATTATCAATTGCAACGGCGACTGGACGCCGCGCAAGGATCGCTTTCCACTTTTTGAAATTAAAGAGAGTCCCGAGGCATTTCAATATCAGTCAACCCATTTTGTTATACGCTTAAATCAAGACATAACAATAGATGGCAATCTCCTTCATGCTGACACACCATGTGAAGTACAAATCCGCACCTTAGTGCAGCATGCCTATGCAGAGTTTGTTCACGACCGTGTTTACAAACCAGGAAAGTACGTGCCATCTAGCGTCAGAAGACTGGTTGCGCGCGCAATGGCAATGTTGGAATCCACTGATTTAATATTTTCCGAAGCAGCTAACGAGCTGGCGTGCGTAAACTTGTCCGTAGATCAATGGATGATTGAGTCAGAGTCGGTATACAGCGCCCTGTGCGGTTCGTTTTCAACGAAAGTCACTGAAGATGAAGCCCGCCTATTCTTTGAGACCTTTCAGGACCTGATACCCAGTGTCAACAGTCGCGAAGTTGAGGAAAATTTTCGAAAATATGCCCCGAGCATTACTCTTCATCGAAATGAGGAAAATGTATTTGGTCATCATTTCGTAGTGGTAATGTTGTGGCTTGTTTCGCAACACGATCAGGTAGTAGCTGCTAGATGGCCGATGGAGAAATTTCGGGCTGACTTGACTAGGTTGGCAGCAATGCTCGGTATCGCGCTTTAAGTGGCATTTCACTAAATCGCTTCTTCTATTCGCTCAGCGCCTACCACCCCAATAAGCCAGCGCAGTCAACCCCGCCCCCACCGCCCACAGCATCCCGGTATCAGACACCGCATACGGATAAAGCATCAGCGCCAGGCCAATCCAAACCAGCCATCGCTGCTCGTCTCTGCGGCCCTTGCGAAAAACGGCCCAGCCCACGAGGCCAAACAGGATCGCCCCCGCGATGTACCAGGGGGTGGGCAGCACCAGGCCCATGGCTTCTAGTGTTTCGAGTTCTTTCACTGGTGTAACTTTTCTTGCAACCACACTTTGATACGCGATTGGTAGGGCATATCAAGTCAATGTGGAATGGGTGCGCAGCCAGTCACGCAGGGCGTCGTTCATGCGTGTTTGCCAGCCTGGGCCCGACGCGCGAAATGCGCCAAGCACATCCCGGTCAAAGCGAATCGCTACCTGCTCTTTGTTGCCACTGCCTGCGGGGCGGCCCCGCTTGTTGACCGCGGCAGCCATGCCAGCTTGGAGCTCTTCGGCATTCAGTGGTCGATCATCCTCATCTACACCGTCCCACACATAGCCAGTTCCCTTTGGAACTGCGCGCACCGCCGCCAGCACTTGGGCGCGTGTAAATTCATTCGTCTTGGAGCCAGGCATCGTAAACCTCACGTTCTTCACCTCAGCCGCATCCGCAAAGTCCAAGCCATGCTTTCGCAAATTGCTTTGACGCTTTGCTTCATCCCAGATCAGCGTGCCACTCATACTATTTATTGTAGATGCGTTTAATACAAAGTCAAAGCGTGCAGATTCATCCTGTAGCCCTCTACAAAAACAGGCACAACGTGGTGAAGCAAATTGGCCGAAACAGCAAATAAGGTATAGTTTCTATACCATGCCCTCCTTCGAGTTTGACCCCGCCAAGAGCGAATCCAACCGTGAAAAGCACGGTATTGATTTTGTCGAAG
>CANCAY010000079.1 GCA_947374225.1 Chitinophagaceae bacterium | reverse complement strand
TCAATTCATATTTCGTTGAAATACATTTTTCCCTATTTTTGCTGCCCGTTAAAGAGAAATCTATAATTGGAAATTCCTCCTTAGCTCAGTTGGTTAGAGCATCTGACTGTTAATCAGAGGGTCGTCTGTTCAAGTCAGACAGGGGGAGCGTTGAAAATCAAAGACTTACAGAAATGTAGGTCTTTTTTTATTTGTGAATACGTCACATTTACGTCACAATTAAGATGTTAGTAGTTGTAGAAAAACTATTTAAAGCAATATTTTTATTATAATCCCTCGCAGTTTATTCCATGGGTCAATCATAGATGGTAGTAGGTTTTCAATTCTCTTGGATTTACCATTCAAAACCTTGAAACCCATTATAATTAGTTATTTTTAAAATGTAAAGGGTATAATAAGTAGTATGGCAAAGCAAGTAAAACAACAAAGTATTGAAGCAACTCTTTGGGAGTCTGCAAATAAATTACGTGGTAGTGTAGAACCAGCTGAATATAAACATGTTGTTCTGGGATTGATATTTCTAAAATTTGCCAGTGATAAGTTTGAAGAGCATCGCCAAACCTTGATTGCCAAAGGACAACAGAAATATCTTGAAATGTCTGAGTTTTACAACCAAAGCAATGTGTTTTTCTTAGACGAAATAAGTCGTTGGAGTTATATTATCAAGAATTCAAAGCAAAACGATATTGCCTTGAAGATTGATACAGCTCTGCATAATATAGAAAAAAATAACAAAGCCCTCAAAGGAGCTTTACCCGATAATTACTTTTCAAGGTTAGGATTGGACATTACAAAGCTGTCTTCCCTTCTAGATACTATCAATGATATTGATACGTTGAAAGACAAAGCGCAGGACGTGGTAGGTAGGGTTTATGAGTATTTTCTAAGCAAATTTGCCTTGGCTGAAGGAAAAGGTAAGGGAGAATTCTACACTCCAAAAAGTATTGTAAACCTAATTGCTGAAATGATAGAGCCATACAAGGGCATTATCTATGACCCTGCTTGTGGCTCTGGTGGTATGTTTGTACAGTCTATAAAGTTTATTGAAAACCACCACGGCAACAAAAAAGAAATATCCATCTACGGTCAGGAATACACCAATACAACCTACAAACTGGCAAAAATGAACCTTGCCATACGGGGCATTAGTGGAAATTTAGGCGAAAAAGCGGCTGATACCTTTGTCGATGACCAACACAAAGACCTGAAAGCTGATTATATAATGGCAAATCCACCTTTTAACCAAAAAGACTGGCGTGCCGATAACGAACTCAAGGACGACCCTCGTTGGCGGGGCTATGATACACCACCAAAAAGTAATGCTAATTATGCATGGATACTCAATATGGTAAGTAAACTAAGCGACGATGGTGTAGCTGGTTTCATCTTGGCAAATGGAGCTCTCAGTGGAGGAGGCGAAGAATACAAAATCCGTAGAACATTAATTGAAAACAATTTGGTTGAAGCCATTTTGGTATTGCCACGAAATTTGTTTTACACTACTGATATTAGTGTTACACTTTGGATTTTGAATAAAAACAAAAAAAAACAAATCAAAAATATAGGCGACAAACAGCGTAACTACCGTAACCGAGAAAGAGAAATTCTTTTTATGGATTTGCGACAATTGGGCGAGCCATTTGAAAAGAAATTCACTCAATTTTCAGATGCGGATATTAAAAAAGTAACCGAAACCTTCCACTTATGGCAAAGTGCTGAGATAGAAGCCATACCAGAGTTTTGCTATGGTGCCAAATTTGATGAAGTAGCAAAAAAAGATTTTTCACTAGTGCCAAGCAAATATATTGAGTTTGTAAACCGTGATGAAAACATTGATTTTGACAAAAAAATGCAAATCCTACAAAGCGAACTTGCCGATTTGCTCAAAGCTGAAAGCCAAAGTAAAGATGATTTGCTAACCGTATTTAAAGACTTGGGTTATGAAATCAAGTTATAAGGCATTGGGACAATATATTAAACTTATAGACGAGCGAAACACCGCTTTGGAAGATTTGCCATTGTTGGGTTTAAGTGTTTCAAAAGTTTTCTTTCCAACAATTGCAAATCTTGTTGGAACAGATATGAAAACATACAAAATTGTTTATAGAAATCAATTTACCTACATAGCAGATACTTCAAGACGTGGCGATAAAATTGCTATTTCTCTTAATAGTATATTTGATAAAATGCTTGTATCACAGGCATATACACCTTTTGAAGTAAAAGATACCAAGGAAATTGACCCAGAATATTTAATGATGTGGTTTCGCAGACCTGAATTTGACCGCTATGCACGCTTTAAAAGCCATGGGAGTGCAAGAGAAATTTTTGATTGGGAAGAAATGTGCAATGTTAAATTACCAATCCCTTCAATTGCCAAACAAAGAGAAATTGTAAAAGAATACAATGTTATTCAATACCGCATAGCCCTCAACCAGCAACTGATACAAAAACTGGAAGAAACCGCACAGGCTATTTATAAGCAATGGTTTGTGGATTTTGAATTTCCAGACGAGAACGGTAGGCCCTACAAAAGCAATAATGGGGAAATGGTTTTTAATGAGGAATTACAAAAATAAATTCCGAAAGGGTGGGTAGTTGATAGTGTCGGCAATTTGATAGAAAGTTTTTCTAAAACTCATTCATTTAAAAAAGACAAGTTAATTTTCTTCAATACTTCTGATATTTTAGATGGAGAATTTTTGCACAATGACTATATGGAAATAAACGAAATGCCCGGTCAAGCAAAGAAGCAGATTAGGAAGGGAGATATACTTTTTAGCGAAATTAGACCTAACAATAAACGATTTGCGATTGTAAGAATTGATGCAGATGATTATTTAGTTTCTACTAAATTAATGGTATTACGAATTAAAAATGAAACTTGCTCTACATATAGAATGTATCATTTTTTGACGGAGGAATCATTCATTACCGAATTACAACATTCAGCAGAAGGTAAATCTGGAACTTTCCCCCAAATTACGTTTGAGGAAGATTTAGAGAAAAAACCTTTTTTAATTGCCGATAATAGAATTGAACAAATTTGGAACAGAATTTTAGATTCTTCATTCGATTTGATTTTATCAAATAAGGATGAAAATAGAAAATTATTAGAATTTACTAACCTGCTTCTCTCTAAACTTGCCACCATAGATAACTAAACCTATGAAATTCACTGAAGAGAAATTAGAAAAGGCTTTTATAGAGTTGTTGTCAAACGAAGGTTTTCCGCATCATTTGGGCAATACGCTTCTGCGCGCATTGGACGATGTGATTATTGAAGCTGATTTATTGAAATATTTATTAACCAAATACGCTAGCAAACATCTCACCCTTACAGAAGCAAAATCTATAGTTCTACAACTAAAAGCTTTACCCAGTAGCGATTTATACGAAAGCAATAAAACTATTTTACGTTGGCTGAGTGATGGTTTTATCCTCAAAAGGGAAGACCGTAACCAGAAAGACGTATACATTGAGCTGATAGATTACAATGGTTTAGAAGCCCAATTGGCAAGCCCCGAATTAGATTTTATTACTGCAGAACCCCAAGAACAATATCCAACAGATTGTAACATTTACAAATTTGTAAACCAGTTAGAAATTGTAGGTGTCGAAAAACGCATTCCTGATGGTATAATTTACATTAACGGATTGCCTTTGGTGGTGTTTGAGTTTAAGAGTGCCATTCGTGAAGAAGCCACTGTATTTGATGCATTCAACCAATTAACGGTTCGTTATCGCAGGGATATCCCAGAATTGTTCAAATACAATGCTTTCTGTGTAATAAGTGATGGCATAAACAACAAAGCAGGTTCGTTTTTTGCCCCATATGATTTTTATTATGCGTGGAGAAGGGTGGCAGGTTTGGCAAAAGCGGTAGATGGCATAGATAGTATGTTTACATTGGTGCAGGGCATGCTCAATCAAAACCGTTTACGTGATATCATTCGCAACTTTATTTACTTACCCGATAGCTCCAAAAAGAACGAAAAGATTGTTTGTCGCTATCCGCAATACTATGCTGCCAAATGCTTGTTTGATAGCATTAAACTAGCCCAAAAGCCTAATGGAGATGGTAAAGGAGGAACTTATTTTGGTGCAACAGGTTGTGGCAAGAGCTTCACTATGCTTTATTTGGTTCGTTTGCTGATGAAAAGCGAATACTTTGAAAGCCCGACTATTATAATGATTACCGACCGTACCGATTTGGACGACCAACTTTCGGGGCAATTCACCAATGCCAAAAGATTTATTGGCGACAATACTGTGGTAAGTGTAGATTCTAGAGCCAATTTACGGGAACTGTTACAAGGTCGTCAAAGTGGGGGTGTATTTTTAACCACCATACACAAGTTTACCGAAGACACACAGCTACTTAGCGATAGAATCAATGTTATTTGTATTTCGGACGAAGCCCATCGTAGTCAGGTAAATCTCGACCAAAAAATAAAAGTGACCGAAAAAGGAGTTACTAAAACATACGGCTTTGCCAAGTATCTACACGATTCTTTGCCCAATGCCACTTTTGTAGGTTTCACAGGTACGCCTATTGATGCCACGCTGGATGTGTTTGGCAAAGTAGTTGATGCTTACACCATGACTGAATCGGTAAAAGATGAAATAACCGTACGAATAGTATATGAAGGCAGAGCCGCCAAAGTAGCACTGAATAATGCTGAATTAGAAAAGATAGAAAAGTATTATGAAGACGCAGCCGAAGCAGGTGCCAACGATTACCAAATAGAACAAAGCAAGGAAGAAACTACGAGTATGAATGCCATTTTAGGAGACCCGAAGCGCTTACTTGCCTTGGCAGATGACTTTGTTAAACATTATGAAAATAGAATTTCGGAAGGAGCTACTGTTAAAGGTAAAGCTATGTTTGTATGCAGTAGTAGAGAAATTGCGTATGAATTTTATAAAAATGTAATTACCATTCGCCCAGAATGGAACCAAATTAAAGTAGCAGCCGATAATGAAGTAATAAGTGAGGAAGAGAAAAAGAAAATTAAGCCGATGGAGCGTATCAAAATGATAATGACCAGAGGTAAAGACGATGGTGAAACGCTTTATAAATTATTGGGCACACCTGAATATCGCAAAACACTAGACACCGAGTTTAAAAACGAAAAATCGAACTTTAAAATTGCTATAGTGGTAGATATGTGGCTTACAGGTTTTGATGTGCCTTTCTTAGATAGTATTTATATTGATAAACCAATAAAGCAACACAATTTAATACAAACCATATCACGCGTAAACCGCAATTTTGAAGGTAAGAACAAAGGTTTGGTAGTTGATTATATTGGCATCAAAAAGCAAATGAACCTAGCTTTAGCCAAATACAACAAAGGCGATGAAGATAACTTTGAAGATATAGCAACATCTTTAATTATTGTAAGGAATCACTTAGACTTATTGGCTAATCTTTATCACACATTTGATGCTACCAAGTATTTCAATGGTACAACCATAGAACAATTAAATACCCTTAATAAGGCGGCTGAATTCGTGCAACAGACAAAGGAGTTCGAAAGTCGTTTTATGGGCTTAGTAAGGCGCTTAAAGGCAGCTTATGATATATGTGCTGGTAGTGAGCAAATAACACAATTAGAAAGAGATTTTATACACTTTTATTTAGCAGTACGTTCAATTGTTTTCAAACTAACAAAGGGTAATGCACCTGATACTGCACAAATGAACGCACGAGTTCGGGAAATGATAAAAGAGGCCTTACAAAGTGATGGTGTACAAGAAATTTTTAAACTAGGGGATGAGAATGAAACAGAACAAGATTTATTTGATGAAGATTACTTAGCAAAAATCGATAAAATCAAGCTGCCTAATACTAAAATTAAATTACTACAACAGCTATTGGCAAAAGTAATAGGCGAAATTAAGAAGGTTAATAAAGTTAAAGGAATTGACTTCTCAAAAAAGATGCAAGTGCTAGTTGACCGTTATAACCAGAGGGAGGAAAGCGACATTTTAAGAAGCGAGGTGTACGAGGAGATGGCGGAGCAACTTACTAATTTGATAATAGAAGTTCATAAGGAGTTCTCAGCTGGTGATGCTCTTGGTATTGATTTTGAAGAAAAGGCCTTTTATGATATTCTTAAAGAATTATGTATAAAATATGACTTCAATTATCCAGAAGAAAAGCTAATTCAGCTTGCAAAATCAGTTAAAGAATTGGTAGAAGGTCAAGCGCATTTTCCTGATTGGAATAAGCGTGAGGACATAAAATCGACTTTGAAGGTGGGGTTAATTTTACTGCTAGATGAATTTGGTTACCCACCAGTTGAGAGAGACGAAGTTTATGTTGAGATATTTGAACAAGCTGAGAATTTTAAAAAGAATAACATATAACCATTTAATATACATTTTATGTTAATTCAAAAAACTAGAGAACATACAACAACAGAATTTATAAATTCAGTAGGGGGGTATTAATAAACTATAAAATAAAGTAACAAATATGGATAATGAATTTAAAAAACAGTTATTGGGTTTAACTATTCAAGATTTTCTTGAGTTAATAAATGAAAAAAATGAAATCTCAAATACCAAACCACTTCCTTCTCATTCTGATGTTTCAAACCTAAGATATACTCTTGGTAAATTAGATGCCACCACTAAAGAAGTAATAAAAACCATAGAATGGGGAAAAGAACGAAGCCCAATGAATGTGGTTGCAGAATATGAAATTGTATTGTCATCGGGAACATTATGTTTCATTAAGGACAAAGCCGATATTGGAAAGTTATTGAAAGAATTAAATTTAGTAATTGCGAAATTTCAAAAATGATTTGCCATTATGTATATAATCAATAGAGCATCTAATAGAATTGAGAAAATAGAAAGTTCTACATTTAAGAACTTGGGTTTTAAAGAACGTGAGCATCTACAAGAGTGGATAGCAAATAACCCTTCTTGTTTAAATGAAGAACTATTGATAATTCAAAAAGAATTTGACGGATTTAACGACACCTTTGAGAGATTAGATTTATTAGCAATAGATAAACAAGGTAATCTAGTAATTATAGAAAATAAATTAGATGATACAGGGCGAGACGTAACTTGGCAAGTTCTTAAATACGCTTCATATTGCTCTACCCTTAATTCCGTACAAATTGCTTCAATATTCTCTGAGTATTTATCAGAAATTGGTAGCACTGAAAATGCAGAAGATGTTTTGGCGAAGTTTTTAGAAACAGAAGATTTTAGAGAAAGGTTAAATATTGGTAATTCTCAGCGTATTATTATGATAGCTGGAGAGTTTAGAAAAGAAGTTACATCTTCTGTCATCTGGTTGTTGAATTATGGTTTACGATTACAATGTTTTAAAGTTACACCGTATAAGTTTGGAGAAAAGTTATTCCTTAATATGGAACAAATAATTCCAATAAAGGAAGCGGAAGATTTTGTCATAAGTATGGCAAAAAAATCAAGAGAAGAGGTTGGTGCTCAAGAGCAAAATAAAGAACGTCATGCATTACAATTAAAGTTCTGGAAATTATATTTAAAAGAAATAAATAAGGTAACAAACTTATACCAAAATGTAAGTCCAAGTAGGGGTAATTGGATTGGTGGTGGTAGTGGTATGAGTTATGTTGGTTATAATAGTATTGCCACTCGTAATTATATTAGGATAGAGCTATATATCAATAGTGGTGACAAGAATAATAATAAAGTAATTTTTGATTCACTATTTGCCAAAAAGTATATTATAGAAACTGAATTTGGGGAACCACTCGTTTGGGAAAGACTAGACGAAAATGTAACAGCTAGAGTCAAATTTGAATTAACTTCAGTAAGTATCTCCAATGAAGAGGATTGGCCTATAATGATAGCTTTTATGGTAAAGTTTGTGCCAAGATTTGAAGGTGCATTTAAAAAGTCAATTCAGGAAATGAATAGAAAATAAAGAGCAAATAGTTGGGGAGTGACCCCAACTATTTTTTTAACTTACACACTTAATAAGATAGTCCCTTTTACAGACCCCACATTTCTTATTGTGGTGATTTTTTTTAATAAATTTTAGATTAAGGTGTTATGCCCCCTAATAATAATATTACACCCAGCCAGATACCTGACCCAATACCGAAATTTTTCCATATCTTTTTTTTCTTTATTTTGCGAGATTCATCAACATATGCCCTTTTATATTCTGCATCCCTCATTAATTTATCATTAGGTGCATTCAAATTTTCATCACTTGGTTCTGAAGAAGAACAGGCTATTGCTGGAATAAGAGCAAACAATGGAGATGTTATTATTGATGTGGCCATTGTCCAACCAGCACCTGAGTTTCTACCTCTATAATAATTAATTGCATCTTCTCTACCTTTTGTTCTCATTTCTTCTGTTGGCATTACAGATATAATTGTGCCAGTTTTTGATTTTGTATCGTTAAATACATCTTTAGTGCCATTTTGATACCTAATCATGAATATTTCAGATTTTGAAATAGTATACGATGGTCCAGATTGGTAATCAAAATTTTTGTACTTAACTTCAGTTTGGTTAACTTCTAGAATTTTTGATTTAATTTCCTCTCCATTTGCCTTGATTATTACATCTTGTGAAAAGCAAAATGTTGCAAATAAAATTTGTACTACTAATAAAAATGTTTTTTTCATTGTTCTTTAATTTATTTTCTTACTCATAAGGCTTTTCAGAATTACGCCCCGTTTTTAATGGTTTCTAGACTCCATTTATGATTACTTTTTTGGTAAAGTTTATTCCGAGATTTGAAGGTGTATTTAATAATTCAATTCAGGAATTGAATCCAAAATAAAGAGCAATTATTGCCATTGTAAAGTGAACTCAGCAGTTACTCCGAATCCTGTTAAAATCAAAGTAGTTGGATATGCAGATGCGCCTGTAGTATAATTTAATGGAATAAATACAAATCCAGACATTAATTCATCAGAAATAGAGTCCCAATCCCATACCTCAAGTGCTATGTTGCCAGAGAAATTCGTAATAGTAAGAGGAGTAGCTTGAGCCGAGCCGTTTTGTAATATAAAATTTAGAGGCAAACTACCTGCTACTACATCTTGATAATAAATTGGGTGTTTATAATATGTAGTGGATGCATTATTAGTAATTTGAATATAGACATCTGGCCCACTGCTTGGTAGAACATCCCAACTTGCTCCATTTGATTTAGTTAACGGAATAGCAGTAAGTTTAACACTCATGATTTTTAACGTTGTTGGAGTTGTGATATTAATAGTTTTAGTAGTACTATTACTACCTCCGCTTCCAGTTGCAGTTAGTTTTACAGTATAAACTCCACCAGCAGTATATCTATGAGTTGGGCTCGTCTCAACTGAGGTTCCATTATCACCAAAATCCCAACTATAACTTGTGGCATTTGTGGAAGAATTTGTAAATGTAACAGATGAAGGTGCGACTCCTGCACCAGAATAACTAAAATTAGCTACTGGAGCAGCTGGTGCTGGAGGTGTTGCTGGTGTTGAATCCTTTTTGCATGAAAAAAACATGCAAATGATTGTTAGCAAAATAAGAGGCTTCTTGAAATTCATGTTTGGTCGGTTTAAGAGATACCAGCAAAGCCTCATTACTGATTACTATATAAACCACGTGAGGCTTAACTCATTAGCCTCCATCGTCCGACCAAGAACGCATATGCCCAACAAGCAGCCCCACGCTTTCGGTGGCTGCATTTCACTATTAGGCATATTTTACTGCAAGGTTTTGCTAGAATTTGGTCGGTTCTGGAGGCAAAATTGTTAACGCAGCTTAATTATTTAAAATAAAGCTATTGATATTGTTTGATTTAATCAAATAAACGTCCAATTGTTTGGGGTGGTATTTACAGGGGAGGTTGAAGGCTATTTTAAGCAGATTTTGACAAACCTAATTGTTTGGGGGAGGATTTTATACACTTGCTATCTTGAAATAGTGGTAGCATTCAAGAATTGAGAGCAGAGCCATATAATTATGATAAATTACTTTCCAGTTCTACCAATATTTGATTTTGTGATATTGACCAAATTTTACCAATAACGGACTCGTTATTTATTAATATCCTTACTTGTGCATTATAAGTACTCCTTTGGCTTACATAGCCAATTATTTCACCTTTGTTAGTATATGCTACTATTGCCATTGAATCGTGAATGTTAATCTTCTCTTTTACCAATAGAACTTCTTCATTAACATGAACTGGCTCAAAATTTGAAAAATTAAAACATTGTATTGGTAATATCATGCTAAATACGATTTGATGTCTTTGTATATCTTTTTCTTCTCACTCTCTAGTTGCCTTTTATTTGCTTCTCTTAATATATAAGGACCAGAAGAACGTTTACTAGAGTCCTTTACTCCACGTGGTCTTCCAAGTGTGGTACCTTGAAGTTTAGTTCGCCTAAGTCCTTCAATCGTTCTTTCTCTTATTAGTTCACGTTCGAATTCAGCGAACGAACATAGTATTTGAAAATGTAATTTCCCTGATGCGGTAGAAAAATCTATGTTATCAGACATTGATATAAATATGATTCCTTTATCTAGTAGTTCCTTAATCTCAAGAATTAGCTCAGATGAAGAACGAGCATATCTATCAAGTTTATATACCAATATGGCATTGTATTCCAAATTTCGAAGCTTCTTCAATAGACCTTGTTTAACTGGTCTAGTTTTTCTAGTGCTTTCAACTTCATGATATATATCAAAACTCCACCCTTTAAGATTTGCATATTCGGTTAACCTTATTTCTTGATTAGTTGAATCTTGTTCACTTGTTGATACACGACAATAAATTGCCACTTTATATATGTTAACCATATTGTACCGCAGATTTTAAATCTTTATATCCTCTTACTGTGTGTGCTGTTATCTTGAATATATGTCCTAGTAGATAAAATGCTAGTATTGATAGAATAATAATACCACCAATTTTAACATACTTAGATGATTGTATTAATTCTATTAGTTTCTCTTTAATTTCCGCTTCACTTTTCTGATACATTGGTAGTACGTTTTAAATGGTTAATGGATACAACTAATAATGTTGCAATTGAAAGGCCTAGTAAAACTTTGAACAATAGACCTGTGTTTGATTTAGGTGTATTTTTAAATGGGAATTGAATTTGATTAATCATTTTTTACTATTTATTTTAAATGAATTTATAAGTATAGTGTATATATCCTCAACGCTAGTGATTTTTAAGCTTACACTAGCATTCTTAGTGTTTAAATAATTTACATCTTGGTTTTGATATTGTTTGTAAAATGTTGTTAGGATATCATTTTCATAGAATTTTATTTTTTTACTTTGTGCATTAACGATTTCTGTTAATGCAGCTTTTTCGCTTAATGAGATTTTATCATAATTGCAGATTAGATTTTCTACATATTCACTAAGCGTTAACCCTAGCTTTTTTGAATTTTCAGCTAGTTCAAGCTTTAGAGCAGGATTGCACTTGAAACCTAGTGTCACCTTAGATTTACTAGATTTTATTTTTTCAATATTTAGTGCTTTTGGGTTTTGCTTTATTGATATATTTGTCATAAAGTAAATTTACGTTAACCATTTTTTCCATTAATACGTTAACCATAGTTAATATGAGTTATTGTAAGTTATTCTTGATTAATGTTAAATTGTTGTATTTAAAATATCTACGGGTTCATCTAGATGCTTATAAATTAATGCTACTTGCTTTGGAGTTAATATTCTGTTTTTTGAATTAAGATTAAGTTCAGGTATTTCTTTTAGCCAATTTAAAAATGTTGTATAGCTTACTCCATATTGTTTAGCTAATTCAGTTCTTGTTGCAATTTTTTTCATTTTGATATTTTTTTAAATACTAATTAATTTGAATTACTTTTTTATACTTTATTAAGTAGTCGGCAATATCTAGACCTTGAAGTCTTTCAGTTCCACTAGCTCTCTTCTCTAATAAATCGGAAACTTTAATTGTCATCTTTTTTGCAAGTTCCTTTGCGATACCATTCCATTTATCATATCCGTTTAAGTCAGGAAATAGCAATACCGTTCTACCATTAAGTATATTGCATTTTTCAACATTCAAATTGGAAAGGCTACCAACTGCTAACCAAACAAACTCAGGCAAATAACCGCTGGCAATTACAGCTGTTTTTTCGCTTTCCACTATGGCAACTGGTTTTAGGTTACCAATAAGCAAGTGTTCGCCAAATAAACATTGACCTAACTCAAATTCAGGCAGTTTAAGAGCAGTATGTGCCCAATCAATATGACTAAATGGGGCTTTTACTCTTTTGCCCGTTATGGGGCTGTAAAGCATTATTTTACCAGTTCTGACTTTACCCATTGTATCAATTTGCCAAAATACCGTAGCACCATTCCAATGTTTTGAAGTACCAATAAAATATCTTGTTACTAATTGACTAGTAACCTCACCCCCAAAATGGTTAATAAGGAACATGACAAAGTGGTTTGTCTCGTAAGCTTTTAGGCTGGCTTCAAATACCGCAACGGGAATGAATGAAACTTGCTTTAGGTGAGGAGTAAAAGGTCGGGGCTTATATGCTTTGGGCTGGTGTGTAACAAATGAAAAATTGTTATCCTTAAAATATTGTTTCGGGGTATAATGGTGTCCACAATTACTTTCACGGTTGCACCTACCAACACTGGGGTGTATTTGTTCCCCTGTTTCCGTATCAATATAAAGGGAAAAGGTTTTGTTCCTGTATTGGCAACTAGGACAACGGTAACGGGTATTCATTCCTTTGTATGGCTCTAATATGTATCTGTGTGCTGTATTCATTTTCTTAATTTCTGTTTTGCACTTTGCACTTGTTGCATTAGTTGCACTTACTGCATTTAGTTAGTGCCATTAGTGCCATAAATGCAAAGTGCATTTCACTAAATCCGCTTTTGATATTCGCCCCTGCTTATTCGTATAAATAATTCCTTTTCATTCAGAAATTTTTTAAAGGTTCGTACAGCAACCGCCAACCCTTCGGCTATCTGTAAACCAATTCCAGTTGTGAACGTATCTGGTAAGGCATTGTAAAGGTTTTGTTTGTCGGCTGGGTGTTTATCCAACGGGCTGGCATTTGATAAAATAGAATTAACCTTTACAGCTGAACTTTTGAAATACTCAACCAGTTTAACAGCACCATGCACCGCTTCAATACTTACGGCCTGTTTGTCGCTTTCATTACAGGCATACCGCATCATTTCAAGTATTAAAGCTAACCGCAAAACATACATATCCATTTTACTGAAAATACCACTTACAGCTTCGTTTTCGGCTTCATTACATTGGTCTGTGTTTGCTTTCTGCCATTCAAACAATACTATCTTGGCTTCGGGTGTGAACTTCAAAACTTCAGGGCTGGGGTTCATCGTGTCATCATTTGCAACTGATAAACTCAATAGCTTTGAAATAATGCTTTCCCAGTTTTCAGAAACAACGGGGGGTAAATCTGTTTCGCTCCAGCATTCCTTTTTTATGTTATCGGGAATAACAAAAAGTATTCTATCAATAAACCCGTTTTGGGTTCGGCTATCTTTAGCAAGTTCGTTCAGTATTCCTTTTTGAATAGTTCCAGCAACGGAAATAAAAGGCAAGGGAATAAATACGGGTTCACCTGTTTTACGGTCTATGTTTATAGGCTTACCGCTCCATTGACTTAACCAAAATTCCATTTCGCTGCCTTTGTTGTATCGGTTGAAATTTTTAAACCAACCTGCCAACTCATCTACATAAACCCCAATGCCCCGTTTATTAAATTTGTGTACTTCGGCAAGTGCTTCGGGTGTAAAATCGGACAAAAGAAACTTTTGCCAAACGGGTTTTATTGGTTCTTCAATAGCTTGCTGTCCTCGTTCTTTTTTTGATAGATTTATAGCCTGTTCGTATAGCTGCCTTTGTTGTTCGTATTGCCTGTAAGTTCGTTTATCCTGCTCAACTATTGGTTGAAGGGCAAAACTTAACGGATGGCTTTTGGTTGTTCCTGCACGCCCTACAATAGCAAGGTATAAAACTGCACTTTGCTGAAATCCTTTTTTCACCTCAACGTTGTGAGTATTTCCCACGGCAACAGAAACAGCGTAAAGTAATGAAGCCCCAATAAAATCAATAGGGAAATTTAGGTTTTCGTTTGTGGCTGTAATTACTTGCTGAATATGCAACGGGAATACCTCAACTGGGAAACGGTTTGTTTTGCGTTCCTGTATTTCATTAACCTGATTTAAAAGCTGTTGAGCTTCGGATTTTATATCTTCAACACCGATTCCGTATTTTTCAAATTCAAACGCTGGGGTAATACTGTTTAAATTTGTATCTTTATCCCCGTCTTTATTGCTTAAATTATTAGGGGTAATATTATGTGCTAGCATAAATTATCCCTTTTTAGTTGATAAATATGTGTCGGCTTCGCTGGCTATCTCTACCAAAGTCTTTTTTCTGCCCTGCCTTAACCAGTTATCAATTTCTGATTTTAGAAACCTCAACTTTTTACCGCCTTTGTGAACTGGAATTGTTCCAACGTTCACCCAGCCGTAAACTGTTGGCTTACTAGGTTTGTCGGGGTGGTAAATACAAAGTTCGTTGAGGTCAAACCAACGGTCTGTTTCTGTTGGTTGTTCATTACTCTTTTCAAGTAACAGCCTTTTTATTTCGCCCACTTCATTGGTAAGCTGGGTAAAGGCTTTGGGTAAAGTTTCAAGTGTTAAATTTTCCATTTGTCTATCATTTATATTTGATAGTGCAATGGTAATGTGGGCATTTGTGGGCAAAAATAGGGGCGTACTCCCTATTTTAATTGTTGATAGTGCTTTTTTACTGTTTCTATATGTAAATAAGAAGTATGTCTACTGTTTTTTTTAATAAGCGAATTTCTTTCATGCCTTGCTTTTGTTCCATCTTTTGCATTTCCATTATATAATTTACTTAAAAAATGATTTGATTTATATTTAGTTCCTATTTTTCCGTCTAAATATTCACAAAATCCTAAAAAATTAAACATTGCAATCCCATATGGCATTTTGTTAGAACTGATTAACGAAACAAGTTTTTCTTTATTTGATGCTGATAACGAATTAACCATCGGCAAGTCAAAAAAACCATTATTCCCAAGTTCATTTTCAAATTTATCTATCTTTCTCTCTACATTATAATTGAAGTCTTTGTTGCACTGACATTCTTTCAAAAAAATACGAAATCTGAAATAAGCAATATTTATTACTGAATTTGAAAGTTGTTGTCCTTGTTCTGTATACTTAAAATCTTTATTGTTACCAATTTCTTGATAAAGTAAATCATCAATTGATTTAATCTTCTTTCCTTCAGAATAATTGATAATTTCTCGTAGGTTCCCATAAAAATTTGTATTACCTATTAATGTAAGGTCTATATATTTTACTAACGGACAACTGAAATCATTTTTGATTTTAGCATCGTACTCTTGTAATTCAAATTCAAAATCAAATACAACTTTATTTTTTTCAACAAACCATTGAACAGCATCTCTAAATATTATGAAATATTTAAATGACATTAATTCATAAAGTTTTACCAAAATAGTAGAATTCTCAAACTCGTTTAATAAAAGATGATATTCACTAATATCAAGCAGTGGCTTATATTCAAATTCGTACAATTTCTCTCCTATCTCTAGTGTATTCAAACCTGTTGCTCTAAAAATAGAAGTTATACCAGATTTAGTAAAATCAATAGTATCCCAAGTGGATGCATCATTAAATCTTAATAAAGGGTTTGTTTCACTTCTTTTCATGGATTTATCTTTTAATTATAAATACTATTGTCTGTCTGTGGTATCATTTTTAGATGCTTCGTTTATTTAAATAGATTTAGTGGTACTTACTTAATAAAGCTAATAAGTGCATCTGTAGTTTTGTGTATTATTTCCTGTTCAAAACCAGCAAGATAGCTTTGAGTAGTTTTCATACTGCTATGTCCTAAAGCTTCACTTATAAATTCTGTACTTGCCCCTGAATTTCTTAATACCGTAGCGAAACTATGCCTAGCAAAATATGTGGTTACTTCTTTATTAAGTTCTAATTCCTTAGCAATCCGCTTCATGTATTTGTTTACATTCTTGGTTACTTGCTGAATTACTTTTCTTTCCTTTTCGGCTGTCATACCTTTTTGTAGGTGAGGGAAAACATAGGTGTCAGCACCAATAGAAACTTGCCCCCACTTTCTAATAATATCTTTTGCCTGTGGCTTCAAGGAGACTGTAATTTTTTCACCGTTGTTTTTACTTCTTCTTGTTTTAGCCCTTTCAAACATCAGAATATTGTCATTGATATTTTTATTCTTTAATTGGCAGAGGTCTTTAACATTTATTCCATTGCATAGATAAATAAATACCCAGTAATCTTTTGCCATCTCAACCATGCTTTTAGGTGGGGCTTCATAGTGAAATATTTTACTTATTTCTAAAAGCGTCAAAGCTTTTTTAGTATTCTTGCCGGTTGGGATAGAATACTTTTGCTGTCCTTCGCCAAAGGGGTAAAGGCTTTTGTCAAGATTTGCTCTGTTGAATATTGTCCTTAGGCTTCTTAAATAAATGCCAACTGTAGTTCTGCTTTTATTTTTGGTCAACATCCAACTTTCATATTTCTTTAAAAATACTGGGGTAACATCGGCAAACTTTAGTTCATTTTTAAATGCCTGAATACTTGCTTTAGCAGACTTATAGCTTACAGCGGTTCCAATTCGCTGTTCTTCATTCAATTCTTTAATGTATTTATCAAATGCAAAAAATACACTGTCGGTTGCATCTCTATTCTCAAAATACATTTCCTCAAACTTGGTATAAGTGAATATTGGCAATTTTTTAATTACCTCAGCAGCTTTGTTTTGAAAGCTTATAATTTCATTGTAAGTCTTATTTTCCGCCTCGGACCGCCTTTTTGCCGTCATAACCTTTTCAAAATACGATGGTGCTAAACGCAAATTAGTAGCATAATACTTTCGCACTCTATTGTATGTAACCCTTATTGACACGGTTCTTATACTGTCTGTTTTAGGATGGTGAATGTCAATGAAGGGGGTTATTAATGCTATGCTCATAGTCGTATGTTTTGTGTGT
Organism: Chitinophagaceae bacterium; assembly: GCA_947374225.1. Lineage (GTDB taxonomy): Bacteria > Bacteroidota > Bacteroidia > Chitinophagales > Chitinophagaceae > Sediminibacterium. The sequence goes on along the minus strand of CANCAY010000079.1, from coordinate 2,257 downwards.
CGAAATCATTACGTCACAAATACGTCACAAATATAGCTTAATAACACAAAATAAACGAATAATAAGTATTAACGTTAAACCTTTTAATAGTCTATATTTCAATAAGAATTTAGTCTTTTAATATAGGTTTACTAATTGTTTGTTTTGCAATAATTTTATGACTGTTAATCAGAGGGTCGTCTGTTCAAGTCAGACAGGGGGAGCGTTGAAAATCAAGCACTTACGAGGTAAAACTTAGTAGGTGCTTTTTTTGTTGCACCAAGATTTGCACCACAGTATAGGTTGGTGTTAAATAAAAATTAGAACTAATCTTAGGTGGAGGTAGGGAAGGCAGGCAAAATCGCTAATTGGATTAATTGAAAAAGAAACTACGAAAGTATCACTTGAAGATTTGTCAATCTCATAAAGGACACTATCTTTTAAACTGTGTTACTTGTATTTTATATAAACCGATTAAACTCTAAAATAATTTTATTAAAGTATTCGTGGTATTCATTTATCGACAAGTCTTTTCTAAGTTTAATCATGTTGAAAGTTGGATAAATAACTTTTGAATTTTCATTTATTTCTAATTCTGAAAATAAATACATTTCGTGCTTTTCAGTAGTTAGATTATGCCTTTTTTTCATTAGATTTAAGTGTGTTCCGTCTGATGATAATCCAAAATAAATTCTTCCGTTATTTACTTTTATATGCATGACTTTTGTCCTTATATCATCTCCAAATTCAGAATAATAACCGCCTTCACTGTACCCCATTTTATATTCTGAATGGTAAACTTCTTTTAAAAATGTGTTGAAATTTTTATATGCTATTGATATTATCTCAAACGTTCCGTCTAAGTATACTTCACCATTAGAATTTAAATCCAAAAGATCATATGTTTCTAAATCTCTCATAATTCCCAAACCATAAATTCCTTTTCCATATTGTGGGAAATCAGTTTTAATTATATTTTCAATAACTAGTTTGTTATTGGCTGTTTGGAAAAAGATTATATTACTATACAAATAATCTTTAAACAGCAAGAACAAATTTCTTTTAGTGTTATATTTTTCTAAACTTTGGCGATTTAAAGGATCTTGCTTACTATTTCTTTCAGCTTCTTTGTCTGTAGAAAAAGCATAAATAAAATATATTGCAACACAAATAATTATTAAAATGAAAGTATTAAACATGTGATTTTTTTAAGTGAAAATATGAACTATTTAATTATGTTCTTAAATACAACTAACCTAAGGTGTCTTTTTAGCTATCTTATAATCTTCGTTAGCACCAACAATCGTCTTTAGGAATCTTTCTACCTTCATTACGATCAGCTTCTGCACCAGATAAATCACCAAGGCTCTCTTTAATCCAGGCTCTTTTTTCGTATGTATCCCAATAAGGAAAAAGCGCTACAATTCGATTTGCATAAAACAAAGCTTCCTTATATTTATTTAATGAACTTAGTGAATATACCATTTGGTAATTAGCAGCAAGATGGTTTGGATTGATGCAGAGGGCACTTAAAAAATCAACTATTGATTCTTCGTACAAACCTTTTTCCCTTTTATCTGCGCCAGATTGAAAGAGTTGTTCTGCCTCCTTCTGAGAATCCTTTTTGTTATTCATATTGAAGTTCTTGAATATTAATTATACTGTTGGTCTCCTTGTTAAATTCAATCATAATATCTACAATGGTCTTGTCAACATTACTCATAAAACGATAGTAATTGCACTTAGGGTTATTTAATAAGCATTTGCCAGAATATAGAATTAACCACTTATTATTCAACCTTTTTTCTGCAAATTCATTTTTTATAAAATTAATAAACTGTGTAGGCTTGCTATTTAAAACCCTATCGATGTTGTATACATCTAATTTTTGAATGAAATATAATATTGCTTCTTCTTGAGTCATAAACTCTAGTATATTTTGTTCAAACAATAATGATTCGTATTGACCGTAAAAATTTCCAATGTTTAAAAAGAATTTATTTCCAAATAGCATAATTGGAGCAGATTTTCCTTTTATACATTTGATCGGTATTTTTTGATATAAGGCAGTATTATTTATGAGCCATTGATCATGATTTTCTTTTGTTTCTAATTCAATAATTGCTAGTTTGCATATTCCGACGCAAACCATGCCACTATTCCGCTGATACCATGCCAATTTTAAGTCAGGTTTTTTTCGTTTAAACGGAGTAGGTATTTAAAAATTCCGCGCAAATTGAGCCACCTTTTGTAGATGGCTTCCTGACATTCCGGCGAA
>CANCAY010000078.1 GCA_947374225.1 Chitinophagaceae bacterium | reverse complement strand
TCAAGGGCATACCGAGGACCCGTTATCTCGTAAATCAATGGGAATGTAATAACTGCAAACGACGAACGTTTCGCACTAGCCGCTTAATTGCGGTTGCCCCTGAACTGATTCTCTCTTGGGTCAGCTAGCGAAAGCTAGGTCAGGGTCATATACAAGAGATAAGATCATTTCATGTCACGGGGAATGATTCGAAAACTTAGTGAATCGCCAGCGTGGAACATGTCAGTCTGTGACTAGCTAGCTAAATTAAATGACATGACTAAGTATGTAGAACTTGTTGTAGAGGATTTGCGGACGCGGGTTCGATTCCCGCCGACTCCACCAATATTAGTAGTAGTAGCACACAGTAATAGCAAAAAACCCCTTATAGAATAAAGACTTTAAGGGGTTTTTTGTTGTCTATTGCCAACGCTAGAAATCGCTAGTTTTGATAAATATGGGGGTATTTCTGGGGGTACTTTAGAATAATCGAACTACCAAACGAAAAAGTTCCCCCAAAATGCTTACTGAAATTGCTTGCAAATCTGCCACATGCCCGCCTGATAAGGCTCTCAAGCGCTTTGCTGATTCGGAAGGCCTGTATTTAGAGGTAAGAAAAAATGGAGGTAAGTATTGGTTTTGGAAATATCGCATTCATAACAATGGCAAGCTGGTGGAAAAGAGGCTTGCTCTTGGGGTCTATCCCAAAGTACCCAAGGAAGAGGCTAGAGAAAAGCGTAATGAGGCCAAAAAACTCCTAGGACAAGGCAAAGACCCATCCCATCTCAAAAAGGTCGAGAAGCAAGGGCGTCAGCGAGCTATTGGGGAAACCTTTAAGGATGTAGCGCTCGATTGGTATAAAACAAAGAAGTCGGCCTGGAGCGATAGTCATGCCGGTAGAACACTGCGTCAAATGGAGCGAGATCTATTCCCATGGATCGGCGATCGACCCATGAAAGAAATCACCGGCAATGAAATTCTTTTTGCATTAAGAAAAGTAGAGGATCGTGGCGCAGTAGAAACCGCCGATCGAAACCTCATGATCTGTCGGCAAATTTGGGAGTATGTTGCGCTTGATGACATTCCAGATGCCACGAGAGGAATCAAAGCAAAACTCAAACCTTATCGCGGCAAAACTCTTCCGGCTATCACCGACCCTAAACGCTTTGCACAGCTACTTGTAGCTATAGATGGCTACTCAGGTACTCCAGTTGTTAAAGCAGCCTTGAAGCTCGCCCCCATCCTCTTCCAGCGACCACTTAATTTGCGAACGATGCAATGGAGTCATCTCAACTTAGAAGAAGGTATTTGGACCATTCCTTCGATGGAGATGAAGCGCGAAAAATATGAAAAAGAAAATGGTGAAGATCATTTAGTTCCACTACCGAAACAAGCTATTGAGATTCTGAAAGAAGTAAAGCGCTACACGGGAAAAAGCATCTATGTATTTAGAGGTGAGCGAACCGCAAATAGCCCAATGAGTGATGGCACCATCAACAAAGCTCTTCGCAGTCTAGGGTATGGCGATGAGCAATGCGGTCATGGATTTAGAGCAAGCGGCAGAACAATGCTTGATGAAGTTCTAAATAAAGACTGGAGACACCTAGAAGCCCAACTTGCTCATGCAGTAAAAGACATTAACGGGAAAAGCTATAACCGCACTCAATTTATTAAACAGAGAGTTGAATTAATGCAGGATTGGGCAACTTATCTAGACAAGCTTAAAGAAGCAAAAACTGATGAAGAACTAAATCAAGCTGCATCAAATAAATAATTAGATTCGCCACCCCTCGCTGAACGCTTGAGCCCGGGGCGGACTCATACTGTATTCATAATCTATTGATTTATAAGGATATTTTTATTTATAAATAATTTACTACCCTCTTTTCTACCCTCTATTTAATATCCGCCCAATTGATTAATACTTTTACCAAGAATGAGAAGTGAAACGATAGACCAAGAGGGATAGCTAATTTTTTACATCAAGGACATAAGTACAAAGGACTAGTGATCCGATGCACTTTTAGACAAAAAATAAAGTTGCCCCCCCCGGGGGGGGTGAAGTCAGCAACGGGGTCAATGAATTCCTTATTAATCCGGCATACAAACGGGTTAATTAATTTCAACCGAACTAACGCCAATCCTTATCTAGTGTGAATAAATAATTACATGGCTAAAGTTAGTCAAAAAGCTTCTGATCCATAAGCGAACCCACTCGCTCTGTAACTACGAGACTAGCCATAAGTCTTGCTCGAGAAAGACCAACAAAAAGACGCTTTTTTATATCATCAGTCCATTCATCAAAATCAATTTCAGTCAGAATTACTGCATCTGCACACTGCCCCTTGAATCTAAATAAAGTGTCTACGAATAATTGTCCATCGGACCATATTACCGACCCCTTTGAGTCATAGCCAATAAATTTTTTTATTTGTAGATCGGCAAGCGTTTTGACGTCGCTAGAGAGTAAGGCGCTATTTGCCATGCCCCTAAAACTCAATACAGCAATTGACTCTGGAGCATAGCCCTCCTTCAGCAAATCAAGAACGGCGCATTCAGTCGCTTCATTGACAGATCCAACTTCATATGTATAAATTTCAGGAATCATTCCAGCAAACCCATTCCCAGACTCCAAGGGGTCGGAAGTAAGCTGCAAAGCATTCATTAGATTCACGAGTCGCTGTGGAGAGCGGTAATTTATGGGTGAAGTTAATTTAACCCACCCCGTCCAATTGGTATCCCAACGCTTATATAGATCTTGCGATGGATCTTCAAGCCAAATTATCCTTCCACCCTCCTTAACCATTGTCACCAAGGATTCGCCCCACTGACGTTCAAAATCCTGACCTTCATCAACTACCAAAACATCTAGTTGACCAATCAAATCTGCAATATTTTTTAATAGAAAGCTCTCAAGATCTTGAAAAGCATTATTTTTTTCAAAATCAACCTCATGCCCCTTTTGCTTAGAAAGTAGACTGGCTAATTCATGAAAGGTCATGCAATTATTTGGCTCAGGAGCAACTAACTTCATTGCATCTGCCAATGGTCGGTTAAAACATAAATACATTGATGTTTGATTATTACTTTTTGCCCTCTTTAGTTCCTTCAATGCAAGCTGAGTTTTACCTGAGCCGGCAGTTCCTTGAACCCACAAATTAAAAGGGGAAAACTCAAGTCTTTCAGCCCACTCAGATAGTCCACCAGCCAATCTCGTTGTGAGCACTTTTGCGGATCGGCCTAAAAGACCAAGCTGAGGCGTAATGAATGCCTTTTCAGATAAGAAGTCTCTTATTGATAGAGCATCAGCAACATTATCTCCAGATGGTATTGGGTTATCTTCGAAGATTTTTAGAATAATTTCAGATAAATTAATCGATTCAGATTGGTCTACAACCCTTCCGATCGCAAGGCTTGAGGGGAGGGGTCCAGTGATCGTAGCAGTTGGAAGATAGAGCAAATGGTCAATTTGAATTGATTTTCCAGAATGGCGCCTAGAAAATTCCTGTCTTAAAGAATGGATATTTCTAGTAACTTGTGACGATATGCTCTTTTCACTTCTGCGGCCATTTGCACTTTCATAAATAGCCAATAAATCTCCGGCTTTTGAGCGCTCGATTTTTGTTTCTTTTTGCTCTATTGCCAGAATTTTTCCATATTGATTTACAACAAGAAAATCAATTTCTCCATAGATAGCCGCATCTTCCTCAATGCGCGTCCAATGTATACCGTGGAATACTGAATATTGGTCTGGTAATTCACTCTTTAGGCGAAGCAAAGTCCCAATTTCGCTTGAGAAGCGGAACTCCTTATTTTCAATATGAAAATCTTCAGGAAATATTTGAGCCATTAATAATCTTCCTATTTAGAGCGAGCATCAACCAAAGCTACCATAGACTCAAATGATGACTTTCTAGGGGCTTCATCCCTAATTACGTAAAAATTGGCGGGGAAATTACACCTAATTTCAATATCAAGAATGCCCAGGAAGTAGCCAGCAATTAAATCGCCCTCTTTGAATTCGGGATAAAGTATTTGCGGTAAACCCATAATCGAACATGTAATTCCGCCTATAGGGCTGACTATAAGATCAATAAGATCACCACGGGTTGACGTCTTCTTGACAACACCAATGACATCAGATGGAGAGCAAATAGTACTTTCCTCCCCGTATGCCCTATCCTTCAAAGCATTTACGTATTTACCACAAGCAAATCTTGACCTACATGACAGGCAATGTTCGCCTGTCATGGATATTTCATAAGCATCAATCTCTTTACCCAGAGGGAGTATATTTTTTGCATGCGTAATCAAATCTACAACACGACCTCTTAGGGGCTCGTCGAGTAAACCGCTCCAGCTTGTATGGGAGCCTATTAGCTCCAAAAGAAGATTGGAATATGACGTTGAATCCTCAACCATAAGACCGTAGACTCCAATTTGAAGTAAGTACTCTTCTTTTGGCAATCCCTCTTCATCAATTACCTTACCGCTCTTGAAGTCAATAACATGAATAACTCCCTCATCATCAAGGTAGCTTAAATCAATCTTTCCAGCTAGCTCCAATTTTGTAACCTCAAACCATTTTTCTGATCCTAGGCTAGAAAATTCGTATTTCTGGCTCGGTAGTTTTGTGTCTGACCTTTCTAAGCTTTTATCTTTCCCATACTTATCAAGTAATCGCTTGATTTGCTGCACAGAAGAGATAACTTTTTCGCTGGTAAGTGTTCCGCCCAAGCCAAATTTTTCATACACCCAGCATATCAAAGGCGCTCTTTTATTATTTAAGGCCAGCCTATCAATGGCGCCTAGAAACTGTTTTTTTATATCCGCCCCCGATATGGAGGGGTTGGATAAATTATCCTCAATAATTTTATGGATTGCCGTGCCTGTTAAGGCGTATATGCTCGATGGGGGGCTTACCGAAGGATAGCCTTCCGTTTCAAGCAAATATCTCAGGGGGCACGAATTAATTACTGATATTTTAGAAGGAGAAAATGGCTTGGTTCTCGCCACCTTATCAAGTACTTTGAACATGCTATTCAGCCCTTAGCTCATAAAGAACCTGCCCCATCCTTCGCGATAAATCAAAAGTTGTAACAAAATCAAATTTTTTCACCTCTAAAGCAAAGTTCTCAAGCTCCGGGTGCAAGTTCAAAACCTCATCTCTATTCCAAAATGGATGAATTAGAGCCGCCCACCTATCATCACCAAGCCCTATAACTTGAATATTTCCTATTTTCTTTAGTTCAGTATCAAAAAATCCAGCAGCCTCCTTAGCCAAACTCTCTGCTACTGAAGGCCAATCCTCTGTCCCTGGAAAATTAAAATTGCCATCGATGCCCGCTACAAAACTAGGGTCAAGGAGAAGCTGAATAACATCCAAGCCCAGTCTCCAATCAAGCAATCCATGGAATCCCTGATTTCCATAGCGATGTAAACACTTGTAGCATCCAGTTACACACTCCAATTCGTGACTACCATTTCTTAAATCCGCCAAAGGCGAAGATCGCTTATTCCCAACAATCTTACGCATAACATCCAGAACCATTGGCTCCATATTGTGGTTTAACTGGCCTAGCCTATTACTTAGGCCCGAACCATTTACCAATTCATCCGATATTTGCAATACCGGTATGCGCTTACCATCCTTCCTCTTTTGTACACGTGGCTCTAAAATTTCAAACTCATCGGGATCCACGTCCAATATCATTCTTGATGCATAGTTGATAATCAAAAAACATGCCGAGATGCTTCCGGCCCTAAAGGCGGAAGATAAATGAAGCTTATCCGACTCTTGCATCCTCATGAATGATAAAGACGGGGAAATTGAATTAGGCTCCAGCACTATTGAATCGGTAACTTTTGGGGCGGATAGATAAAAACTTTTCTCCTGTTCATTGGACGGTCTAAATCTATCATTTAAGGTAGGGCTAATTTGATCAATCTTTCTAGCCTCATCATCAATCCAGAGATTGTTTATGAATAAGTTATTTGTTCGTCCATTTTGAACGTAAGGCGCACTTAAGCTACCCTTAGTCGCATTGAATCCCGTCCATTCATCGTTAAGATATTGACCTCTATTTAATCTGAAAACTCTAGAACTTTGACTTAGACCAACGCCTAAATTTGAATTATCAAAGTACTGAGGATCAATTAACTTAGCTTCGGCAATGGATGTTTTGCTTGCCTTAGTCAACAACTCTTCTGCTCCTATATTGTCTTGCAGGCCCTGAACTAGCGTCGTAATAAATCCTCTGGGTACGAAAGTATTGTGAATGACGCTACCAGATTTTTCTGCGCCGCAAGCTTCGCAGGCTCCCGTGAGCCCATCACCAGAATTAACCTTAGACCAAGCGGAGCATACTGGACACTCTATAAGTTTTTGAAGTTCACCGATAGATTCTGGAGAGGAGTTAAAACTGGCCTTCTGACTTGACCAGCCCTGCTGCAATGAACTGCCAACATATCCAGCGGTAAAGTATTTGCGTTTATCTTGTACAAGAAATCTCCCTGGTGCAAATTCTTGAATTGCCACATCTAGATCTCTACCAATTTCACTGAATTTAATATCGCTTTTTCCGGATACGGTTGGCTTTGTGTATAAATTACGCGTTCTTGTTGGCATTCCATACATTGGGAAAAGCCCATGCTCAGCCAGAGCCTCTGCTAGACCATTTTGCTGCATATCAGGCTCAGAACAAATTCTGCCAATCTGGGCTAGCACCCAATCAATTGAGAGGTGGTTTGAGATGAATTTAGCCCTTTCGACGTCGTCACCTACGCATAATCTTATAAATTTTTCTTTAGACTGTGAGGTGCTAGCTAATGCATCGTTAATGAGAGGAAGCCATAGAGAGCGTTCTTGGTTCAATCTATCAACACGTATAAACTCGCCATGATTATCTGGAGAAAACCGTAAGTCATCTCCATCCCATGTAGAGCCAGAGGAATTTCTAATTTTGTTAAAGGCTTCAACAAGCCAATATTTCAAAATCATCCTCTGAACAATTTGGTCCAAACCAGTGGTCAGAAATGGTGGCGGTGGAGAATCCCCCGTAATCTCTTCCGGATGCCAAAAATAGTGCAAATCATGGCTCTTGCTTCTGCAGACTGTCAAAACGAATGAAAAAGCCTGCCCTCTTCGACCAGCTCTACCTACACGCTGTTGGTAGTTAAATCTTTGCGGTGGCATATTCGCCTGAAATACTGCCCTCAGATCACCAATATCCACCCCAACTTCCATCGTAGTCGTGACCGAAAGTACGTCTACCACACGGGCTAATTTATCAAGACCCTCATTAACCTGAATCTTATCCGAGCCCATTGGCAAGATATCGTCATCATCCTGAATCAGAACTCCCTTAAAGCGCCTTAATCGAGCGGCGGGATTGGTGGTCATCCCAGTTAGCTCCTCAGCACGCAATCTATAAATACCTTGAGATCGCTGAATTCTCTTGCCCAAGAAATTTGCATCCCTCAATTCAGAAACAATTCCAGTAGGCTCTACATTTAACTTTGCCTTGCATCGAGTACATATTTTTCCCCCGATATGAAGGTGAACGCGGCCACAATTTCCACAACGCCAATAAGGAGCATCATTCTTAAGTGGTTTGTAGGAAACCTTATAGACGTGGATCTTTCCCCCTTCATGACCAGAAGCACTCATTCGTTCAAGAAATTTTTGCAACAGCGCATGGGGATCACCACCGAAGCTATCGCAGCGAGCTTGAGCAAAAGTCCTAAGCCTTTTATCAACGTCCTGAGCGCCCATCCAGTCTGATTGATGAAAGTCGTAAGGCCCCGGTATCAGGCGATAAGAATCGGAAACCACTCTAAGCATTGCGTCATAGAGAGCAAGATCCTCCCTAGTCTCATTATTTTTCAAATCCAAACAAGGGTAACCCCAACCAGCTTCTTCAACAGCAAAGTAAGTTTTACTGAAGAGAGTCTGCCCAACAAGCTCTATCAAGTCTTTGGCCACCTCTCGGCTTGCCTCATCAAGCTCTGCAGAATACTGAGGAGCATCTCTCCAATACCAATCTTCGCCCTTTTTTTCAAAAAGTTGCTGCCATGAAAAAGAGGTGGTTACCTTTTTACTGCTGGGGACCGGACTTATTCCAGTGCGATCTGTTGGATGAATGCCTTTATTAACAAGTCCCGATAAAATTGATTTAATTTGGTTCCCGGCAACCGGATTCGGTGCCTCTAAAATATCGCTAATAGGTACGGTATCACCTGAAGATGTAAATCTTGCACGATTTAAGCTTTGTATTAACGAGAGAACCGCAGTCAGTTGCTCCTGATCTTCGGGGCTTTGAATCTCTTTTGATTGCAATTCAAGAAATCGAGCAGTTGCCCGCTGAAGCTCTTGGTTTATTTCGTCAGGAGATTTTTTATTGGTATCAATTGATGCAAGCAATCTAATAACCAATTCACGTCTTGCATCATCGTGATGACCGCCCTCTAAATCTAGGGCGGCCTTTGCAGCATCCTGTCTACTATCGGAAAATGATATGAGGCGCTCTTCCGGATTTGATCTTTTAAGCTCACCCATAAGGGAACTAGCAAGCAATTGAGTTGTCTTAGAAAAACCCACCCTAAATCCTCTTATCGGGGATGACTTGCCCAATGACGATTTATAACTAATTCCACAGGCTGGGCATTGAAACGGCAAAGCTGTTCCAGGAACATTAGAAGCTGATTGACCATGTAATTTATTTGCGCCAAATTGGGCTTTAGATGCAACGTAATGCCAACCTGCGATCCCACTACCAACTGTTCCATTTGAGGGCAACTTCTTTATAGTTGCCGTGAATACATCAAAGTCAGCTTTAACCCAATTTCCGATTGAATCATCATCCTGCACATCCTCATCTCCCGAAGGCCAAAACCTTGACATCGTAGGCATGAACAAAGCGTAATCCTCAATGGTTCGCTGCTCAACCATTAATACCTTTGCCCTCTCTGGCATTGACTCTGTATCGGGATCGTTTGGCAAAATTTCAATCCTGTCGGTACCCCCAAGGGAGCGCTTTCCACCGAAAAATAGCGTTCCACAACATTCACAATAGAGAAGTTCAACTTTTCTAGTATGCCTACCATTGACAATTTGCTTTCCATAACGCTGACCCGAATCAACGGATAAATCACCAAAGAGTAAGTCAGCTCTTTTATCCAAACTAAGATCAAGGGTTGATGGCAAAGGTGCGGCGAATAAACCCTCAATTGCTCTCAAAAAGGTATGCGCCCTAAATCTAGGTAGCGGAAGATTTGCATCAACCGCTCTACCAAACCATTTTGGCCAATAATCTGAACAAGAGCGGAGCCAAACGAGAAGCTCAACAAGCAAAGTATTATCCTCTGAGGACTCAAATATCCTTTGAGCCATATGACTAAGGGTGGTAGCCCTTACGACACCCTTCTCGTCATTAACACAACCCGATTGAAGAAGTAAGCCTGCCTCAGATATGCAACTCTCAGCGAGCTTGTCAATTGGTAGCTGTTGATCATTAAGACCAAAATACCCGGCAAGAGTTAGCCAAAAGCTATCATCGAGTTTTTCGGAAGAGGAATCTTCTAGAAACTTTTTACCTCCCAATAGATGATTTGAAAGCCCAATTAAATCGCCTGAAAATTTAATTTTTTGTATTAGTGGTGATCCACCTGAAACAATTGCTTTCTCCCAAGAGGACCTGTCACCTTCATCAGGCAAACCCGAAAGACCGAAGAGGTCCCATAAGTAGTCCAGACTCTGCTCCCTATCAGGACCGGTAATTGGTAACGAGGCACTTGAAGCAAGCACTCTTAATTTATGTCTATTCTCGGGTTTTGTTAAACCTAACTCGGTCAGGAGCATCTTCAACAAATAAGCAATCTCAGTACCTGCAGAACCTCTTTGAAGATGAAGCTCGTCGAGAACTAGATAAAAATATGAATTGGGGTCTGACTCAATCCATTCTTTGGTTTCTTGAAAAATTGGGCTATCAATTTCGCGAACCAGCATTGTTGCTAGCATGCTGGTATTCGTTATAAGAATATCTGGCGGAGTTTTTTGCATCTCCCAGCGACTAACCATTTCATTACCCGTGGCACTAGGGAAATTGAATTGCAGAGCGCCATCCAAATCTCCGGATGCTTTAGAGCGCTTTACGGCCTCGATCTGAGTGGCTTCAAGCATTCGCATAAATTCACGTAGCTCGCTAATTTTTTCTTTACGTCTTTTTTGCTCTTTTGGATCACGAATTCGAGGATGATCCAACCAACCACTAACCTGAGTTGCGCCTGTATAACGGCCGAAGAAAATCCTATTCCCGTGGAAATGCTCATCCATAGCATCATGAGCAGCATCAGAATCAAGGGCCTTTCGCAGCCTGACCATCTGATCCTCTACCAAGGCGTTCATTGGGTACAGTATCAAGGCGCGCACAGCCTTTGGGCGCTCTACAGGTTCGTAAGGTGCATCGCGCTTAAAGGTAGGTTCAGAATTATCTGAAATCCACCAAGGCTTCCATTCACTCAATCTTGAGCTCGGAGCCCAAGATTTAGCTTCTTTTGCAATTGCTGCAAATACGGGCAATAGAAAAGATTCCGTTTTACCTGAACCAGTTCCGGATGTAACTATTCCAGGGGTTCCAGTTCCAACGCCTCGCATTAACATCTCAAGCTGATGCTGATAAAGCTTAAACTTACCTATCTTTTTATCATCTTCCGCATGAGGCAATAGGCCTCCTAGACATAATGCAATAAAAGACTCGACCTCTGGCTTGGTAAATCCAGGCAACCACTTTTGCGCATTTTCAGTCTCAAGCAAATCATTTATTTTTAGCCCGCAATCAAGATAGGATGGTAAGGGCTCTAGCAAAGGCTCAGTACATAGAGCATTAGTAGATTCAAGTAGCTCCCTACGTTTTTTTTGAATCGCAGGAATGCCGATTCGGAATGCTGTCTCAATATAAGTAATATAAAAATCACGTATCGAATAAAACGTTGAGATTGGATCGTTCATATATTGCGCCTACTTTGCTCTATATTTCAAAAATGTATTTTGAAGTCTTGGTATTGAAATTATTCAGGTACGCATTAATGAACCCGGATAGATTGCTCGGAGATGATTCAACAAAATTTACCAATTCCTTTAACTCATATCTTCCTAACGTATAAGTAAGGTATGAAAGTAGTTCGGCATCTTTATCGGGATCACCCAATAATTGAAGGGCATCGGTTAGCCGTCCAATTTTCTTCGCAGTCAAAAAATTAACGGAAGCATTTGACGATACCCTCACATCAACATGATGATTAAGTAAGTTTTTCGCAAATTTATCGCCTATAAAGCATGAAGAGGTTGCTGCGCCTGAATTCGCCTCAAATTTATCTGGCCACTGTAAGTTGGCATCTAAAACAGGCAATTTATAAGCCTGATCACCAGCTATAGGGAATGTAGACCGCCCACTTGTAAAGGTTAGGAAGAAAAATACTGGTGTCTTCACCTTTAAAGAGTGATATGTTCCAGAGGAGTCCCTCCAGGCAAGCTCAGAATCACTTTCATCTGGGTCGGTGATTGCCAATAATTCATTAAGCACAGACTCAGGAGGAAACCTGTTAAATCCTTTTAATTCAACGATCAATGGACGTGAAATATCTTGGTAGCACTCCATAAGGCGCCCTAACGACATGGCCGGGATATTTTCCACAGAAGAAACTACGGGAGCATTCAATAAGTCTACAACGCTAAACATATCAGCCGAAATAGAGACAGAGCAGTGGTTTCCGCCAGAAATGACATCTGATATTGATGAAACAATTTTGTTATTGTCGATACCAATTAACCCCAAAACCCCAGAGGAGAGCAATGAAGATATTGCTAAACGCAAACAGCTTGGGCTTAAGCCCCTCTGCATAGCCGTCAGATTGATTGCAGTTGTAAGATCCAAATTAGAAGTAATTTCTTTAGAGTTCGGAACATCTAAGGAAATTTTTTCGGGGACTTTGTTTTGAATAAAAGGATTGTGGGGAACAGCATTTGAGGCGCCTATAAATGATTGAAGAACTGCAACCTCTGAAAGAGTTTTAACCCCATCTTTTGCGGCCTTATCAAACGCCTTCTTCAGCTCCCTCGTAAGCTCTAATGCCTCATTTTTAACGGACTGGTTTGCAGCATGGATTTCATTTAATAATTTTTGCTTGGCGGCGGCCAATTGTGCAAGCTCAGTTTTTCCAGTTTCAAGAAGAGTCTTTTGCTCTGCCCTAACCTTTTGGATCTCCTCGTTAAGTCGACCAACTACCTCCGGTTGATTCAAGATATCGCTAAAAAATTCCTCTACGTTTTCACGGACTGAAAAAATACTCTCAATACTCTTAATTGCTCTAATAGAGGACTGGGAAATCAAGCCATCATCAGATTCCTTACTCGCCAGAGCAGCAAGATCTTGTAGGTTGCCTTTTGTGAGTACTGGAAAGCCAGATATGTCAGCTCGGACTTTAAAAAGCCGCTTGATTGCTGAATTGATGGTTGCACAATCGTATTTAATTTGGGCAGCAGGAAATGGCTTAATGACGATTAGCTTACCCTGCCAAGAGATGGCATCATGGGACTCATAACCATTAAAAGGGGTATCAAAGTTATAGTTAGAGAACTCAGTAGGATCTCCAGGAGCTTTAATAATCAAACCATCGGATAGCTCGAAAACTGGATAAACTGATGTTCTTCCGACATACTCATGTTGAATCCATGCTCTAACTAGATCAGGCTCCGCGGAAGCATGTGGCACCTTATATACGTGATAAACGCGTGAATGAAAATCACTTATTAGGAATCGAGTCTTTCTTTCGGCGTTATGGTACTTGACACTCCAAATTGCAAGCATATCTCTTGGGGGTGACATCCCAAAATAGTCGTCAGGATATCCGGTGGCATCACCGCTCTCGGGAAACAATATCTCTGACTCGGACTCAGTTAATGCAATTAGATCGCCATCAGAAATAGCCCCTGCCATATGAACAAAAAATTGGCCACTTGGAAGCACATTTGTACTAACACCTAAGACAGGGAGCTCTCCAGCATCGCCGAACACCTCACGTGAAAAGCTGACAGATTTTTTGATAACAAACCCTTTGGTTGTTGGGACATCTTGCACTTCTAATTCCGTTGTTACGATCTGCTCTACTTCCACATTAGCCTTACCATCGTCCGGGGAAATTATGCTTTTAATTATTTTTTTTGCCGGCGCTATGAATTCCTCTACCTCAGATTGAGTTTCTGGCTGTAAATAAGCTAGTAAGATTTGGCGCCACAGATTTTTTGAATTCTCGCCATCATAAAATCCGTCCGCCAGAGTTTCTGATAACGTAGCCAATGTTCCAGTAAGACCAGTTGCACTATCTGAATTGTCGAGGTTTTTTAAAGCCCATTTTCTAAAAACCTCTAGCGACTTGCCCTTAAGTTTGCTAATTAAATCGATGCGATGCTGGTGACTTTTGAGTGAGGCTACATTTTTAGCGCCAGCAAGTATCAAAGCAGCTCGAGCATCCTTTAAAAATGAGGCAGATTCATGCTCGTCCAAGCCAAATTGGAGCATATGTGATCGCCTATCTATATCAAACTTGGGCTTCTTCTCAACCATCTAATTGCTTTCCTATCAAAACTATCTATTGTTATGAAAATAATAATCTTTATTTCGCTTAATTAGAGCCTTTTGAAGTGCAAACTTTCGCCTATCTAGCGAATAATCTTGACTAATGGTCTCAAGAGACGAATCAGATGCATCTCTAACCCAAGATCCCAATTGCGACCATACATCAGGATCAACAGCGCCGGTAAGCATTAAGGCTCCAGAGGTGGCGTACGACACCTCTCCTCCACCCCAATGAAGCCACCATCTTGTTAGGGATTCTGGCAAGCCAGAAATCAATTCATTAAATACACAAGAGCCATCATTTTGAATTTTTGCAATCGGCATTCCAAGCGTCGAGCATAAAAATATTTTTGCCCAAACCTCACTATCCGTCTCAATCGCAAGTTCGCCACTAGTAATCCAAAATCTATTCCTCTGGCGCCCCCTCATCCTAACTATTACATTATTTTCTGATGAATTTCTTTGATCGAAGGGACGCCACTGTCTTTTAAATCGGTCCCAAACCTCTAGATCACTTCTACCCTCTAAATTAATATTAGATATGGTGTTTGAAATTTTATTAACGGGAGTTAAAACATCTCCAAAAGACCCCCTATCTAAAACCTCTAGATTGAACTCTTTTGCAATCTCCAAAACTCTTCCTTCATGAGAAAGATGTAATTCAATAGCCCTTATAGATAGGCATTTATGTTCATCAAGATCTGGGATCAATCTTTCCCCATCATTGAGCATGACGCTCAACCTATTTTTTTCAGATTTAGATAGGCCGCCAACAATTCGGCATCGATTTTCGAGGTTAGATTTGCAAAGAGCAATAGTTCTGTGTCCTGCAGCAATCGCCAAATGAGAAGAACGTCTAGACTCCAATGCAATAACTTGACTACTCAGGAAAAGTAAATTTCTAAATTGCCATCTAGGGGTCTCTAGCACTACCTCGGGGCCAATTAGATTGGCCATAAGTTCTCTATAGGGAAGCGTGAGGCGACTTTGAAATCGAAGCGCTAAGGACTCAACAATCCAATCCAAGAATCCAACTGATGTAACAGCATTTGGCAAATTTTTTCTGTCGACAGACTCAGATCCTTTGGGAACCAGAGAAATATAAGGAGAAAAAACCTTCAAGTCGTAATCAAACTTATCAATCGATTCGACCTCAGCAAAAACACTAGAGAAATTTTGTAAGCCCCCGCCCCTGCCGTTTACCAACCAGGCATCGGGATTTGGAAGTTGAGTTGGCGCCATTAGGGGCGCATCTTGAATCAGTGGAACTACTTTTGTTGCCACAGATGAAGATTCATCACGTGCAAATCTGTACCTAACCTTTAGGGCCGAACTCAAATCTCCAGAGATGGATTTGAAGGGAATAAAAAAGCCCTCATCCCCAATATCAAGGTCGCCATGTTGAATTGACGAACCGTCCTTATCTAATAACTCATATGCTCCGTTTTTTGCATCGGGGAAGCTGACATTTGGATTGCTAGATGGATTCAGTAACAGCGCCTGCCCAAACCATGATCCACCCCTGATTGACACTACGGGAGGTTTCCAGCTAACGCTCAGAAGACCCTGAAGTTTGTATGGGAGGAATGCAGATAACGTCTCAAGATCAGCCTTGCTTAAACTTTCAAATGCTAATAAATCCCACCCCGGGGCTATATGCTCAAGTCCAATTACTGCAGGCTTGACTCTGAAGGCCCTTGCAGCGGAAAGCAGTCCGGAAGAAAGCTTTTTATCAACAAGAAGGCATGATTGGGCACCATCAGAAAACACACCTTCTGATGTCAGATACCCTCGATCATTTGGAAAAAAACATATCAATCCTGAATTGAAGGCTTTCCACAATTTAGTCTCCTTGAAGCCAGAATTAATTTGAGATATCCGCTTCAAGCTTAATACAAGGGTCTCAGACTCTGGGGTAAGGATGTTAAATTGATACTTATCTTTTTTGGAGATTTCAATCAACTGATAATGAGTTGATAGCTTCATTTCTCCTTGGATATCAGTCAATATTGAAAAATCAGGATTGTATAAATCGGGGTGCAACTCGATCAGCAGGGACCCATTCTTGATGGAGCTCTCCCTGTCCTCTTCCCACAGGATATCTTGAAGAGCACCCCAAAGTGGGCTTTCATAAGCTTCAATAAAGGATGCTTTTGTAACGTAAGACTTAAAGATGTCTAACTCTTCTACAAACCCAGAGGAAAATTTATGATATGCCTTATACAGAGCCTTAACGACTGCTCGGAACTCGGAACTAGAATTTAGTCCTTCGCTATCCAAAACAGATTTAAGCTGTTTTTCATCTCGATAGCCAGGAAAAACAAGCCGTTTAGAGTGCCCAATTCTTTTTTCATTTAAAGGATCTGGAAGTCGCAATATTCGACAATCACCTAACCGTTGATTTCTATCTACGCTCCAATCACGTGCTAGCTTCCAGAATTTCGGCAAATCTTCAAAACCAAGACTACCTACATCCAAAGGTTTAAGTAGTTCAGAAAATCTATCTCGAAACTGGCCTTTGTCAAATGTGTTTATATCGGCACTAGCTGCCAGCAAGCTCAAGTACAGTGCAGGCATAAAACTTGGGATATCGTTTCGTTGAATAAGCACCTTATATTTAGGTGACCATTCGTAAAGAGATCTAATATCACTTGCACTATTACCGCACGCTTTTACGAAGGCGGCGTGCGCCTCAGCACCAGATACTGCTTCACCAGCACATTCAGCGAGGAATCGATCTGATGCGGTGATTCGTGTAATGGGACTGGAAAGTCTTTCCTCATCCAAAAATACTCTTTGAACTAAGATGCGATTCCAATCATCGAGACGCCATTCTTTCCAGCTCAAATTAAACCTCTTAGTTGGGAGAAATGAATTGTGAAACTCATCTCAATTCGTACTCAATTGGAGCTGGAAATAACAGACTTAAATCACTCGGCTTAATTTTGAAAAGCGGCCCCTTCTCCTTAACTACCCCCCTTTCAGTCCGCTTAATTAGGTGATCCATAGTGATTATTCCCTCCTGACAGAGGGTATGAAAATTAGATGAGTAAGGCAGTCTTGTATGAGTTACCTTCTCGTACTGAAAACATTCAATACCAGATATTTTGCTAGTGGAAGCAGCAACCCAAAAAGTTTCATTATGCTTTTTTAATAATTCGTGACGGAGAACTTCTAGTCTCCATGTAACGACATCTCTCACGATATCCTCTACTTTTGCACATTCACGAAGCTCATCATCTGACTCGACAACTTTCAGGAACAGGCCCTGTGAGTTAGGTATACCGGCTTTAACAGTGCAATACAACTTTTTCTCATCGCCCCTTGTATAGCCGTACGCATCTAAAATTTCGGCAGAGCTTTTTAGGCGACTCAAACTCCAATCCGGCACTTTCGCAAATAGCGTGCTTCTAGTTTGAGCAGAAGACTGGTTGATTCTTTTTGCTTTTAACTCTATCCCCTTGTAATCGGGATTTTTACTTGAATTAATTTGTATGCCAAGACAATGCTCAAGTGTTGCACCAATTCCAGTATCACCCTCTACTACAGTTTGAATCCAGCCTTGATGCGCTATGTCCTTTAACTTAGACAGCAACTCATCAGCTACCAAACCCGCATCACCATTAATGCTGGCAAAAAGCTTAAACAGCGGAGACCCCGAAACATACGCAGATCGCAAAATTTCAGGCCTACTTACATTTACAACATAAAGACAGGACTTATAGGCAATAACGGCCAATAAATTATCGGGCTTAGAGTAAATGTTAAGTTTTGAAAACCAAACTCTAGGGTCCCCAGATTTACCTTTTGCAAATGGCCTGTATAAAGACGCCCTTGTTGGAACCAATTCGCTGTCCGTAACTATGAAGGCATCAACCCTCACCTTACCATCCGGGCCCTGCATCTGCCCCTCATAGTCATGAATATGATTCTGCTTTAAATACATTCTGAATACTGAGGTTGCATCCATAATGGACTTGCCCAATCCTACAGCTGTAGGAACTAAAAATGCGACCTCTACCGAAAACTTATTAAAGAAGCGCATTGCTTCAGTAATATCGAAATCGGACTTGGATATCACTCGAGCACCTTAATAAAGTGTTGACCAACCTTTTCAGACAGGAATACTGGTACCGCGTTTCCTATTTGAGTGTATTTAGGAAGCTCTCTATCAAAGTTTCCTTCTCTAGGATTGCCGGCTCTACGTATTCCTCCAGTAGTTCGGCTACCAGCAAACTCATACCAATCTGGAAAGCCTTGTAATCTTGCCCACTCCCTGACACTTAATATTCGAGGTTGGGCGAAGTGAACATAATCATCAGGTAAGGAAGTTGCAGTTATCGTTGGGCCAGCCTCACCCCATCGCGCAGGCAAAAGTCTTTGTGCAAATTTTTTGGTCTTTAGATGCTTTGGAATTACTCCATTATTACCGTGCATAAAATTAAATTTCTCAAGAACCTTAGGCGAGTGAGAAGAGTAATCATGCTCAGTAACAAGAGAACCTTTTTTGGCCACCGTGCCATCTCGGTTTGTTCGAAGGGCCTTTTGATGCTTGTTGGCTGCTGGGGCTGGATAAGTCAAGGTGCTACCACCATTAATGATCGTCGAATCCACAAGATCGCCTAACAAGTCCACTAAATCTGGAGCACCTCCAGTCGGGGCAGGAAGAAACCCTTTGGCAACTCCGCTCGTTAACTTATTCCACGGGGAAATATCAATATCATCCCTAACTCCAACAACCAACACCCGAGGTCTATTTTGTGGAGCGCCATAATCTTTTGCGCGTACTAGGGCGTATTCAACCCGATAACCCTTTATTGATCTGAATGCATCAAGAACATCCTCAAAAATCTCCCCTTTTTCTCCGGATGGCGTCCATTTAGCAGAAAGCAAGCCCTTCACATTCTCAAAAAGGAAGATTTTTGGCCTGAGCTTGCTCACAACCCAGGCCATATCTTGAAATAAATGGTTTGATGGCTGCTGCTCTTTATCAACTGAGTAAGAGCGGCGGTGACCAATGCCTGAGAAACCCTGGCAAGGTGGTCCACCAACAACAAGATCAAGCTCACCCTTCTGGCAATCGATTTTGTATTCTTTCTTGATATCGTTAATTAACTTCTTGATTCGACCTTTAGTAGTAACAAGCTTCTTTACATCATTAATATGAAATTCTGGAAGCCTAAGCCTAGGCTCAATATCATCTCTATTTTTAAGGTAGCTTTCCATAGCATCTTTATTTAGCTCATTAACAAAGATTGGGTGAAAACCTGCCTTTTCCAGACCTAGGGATAAACCCCCACAGCCAGCAAATAAATCTACAAATTTATGCTTATTTTTCTTCATTCTATGAGTTTAAATGTATTTTTTAGGCAGCCGCCCAAACATCAAATCCACCTCTATTTGTGGCAATTTTTACTGATCTATAACTTATATTATTGAAGTAAAAGCTCAAAAAATGAGCCAGTAGAATTAATCTAAAGTTTTTTGTAATCTGGCGATAAACAGAAATGCAAATCTCAAAATACTTCTTAAACAAAACTGCAAACGATTAAAGTAGGCTATTTATTAGATATATCAGCTATGTATCGTTATAAAAAGGCGAAAAAGCCTCTTAAATAGGTAATTTACGATGCCATTGGATTTATACGGAACATACAAAAAGTTCTACCAGCGGTCCTACCGAAATCCTGAGGATCAGGATTTATTGGAGATGACCCAGATTGTCCATGACCTTGTCCGCAACCTTTACAGAATTCAATCCAAAAGAGAGCTCTCCAAGGAAGAATTGGGTTTTGCCTTTAGTACCGCAAGAAATTTATTCGATCTAGAAAAGAGCTACGGGGGTTTTAGCGTTATATTTTCTCGAAATCTATTAAAGGCATTTGAAATTAATGATTTTGAAATTCAATTGCCAAAACATAAAATTTCCTCATGGCTTGAAGAGGATAATCATCTAGGCACATTGTATGTATTGACGGCAAAAAGCAGGCCGGATCAAACCAAGTTGGGCGTGACCCAGGGATTTCTGGATGAAAGAATCGCCAAATATCAGCACAGACACGGCTACTCAGTAGATATTTATTTTTATCGACATGACGTTCCAACCCCCTTTAGACATGAAGAAGCAATTACCAAAAAGTATCTTGAACATAAATTCTCAGGAAATTCCGATGGCGGTTCAAATGAATGGTTTTATCTTAGCCCAGAAGTTCTAAAGAATGAAATTGAAAACATCCAAATTACTACTGGCGATAGTTAGGTGGCTTGTAAAAGACCTATAAAAATGCAGCTGACGAAAATTCAATCCAATTTCATATATCGACATGGCATAGATGTCGCAAAAGTATTTGACGCAACCGGTCTTTCAAAAACTGAATATGGCGAATTAATGAAGGAGGGCGGGTACGTTTTGGCAGTCGGCGTTACCCGCTGTAGAAAAGGCAATCATTCACTCAGAACTAGAGCCGGTCATTGTGCGATATGTAACCCTGCATCAATAGCCTTTCAAAGTCGGCAGGAAATTTCTGGTGATCTATATGTCCTGTATTCATCAAGCAAAAGACTTGTAAAGGTTGGGGTTGCGGGAGATGCTGAAGAAAGGGTTGTTTCAGCCAACAAGCAATCATATGGCAATGTAGATGATTGGAAGTTGAAATTCACAGTTAAAGTAAATAATGCTGGACAAGCAGAAAAAATTATTCATGATGCTTTAGCTAAATTTAAAAAACCGAGGCAATTCATAAAAGATGGTCAATATGTTTTGGCGCAAGAAATATTTTCTTGCTCTATCAAGCATGCTATTGCTGCTATAAAAATACGCCTTGAATGATTCTTAATTATTAAGACCACTCACCAGCTCCCTGCATACCCTCCAGATCAACTGGGCAAATGGGCGGACCAAGGTGAAGATGCTTTCTTAGCATTACAACTTCATAGCCGCATTTGGCGCATACCGCACTAGGTCTTTTAACCGCTTTTTGAGCAGTTGGTATTGGTAAAGAGAGTCTGCCATGAGGGAATGCGCCAAGCTTTTCAGTAATTCTTATTAGATCTTGCTTAAGGTGATCTCCAGCTCCTGCACTTCTCATAGGACCTTTAAGACCAACATCAAGTGCAATCTTTTTAAAACCTTCGCCGTGCCCACTCTCACAGTTATCTACTGCATGTACCAGCTCATGAACTAGCGTGTCCAAAAAATCCAGTGGAGTCTTTAAGTGTGGCGCTATGAAGATTTGATTAAGCCCATCCTCTGCAGCTTTTGATGACCAACACTGTCCGAGGTGGCGCCCTTTTCCTCCAGTGCTTGGAAAGCCCACCGACACTTTCACCGCCGGCACTAAATATCCCCTTGCCTCAAAGATCGGAACAAGATAATCTACTGCAGCCATTAGCCATTGCTCTCTGTTCACATTGGCTCCTAGTGAGTAAGCTTGCTGCGGTTTTCGGCCATTCTCATGAACTCTAGATCCATGGATTTGGAAGATTTAAAGTCCCAGTCTTTGGGGAATGCGATCTCATCTCTGCCCCAGCCATGTAGCCTTACTTCCTCCTTCTCATCGACCTCTCTATCTGTAGCTGCGATGACGATGTTTTCCCTATCACCCACTTTGTTCTTGGGTCCATTGTTTCTTTTTCTCGCCTTGCTTTGAGGATTAGGACTTAGGTGAATGAAATCTAACCAATAGACCCTAAAGCTTGGACCAAAGACTTGATCCACAAGTAAAGCATCTGCATTGTGGGGATTGTCTTCATTGATCATCATGATCTTGAGCCCTTTTTGGGCGATGAACTGAAGATAGTTTCTGGCCTCCTCATGACTATTAAAGCTAATACTGAGCAACTCATTGCTTTCAATAAGCTTGCTTTGATCATGCAGGTCAAATAAGAATTGGCCATAGCCGCCCTGATAGCGCTCTAAAACAGAGCCTTTTTTCAATAAAACACAGACGCCCTCTACTAATACCGGCATATACCCCCCGAAAATTGAACCAAGATTTGAGAGTAGAGAGTTGAAGGCTCAAAAATCGAGCTATCGAGGGTTTATTTGCACTTTGCAAAAATATTTCATATTTACAGTTGATTTTTACAGTAAAGGTGTTAATATAAATCCATGGAAGATAAAAAATACACCTTTGAAGAGCTTTGCGCCCTATCAGGCCTTAGTTCCAGGACTTTACGGTATTACATCCAAATAGGCCTGGTAGATAAGCCAATAGGACAAACCCGGGCAGCTCATTATGTGAGCCCCCACCTTGAGAAGATCATTCGCATCAAGCAGCTGTCTGAATCTGGGATATCGCTTGAACGAATTCGTGAAGTGCTATCCGGCGAACCCCTTGCCCTGCCTGAAAGGTCTAAGAGACCAGGCCATGTGGAAGTGCGAAGCCACCTTTGG
>CANCAY010000077.1 GCA_947374225.1 Chitinophagaceae bacterium | reverse complement strand
TCACGGTGGGAGGAATGAACAATTTTGGTTTGGTCCTGGTTTCAAGGATCAATGGACGGATTATGATTTATCCAGCGCATATCCGACCGCAATGAACCTGATTGGTTTTCCGAAGTGGAGAGATGTGTTTGTCACGCATGATATTGATAAATTCCTACCAACCACTCTTGGATTTGTTTGTGTAGATTTTAAATTCCCTGATCACGTAAGATACCCCTGTCTCCCCGTGAGAACGCAGAATGGACTGATATTTCCGTTACAAGGAAGGAGCATGTGTTCCGCACCCGAATTATACGTAGCCCGTAAGTTGGGAGCGGAGATATTGAATATTCGTCATGGTGTAATTGTACCCTCAAATCCTGACCAGAGGGTGTTTGGATCATTCATCGCAGATTGTATCCGAAAGAGGGGTGAGTACCCGAAGAAATCCATTGATGCCCTATTTTGGAAGGAATTATCGAACTCCACCTACGGAAAGACAGCGCAGGGATTGAGGGAGAAACGTGTTTTCAATTTAAAGAAGAGGGAAACTGAGCAACTCCCGCCGAGTAAAATCACCAACGCATATTATGCCTCATTCATCACTTCGTTTGTAAGAGCGATCCTCGGTGAGATCATGAACTCCATACCTGAAGACAAAATGGTTTTCAGTTGTACGACAGATGGATTTCTCACCAACGCTTCAATGAAGGATATTGAAAAAGCATCGAAGGGAGAGCTTTGTCAGATTTACAGGGAAAGCAGGAAGCAGTTGACTGGTGTACCTTCACTGTTGGAGATCAAACATAAAATCAAGAAACCTTTGGGATGGAGAACCAGAGGTCAGGCAACCCTGATAGCGGGTGATGTCAATCCTGACGATCACGACCATCATATCGTTCTCGCAAAGGGTGGAATTTACTCACCTGAGAAGTGGACCGCCGAGAAGGATAATGAATACGTTTGTGATTTGTTTTTCAATCGTACTCCCGACCACATGATAAAAATGGATATTAAAACCTCGATGAGGGATATCGTTCTCCAAGGAAGTGATTTTGTATCGAAGTCGTTGGAGAAAAGGTTGAGTATGGAATTTGATTGGAAGAGATCCCCACTTTCAGTCACCGAATCCAAGCAACATAAACACGTTGTATTCTCGACCAACCCATGGAGGTCGTTTGATGAGTTTCAATCCATTCGTGAAATCTGGGATCAGTTCACTAACGATGGGCATCGGTGTGTAAAAACGATTGAGGATTATAGGGAGTTCGTTCGTTTTGCGAATAGCCGCATGGGTGTCGATAAAAGTGACACAAAATACATGAAGAAGAGGTATGGAGATATTGAACGGTTGAAGATGCTCCTTTGCTGCGCATACAAGCAGGGAGAGGCTGGATTTCCAGATCGACCCGAGGTCTCCGCAAAACGATTTAGTCAGATCCTTACGGAGTGTGGGATTCCTTGTAAGGATCATGACCCTGATTATGGAAAGAACAGGGAGTTCAAGCGCAATTCCTGCCCTCGTACGGAGCATACGCTTGAAGCACTGGGATTGTTGAGAAAACACTTTCCAACGCTTGAACCTGACGAGCTCTTGTCAAATAAGGAGGTGTTTTTCCTCCTCCCAACGGGAGGATCGCTTGATCGCTTTGTCAGGAAGGCTGAGTAGATCACTTCGTGATGATGATCTCGAAGCGTGATGTTGCCTTCAATTTCTGAATAAGGGTGATCGCCTCAGCACAATTCGTCTCATCAAAGACCCGTATTTCCTTGATTGTTGAATTCGATAGAGCCTTGATCAAATCAGATTTGGTTTTTGGAATTGCTTTCTGGATGATCATTTTAAAATCCTTTCCAGTGGTAGAAGTCAAAAGGGCGATCTGGATCCAGATCTGGATTTTCCTCCACCAAAACCCACTCATCTTCGGACTGTGGGTGATTGGATCTAGATTGATCCTGATATCGGTTTCTAGAGCGGGATATCTGGTGGCTGATTGATTGGTTTTGCTGGTCCAGCCTTCTTGTTTCTAGATCCACATAATCCCGCATCAGGTTGATGAGCTGGTGTGTTCTGGTTTTTTTGGTCTCTTGGCATACTGAATCGAATGCTTCTTTGAGGTCTGTTGGTATCCTGAAGTTGATTAGCTTTTCTGGTGGCATGTTAGATCCTTTCCTGGAATGGTTTGGCTTATTGGTTTGTGGAGTGATTTCTGGATTGGATTGTGGATGAATTTAGGTAATAGTGTGGAATAAAGAACCAACCCCTTTGCTGGTTCCTTTTTCCAAATGGAAAACTGGAATATCGCTAGGACGCTTACGTCAACTGAGAATTCATCCAGTCTATAGATAGATCGAACTCCCGTTTTTGATTGGGTTTGGTCAGGTAGGAAATCCAGCCTCTGTCCCTGACCAATTCGAAATGAGTGTAGTGATAGCCCCATCTCGTCTTCTCCCACTGGGATCGGATGAGCTGGGTGAAGCTTTCGAATTCCCAGTCTCTCGGTAATTCGATCTGTAAATGAATATGGAAACGATGAAACTCGTCATGCTCGATAACTGGGATCACTCGAATCCGTTTTGAATATCGATCCGCCGCATTGCCATACAGCTTTCGGTTCAATCGATTGAGGAAGTGACGAAAATTTCTGGAAGCGATCTCTGTGTCGATCTTTTGATTATCCACTCGCTGTTTCAGGGTGAGCGTACAGGCAATCGATCTTTCCCATGAAGCCGTGTTGAGGAAGTCCTTCGTCGCAATTCGTAATTCGTATTGGTTCATCTCATCCCTTGGCATTTCAAAATCGGTGTTTTGGATAAAGCTTGGGTATTTATAAGAGCCTGAACTTCACCGTTGACCTTCCCCATCAATCGATCCGACCGTCCAGAGTAGACCCTGGTTTGTCTTTGAAATTGAGGATTCGGATGGAACGGTACGTTGCCTACATGCGGGTCTCCACGGAGAGGCAGGGAAGGTCAGGGCTGGGATTAGCTGCCCAGCGCAAACTGATTGCCGAGTTCGTGGAGGGTCACGGTGAGCTTTGTGGGGAGTTCATCGAGATCAAAAGCGGAAGGAAGAATGATAGGCAGGTCCTGTGGGAGGCGATCAAGGAAGCGCAGAGGGTAAAAGCAAAGCTTGTGATCGCTCGGTTGGACAGGTTTTCCAGGAGTGTCAGCTTTATTGCTCAGGTCATGGACAAGGGAATTGCGCTGACTGTCGCTGAGATGCCCACCGCAACGGACTTCCAGCTCCACATCTTCGCTGCCTTGGCTCAGGAGGAGAGGAGGTTGATCTCCGTCAGGACAAAGGCAGCTTTGCAGGAGGCGAAGAGGCAAGGCAAGGCTCTTGGGGTAAATGGGAAGGTATTAGCCGAGAGGCGGCAGAACGAGGCTCAGGAGTTCGCTGGGCCAATCTGGGAGCGGTATTTGAGAGGATGGCAGGGGTTGTCGTATTCGGAGATTGCCAGACGGCTGAATGCTGAGGGGGTACCGACTAGGGCTGGGGGAAAATGGTACCCGCAGACGGTTCGGAATTATTGCTCAGATCATGCCTTGGCGTAGTCGCTACATTACCACTTCCTATTCACGAAAATTGGATTTAACTTAAACTATGACTTTCGTTCCGGTTTTGCTTTTTTTTGGTCATGTGATGTCAAAGTACCGCATCGAGCGGACAAGGCACGATGCACTCTGAGTGCTACCGGGGGACAGTCATGAGTGATCACTACTATGTAGAATCAAAAATGATAAAATGTATGAATTTGGAACCTGATTTTGATGGTTTGATTGAAAAATCACTAGGGCTTTATGTCTATGCCTTGCTGGATCCGACTATGAATAACGAGGTTTTTTATATCGGGAAAGGTGGTGGCAGAGGGGGGAATCAAAGAGTACTTAGCCATTTTAGAGAGGCTGAAAAATTCCTGGCCTCAGCAGAAAATGCTAAGTCGAAAAAAATAAAAAAAATTCATAATATTTGGAGCGCTGAGCAAAGAGTGGGTTGGACCATTCTTAGGTACGCCTTGCCGACAGAAGAGGCAGCGTTCGCTGTAGAGGCCGCATTTATCGATTACTTTGGGATAGAAAACTTAACAAACGAGCAGCGGGGTCATCATACGAATGTATCTGGGCGCCTTCGTGAATCCGACGTTTATCAATTG
>CANCAY010000076.1 GCA_947374225.1 Chitinophagaceae bacterium | reverse complement strand
GTGACACTAAATTTGCTTTTAAATTTAACGCGGTTTGAGTGGCAGTACTTATTGGTTTACTTAAATCATTTGTATTATTTAATTGATCCAATCCTAAGTTAAGTCTTGCATTTACTGCATCGGATGCTCCAGTACCCCCATTACCAATTGCAACTATGGCAGTCACATTTAATGCGGTACCGGAAACATTACCTGTAACATTACCAGTTAAATTACCCAATACATCACCAGTGATTGGGCCAACAAATCTATTAGCAGTAATACTGTCCACTGCAATATCGCCTCTTGAACTTCTTCTAACTAAAGCATTATTATTATTTGAACTAGAAGCTTGATTCAATAAATTGATGGCCGCTACTAAAGTATCTTTTGGAATACCGCCAATTTGTAAAACGGTAGGTAAAGAAGCAGTCCCACCTAAATCACCCCCCAACATAATTTTACCTTTAACGGAGGTGGTTGCATCTGGAATAGCACTCGCTATAGTAGTACCATCTAACACTAAATTTCTTACAAAAGCGGTTGTAGCTAACAAAGTACTATTCTCTGTGGTAGCTTGTGTAACACCAATGGTTCCTGTGGGTAAGCTTGGTGTCCCTGTAAAAACAGGTGACACTAAATTAGCTTTTAAATTTAATGCAGTTTGTTGAGCAGAACTGACTGGCTTATTTACGTCACTTGTATTATTTATTTGGTCTAACCCTAAATTGGATCTTGCATTCACAGCATCGGATGCACCAGTCCCTCCATTACCCACCGCAACAGTTCCAGTTACATTTGTTGATGTACCTGTCACATTACCAGTCAACGGCCCAATAAATCCAGTAGCAGTATGCACTCCAGAAGCAAAACTTCCATCGGAGGACCTTTTAACAATAGAATTACCAATATTTAATGGAGTTGCTAAACTATAGGCAGAGGAAGAAGTTTGCATTGCCGAATCAACAAATTTCTTAACAGAATATACTGTAGGATATTTTGTATTAGAGGTAGAATCAGCGTTTATGTTTGTTAACTTATTGCTTAATAATTCATACCCTGAACCTGATGCAGCAGCAATTGCATTAATACGATTTGAAAGTGTTACCGTATCAGCATAGCTTAATTTTAAATTTAGTCCAGTCCTTATTGCACTTATTGAATCGGTAAATAATTTACTTCTCACATAAGAACTTAACATGGACGCTGTATCTGCAAGATTTAATTTCGCAGAGGTCAATGTATTTATTCTTCCAGAAAGCGAAACGGTATCTTTTCCTATTAAAGCAGCCACTGCACTTCCTATACTTGTATCCACAAAACTTATTTTTGTATTAAGTGCTGTTCTGATAATTGCTAAAGAATCTGTAAATAATTTATTCCTCACATAAGCACTTAACATAGCAGCAGTATCTGCCTTTTGTAATAAGGACGCTGTATCTGAGATCGTTAATTTTCCTGAACCTGAACTTAATGAAAGGGCATCGATACGATTACTTAATGTAATTGTATCTGCTTTATTTAATTTCGCATCAATATCACCGGTTTGTGAAGCAGCTTTAAAGGCCAATGCAACCCAATTGGTATTATCTAAACTATTTGATTTTAATTGATAAACAGAATCCACACTTTGAACGTATACCAACATCCCAAACTTACGACGCAGTGTTGGAATAGAATCTCTATCATTGATTGTAGGCATGGTCATATAACCCCCTCGTCCTAAACTATCTAAATGGGTAGGATAATTGGCTTTACCATTTGTAGTGATTGCTCCTATTATTTTAATTTGAGCATTACCGAGTGTAATGAAAAGTACACCAACAAGTAACAGTAATAAATACTTTTTCATTTTATTTAGCCTTTATGTCATTAATTAAATCAGACAACATATTGTTTGATATATAAATATTATAAGATTGTGTATAGTTATTTGCATTGGTTACATTTCTTTTTACCAAAGTAAACGCGTCTCTGCTTTCAAAACCACCTACATATAATGCATCTAAATCACCATAGCTGGTTGGATAGGCATAAAATACATATTGTGCGTTTCCAGAAGGCACTGTGATACTAAATCCTTCTTTCGTCTTTGAGCTAGCAAATGCAGCACTTCCACCTATGATAGTTGCATCATTAGGGTTGTTAGAGGAACTATATCCCCAATAAGCCTTAGGTAGTACCGATATTTGAACTTCATTACTTGTTACACTACCTGAACCAATTTGACCAGTGGTATCTGATAAATTCTGATTATTATTTTTTGCAGCCCCTGCAGCATAATTTACAACAACTTTAAATTTTGCATTTGTAGTTAATGCACCGCTAAGTGAAGTCCCCCCTAGTGCTGTGCCATTATTTTGATATACTGTTGAACTTGCCGCACCTGCATCATTTCTCGTAAATGAACTAGAGAAGTTAATATTTAAACTAGTCCCAATTTCATATATAGTGTCTCTTGGGAAATTTAATACCACAGAAGGCAAGTTGTATTTTGGATGAACAATTTCAGTAGCTATATCCTCTAAAAATTCATCCATCGTCTTCCCTTTTGCAGGAATCGTATCGCCATCAATATATTTTCCTAAATATTTTCCAGTTGCCAATTTAACTGGTACATTTTTTGTGAATTTTTTTGCATACGCTGCTAGTAAGGCAGTGGTATCTGTTTTACTAAGTTTTGTATCAATTCTATTAGACATATAGATAGTGTCTGCCTTGTCCAATTTTAAATTCGTAGAAGCACCGGTTGTGGATACTACATTGGTAACTAAAGAGTCTACATATCCTTTCACAGCATTTTGTGTAGGATATAAAATATCACTGGTTCCCAATAACTTACTAGTAGATTTATTGGCTGTCGCCTCTTTTGAATCTATTCTGGCACTCAAATATGCTGTGTCGCGTGTAATACGATTACTTAACATAGTTGCCGTGTCTGAAATATTCAATTTCGCACTCGTGGCTATTCCAGAATTGCTTGTCAACATATCTATTCTTGCACTCAAATTGGCGGTATCTCTTGCAAAACGATTACTTAACATATTTGCAGTATCAGAAATATTCAACTTTGTATTGGTAGCGGAATTGGTGCTACTAGAGAGTAAATCTATTCTTGCACTTAAATTAACCGTGTCACGTGCAATTCGATTACTCAGCATATTTGCAGTATCAGAAATATTCAACTTTGTATTGGTAGCGGAAGTGGTGCTACTAGAGAGTAAATCTATTCTTGCACTTAAATTAACCGTGTCACGTGCAATTCGATTACTCAGCATGACGGCCGTATCTGATAAATTTAGTTTCGTAGCAATAGCAGCGGTGGTAGAACTAGTGAGATTGTCGATTCTGAGACTCAAGTTTGCAGTGTCTCTTTGGATTCGATCACTTAACATTGAGGCAGTATCTGAAATATTTAATTTCAAAGTGGTTGAAGCCCCTGTTGATGAAGATACATTTGTAATTAAGGAATCAACATATCCTTTAACTGCATTTTGAGTAGGGAACAATATATCACTTGTGCCTAAAGCTTTACTCGATGATTTATTTAGTGCATTTTCTTTAGTGTCAATTCTGTTAGACATGTAAATGGTATCTGCCATGTCTAATTTTGAGCTGATAGAAGTGGAAGAAGTACTTATTGCACTTGTAACACCATTGGAAATTTGAAAATCAACATAGCCTTTAATTGCTTTAACCGAAGGGTACTTGATATCAGAAGCTGAGTCCACTATAACGTTTAAAGACTTATTATTACTATTTTCTTTCAGATCAATTCTATTACTTAAGGCTACCGTGTCACGAGCAATTCTATTACTCAACATTGTCGATGTATCCGCAATATTTAATTTTAAACTAGTTGTCGTAGTTGTATTGTTTGTTAATAAGTCAATTCTAGCACTCAAATTTGCGGTGTCTCGTGCAATTCTATTACTCAACATTGCCGAAGTATCCGCAATGTTTAATTTGGTATTAATTCGATTACTCAAGGCTACTGTATCACGACCAATTCTGTTAGACAACATCGTTGCAGTATCCGAAATATTTAATTTAGCACTGGTTGCTGCACCCGTATTACTAATTAATATGTCAATCCGATTACTCAAATTTGCAGTATCCCGTGCAAATCGACTACTCAGCATATTGGCGGTATCAAGTATATTGAGCTTGGTATCTATTCTGTTACTCAAAGAGACCGTGTCTCTTGCAAATCGACTACTCAACATGGACGCAGTATCAGATAAATTTAATTTAGCACTGGTTGCTGCACCCGTATTACTAATTAATATGTCAATCCGATTACTCAAATTTGCAGTATCCCTTGCAAATCGGCTACTCAACATTGCCGTAGTATCCGCAATGTTTAATTTGGTATTTATTCGATTACTCAAGGCTACTGTATCACGACCAATTCTGTTAGACAACATCGTTGCCGTGTCTGAAATATTTAATTTAGCACTCGTCGCTGCACCCGTATTACTAATTAATATGTCAATCCGATTACTCAAATTTGCAGTATCCCGTGCAAATCGACTACTCAGCATATTGGCGGTATCAAGTATATTGAGCTTGGTATCTATTCTGTTACTCAAAGAGACCGTGTCTCGTGCAAATCGACTACTCAACATGGACGCAGTATCAGATAAATTTAATTTGGTACTAATGTCTGCGAAAGCAGAATTGGATAAAGCATCAATTCTTGAGCTTAGGTTTGCAGTATCTCGTGCAATTCTTCTATCCAACATCAATGCAGTATCGGCGTATTTCATACCTGTAATTGACTGCAAATAAGGCGCAATCATTAAAGGGAAAGCTGCCGTATCTAATTTTTGATTGATTCTAAAAGAAAGTGACGCTGTATCTCGAGTAATACGATTACTTAGCATCAATGAAGTATCTGAAATATTTAATTTGGTACTTATGTCGGCAAAAGCAGAGTTTGATAAAGCATCAATCCTTGAACTCAAATTTGCGGTATCTCGGGCAATTCGATTACTTAACATTGATGAAGTATCTGCAATGTTTAATTTAAGGTCTACCCTGTTACTTAAAGATGCAGTATCTCTTGCAAAACGAGTACTTAACATTAGAGAAGTATCTGAAATATTTAATTTAGCACTCGTCGCTGCGCCCGTATTATTTGCTAAAATATCAATCCTATTACTTAAGTTAGCGGTATCCCTAGCAAACCGTGTACTTAACATTAAAGAAGTATCTGAACTATTTAATTTATTGTCAATTCTACTACTTAAGGAAACAGTATCACGAGCAAATCGATTACTTAACATTAATGAAGTATCCGAAATATTTAATTTAGCAGAGGAGACCGTTCCTGTCGTATTTGAAAGAATATCAATTCTAGCGCTCAGATTAACCGTATCTCTAGCAAATCTACTATTGAACATTTGAGCCGTATCTGATATATTTAATTTTGTATCAATTCTAGCACTCAATGATGCGGTATCTCGAGCGAATCTATTATCCAACATTAATGCGGTGTCAGATATATTTAGTTTTGTATTTGTTGCTGTACCTGTGGTGTTAGCAAGTAAATCTATTCTTGCACTCAAATTAAGCGTATCCCTAGCAATACGATTCGTTAACATTAAAGCCGTATCTGAGAAATTTAGTTTTGTATCAATTCTAGTACTTAAATTAAGCGTGTCTCTAGCGATACGATCACTGAGCATTAAAGAAGTATCAGATATATTTAATTTAGCTGTTGAAACAGAACCAGTGGTAGTAGATAGAAAATCAATTCTATTGCTTAATGAAATCGTATCTCTAGCAAAACGATTGTTTAGCATGCCGGCAGTGTCTGCTATATTTAGCTTTGTGTCAATTCTACTACTCAAAGATGCCGTATCACGGGCAAATCTATTATCCAACATGAATGCGGTATCTGATATATTCAATTTAGCACTCGTTGCTAATCCTGTATTATTCGCAAGTAAATCTATTCTTGAACTTAATGAAGCTGTGTCACGGGCAAATCTATTGGATAACATTAATGCTGTGTCTGCATATTTCATCCCAGTTACTGATTGCAAATAAGGCGCAATCATTAAAGGAAATGCAGCTGTATCCAATTTTAAGTCAATCCTATTGGATAAGGAAACGGTGTCACGCGCAAAACGATTGTCCAACATCGAGGCCGTATCAGAAATATTTAATTTTGTGTTGATACCCGCCCCAGTTACATTGGATAATAAATCTATCCTTGCACTTAATGATACTGTATCTCTTCCAATCCTATTATCTAACATTAAAGAAGTATCTGCTATATTTAATTTTATGTCAATTCTACTACTTAAAGAAGCTGTATCCGTACTATTTAATTTGGTATCAATTCTGCTACTTAGTGAAACGGTATCTCTGGCAATTCTGTTATCCAACATCTGAGCAGTATCTGAAATATTCAATTTGGTATTAATCCCTGCCCCAGTTATGTTAGATAATAAATCAATTCTTGCACTCAATGATACCGTATCTCTTCCAATTCTATTATCTAACATTAATGCAGTATCTGCAACGTTTAATTTGGTATCAATCCGATTACTCAAGGAAATAGTATCTCTGGCTATTCTATTATCCAGCATCAAAGTAGTATCCGTAATATTTAATTTGGTATCAACCCTATTACTCAAAGAAACGGTATCACGTGAAAATCTGCTGTCTAACATTTGTGAAGTATCTGAAATAAGCAATCTGGCATCTATTCGATTACTTAACGCAGTTGTATCTCTTGCAAATCGACTATTTAACATAAAAGTAGTGTCACTCGCAAAAAGCTTTGTATCAATTCTATTACTTAAACTTGCCGTATCCCTTGCAATTCGGTTTGATAACATTAATGCAGTATCTGAATACTTCATTCCTGAAATTGATTGTAAATATGGTGCTATAAGAGTTGGGAATTGAGAAGTATCCAATTTAAGATCAATTCTTGCACTTAAGGAAACAGTGTCACGAGCAAACCTTGTATTTAACATCTGAGCTGTGTCAGAAATATTTAATTTTAATGCAATGTTATTTGCATTATTCGTAATACTTATTGTATTAGATGCAATATTTGTTTCATTCGTAGTAACTCTTGAAGGTAAAGTTGAAATGGTTGTCGAACTTACTCCACCTACACTATTGATAGTTGCTGGAAAAGTTCCAGTTCCACTACCACTAACATCTCCAGTTAATGTAATCAACTGGTCCCCAGAGTTCACACCACCAATTGTTACATCGCCAACAACTGTTACCGTAGTTCTAGTATTGGTTCCACCAGCAATACTAAAACCATTTGCAAGTGAAGTTGGAGTAACACCATTTATGGTTTTATTTGTTAATGCTTCTGCCCGCGTCAAGGAGGCATATGGCGACAACATAGCAGCTGTATCAGAAATATTTACTTTCTGATTTATTCTATTTGACAAAGTCAAAGTGTCATTAAAACTAAATATGGTATTTTGTAGAAAGGGTTGAATCAAATTGGGAAATTGGCTAACCTCAATTTTATCATCCATCTTTAATCTAATTGCAGCTGCAGTATCAATAATAGCTTGTTTATTAATTGCAATTGTATTCGAATCTCTAATGATGCGATTTGAAAGTGAAATTGTATCTCTAGCGATTCTTCTAGATAACATATTTGAAGTATCAGAAATATTTAATTTCAACGCAGAAGAGGTTTCACTAGCAGTAGAAAGACTGTTAATGGCATTAGTACTACTAATTCTTAAGTCATTAATTCTGTTAGACAAAGAAACAGTATCTGATCCTATACGATCAGATACATATTGCGTATTGGCAAGTAGACCAGTTGTTGGCAGACTCACATTACTAGTAGATGTAGAAGTAATAGTAATATCCCCTACTCCTTTAAAAAATAAATTTTGCGCAACTGAAATAGTCTTACCGCCATTGTCAATGCCTGTTCCTCCTTTAGAGGCTGGAACAATTGTACTTATAGATAATGCAGAATCCGCAATTGAAGCACGAGAAGTAAATAACGCATAGGGTACCGACCAAAGTTGAGAAGTACCCATATCAACATATTCAGTTTCTGCAGACCAACCAGGTCCAGGAATAGAAGGCTCTATCGCAATTTTGATATTAACAAAATACAAAGCGTCATTCCAACTAATTGAAGTCAGACCATTTACACCAGAAATTCTTGAGCCTTTTCCAATGACTAGTGTAAAAATTCCGTCGTCTGAAGAAACCACTTTAAAGGTTTCTTGGTAAACCAATGTTCCAGTAGTAGTACCTTTTAAAAGTGTAACCTTCGCATATACATTTCTACCCGCTGCAGCATTCCCGTTAGCATCTCTAGCAACTGCTTGGAATAAAATTCCATCAGGCGTAACCTGAGCAATTGTAGCTGTTGCGAGGCAACACAAGATTAATAAAATGGGTATATATAATTTTTTTAGCATAACTACTAAACAGCTAATTTTTTAATATTTTGAAAGTTTGTAATAAACTGGATGAGGAGATTTGGATAAAATAATATCCACTTGATAAATTAGACATATCCAATTTATACCCTGACAAAAGTTGATCTTGAGTAACGTCAATGGCACTCATAGGTTGACCTATATAGGTCAAAATAGTTAACCTTAATTTATTTTCACTTTGTAACTTATTTAAGAATTTTAATACAGCAAAGTCATTAACAGGGTTTGGATTAATTTTTATACTAAATTTCACAAAGTCTACATTTACAGCACAATTTGTCAAAAATTGACCTGTCTTACTCTCCCAGAACTTATTCAATGAATTTGAAACATTGATACAGTTTTCCCCTGATATTAAAAGAGGGTTACTGTAAGTGGAAGTTTTCATATTTCCGCCAATTCCTCCAATAGAATAACTAATTCTAATTTGCCCTTTTAGTACAAAACAGAATATAAAAGAAAGTATTGTGAGCCTAATTTTCAAATTAAGTATATTTATAATATACTAAATGAGCCATTGTCGGCATATTTAGTATTAAGCTTAAAGATTGGATATTAAAA
The DNA here is from genome assembly GCA_947374225.1 of Chitinophagaceae bacterium. Lineage (GTDB taxonomy): Bacteria > Bacteroidota > Bacteroidia > Chitinophagales > Chitinophagaceae > Sediminibacterium. Next base: position 1,160 of record CANCAY010000076.1, on the reverse strand, counting down.
CTCTAATTACAAATAGTAATAGAAAATTGAGAAAATTCGAAGAAAACAATTGTGAATCATTATAAATCAACAATTTATATTTATATTTTTAATATAATTTATAAATTATAATGAAATTATATTAAGAGAAATTTCTCTTAAGTATATCTTTGCTTGCTTCCTTATGGTCCGCAATCAAAGTATTAAAATCCTCCGTTGAACTAAAGCCACAGCTTGAAATAATTGATTGCACTGACAAACCTGCATTCAATGGATTTGTAAATTCTTCCCAAAAATGCTTAAAACGATACATGTCACACAATGCTTTGAAATCTTGTTCATAAAAATGTAAAATGGTTTCATTCAACTCCGACACTGTCATATTTAAAATAAAAGACATGTTTAATTCATTCGCTGAATGATTCAAATAATACCTGTTTGTAAAAAAATGATGTTCAAATAGGTACTTATTTCTGGACTCTTTTTTAGCAAGATATTTTATATAAAATAACTTAATACTGTTGGAAATTGTCATAGTGCTAGATTTCGAATTATAGCGCTAAGCTTGTTTAATTAGTGCCCAAAAACAAAATCTTACAGAAACAGAAGAAATATTGTAGAAAACGAATGTGAAACTTTAATATACAGCTTACTACATATAATAAAGTATTTTATATATTTCTGAATTGGTGCTAATTTTTTAAAAATATTGCAAAATAAAAAACGCAATAAATTAGGGTTTTTATACACTAAAATAATTGCGAATTTTTTTTTTTTGGGGGGGGGTATGAAAACAGCTTTAGGAGGCGACCGCATCAACAATATCTGAAGGGTTACCTCCGTGGAATTTCTTAAACGGCTTGTACAAATGTTGACGGGAAGAGAAGCCAGCTTCTTTTGCCAAGGCGTCAATTGTATAGTTCAAGTATTTTGAATTATGTATGATGTCAATAAAATATTCTACTCTGTTTTTATTAACTAAATCATTAAAAGTCATGGTATACTTGTAGTAAATAAATTTATATAAGTCATTACTAGAGATATTCATGATTTTAGCCAAATTCTCAAGAGATGCGTCATTTCTTGTAAAATAGGATTTAGTATAAAACTCATTTATAAACTCTAACTCACTAATTGCATATTCAGATTCTTTTGTAAAACTGTCCCCAAAAGATATTTTT
>CANCAY010000075.1 GCA_947374225.1 Chitinophagaceae bacterium | reverse complement strand
AAATGATTTTTTGGTAACAGTCCAATGCGGTGTTAGGCGTAAGCAACTCAATCATGAGATTAAAGATTTAGGGCTATTTTTTCCTGTTGATCCTGGCGCAGATGCCACTATTGGTGGCATGTGCGCTACTAGGGCCTCCGGTACTAATGCAGTACGCTATGGAACCATGCGGGAAAATATTCTTGCTTTGACAGTAGTCACTTCAAACGGCGAGATCATTAAAGTTGGTTCGCGAGCCCGAAAATCTTCTGCTGGATATGACTTAACCCATGTTTTTATTGGGAGCGAAGGAACCCTGGGAATTGTTACGGAAATCACCCTTAAGGTCTATCCGCTACCCGAAGCAATCTCAGCGGCCACATGCCAATTTCCGTCGATACATGAGGCCATCAAGGCCGTTACAGGGATTATCCAATATGGGGTGCCAGTAGCCCGGGTTGAGTTTGTTGATGAAGTAGCCATTGCAGCCATAAATCAATATGACAAGCTTTCACTAAAAGAGGTGCCAACCTTATTTTTTGAATTTCATGGATCTCCTGCGGGCGTTCAAGAGCAGGCTCAGATTGCAGAGCAAATCTCACGAGACCATCAAGGCGAGGGGTTTGAATGGTCAATACATCCCGAAGACAGGGCTCGTTTATGGCAGGCTCGACATAATGCTTATTTTGCATGCCTGCAAATGCAGCCGGGCTCTCGAATTCTCAACACCGATATCTGTGTACCCATTTCGAAGCTTGCAAAATCTATTGATGCGGCAAATGAAATTCTGCAAGACTCACATCTGAGAAGTGCGATATTAGGTCATGTTGGCGACGGTAACTTTCATGCCTTAATTTCTATAGATCCAGAGAGGCCAGAAGATATGGTTGAGGCCGAAAGATTGAATAGTTTAATTGTTCAGCAAGCTCTTGAGGTAGGCGGAACCTGTACAGGTGAGCATGGGGTTGGGATACATAAGATTCAGTTCATGAATGCTGAACATGGACCTGGCGCAATTGAATTAATGCATAAGATTAAAGATGCGTTAGATCCAAAACACATTCTCAATCCCGGAAAAATTCTGCCTAAAGATTGATCAATTTCCTTCAATTTGATTATTGTTGGTATCTGTCGGTTTTTGTTGGTGTTTCTCGAGGTATCTTAGGTTTATTTTTGGTACTATCTGCTTGATATTTAATGACAAATTGTCATTAAAAGTTTAAATTCCTATCAGTTTCTAAGTAGGCTGGGATATAAGTATTAGTGTGATGCTATTGTTTTGCTAAACGCGCTTCCCTTAGGGCTAGCTCGTGTGCATTAAACGCTTTTATTTCTGGGTTAGCACTATCAAGAATTACCCTGACATACATCCAAGTGACCTTGTTGGCACTTGATGCTGGAAAGAGGAAGGGAAGCAGCGAGTGAATAATGGATAAAATTCCAGCATAAATGAGTATGAAACCCAATGTAAATGCTTGACGAAGATGTGCAAAATAATTCGTTTGAGATGCTTTGAGGTGGTCTTTGCTTTGTGTAATTGGATTCATTATGGTGGATCTTAATTTTGTATAAAAGCGGGGAGCAATGCTGGGGGATCAAAGGACTGATCAAGTATCTCATAAAATCGAGGCGTTAGATTTAGCTATCAAGCAATGACAGATTTCAATATTAATATTAAGTTGATTAAGAGAAAGCCCCAAAATTCATGTCTTCACTTAACATGACAACTATTCCAGAATTTCTCATTCGTCGCTTTAAGGAGCTTGGTGTTGATCAGGGATTTGGAATTGTTGGCGACTTTGCATTAAAGCTATTTGATCGTCTGTCACATCATGGATTCCCAATATTAGTAACTGCTGACGAGCAAGGTGGTGCATTTGCTGCAGAGGCTTATACGCGACTTCGTGGATTCGGTGTTTGTGCGGTTACTTACTCGGTTGGAGGATTCAAGGTCGTTAATGCTACTGCTGGGGCCTGGGCAGAAAACGTACCGCTCCTTATTATTAGTGGGGCTCCTGGATTGGCTGAGCGAAAAGGCGATCCTTTGATTCATCATAAAGTGAAAAATTTTGATACTCAGCTTGAAGTATTTAAAGACATCACTATTGCTCAAGCTGTACTGACAAATCCACTAACGATTGCCGATGAAATTGATCGGGTTCTTTCTGAAATGATTGCAAACCAAAGGCCTGGCTATATCGAGATTCCTCGGGATATGGTTGATGTGCCCATAGTTGACAAAGAAGCTCATTTAAATATTGAGTTACCCAATGTTCACCCTAAACGTCTTGAGCTGGCTGTTGCTGAGACTTTAGAATTGTTGGCTGGCGCTGGTGATGCCGTTGCAATTGCTGGCGTAATGGCAGTTAGAAGAGGGCTTCAAAAGGAATTAGTAGCATTTGCGGAAAATTTTGAAGTGCCTATGGCCACTACCTCTTTATCTAAAGGCGTAATGCCTGAAACGCATCCGCTTGCATTGGGTGTGTATATGGGAGCAGTCAGTTCAGAGATGGTGATCCAGAAGGTCGAGAACGCTAAGCCACTCATTTCCTTTGGTGTTTTATATGCCGATTTAGTGATGGGCGGATTTACTGATCATCTGGATAAGGGGCAAGTGATTGAGTGCACCGATACTCATGTCAACATCGGTTTTCATACATACCAGGATGTTCCTCTTTGGGCCTTTTTACCGGCACTAATTAAGGCTGCGTTTGTTGCAGGATATCGTGAGAATGGCCAGGTAGCCCGTAAACAATATTCTTTTACTCCAGCCCAGGGAAAGGGATTGTCTATCGAAAGATTAATGGAGTGTGTTGCCTCTTTTCTGGATGAAAAAATTCGCCTGATTGTTGATCCGGGAGATTGCCTTTTTGGCTCTGTTGAATTGCCAGCCCAATCATTGATGCTGGCAAGCGCCTACTATGCCACTATGGGTTACGCTGTACCTGCTGCCTTAGGGGCTGCAAAAGCAGATCCTACCAGTAGACCCATGGTACTAGTTGGGGACGGCGCATTTTTAATGACTGGTTTGGAATTGCTGAGCACTTCATTTCACGGAGTTAAGCCGATTGTGATCGTTGTTGACAATGCGGGATATGGTACGCAACGACCCATGGCTGATGGCCCATTTAACAATATTCCATCACTGCGATCAGAGGAACTTCCCAAGGCCTTTGGGGTTGGGGCTGGATGTTTATGTAATACCGAGGATGAGTTGTATGACGCATTGACTAAGGCGGTCCAAACTGACGACTTGTTTATTATTCGCGCTTGCGTGCCTCAAGGGCAATATAGCCCTGGATTAATTCGCCTTACTACAGCACTTAAAAAGCGAATATAAACGTTGCGATATTATTAATTATTAAAGGATTAATTGAAATCAAAGATGTCAAAAATACCGCCATTTCGATGCCCTTAACTACCCCATCTTATGCAAAGGGTCCTTATGACTTTCGTGATCGTGAGTATTTGGTTGTTGCATATCGAGTATGGCGGACAAGAAGATTCCTTATGTCCACCTATCAGTATGTAGAGTGAACTCAAATTTTTTGGAACTTGATGATGAAGACAAGTTGTAAGCATTATTTATTACTATCTTTTCTATACCTTTTTTTTAGCGCGGTGGTTTTTGCCCAATCTGATTCGTATGATGTTGTCTTTAAGCAAGCCCGCGTGATTGATCCAGAAAGCAGTCTTGATGCAATTCGCTACGTTGGAATTAATGGCAATAAAATAGCGATAGTTTCAGAAACTCCGATAACTGGAAAAACAGAAATTAATGCCAAAGGCATGGTGCTAGGTCCTGGATTCATTGACCTACATACGCATGCGATCAATGTACCTTCATTTTGGATGCAGGCCTTTGATGGTGTTACCACATCAATGGAGCTTGAGGCTGGCGCCTTTCCTGTGAAATCTGCTTATGCATATGCGCAATCTTTAAATCTACCTCTTAATTATGGGTATAGCGCTTCTTGGGCTGGAGCAAGGCTTGCGGTTGCTGACGCCACCACTATGGATGGCACCTTCGAAACCATGCAAAAAAATGCTGGAAAACCAAACTGGTCGCAATTGCTCTCTACAGAAAAATCTGCTCAAGTAGTGCAATTGCTTGAAAGTGAATTGTTAGATGGCGGTATTGGAGTGGGGGTTACCATTGGCTATGCTCCTAAGAGTAATCGCGAAGAATATGTGGCAATTGCCAATTTAGCTAATAAGTATGATGTTCCTACTTATACCCATATGCGATCTAAAAGCACCAATGAGCCTGATGGTGCGGTAGAGGGATTCCTGGAGACGATTGCTGTTGCCGCTGGAACTGGCGCCAGAATGCATATGTGTCATATTAATAGTACTGCGCTTAGAAAGATTAATGCGGTCTTACCGCTTATTCAGAACGCCCAAGGTAAAAGATTGCGTATAAGTACAGAGGCCTATCCGTGGGGAGCAGGGTCTACTATTATCAGCGCGCCTTTTATTCGTCCGGATAAATTACCGCAAATTGATCTTAAATCATCGGACATTATGTATGTTAAGACAGGTGAGCGACCAACTACTAATGCACGTTTGGCACAGATTCAGTCAGAAGACCCAGGCGGTCTCGCCGTAATTCATTATTTGGATGAGACAAAGCCCGAGCAGATGAAATACATTGATGAGGCAATGCTTTTTAACGATAGCATGATTGCCTCAGATGCTGTCCCGTATTTAATTAAAGGTCAAGAGTATAAGAAAGAAGAGCTACCCATACCAAGTGATGCTTATGCACATCCTCGCTCTGCAGCTACTTACACGACGGTATTAGCTAGGTATGTCCAAAATCAAAAAAGTATGACACTAATGGATGTTTTTAGGCGCGGTAGTTTATTGCCCGCTAATTTAATCGCAACCGCCTCAGACGATGCAAAATTTAAAGGTCGCATTCAGTCTGGTATGGACGCCGACATTGTTGTTTTTAATCTTGATGATGTAAAGCCAATGGCAACTTATAAAAATCCTCGTCAACCATCAAAGGGTATGAAATATGTGATGGTAAATGGCCAATTTGTTATTAAAGACGGACAACTTCTGAAGGATTCTCGGCCTGGTAGACCCCTTAGAAGTAGCCTAAGAAATAGGGGTTTAGTAAATCCAAATAGTTTGCCGTCTTAAATTCTCGATCCCACTAAGAAAAACTTTGTATAAAACAACATTATTTAAAAGGATTTATTTTGATTAAATCATCTGGAATTATGAGTTTTAAACAGATTTCACTATGCGTGTGCATGGGAATGATATTTAATCAAATACCAATGTTTGGCTACGCAAATGCTGCTGAAGCCGCTAAGGATTTAAAAACAAGCACACCAGCTAAAGACCAATTTGCCGTTCCTGATTGGGCAACGCCAGTAGCGCCATGGCCTTTGGTTAATAAAAATGTAACTCAGTCTATAGAGAAGATATTGGCTTCGCCCGATGTTAAGAGTTCAATGACATATCTTAAAAGCGATGAGTCACAAGCATTAAAGGAGGCTGTTCTTTTATCTGAGATTCCAGCCCCGCCTTTTACTGAAGAAGCAAAAGCGAAAGCTTATTTAGAGCTGATGAAGCAGGCAGGTATTGCAGATGCAAGAATTGATCAGGAGGGAAATGTTGTGGCAGTCCGTAAGGGCTCTGGCACAGGGCCTACGATTGTGGTTGATGCTCATATTGACACCGTCTTTCCAGTAGGTACTGATATTAAAGTGAAAGTGCAGGATGGCATCTACTACGGTCCCGGTTTAACGGATGATACTTTTAGTATGGCCACGATGTTGTCGATGGTGAGGGCCTTAAATGAAAGCAAAATTCAAACATTGGGCGATATTATTTTTCTAGCTTCAGTTGGAGAAGAGGGGCTGGGAAATCTTCGCGGGATAAAAACTTTTTTTGGGGAAAATAAAAAAATTGATGCTGCATTAATGCTTGAACCATTTCCGCCAGGGGTGGGGGGGATTATCAGCACAGCCTCTAATCGCTATGAGGTTACCTATCAAGGTCCCGGTGGGCATAGTTTTGCTGCATTTGGATTGGTGCCCAGCGCTATTCATGCTATGGGAGGTGCCATTGCTAAGATTAATCAAATACAGCCGCCTAAATATCCTCGCACAGTCTATAACGTCGGAATTGTAAAGGGCGGCACATCAGTAAATACGATAGCGCCTGATGCTGTAATGGAAATTGATATTCGTTCTGATGGGGCAAAAGAGTTGGAGCAAACCTCTAAAAGGGTGTTGGATATCGTTAATCAGTCAGTTGTAGATGAAAACAAACGCTGGGGTACTGATAGTCTTAAAGTTTCCATTAAGCAAATTGGCGCTAGGGCCGGGGGCACTACTCCTGCTGACTCTATAGTTGTTCAATCGTTTTTGGGTGCCACTAGGGCAAATCAAAGTAAGGAGGTCATGCTGATCGGTGCTAGTACAAATGCTGGAGTTCCGATTTCCATGGGAATTCCGACGATAGTGATTCCGCCTGGGGGACGCTTTACAGGATTCCATACCCTCAATGAAGCAATGGACCCCAAAGATGCATACAAGGGCGCACAGATTGCATTGACTACTATTTTGTCCTTAGTTGGAGTCAAAGGTATTGCAGAGCCGCTTATTCCCAAATTAAGCAAATAATTTGTAGCGCCAACTTTGAGTGAGATTTGAGCCATTAAGAGGTCCTATGGCACCTAATTGGCTTACTAAATTCTTACTATAAAAAATGTCAGCAATTTGTGTAAATCTTCTTGGAATTCTCAGTTTATCGATATAATTTAAAGAACTAAATTTAAATTTCTCGATTATGTCCATATCTACTTGCAAGCATATTTACAAAGTTAAATCTATAGCCGCCGTTGCCTTAATTTTCATGGCAGCCGGTTGTACTAGCATTAACTCCACTAGCTTTAGTAACATGTCATCTGCCTATCGGGAAGTTATAGAAAGTTATAGTAATGACAATATTCTCCTGAACGTCGTCAGGACGTCGAAAAATATGCCATTAAGCTTTCTAGATATTCCATCAGTAATTGGAACTGGAAATGTTCTTGCAAATGCCGGCGCATCGACTACCCAAAGCGTAGGTACTGTTGCCACACCGCCTTCAGTGAGCTCCGGGAATATTGGGCTTGCCGTTAGTAGTGGCTTTACATTTACCCAAGCCTCTTTAGATAACGCTCAGTTTATGCAATCCTTTTTAAAGGAGATTCCATTAAGTGTTCTGGGTATGAAAGGTTCTGAAAGACTTTTGCCAAGAGCAGTTTCATATACCTTATTAATAGAAAGTGTGGAATTGCGTACTAACAATACAATCGTCCGCCGCTTTAATAATGATCCCTTGGACCCTAATTATTCTGAATTCCAAGATCTTCTTTACTTATTGATTGAGGCTGGGCTCACTGTTGAAAATGCACAGACTAAGGTGCCCATTGGACCTGTATTAGATAAAAGTATCTTAACAAAATCAATTGATTCTTGGGGGGCGGCCACAGTTGAAAACTTGGCAAAGGGTATATTCACTTTGGATAAGGTCGGAGCGCCAAATAGTGGGCAATATCAGTTATCGCAGAATATAACTTCACAAAGAGTATGTGTTAACAAGGACCGTGCTCAAGAATTGTTGGGTAATAAGTTGAGTTCAGACTCTTATTGCAAGGACTCTCCTCACTTTCCAAAGTCTGATGTAAATTACTCGAAAGCCATTAAGTCCTTTTCATCAGTCTATCCTAACGCGAAAAATATGGAGTTGGTTATTGGCATTAGATCACCAGCCAATGTATTTGACTTTTTAGGTGCAGTTCTTAATGCCCAGTACTTGGGTGATGGATCGAAAGAGGTGATGATTAAGCCCTCCAAGTCCGTTTTTGATAGCTATAACGAGCGGTATAAATCGCCTCATCCTCTCTTTAAGGTATACAAGAATCAAGCTATCAATGACCCTGCCGCTACGGTTAGCTATAAGGGTGTTACGTATGCGATTTCTGATAGTGATGACTCTTATTCGAAAGATGTAATGGAGTTTATGTCTACTTTAGTAACGATTTGTAAGATTCCTGGGGCTATTCCTCCTTCGCCTGCGGTGATAGTGAGGTAAGCAACCAGAGGATTTTGTAAAACTTCGGCTCCGGTTGATTCCGCCGAGGACCTCCAAGAAGTACTAAAACCACC
>CANCAY010000074.1 GCA_947374225.1 Chitinophagaceae bacterium | reverse complement strand
AACGATGATCTTTCTAAAGAAGATATTATCAAAGCTTTAGATTCATTAGCTAAGTTAAAAAGAGAACAGGAGCGTATTGTTGAATACTTAACAATGAGGATTAACAATAAGCCAATAGATATTTATGTTTCTTCTGACTCTGTAACTGTGGAAATTTATGATAATGGTATCCATGACAAGGACTCAGTTTCAGTAATTTACAATAATAGATTGGTTGTTGATAAGCAAGAATTAAAAGTTAATAATCCTATTAAGTTTAAACTTAAAGTAGATAAGAATAAAAAGAACAACGAGTTAATTATGGTAGCTGAGAACCTTGGTACTGAGCCACCAAATACTGCTGTTATGTTTATTACAGAAAAGTCTGGTCGTCGCCAACAAGTGGTTTTAAATACCGATTTAACACATAATGGAGTAGTTTACTTTATTAGGATAGGGAAGACGGAATAGATAAATAACAGTACCTTTTTTAATATGGTATCGCTAGATTCATATATTTTATTATACTTTTATAGTAATTAAATTATATGTTGGGAGAAATATTCTATTTAGGAAGCATTTTTTGTGCATTTTTGTCTATTTACATTTTACTTTTTAAGGAAAATGCATTGAGGTCATATGCAGACTATTTACTTTCTGTATATTTCTTTCTTCAAATATGGTGTGTTGCAGTTTATTTGCTAATATTCACTGGATGGATCATCTATGCGCCTCATTTATATAAATCTGCAGCACCAATTAATTTTTTACTACCTCCATTAAGTTTTATCTATGTAAGGGTTGTGCTGTTTAATGAAAAAAAATTGACAAAAAATGATTTTTTTCACTTTATCCCATTCTTATTATTTATAATTAATTACATACCGTTTTATTTAATTCCAACAATTGAAAAACAACATATTGTAGAATCAACAATTAATAATTTTAGTCTAACATATCAATATAAAGCTGGTATTATACCGGAATTTATTAGTTATATATTAAGGCCAGTACAGGTATTTATTTATTTAATTTTACAATGGTCTCTAATTATAAAATTCAAAAAATCAAATGAATCGGAATTAATACAGAAACAAATTTTGGACGTATTAAAGTGGCTTAAGATATATACCTGGGCAACAACATTATCCTTAATTGGCTTTGTGATTTTAATAATCTTTGCTATTACTTCTGTTAATTTCTTTACAACAAGTTTTTTCAATTTATTGCCAGGCTTACTAATTTCTTTAAGTTTCTTTGTGATGAGTATCTATTTGTTAATTCATCCCGAAGTTTTAACTGGATTGCCGTTTATTAAGTATAAAATTTTGAATTCAGTTTTGATAGAAAATTATTCTAGTAAAATACCTTTCATTGTTGAAGATTATACCAAAGAGATTAATGCACTTAATGAATATTTTTCCAATAAACAGCCTTATTTAATTAATAACTTAACTATAAGTCAGGTTGCTGTAATTTTAAATATTCCAGTTAGAGATTTATCTTATATAATTAATAATCATTATTCTATGCGGTTTACTGATTATTTAAACTCTTATCGCATAAAACATATTATTAGTTTTATTAATGCGAATGCACATGATACTTTTACACTAGAGTCTATTGCTAAACAATCAGGCTTTAGCTCTAAGAGTTCATTTTATAGAGCATTTCATAAAATGCACAATTGTACTCCCCTTGAGTATATAGACGACTTCGCAAAATTCAATTTAAAATAGGAAATAACCTATGTATTAGTATCATTGGGTGAAGTTGATACATACTTTATATACTTTCTAGAGGCTTAGTTAATTGTTTACGATAAATTCACATGATAACTAAAAAGCTAGAAATGAAGTTTTTGAGTCTTAATATATTCAATAAATATTTCATATATAAAATATTTATAACTACTGCTTTTTTATTATTCTGTAATTTTTCTTATGCTCAAAATATAACCCCTGTTACTCAAAACATTGCGGGTGCAATTGGCGCTAGTACTTCTAACTATTCAATCACGTATAGTGTAGGTGAAATGGTTTCAATTGTAAATTATGTGGGACAGGATAAATCCTCTTTAAATGCTGGATTTTTGCAATCATTTACTCCATTAGTAACTGGGTTAACTGAACTTGTTTTAATTAAGCCTGGAATAATAATGATTGCTCCTAATCCAGTTTTAGATGTATTACACTTAAAAGCAAATTTTTTAAAATCTGGTCAATTTGAATTTAATATAGTTGACGCATCTTCAAATTTAAAATATCAAACAGTTTCCTATTCTGTAAATGATTACATAAATATCAATTTAAACATAATAAACTACGTCTCTGGTGTTTATTATGTTAGGGTATTGTTCAAGCCAAATAATGGCAAAGCTGAATATGGAATTTACAAATTCGTCAAACTTTAATATCTGTAATTAATGAAAATATCAAATCACTTATCATTGAGATTTAAAATTTACCTTACGCTAATGACATTTGTATTTTTTACGCATACATATGCGCAAAATACAGGGATTAATTTTCAAGGTGTAGCTAGGAATGCTAATGGTATTATTTTGGCTAGTCAAAAAATTGCATTAAAGTTTTCAATTATTAATTTAACTGAGTCAGGTGCTGTTGAGTATTCAGAGTCAAGAAATGTAAATACAAATGCACAAGGTATTTTCTCAATTATTATCGGAGATACTGGAGCTATTAGTTCAATTGGAAATTTTGCAAATGTAAATTGGAAACAATATCCTAAATTTTTAAAAGTTGAAATGGATCCTAATGCTGGCACATCATTTATAAATATGGGAACTACTCAATTACAAAAAGTACCTTATGCTTATTATGCAAATGGGGTTAATGCTTCAAATATAGATGGAATTTTACCTTTGACCTCGGGTGGTACTGGAACAAATAGTTTGTCTTCTTTAAAATCAAACTTAGGGTTAGATTTAATTAATAATACTACAGATGCAAATAAGCCAATTAGCTCATTAACTCAGAAAGCTTTAGATCTAAAAGCTAATATTAATGATGTAAATGCTGCATTAACAAGTAAAGCAAATAGTAGTGACTTGACAGCTGGATTAGGATTGAAAGTAAACACAGCTGATGTTACAAATAGCCTAGCATTAAAAGTAGATAAAGTAACTGGTAAAGATCTTTCAAGTAACGATTTTACTTCTATTGAAAAAGCAAAATTAGCTGCAATTACTGGTTCTAATACTGGAGATCAGGATTTAAGTACATACGCAACAACAGCTGCAACAAACACTGCCTTAGAATTAAAAGCAAATAGTGCTGATGTTACAAATAGCCTAGCATTAAAAGTAGATAAAGTGACTGGTAAAGATCTTTCAAGTAATGATTTTACTTCGGCAGAAAAAACAAAGCTTGCTGCAATTACTGGTACAAACACTGGTGATCAGGATTTAAGTGCTTATGCAACAAATACTGCCCTTGGGTTAAAGGCAAATAGTGCTGATGTTAACTCGGTTTTGGCATTAAAAGCAAATATTATTGATGTGAATACTGCATTAGGATTGAAAGCTAATTCATCAGATTTAACTAACAAGGAAAACCTTTCTAATAAATCAACATCTATAACTTTGGGGTCAAGTGATACGTATTATCCAACTCAAAATGCAGTCAAAACATATGTTGATAATCAAATAAGTGCAGGTGGTGTTGCAGATTATGGCATTACAAATATTAAAATCGCAAATAATGCTGTTAATACAATAAAACTAGCAGACAACAGTATAACTAGCGCAAAAATTGTAAATGGATCTATTAGTAATGCTCATTTAAATGCTGCTGCAGCTATAGATTATTCAAAATTAAATTTAACTGGATCTGTTGTTGCATCCGATATTAGTAATACGGCTGCCATACCATTTAGTAAATTAAGTATTGTAAAATCTGACATCACAAATTTGGGAATACCTGGTTCTGATCAAAATACAACGTATACTGCGGGTAATGGTTTGACATTAACTGGAACCACATTTAGTATTGGTGCAGGGGCAATTACCAATACAACAATTGCAGATGGTTCAGTAACAACAGCCAAAATATCAGACGCTTCTATTTCAACTTCAAAAATAATTGATGCTAATGTTACAACTGCAAAAATTGCTAATAATAGTATTAGTAGTGCGAAGATTATCGATGGCTCTATTAACAATTTACAAGTAAATGCTGCTGCAGCTATAGATTATTCAAAATTAAATTTAACTGGATCTGTTGTTGCATCCGATATTAGTAATACGGCTGCTATACCTTTTAGTAAATTGAATATTGTGAAATCAGATATAACAAATTTGGGAATACCTGGGTCAGATCAGAATACAACTTATGCTGCAGGTAATGGCCTAACATTAACCGGAACAACTTTTAGTATCGGTGCAGGAGCAATTTCAAATACTATAATTGCAGATGGTGCAGTAACAGCAGCCAAAATATCAGACGCGTCTATTTCAACTTCAAAAATAATAGATGCTAATGTTACAACAGCAAAAATTGCTGATAATAGTATTAGTAGTGCAAAAATTATTGATGGAACAATAGACAATGCAAAAATAAATGCTGCTGCCGCAATTGATTATTCAAAATTAAATTTAACTGGATCTGTTGTTGCTTCCGATATTAGTAATACGGCTGCTATACCTTTTAGTAAATTAAGTATTTTAAAATCTGACATCACAAATTTGGGAATACCGGGTTCTGATCAAAATACAACTTATACTGCGGGTAATGGTTTGACATTAACTGGAACCACATTTAGCATTGGTGCAGGGGCAATTACCAATACAACAATTGCAGATGATGCTATAAGTACTGCTAAAGTTGCAGATGCCTCAATTACATCTTCTAAAATTTCAGGTGCAATTTCGGTAAGTAATGGAGGTACAGGTTTGACTACTTTGACTTCAAATAGTGTATTAGTTGGAAATGGGACAAATACAGTTAATCTAGTTGCACCAGGAACTAGTGGAAATGTATTAAAATCGAATGGTACTACTTGGGTTTCTGGAACAGTTTCTGCAGGTGCTACGTCTGTTGGCGCAATAAGTAGTGGAAATAATTCTAATGGTGGTTATATTTCTGGCGGTGTTTTAACATTAGCCCCTGCGGGAAGTGGTTATGGAGGTATTGTAATTAATGGGGATCAAAATTTTAGTGGTAATAAAGTTTTTAATGACAATGTTACAATTAGCAATAATTTATCTGTACCATATGGGGCGATTAGTTTTGGTAATGATATAAGTGTAAATTCTGTTAATATAGGTTTAGGCCATGCCACTTTTATAAATTGTTTATCATTTGGTAATGCTGCGCTTGCTTCAAATACAAGTGGTGTATATTCAACTGCACTAGGTTACTATTCTTTACAAGCAAACACTACAGGTCAGGGTAATACTGCAACTGGAGCAAATTCATTAAAGGCAAATACTACAGGTTATTATAATACTGCAATGGGTGCAAGTTCACTTCTTGTAAATACAACTGGGAAATGGAACACGGCAATTGGAAATGCTGCGCTTGGTGCATCAAATGGAGATTACAATACTGCTATTGGTTATCAGGCAATGAATTCTAGTTCAACTGGTTCTTATAACACTGCGGTAGGGTATAATTCAGGATGGTCTTTAACTTCAGGCTCAAAAAATACTTCCATTGGATATAATTCTCTGACATATGATTATAGTAATTCCACTGTATTAGGTGCTGGTGCTGCTGTTACTGGAAATAATCAAGTTCAATTAGGAGATTACCAGACTACAGCATATGCATTTGGAAGTTTGCAAAATAGATCAGATGCTAGAGATAAAGTAGATGTTAGAAATACTAAACTTGGATTAGATTTTATTATGTCTTTAAGACCTGTCGATTATAAATATAATTATAGAGATTCTTATAGAGTTATAAATGCTGATGGAACAGAAACATATCTACCTAATGATGGATCAAAGACACATAAAGATTTTAATCATGGGTTTATTGCTCAAGAAGTACAATCTTTGATAAGCGAAAAAGGGTTTGATTTTGGAGGCGTAAATGACCAAAATAAAGTAGGAGGTAAGGATGTATTGTATTTAGGTTATACTGAATTTATTGCCCCAATGGTAAAAGCAATTCAGGAACAACAAACTATAATCGAAGATCAAAAGAAGCGTTTAGATGCGCTTGAAAAGCTTGTAAATCAGTTGATTCAGGCTAAGCAGTAGAATAGTTTTAAAAAGGTTAATGCCATCTATTTGGAGCCCTCGGTATTTGGATGTACTTTCGCGCCTTATAATTAGTAAAAATGAAGCGAATTGAAAGGCATAGGGCTATTTTAAGTGTAGATGATAAGGCTACTTTAAGTGATTTAAAGAAGGTTTATCGTAAAATCATGATGGAATGGCATCC
>CANCAY010000073.1 GCA_947374225.1 Chitinophagaceae bacterium | reverse complement strand
GCCTGTCGGGATGCCAGGGTATTTAGCCCCCGCCTTGATGGCCTCATACGCTAATTGCAGATCAGCGATGGCCTCACCAAGTAAAAGATTGGCAGGTCTGGGTACGTTATTGGGGCTTTCTAGGGGGCTTGGCATGATGAAAATCTCCGTTTAGGACTCCATCTTGCAGTAAGGCTTGTGCGAAGTGAATACGAAAGCACAAGCGCACTTAATATACTTAAACTACTTAGAAAATGAATCCCTTTTAAAATCATGTACTTACGATATGGTTAAGGGGGGGATCTCCGTCCATTAAGGGGGGGATCTCCGTCCGTTAAGGGGGGGATCTCCGTCCATATTTTCATTTTCACTTGTTTAATTTGTTGTTTTTGTGGGCATCTTCTATTTGTTAACGGGGAATTTCTTACCGTTAAACAGCACTTTGACGCTGAATATTTATTTTCTGGGGCTGTTTTAACAATATTTATTAAAAATACCCCCCTGAAACTTTACATTACCCGTAACCAACGGGTAGAAAGTATGAATACGCAAAAAACAATACGCTACCGTCAGGCATGAGTGGGTAGCGGGGGGTGGCTTTCCCTTTAAGGTTTTGACCTGACCCGTTAAACCATGTCAATTGAGCGATGCTTAAAAGGTTTTAGACTTCTCCAGCGTGACAGGCTCAGTCGACTCGCCCCCGTAAGGGGTACTAATCTAGTGGATAACTCGCTTTTGGCGTGTTGTTTTAATCTTTTTTAACTAATACCCCCTGAAACTTGACTTATGACTTCGCCAACGGGTAGAAGAGTATGTCAGGGATTGTTTTTAGATTCTCTTTGATGGCGGCGGTACATCAGCTTGGCGAGCATTTCAACGGCCTCGGGGCTTGGTTGTTGAGGTGTTGGGGCTTGGCCTGCGATCCATTTCCGTATCTTGTCGGCTGTCTTGGGTCTGGGGTTTGATCCATTTTCTATGTTGGATAATGTGCCAACGGCAAGCCCAATCTCTTCGGCGGCCTGCTCATAAGTAAGCCCACGGTCTGCCCGAGTCCGTTTTAATTGTTCGCTAATCGGGTCTCCAGGCTGTGCCTGGACAGGTAATCGCCTTTGATATTCGAGGCCGATCCCTGCATAGTGTTCTGCGATTTGGTCTGGTGGATCAATAATTACCATTGAATTAAGCCATTTTCTGAGGTCTACATCAGCGACCCTGACCCCGCTTCTGGCTGCCTTTAGCTGCTCAAGTGTTCGCTCTTCTGCCCATCCTTTAATAGAGTTGGTTTCCTGAAGTATCTTTAGTGCATTGGTGAGCTTTGGTTCTGAGCTTATTTCTGGGGGCAGCATGGCGTAGTCTAAAAGAGTCGAGACTTTGAGGGGATGCTTTGAATCTTGGTTTTTTGCGTTAATCCTAAACAAGGCTAAAAGTCTGCTGCCTAAGAGCTTTGTTGTGCTGAATCTCTTGTCATCTAACTTGGTTAGGGCTTTGGGCAAAACCATCCAATGTCTGCTTTCCCCCTCTGCATCGTCGATTGCTCGTTTGATGACTGCGCCTGGTTGAAAGGAAATAGACTCCCATTTTTGTTGTTGCCCGAAAAGCTCTCTTTGTCCTGTTTCAGGCGTGTATCTATTTCGGATGATGATGTAAGGATCATCGGCCTTAAACCTTTGCCCTAGTTTGATCCCGTATCTAGCTTTTAATGTATCTGGCAGGTCATGCAAAAAAATCCTGACACTTTCTAATTTATTGACTGTTGATCGGATGGCATCACGTTGGTCTGCATCAAACCCCTGGCGGGCTTTGCGGCGGGTTAGACCCATGGCCTCGCAGATTTCATTTAGCTCAACGGTTGCCCATCCATCGGCGAGCTTTTTTTGTTGCCAAAGGTGCATTAAGGCTTTGCCAAGGTAATCGGGCTGAGTGCCGCCCCTCTTTTTTAATGAGTCGGCAATAGCGTTCATTGCTTTAATAAGCTCTTCGTCTGGTATCTCTAAACCTAACAAAGACTCTGGCGGCCTGATCTCTGCGTGAGCTTTTAGGTCGCCATCACTTAGGTCTGCTGACGGATAACTTGATCTAGTCGGGTCGTTATTAAACTCGCCTCGGCTGATTGCGTTGGATAGCTTTAAATACAGTTTTTCACTTGGCGCACGAATATGAGTGTCTGAAATCACCTGGTCAAATAGCACAACGACAGCATTTTTAACTGCCTGCCTGCTGACCATGTGTAGGGGTGAACCTGTGGCAGTTCTCGCAAAGTACCTAATTCGATCCCAATACGCTGACTTAACGTCTGACGATACTTTCTGGGCGTTGTTGTAAAGCTCTGACCAGGCCTGTGCTGCCTCTCTCTTTTGCTCGGCGATAATTATTTTGGTGCGCTTGATTGCCGCATCTATTTCTATTCGGTTTTCGTTAGCCAGGTTTTCGTTATTGGGGGCGTAGTGATTGGCCTCGCTCGGCATCGCTTGATCTAGGGCGTTATTGATCTGCCCTAATAAATCTTTCCCGATAACATCCCAATCTGTTGCAGTCCATTCTTCGGGGGGCGTTCTGTTTTGTTCGTCCAGGCTTAGAAGTACGCCTGAGAATATTCCCCAAAACAGTTGCGCCCCCGAGAATGGCTTAAATGTTTCTTCCATCGTTAGCCCCTGCGGCGGTCGCTAATTTCGCCCACGTTAAAGCCTGCATCCTTGAGTGCTTGCAAGACGATGGCTCTTACTGAGGTCTCCTTTTCGGCGGCGGTCATGCGTAGCTGCTTAATGAGATCCGAGGGCATCTGTACTTGTAGGCTTGGCTCGGGGGCGGTCTTTGTGCGTACTCGGGCGGGTGGCAGGCCTGCTTTTAATTGCTCAACGATGCTTGTTGGTTTGTTAATGCTTGCGAATGTTTTAGCCATGATTTATCTCAGTATCTCAATTGATAGGGTTTGAATTTCGTCGGCGGCCTTCTGTGCAGTTTTGCCCATCAAACACGGTGCGCTGCCTGAAAGCTCGGCCTCTGGGTATGAGGTACGCTGCCCAATCTCGCACCCTAGAACATCTGCGCCTGCTGCGATCATTTCGTTTCTAACGTGCCGCACGATTGCTGATCTGTTGGTCGCTGTCATTACGACTTTGATCTTTGCCGGGCTGCTGCGCTCTTTGTTTATCTCATTGCAAAGTGCAACGGTCTGCAAGGCTTGCCTCGCATCAATACCAGAGGATCGACACGGTATAAGTACAACGTCTGCAATCTGCGCTATCTCGATGGTTGTCTTGTTTGCAAAACCTGCTGTATCGACAATGACTAGGCCGGGCTGCTGCTGTGCGATGACTGCGGCGGTGTTCTCTGCGTTTGCGATCAAAGTGATATTGCTTAACGGTTCGCTGTCGCCGTACCAGGCCGCTAGACTTTGCTGCGGATCTGCGTCGATCATTGTGACTTCTTGACCTTGCTTTCTAAACTCTGCGCCCAGACAGGCCGCTAGTGTCGTCTTGCCTGCGCCCCCTTTAATCGTAATTAGGGCGATGATGCCTTTAAAATGTTTGGTAGCCATACTGCCTCTCATTCAGGTTTGTTTGGTAAGGGTTTAAGTCACGGCTGCTACCGTGGCTTATCCCGCCCATTGCACGATGATGTAGTCTGCATCCTCCGACTTCACTACCTGCTGACGTTCGCAGGCATCCTCAAATGTTTCGTCTTGACCTTGAAACACGATGACGACTTGCCTGTCCTTATTTAGCTTATGGCGCAGGCTTGTTTCTATTTTCTTGATGCGATGTTTAAGAGTCATTTTGTGCGCTCTCTAATCGTTCGATTCTTGACTCAAGCTCGTCGGCCTCTCTGATCTTGGCGACTTGTGCCATTGCAGATAAAAGCTCGCTGCCTGTTGACGTTGGCAATTGTCCTGATGCGATGGCGACCATCACGGCCTGTGCTTGTTCCGTTAACGATCCGTGAGGTAGCGTGAACGATGCTGGCAAGGTCTCGGGTTTGGCAGGTGCAATGACTCTGCCTAACAAAGCTCGCATAAGCCCAGAGTCGCCTTCTAGTGCCTGCTCGATGGCAGTATCTAAAAGCTCGCCTGACCGATCCTCTAGCTTGCGCCTAAGCTCGGTTCGTCGGTCTGGTATGCCTGGAGGGCGGCCTGTTGGATTGCCGCTAGTGCCTTTTTTAAACTTCATTGTCTGATCTCATCAAGTGAACATCACATAAAGGCTGCGCCTGCATGGTTGTCGAATTGTTTAGCCCGTCTGACATAACCCCGTACCGTATTCATTGAACGATGGCGACTTACATCCATCACCCTAAATATGTCTGCGCCTGCGTTGGCTGCTGAAGTGATAAAGCCTGCCCGTAGTGAATGACCCGAAAATAGTTCAGGGTTCAAGCCTGCGGCCTTGGCTTTAGCTTTAATGATGTTGGCAATATGGCGGCCTGTCAGAGGAAACACTAAACCCTCTGTAATGCCTGATACCTCAAGCCAATCACCTAGCAGGCGTTTAACTTGCAGGCGAGATCCATCTAGAACGGCGACAGTCTGACCTTTGCCTTCTTGGTCGGTCTTGGATCTTGGCAGGGTAATAACTAGACCACGCTCTGAAACCTGTATGTCTTTTAGCTCGATGGCTGCTAACTCGCTGCGCCTAAGTGCTGCTGCAAACCCGAGGGCGATAAGTGCCTTATCCCGAAATCCTGCCTTTGAATCGTCGCAGGCCGCTAATAACTGTTCAATCACTTCGACGGTAGCCGGGCTGACCTGTCTTGGTGCTGTGCCTCGGGTTCGCTTGATGCCTGCCATTGTGGCCTTGACGGGTTCGCTGTCTGTTGGCGATGGCAGGTTTGCTTGGCGGTGGGCAAACTTAATTGCTGCGACTTTGCGGGCGATGCTTGCGGGTTTCATGCCTTGGCCTGATAACTCTGCCAAGAATAAGACGACTGCCTCGATGCTTGCAGGCAAGGATGCCAGACCATTAGTCCGAGTCCAGGCGTTAAACGCTTTCAGATCCGAGTCATAAGCCAGGCGAGTTGCTGTCGAGTGCCTAGCTGCGATTAGCTCTTTGGCCTGCTCGATGCTGTCGGCGAGGTGGGCGGGAAGTGCTGCGGTCTGAGTGGTTAACTGGTTCATCTAAGTTACTTCCGAGAATGACTGTTATCGGAAATATACTTTAACGATGGATACAAGTCAACATTTGTATAAATGTAGTTTCATACAGAGGTCGGGATTGTGGAGGAAGTCTCCACAACCGAGTTGGCGACACGATGTCGCTAAGTCTGCCTGCTTACCTAAAGTAGGGCAAAGTAGGTCAATAAAATACTGAGAAATAATCAGCAAAGTAGTGCAATCTAGTGATCTGGCAAGACCCCCGAGGGTCTGAGGTAAAGCCTGGTTATGGTTAACGGGCTGCCTGGTCGATTCAAGACGACTCGATCCGGTAGAAAACTCATACTCTCAAAGTCAAAGCCTGCGGCCTGCCACAAGACCCCGGCATCTGATCCTATTGCAAAGGTCGGCAAACTATAAAGCTCTTTGTCGCTGTAGTCGCCTGTATCTTTTACCTGCTTGCATAGCCCCACAAAGTTAAGCCAATGCTCAGGCGACAAACCCTCTGGCGGCGCATCTGGCGGGATGATCTTGGGGGCGGCTGCCGCTACCGTCGAGGGTTCAGGTCTGAGGTGTAGACAGTTAGCTTGCAGGGCTTCGTTTAGATCCTTTTTAAATCCGACTTCCTCGGGCGTGACTTTTGAGACCCTGATCCCACGTTGGGCGGCCTGAATCAAAAAGTCAGGGATTGCCTTCTGGCCTGCGCTGTCCTGGTCAAGTGCAAGCACAATGTCGGTCTCGTTTTCGATCCAATCCCATCTGAACCCGCCCAGACCGAATACTGCGACGACTCTTTTAAAGCCCACGGCTAACAGGCTCAAGGCATCAAAGACACCCTCGCAGATATATAACGGCTCGCCTTTGGTCTTGAATACTGCGCTGTTGAAGTGGCCTTTAGGCATCTGCAAGTGGGCGTGTTTATAGTCAGAATCGACAATTGCCCGACTGTACAGGCTGACGACTTCGCCTTGAGGGTTCGTATGTGGGGCAATAACTCTGGCATCCCAAAACCTCTTTTTGCCATCCTCCGACAGGTATAAGGCCTCGCCTTGTGGCTTAAATCCAAGCCCGTATCTAGCGGCGAGATCCAAAGGTACAGCTCGACTTTTTAAATATTCGGCGGCCTGTGGCAGGCTTGTTTGCCATCTTGCAAGGGTCTGTATGGCTTTGCTATCTAGCGGCGTACAGGCGGCCTCTGACAGGTTCAGGCGTGGGATTGAAACCCCTTTATGTACATTTGTAGATTTGTATACTTGTCGGTCTGCTTTAAATTGCTGGTCTCGTTCCTCAGTAAAACCCCATTCTTGGCAGCCATAGCAAACAAACCTGCCATCTGGATAAACGACTAGGCTGCGCTGTTTGTCTGATCCATGAAACGGGCAGCCCATCCTAAGCCCGCCTACGGCCTGCATCGGTGACAGGTGCGACGGTATTCTTGCCAGGTCGGCGGCGGTCAGGATCGTAGGCTTCATTTATTCTCGGCGATGGTGCTTAGGGCTGCGTTAACTGAAATCGGTATTTCAAGGTTTGCCGCCCCCCATCGGTTCTTTTCGACCTTCAAGGTAAGGGCTTGCATCGGGCTAGATACAGTTCGGTTTTTATCTTCTTCTAAAAGCCAGACCCCATCGGCTGAATACTCAAGGGCTGAAGATTCTCGCAGGCCTGCCATGTTGGCGTTTTCGTAGGCTGCCCGGCTGAGTGCTGAGATAACCAGGGCGGGCGATTTGCAAGCGATGGCGGCCTCTCGGATGTTGACGGTAATTTCGCCCACGGCCTGCCGCATCTCTTTGGGGTAATTGGCAGCCAGAGCTTGAACGTAATCGACCACAAGCAAACCCATCCGAGACCCTGCTTGCTTGATCCTGTCTGCCAAGTGCTGCTGTATTGAATCGACGTTTATATCTTTAACCTCAAAAAATGAAACCCGTTTAAGTATTTCTTCGTCCCTAGACTTGTATGTTTGTAGGATCGTTGGATCTGATCCTGTACTGAGATCAGACAATTTAATGCCCGCATCCATACAGGCAAGTTTTAAGGCCAATCGTCGTGCGCCTTCGTCGGCTGTCAGATACAAGACGGGAAATCCTGCCTTAGCTGCATTGCGGGCAATCGACAAAGCCATCCGAGTCTTGCCCATACCTGGTTTTGCACCTAACAAGAAAATGCCTTCTTGCATCCCCCCAAAGTGTTTATCTAAAGTTGGTAAGCCTGTCGGGATGCCAGGGTATTTAGCCCCCGCCTTGATGGCCTCATACGCTAATTGCAGATCAGCGATGGCCTCACCAAGTAAAAGATTGGCAGGTCTGGGTACGTTATTGGGGCTTTCTAGGGGGCTTGGCATGATGAAAATCTCCG
>CANCAY010000072.1 GCA_947374225.1 Chitinophagaceae bacterium | reverse complement strand
GTGGAGAACTACCGCACCATGAGCGCGCTTGGCGCCGTGGACACCCTGCCGGGCATCGCGTTACCCTATGTGGCCTCGGCCTTCGGCATCTTCCTGCTGCGCCAGACCTTCCGCACCGTGCCGCGCGAACTTGACGACGCCGCGCGGGTGGAAGGCGCCTCGGCCTTCCAGATCCTCATGAAGATCTATGTGCCCCTCGCGCGGCCGGTGTATCTGGCCTATGGCCTTGTCTCCGTCTCCCATCACTGGAACAATTTTCTGTGGCCGCTGATCGTCACCAATTCGGTCGAGGCGCGGCCGCTGACCGTGGGCTTGCAGATCTTTTCGGCGGGCGACCAGGGCGTTGACTGGTCGGTGATCTGCGCCGCGACCCTCATGACGTCAGCGCCCCTGCTGGTGGGCTTCCTGCTGTTCCAGCGCCAGTTCGTGCAGAGCTTCATGCGCGCGGGAATCCGGTGAGGGACGGGCCATGAAGATCCTCACCTGGAACATCCAATGGGGGCTGGGCATGGACGGGCGACTCGACCTCCAGCGGATCGTGGATCACATAAGGGCCAGCGACCCCGACGTGATCTGCCTGCAGGAGATCGCCGACAACATGCCCGACCTCGAGGGGTCCTCGGGCGAAGACCAGTTCGCTGCGTTGGCGGGCCTGCTGCCGGGCTACGCCGCCTGCGAGGGGGCGGGGCTTGTATCCTTTGACGCCAGCGGGCGGCGGCGTTTCGGCAACATGATCCTCTCCCGCGCGCCCCTGCGGCAGGTGCGGCTCCACAGCCTGCCTTGGGTGGCCGATGGGCGCCAATCCATGCCGCGCCTGCTGCTGGAGGCCCTGGTGGAGGCGCCCTGGGGGCCGCTGCGGGTCATGATCACCCATCTGGAATATTTCTCCCCAGAGGCCCGCGCCGCGCAGGTGGAGGCGATCCTGCGCATCCATGGCGAAGGCGCCCGCCGCGCCGCCACCCCGCCCCCGCCAATGCGCGGCCCCTATGCCCCTCTGCCGCACACGGCCTCCACGGTGCTGACGGGCGACTTCAACATGAAGCCGGACGATCCCACGCGGCTGCGCCTCACGCAGGCCATCACCGATGGACCCGCCTTGTGGGACGCCTGGCTGATCGCCCATCCCGGCGCACCCCATCCGCCCAGCTTCTGCATCGCCGACCAGACCTGGGGTCCACCCCATTGCTGCGATTTCATCTTCGTCAGCGCCGACCTCGCGGCGCGCGTGGCGGATGTGACCTGCGACGGGGAGACGCGCCTGTCCGATCATCAGCCCGTGCTGCTGACGCTGAAAACGGGGGAGGCGTGACGCCATGCAGGCCATCGAAGCGCTCATCAAGCTGCTGGGCGAAACGTGAAGCAGCCCACGCCGGACAGGTTCTTTCGGCGAACGTAAAGCTTAAGTGCGCGACATTGACCTGCGGAATCCGCGATCAGCATCGCATCCTGATGGAATGACGCCCTTCGCAAGTCCCTAATTTTGCTATCGTTCTCCGACGCGGCTAGATTGCGGGGGTCTGAGCGACTCAGGTATCCGCTCGTGAGGAACATGTGACCGCGCGATGAAAAGGTTTTCTGTTTCCGCCAGGGGCGGCACGCAGGACGTGATCGGAAAAAAACTCCGTTCCGCGATCGCCTGTCATCAGCAAAATCAGTTCCCCCAAGCGGGCCGCCTCTATGAGCAAATCCTGAAGCTCGACCCTGATCATTTCGACGCGCTGCAATATCTGGCCGCCATTCGCATCCAGTCCGGGAATTTCCAGGATGCCGAAATCCTCTTTGGCCGGGCCATTCGCGTCAACGGAGCCTCGCCAGTCCTGCACTCGAACTATGGCTCCGTCCTTCATGAATTGGGACGATTTGCTGATGCTGTCGCCAGTTATGAGCGGGCCCTCGCCCTCCAGCCTGTTTACGCCGAGGCCTCCTATAACCTTGGCAATTCGCTTTGCGCTCTCGACAGGTTTGATGAAGCGATCATCAGCTACAAGAAGGCGCTCGATGCAAAACCCGCCTATGCCGAGGCGCGCTATAATCTTGGCAACGCCTATCAAGCATGTAACCTCTTTGAAGAGGCCATCGCGAGCTACGATGGGGCGCTCGCCACTGCGCCAAGATATGCCCTCGCCCATCTCAATCGCGGGAACGCGTTGCGAGAGCTCAGGCGTCATGACGAAGCCATCGCCAGCTATGACAGAGCGATTCAGCACAAATCCGATTTCGCGGAGGCCTTCTCCAATCGCGGCGGCGTCCTCAAGGACCTCAAGCGATTTGATGAAGCGATGGCGAGCTATTTCAAAGCCCTGTCCATCAATCCCAATGACGCTGAAGTCTATTGGAACACAGGCCTGATGCTGCTGCTCCTTGGCAATTTCAAGGATGGCTTCGAATTTTATGAATGGCGAAAGAAAATCAAGGAACCCCTGGGAAATCGCCTGTTCCCGCGACCGCTCTGGCTGGGACGGGAACGCCTGAATGGCAAGCGGATCCTCATCCACGAGGAGCAGGGGATCGGCGACATCATCCAGTTTTGCCGATACGTGACGCTTCTGGACGCGCAGGGCGCGCATGTGATTTTCGCCGTTGCGCCTAGGCTGCTCGGCCTTATGGCCACCCTTGGCGGGTCAATCGAGATCCGCTCCATTGACGAGGCCGCAACAGATTTCGACTTTCATTGCCCGCTCCTGAGCCTGCCCAGAGCGTTCAACACGGAATTGACGAACATCCCCGCGCACACGCCCTATCTGTCCGCCGATCACGCGAAGGCCCAATCATTGCGCCATCAACTCCTGGAGCACGGGACAAAGAAAATTTGCGGCGTCAGCTGGTTCAGCAAAAACGCCTCGACAGGGAAATCCAGAAGCGTCGGCTTGCACGATTTGTTCAAGCACATGGACGCCGACGACTACATCTTCGTGAATTTGCAATATGGCGACGTCTCGCAGGAAATCGCCGATTTGAAAGCTCAACAGGGGGTGGAAATCATCTCCCTCCCCACCATCGACAACTTCGGAGACATCGATGGCTTCGCCGCGCTGGTGGAGGCCTGTGACGTTGTCGTCACGATTGACAACACCACCGCCCATATCGCCGGCGCGTTGAACAAGAAGACGTTTCTGATGTTGCCCTATGTGCCGGATTGGCGGTGGATGCTGGATCGCGCGGATAGTCCCTGGTATCCCACGGTGCGCCTGTTGCGCCAGACAACAGACGGAGACTGGAGTCCGGTTTTCAGGGCCGTCAAGGATGCGCTTCGCGAGGCGGTGGAGCCAGCCTAGCCGCTTGTGGCCGGGCCATATTTCGGCCGAAATGTGGAAGTGAGCACCTACCAAACCACTCTGGACATTGCGCGCCGCTGTACCGGGCGCAATTGACAGCCATAGTTGGTTATGCGGTATAACAAGCCCTGCAGGGGCTGCCTTCGGATGCATGGGATCGCCCACCCGCGCGCGGCCATGACGACAAGAGATGCGCCCGAATGGGCGCTGCTGCGCATGGCCCTGCGCGGCTAAAGGGAGTTGACCATGAAGCTCGATGATCTCGTCGCCATCGACGTGCACACCCATGCGGAGGTGTCCTGCCGTCAGGAGCCCGACCCCTTCTGGGCGCCCTTTGATGAGGCCGCGAGCAAATATTTCAAGGTGACGGCGCGGCCCAGCATCGCCGAGACGCTCGCCTATTATCGCGAGCGCAAGATCGGCCTCGTGATGTTCACCGTGGATACGGAGTTCCAGATCGGCAACCGGCGCATTCCCAATGAAGAGATCGCCGACGCCGCGCGCGACAATGCGGACATCATGATCGCCTTCGCCTCCATCGACCCGCACAAGGGCATGATGGGCGCGCGGGAGGCCCGGGCGCTGATCGAGGCTGGCGTGGTGAAGGGCTTCAAGTTTCACCCGACTTGTCAGGGTTTCTACCCAAACGACCGCATGGCCTACAAGCTTTACGAGGTCATCGCCGAATACAAGCTGCCCGCCATCTTCCACACGGGCCATTCCGGCATCGGCACGGGCATGCGGGGCGGCGGCGGCTTGCGGCTGAAATATTCGCAGCCCATCCATCTCGATGATGTGGCCGTCGATTTTCCCGACATGACCATCATCCTCGCCCATCCCTCATGGCCCTGGACCGACGAGGCGCTCTCCATCGCGCTGCATAAACCCAATGTCTATATCGATCTGTCAGGCTGGTCGCCGAAGTATTTTCCGCCGCAGATCGTGCAATACGCCAATGGCCAGTTGAAGCACAAAATGCTCTTCGGCTCCGACTTCCCGCTGATCTCGCCGGATCGCTGGATCGCCGATTTCAAGGCGGCTGGTTTCAAGCCAGAGATCCATGATCTCATCCTCAAGCAGAACGCCATTCGCGCGCTGGGTCTCGATCAGCCGGAGGTCGCAAAATGAACATCGCGGGCCTTGGAGCCATCGTCACCGGAGGCGGATCGGGCCTCGGCGAAGCCAGCGCCATCCGACTGGCGAAGGCTGGCGCAAAGGTCGCCATCATCGACATGAACGCGGCCGCCGCCGCCGAGGTCGCCGCGCGCATCGGCGGGCTCGCCCTGCCCGGCGATGTGACGGATGAAGCGACCATGATCGCGGCGCTGGAGCAGGCGCAGGCGGCCCATGGCCCCTGCCGGGCGCTGGTGAACTGCGCGGGCATCGGCGTCGCCAAGCGCGTCGTGGGCCGCGATGGCCCCATGCCGCTGGCGGAGTTCACGCGGGTGATCCATGTGAACCTCGTCGGCACTTTCAATATGATGCGCCTTGCGGGGGCGCAGATGTCGAAGGCCCCGCCTCTGGAGGATGGCGAGCGCGGCGTGATCATCTCGACCGCCTCGGTGGCGGCCTTCGAGGGGCAGATCGGCCAGGCGGCCTACGCGGCCTCCAAGGGGGGCATCACGGCGCTCACCCTGCCTGTGGCGCGCGAGTTCGCCGCCTTCGGCATCCGCGTGCTGACCATCGCGCCGGGCCTGTTCCACACGCCCCTGCTGAGCGCCCTGCCGGAGGAGGCCCAGAAGAGCCTTGGCGATTCCATCCCCTATCCGCGCCGTCTGGGCGCGCCGGAGGAGTTCGCCAGTCTGGTGGCCCATATGGTCGAAAACCGGTTCCTCAACGGCGAGGTGGTGCGCCTCGACGGCGCCCTGCGTCTGCCGCCGAAATAAGCTCCCGCCCCCGGGCGATCAGTCCGTCGTGGGGGGCTCGGCCTCGTCCAGCGCCGCATGCATGCGTTGCACAAGGTCGGCCATGGAGGCCCGCTCGCCGGGGTTGAAGAGCCCCTGCATGATCTCGTCATGGGCCGCAAATTCAGCCCGCGCCGCCGCGACCGCCTTCTCCCCCTTCGCGGTCAGGCCCAGCGCCACATGGCGCCTGTCCTTCTGGGCGGGGAGGCGCTTGATGAGCCCCTGAGTCTCCAGCCGCTTCATCAGCTTCGTCATGTTCGGGCGCTGGATCAGCAGCGCATCGGCCAGTTCCCCATGGCGCACGCCCGGGTTCTGCTGGATGATCATCAGCACGGAGGCTGCGCCCGGCGTCAGGCCATGGACGGCGCAACGCTCGCTCAGCAGCTTCATCATGCGCAGATCGAGGATGTGGATGCGAAAGCCGAGATTGTCGGTCAGGGCTGAAATATCGAGCGGCCCTTCGGCGGGCGCCTCCACCACCTTCACCATCTGCCCGCCTTCAATCCCGAGGCTTCGACAGCCGCTCCGCACGCTTGTCCAGAAAGGCGCGCAGCCGCTCGACCGCCTCGGGGCTGGTTTGCGTAAAGGCCGCCATCAGCGATTCGAAGAAGAGCCCGTCGTCATGGGCCAGATCCTGAATGCGCGGGAGAGCCTGCGTGATCGCGAAATTGGACAAAGGCGCGTTGGAAGCCATGCGCGCCGCAAGCCGCCGGGCCTCGCTCAAAGCCTCCCCCGGCGCAACCACATACTGGATGAGATTGAGCTGCTCGGCCTTGGCCGCCGACAGGGTGCGGCCGGTCAGCATCATGTCCGCCATGCGCGAGGCCGTCATCAGCCGGGCGATCCGCACCGAGCC
>CANCAY010000071.1 GCA_947374225.1 Chitinophagaceae bacterium | reverse complement strand
TATGTTTTCAGCAAAAAATCCTAAAGTCACCGCTAAAAATAACATTGCAAACTCTAATAGATATTCTGACCATTTCTTTTTATGTGTTGCATGATGTGGGTGGTGTACTTCCATATTTTAATATTATAGTTGAAAATAAGATAATGTTTGCAATTATACCAATTCACCTCCATTCACCGCTGTTTTCCAACTAAAACACAAAACTTGGCCGGGAATTTTATTCAATTTTTATATTTACATTACCTTTTCCAATTGCTTCATATAGTAATTCCGGGGCATCGATTTTCGCTATTTTGGTATAGGCGTATGAAGTATTAAATGATTTGTAAAATAGTACAAGTGTTTGATCACCAAATAACATTAAATCTCCAATTTCTATCTTACCTGGGTTTTTTGAAAGTGTTGGCAATAAATGTGTAAGCTCACCATATTTTTCATTCCCATTTAGTTCAATCATATTAATTGAAATTGGCAATGTCTTTTTAAAGGCCAAAGCAGACTTATTGTCTTCTAATGTCGCTATAAAAAATTGATTTCCAACTGTAATTTTAATTTTTATCGGGTTCATATTTGAATTGAGTGATTCAGGAATTGTATCATATATGTTGTAACACAATAAAACCAAAAAAAGGGTAATTGTATATTTCATTATTTTTTCTCAAACGCCTCCTTTGCAAGCATTATTGCAGACATGGCTTTTGGCCAACCAGTGTAGAACGCTAAATGGGTAATTACTTCTATAAGTTCATCTTCAGTCAATCCGTGTTCTTTTGCATAATTTAAATGAAATTTGAGTTGACCAGTGTGTTCTCCAGCAACTAAAGCTGCAACTGTTATTAAGCTTCTTTCACGTCTCGAAAGTTCCTTGCCCTCCCATAAGTCGCCAAATAAGACATTGTCTGTATAGCCAAGGAGTTTTGGTGCAAAATTCCCTAACATTTTTTCTGCTGCGGATTCTTTTTTTTCTTTATCCATTTTAGGTACGTTTTTTATTATATAAAGCTATGAAATTAAAACAAGACATTTATTCCAATATTAGGTTCAAATTTCATAAATTCAGGGTGTTGAAATACTTTAAAATTCTAGACCAAACACAATGAAAACGTACCAATCAATTACTATACTATTGTTAACGCTATCCTTATTTACAAGTACTAAAATACTAGCTTCAAATACTAATACTAAACCAAGAATTATTATTACTGCCGATCCTGAATTAGATGATAACAATTCACTGATTCGTTTTTTGTTATACAGCAACGATTTTAATATTGAAGGATTAGTGTATGCTAGTAGTCAGTTTCATTGGAAGGGAGATGGCAAGGGAACTAAGTTTATGGTTCCTGGCAGAGAGTATACTAAATATGGCTTGAACCTTTGCCCTTGTGAATCATACAGGTGGAAAAATGGGGAGCGATTTATACATGAAGCTGTAGAGGCCTATGAAAAAGTTTATCAAAATTTACTGGTTCATAATGCAAACTATCCAAGCCCGGCTTATTTAAAATCTAAAATAAAATATGGGAATGTAGAATTTGAAGGAGATTTTTCAAAAGATACTGAAGGCTCCAATTTAATAAAAAAAATTATCCTTGATTCTATAGCTGGCCCAATTTATATCACAGCATGGGGTGGACAAAGCACCATTGCTAGAGCTTTAAAATCAATCGAAGATGATTTCAAGAACACAAAGAATTGGAATATAATAAAACAAAAAATTTCTAAAAAAGTAGTGCTGTTGCCTTCCGGAGATCAGGATAATACCTATGCATCATATATTAAACCTAATTGGCCAGAAATTGAATATAGACAATATAAAAACGGACCCAATTATGGCTATGGCGCGCAACTTTCTACCAATGCAGAAAATGAGAGATTCTTTACGCCATCTTGGATGCAACAAAATATTAGTTCAAAAGGTGCTTTAGGTGAAATATATAGAGTTTGGGGAGACGGGAAGCAATCGGTAAAAAATGACCGTTTTGATTATTTTGGGATAGATGGATATACGAACGAGCAACTCAAACAAATGGGATATATCGTTTGGATGCCTAAGCAAGCTAAAGGTTCATGGCTAGGGGAAGGTGATACTGGCACTTTCATGAACTTGCTTAATAATGGATTAAATGCCATTGAAAATAATAATCCAGGCGGTTGGGGTGGAAGACCTTTTAATCCTGACCCTGCAACTTTTATAGATCCATTTAGTAATGATACTTCTAAAGTAAAAGAGCTAGTGATTTCTGCAGCAACTTATGATAAATTGTCTGAAGTGGATTTAAACGCTGCAGCCTTTCCTAATTTTTTTACTGCAGCGCAAGACGATTTTGCAGCAAGAATGGACTGGACAGTAAAAAATAATTATAAGTTGGCCAATCACGCACCTGTTATTCAACTTATAAACAATAATGAAATATTGGTAAAACCGGGAGAGACCATAAATTTGGAAGCTACTGTTAAAGATCCAGATGGAGATGCTTATTCAATAAAGTGGTGGCAATTTTTAAAGCATAAGAACGATACAAAAATAAAGATATCAAATATTAGTAGCTTACTCACTAGCATTGAAATTCCAAAAGACGCTACTACTAAACAAATTATTTACTTAGTTTTTGAAGTAGTCGATAAAAATACAATACCTATTACTAGTTATGAGATGATAAAAATTACTGTTAACTAGAATTCTAATACTTGCCAAGTTAAGAGAGACAGTAACTGGTTATGGTGAAACCTGGCACAAACCTGGCAGAGAATCACCCAAACAAAAAGGGTCTACGCTTTTAACAGCATAAACCCTTGAAAATGATGCCTTTCGGCTGTGGGCCCACCAGGGCATGATCCTGGGACCCCCTGATTATGAGGGTTTCTAGAGGTATTCCATACCTTTTCTTTTATTGATAATCAATAGGATACAAGATTGAAATAGATTTATATTTCTCATATTTAACCTCTTTTAACCCATTTTTGGTGAAAACCTGGCAGAGAACCTGGCACAACGATTTCTAAGCATTTATTATTTTCAATTAAGTGATCAT
>CANCAY010000070.1 GCA_947374225.1 Chitinophagaceae bacterium | reverse complement strand
GTTAATTTGAATTTACCAACTGTAAACTTTAATGCGTTAACAATTTATCCATTCCAAAAAAAGGATCAAGTGGGTAGTGGTAAATGGTATGAAAAATTAGGGATAGGCTATAATGGTAGTTTTCAAAATCAATTGTCATTTTACGACACTGCATTTAATATGCAAAGACTACTTGACACATTACAATGGGGTGCCACGCATGTAATACCTATTAGTGTTTCTTTACCAACTGTTGGCCCATTCACAATTACACCAGGAGTTTCTTTTGAAGAAAAGTGGTTTGGACAAGAAAATACGAAATCTTGGAATTCTAAATTAAATAAGGTTGACACAACCGTTAACCGTGGATTTTATAGAGCGCCTAAAGTGAGTTTTGGTATTGGTGCAGCTTCAAGAATATTTGGTACTTATAAATTTAAAGACAGTTATGTTAAAGCAATAAGACATGAAATTAGACCTAGTTTATCTGTAAATTATACACCAGACTTAGCGGCTGCATATCATTATACAACACAAATAGATACGACTGGTAGAACCTATCGTTTTTCTAAATTTGATGGTGGCGGAATGGGCGGAGCTTATTCAGAAGGGACTTTTGGTGGAATGGGCTTTGGCATAGACAACTTATTAGAGATGAAAGTGAAGGATAAGTCTGACACTAGTGCAGAAGCGTTTAAGAAAATAAAATTGATTGACGGTTTTGGGTTTACCTCTAATTATAATTTTTTAGCAGACAGTTTTGCTCTAAGTTCATTTAACTTTTATGCTAGAACTACCTTGTTCGAGCGATTTAATATTAGCTCTAATTTCATTGTAGACCCTTATGCAAATGACAGTAAAGGTTTTAGAGTTAATAAGTATGATATAGATCCGTCTAGACTAAAATTTGGACATATTACTAGTGGTGGTTTGTCTTTCTCCACTTCATTTAGGAGTAAGTCCAAAGACGATAAAGCAAAAAAGGATAAAGTGATTCCAATTGATCCTTTCATGACGCCGGACGAACAACAAAGACAGTTGCAATATGTAAAAGCGAACCCTGCAGAGTTTACTGATTTCGATATTCCGTGGTCATTGACAATGTCCTATTCATTCCAATTTACAAGAGTGATGAAGCCCGATTATTCAGGCTTTAAAACACAAACCTATTCAAGTTTAAATTTAAATGGAGACTTCAGTTTGACTCCTAAATGGAAAGTGGGAGGAACCGGTTATATTGATGTTGCAAAAGCAAGTATACAACAAATGAGTTTGTTTATTACCCGTGAAATGCATTGCTGGCAATTGTCTATTAACGTTACTCCAATAGGTATTTACAGGTCTTTCAGTATCACAGTTAATCCTAAATCTGGTATATTAAGAGATCTAAGAATTAATAGAAGTAGAACTTTCTCCTCTTCTACATATTAATATGACTGCTTCTATTTATTATGCAGCAAATAATGATTTGCCATTGTATCAAATACCAATTGTTTTAAAGAAGCGGAAGTATGTCCCTGTGGATATATAGCCGGAAGAATATCCATTTGTATTTTACCGGGTGTAAAATACATAACTGGTTTTGCAGGTAATATTTTCTTAGTGTTTAATAGTATTACAGGAATGATTGGCTTTTGGGTGTCAATGGCTAATTTAAAGGCACCATCATAGAATGATTTTAAAGGTGCTGTTGTCCTGTTTCTTGTCCCTTCTGGGTATATCAACATATCAAGTCCATTATTCAATACCTGCCTCATTTTATCAAAACTTTCACGACGACTTCTGTCATTTTTTCTATCCACTAATACGGAACCGAAAGAGTAGATCCAGCCAAATAATGGTACATAAGCAAATGCTTTTTTGGCAATGGTTTTATTTGCTCTTGGTAAAAAAGGGAAACTAATTGGAATATCAATTAGACTGTTATGATTACAAACAACAATGGCATTTTCGGTATTATCAAAAACCGACTTTCCAGTCACTTTGAATCTACAGCCTGATAATGTTAAAAAGATAAACATCCAAACACGAGATACTAAACGATGCCATCTGGTTTTTTGCGGCTCTGGTAAAAAAAAGCAGATTAAATAAAACCATAAAAAAATAAACATGGTTGAAGCAAACACTAATAATGCCCAAAAGGCAAGTAATCTAGCTAAAATATTTTTAATCAATTTCATATACTATGGCGTCCAATTTATTGGGTTTTTATTATGTTGAACTAGATATTCATTAGTAGCACTAAAATGTTTACAGCCAAAAAATCCATTATGTGCACTCAATGGTGAAGGGTGAGCTGCTCTTAATATTTTATGTTTTGAACTGTCTATCAAAATTTGCTTTTGTCCGGCAAAATTACCCCATAATAGGAAAACCAGTCTTGATTTTTCTTTAGACAGTATTTTTATTACATCGTCAGTAAATTGCATCCATCCAATTTTAGCGTGACTGCCAGGTTCGTCTGCTCTAACTGATAATGCTGCATTAATTAATAATACACCTTGATTCGCCCAGCTGGTCAAATCCCCCGTATTAGGAATAGGCATTCCAATGTCCTTATTCAATTCTTTATAAATATTCATTAAGGAAGGGGGAGGTTTTACACCATTTGGAACTGAAAAACTAAGGCCCATTGCTTGTCCAGGGTTATGATAAGGATCCTGCCCTAAAATAACCACTTTAACCTGGTCATATGGAGTTTGATTGAAGGCATTAAACAGGAGGGATCCTTTGGGGTAAATAGTGCTTTTTAGCGCTTTCTCCGTCTTTAAATGAGCTACTATTTGTTTGAAATACGCTTTTTCAAATAGAGGCGAAAGCACTTCTTTCCAACTAGCATCTATTTTTACTTCCATAATTACTAAATTACAGCTTTATACTTAATTAAATGCAACTGATTAAATGAAAAATTGGATACTTATTATTTGCATTTTGTTTGGTTCCAATAGGGTGGCTGCAAATGAACCTAGAATTACTATTTTAAAACAAATAGCTGCCTTACAATCAATTAATTCAAAGTCATTTCCAGACGGGGCTTTTCCGTCTTTTAGAAAATATCATTTTAGTAAGAAATTGAAAGCGGATTATAATTTGTTTTATACGGCATTAGTAATTTACAATTTAGAACGGTATAGAGCATATTTAACTTTGGAAGAATTGTCTATATTAGCTACAATTAAATCTAATGCGAATCCATATTTTGAATTATTTAAGAATAGACAAAACAAACTATCATATAATTTTTGGCCTAAATA
>CANCAY010000069.1 GCA_947374225.1 Chitinophagaceae bacterium | reverse complement strand
GTAGATTCATCAATAGCTGATAATATATAGTTTTCAAAATTAAATAGATATTTCCCAGTAATAATCAAATTGCCATTTGTATAGTATTTAGAAATCTCAATATTATCAATAAATTTTCTATTAATAAGTTTCACATATTTTTTAGGATACCCATAAAAATAATCAGAACTTTCATTTTCATTAACTTGAATAAAGTCTATCCCTTTTATCATATCTAAGTTGGGAATAATATTTGTTTTTATAAAATTATTAGTCGTGCTTAAATAAATTTGTTCCCCATCAAATCCTCCCTCTTTCAAGTTAAACATAGCAATTAGGCCTTCTTTTTTTTGTATGTTACCAGTTTCATCAACTAATTCATATTTTCCTATTACTTGAATTTGACCTGTAATTGGTTTATTGTCTTCAATATTATAAACACTATCATTTATTAGTTTTAGTTTACTTTGGATTTGGTCAATAGTATATATAATAGAATTTGTCTTTTTTAATTTAGAAATTGATTCTTCAATGTTTTGATTACTTGAACAGCTAATTGAATGTATTATTAGAATTAAATAAGTAATTTTTTTCATGATTAAATTTTTACTAAATCTTATTGATTGTCTTCAAATATAATATTTATAATTCATTCAATAAAGTCCCAAAAATTCCATCCATCAACTCCATTAAATCCTGTTCCCCTTTAAAATTTATATATAATTCAGATAATTATTCTGGTTTTTCTTTTTAATAAATCAAATCTATGCAACTACAAAAAGCATCTCGCAAAAAGGCATCAATTAAGATGTCACTCCAAGGTCCAAGTGGATCTGGTAAAACCTATTCCTCCCTTTTAATAGCTTTTGGACTATGTAATGATTGGTCCAAAATAGCTGTAATAGACAGTGAAAATCATAGTTCTGAACTATATTCCCATCTTGGGGGCTACAATGTTTTACAGTTGAGCGCACAGTACACACCAGAAAAATACACACAAGCCATTGAGGCATGTGGGCAGGCAGGCATGCAAGTTATCATCATAGACAGTATTTCTCATGAATGGGAATATATCCTTGAGGCGCATGCCTCATTGCCTGGAAATAGCTTTACCAATTGGCAAAAGATTGGGCTCAGGCACAAAGCTTTTATTCAGGCTATTCTTAGCTCTAAAGCACATATAATAGCCACTTCAAGAACAAAGCAAGACTATGTTCTAAATAATCTAAATGGTAAAATGGTCCCTGAAAAGGTTGGTCTTAAAGCTATTCAAAGAGAAGGACTGGATTACGAGTTTACACTTGTATTTGATCTGAATATGAAAAACAGCGCTACTGCTTCTAAAGATAGAACTGGGTTGTTCTTTGGTAAGCCAGAACAAAGGCTAACCATTGATGTTGGTAAATCAATTTACAACTGGTGTAATGATGGTGCAGAGATTGCGCCAACAGACATATCTGCCACAATACATTCATGTAAAACCATTGATGATCTATTAGAGCTGTATAATGAACACCCTCAATACAAAGAAGTGCTTAAACCAGAATTTGAAAAGCGCAAAAGAGAAATCTTGATACAAAATCAAACAGTTTAATTATTCTGCTTACATCCCCTGCCTTTACATTATTCATACATGCCTTGCTCATAGCAGGGCATTTTTAATTTAAACAACATGACACAAACAGACACAATCAGTGAAATTGAATTGGTATATAAACCAAGCATTAGTAACAAACCAATTATTAGTTCTCCTTTAGATGCATACAATGTATTTATGGACTTCTATCCCAAAGACACATTGCACTTACAAGAGCACTTCTTTGTTGCTTATTTAAATAGGTTCAACCGTGTACTTGGCGTATTGCATTTATCATCTGGCGGTATCACTGGAACAGTGGCAGATATTAGACTCATATTTGGTGCTGCACTAAAGGCTGCTGCTTCAGGAATTATCATTAGTCACAATCATCCTTCAGGACAGTTAAAACCATCACAGCTTGATAAAAATGTAACAACTAAAATCCGTGATGCTGGTGATATGCTAGACATAAAATTAATGGACCATATAATAGTTGGTCACGAAGGTCAATATTTGAGCTTCTCTGATGAAGGTTTGTAATTCATTAAAATATAACCAATGAAAAACAGCAGAATTGTTTATTATGACAGCTTTAGTATAGTAGTAATTAACCCAAGTGGTAAAATAAGGCGATTGTATTGTCCATTTTTAGTCAAGTGCATCAATGAAATTGATGAAATACAGGAAAATAGTAGTGTTTATGTTGATCAAGTGTTTAAAGACCCAGATGATAAGCTTACATATTTGATTGGAGGTAACCTTTATGTCTATTCAAATTTTAGGATATCGATAAATTTCTAGTTCATGTGCCAACAAGTTCAGCTAATGTGATGTCTAGTCCTTTTGCTAAAGCAATTAGGGTGGTTAAAGTGGGATTAATTTTGCCTTTTTCCACCCTATGAACTTGACTAAGCTCAATATCAGCCTCAAAAGCGAGTTGTTCAAGTGTCAAACCCTTTGCTGTGCGAAAAGTTTTCAGCTTTTCTCCAAACTGTTCCAGCGTTTCCTGATTCCTTAGGTTATTCATTAGCACCAAAGTGGCATAATTGCGAAAATATATCTTAGGCATACATGCCTAAATTGAAAAATATTATATATTTTTAATGTGTAAAGTGGAGACCTGAAACCATTCAAACGGGGGAGTATTCAGAAAATCCTTAAGAGTAGGAAATTATTATTAAAATTTTCGTTTAAAATGAAAAAAACAGCCTTATTTTTTATTGTTATTAGCTCTTTAGTAGCTACCAGTTGTGCAACAATGGTTAGAGTTGCAACAACGACTCACAAGCAAACAATGGACAGTTACAAAACCAAAGAGCAAGTTATTGGTAAATTTGGTATTCCAACTTCAAAAAGAAATGACGGTGATTATGAAGAATACTATTACTTATTCGGAACAAAAACGGTAACTGACAAAAACGCATCATTAAACGCAATGTTTGGTAGCAGTAAATCAAAATCATCGTCAGCTAGTGCTTCAGCAATTGGAGTAGGTAATATGGCGAGCGGATCTGCAAGTGGGTCTTCTGTTTCTAATACATCAGGTGGTGGAAATGCAAATGCTGCTGCAAGAACTGTATCACAGGAAGTAAAAACTTTCGTTAAATTCACTTTTAAGGGTGAAAATGTGGTTACTTGGGAAAGTAACGGTGTAGACTATAGTGTATATGAAATGGTTAAGAAAAAATAAAAAAAATACTTTACTTCAAAAGGGGGCTCAATTTTGGCCCCTTTTTGATTTCATGGCGATTAATTTATAAAACAGAAATAAAAAAAATTATGAAAAAAGTAGTTGCAATAATATTATTAATCTTCATGTCATACACTACTAATGTATATGCTACATCAATATCAAATAATTCGGCAAATAAATTTGGATATTTCTCTTTGGAAGACGGTTGGTACAATTCAACAGTTAAATATTCA
>CANCAY010000068.1 GCA_947374225.1 Chitinophagaceae bacterium | reverse complement strand
ATGGCCATCTAGACTCAATAAGTTTAAATAATATTTATTCAAAAACTAATTTTTTCATTTTTCCTAGTTTATTTGAAAGTTTTGGGCTTGGCTTAATCGAAGCAACACAATTTGAAATTCCAATTTTGGCATCAGATTTAGATTATGTTCATGAAATTATAGAACCAAGTTTTACATTTAATCCATATGATTTTAATTCAATTTTTAATTGTCTTGAGAAAACTACAAGTGAGCACATTAAACCTACGAAACTTAAAGTTGAAAATAAAATTATAGATATCATTAACTTATTAAAAAATTCATAATATGAGTAAAACATTACTTATTACTGGCGGTACTGGTTCTTTTGGCAATGCTGTTTTAAATCGTTTTATAAATACAGATCATTTTTCTGAAATTAGAATTTTTAGTAGAGATGAAAAAAAACAAGATGATCTTCGAAAAAGGATAAATAACAAAAATGTAAAGTTTTATATAGGCGATGTTCGTGACCGTGATAGCTTAATACCTGCAATTAAGGGTGTTGATTATATTTTTCATGCTGCCGCTTTAAAACAAGTTCCTTCTTGTGAATTTTTTCCTCTAGAAGCAGTCAAAACTAATATTATTGGAACAGATAACGTTTTGACTGTTGCGCAAGATTTGGAAGTGAAAAAAGTGGTGGTACTAAGTACTGACAAAGCAGCTTATCCAATTAATGCAATGGGAATGTCAAAGGCATTGATGGAAAAAGTCATGGTTGCAAAATCTAGAATATTAGATAATAAAAAAACAATTTTTTGTGGAACTAGATATGGAAATGTAATGGCATCAAGAGGTTCTGTTATCCCATTGTTTATAGATCAAATTAAAGAAAATAAAGCATTAACTCTAACAGATCCAAATATGACAAGATTTATGATGACATTAGAAGATGCTGTTGATTTAGTACTTTATGCATTTGAAAATGCAAATCAAGGAGATTTGTTTATACAAAAAGCACCTTCTGCAACAGTGGGTACTTTAGCGCAAGCATTAATAGATTTATATAAATCAAAGAGTGAGATCAAGGTTATAGGAACAAGACACGGAGAGAAATTATACGAAACTCTTGTGAATAGAGAGGATATGATAAAAGCAGAAAATTTAGGTGATTATTATAGAATTCCAGCGGACAACAGAGATCTAAATTATGAACAATACTTTTCAGAAGGTATACCTGAATTAGAAAGTTTGTCCGAATATCACTCTCACAATACAGTAATTCTTAATTCAGAAGAAATGAAAAATCTATTAATGAAATTGCCAATTATAAGGAAAGACATTTTAGGTGAATTAGACGCAATTCAATATCCTTTTTAATTATGATTAAAATAGGTATAACTGGATCTAACGGTTTTATTGGTTGGCATCTTTCTAGAACAATTTGTTTGCATAACGACAAGTTCAAATTAATTGAATTTAAGAGAGAATGGTTTGAAGATGTATATAAATTAGATACATTTGTTTTGGATTGTGATATTATAGTACACTTGGCAGGTATAAATCGTCATAGCGAAAATGCCGTTATTTACAAGACAAATTTAGGATTAGCTGAAAAACTTGTAGATTCTTTTTATAGAACTAATTTTAAAGGTCAATTATTATTTTCATCTTCAATCCAAGAAAATAGAAATAACGCATTCGGTTTTTCAAAAAAATCAGCAAGAAATTTATTTTCTAATTGGGCTAAATTGACAGATTCTAATTTTAAAGGACTAATTATACCAAATGTTTTTGGTGCATTTGGTGTTCCTTTCTATAACTCTGTTGTATCTACATTTTGCCATCAATTAGTTAATAACGAAAATCCTAAAATAGAAACTGATGCGACACTTAATTTAATTTATATAAATGATCTTGTTAAACAAATAATAGAACTATTTGTATCAGAATCAAATGAGAATTTAATTATAAATCATACTGATACATATAAAGTATCAAATTTGCTAGAACTGTTGAAGAAGTTTAAGGAGAAGTATTTTGATAATGGGCAAATACCATTTTTTCACAATCAGTTTGAAATAAATCTTTTTAATACTTTTCGCTCATATTGTGATCTAAGTAATTATTTCCCAATTAAATATAAAAATAATATAGACGAAAGAGGTAATTTTGTAGAAATTATAAGATTAGAAACAGGAGGACAGGTTTCTTTTTCTACCACTAAAGAAGGAATAACAAGAGGAAATCATTTTCATACTAGAAAAATAGAAAGGTTCTCTGTTATTAAAGGAAAAGCTTTAATTCAATTAAGAAAAATTGGGACGACGAACGTGTTTGACTATTATTTATCTGGAGACGAACCAGCTTATGTAGATATGCCGATCTGGTATACCCATAATATTAAGAATATAGGAGATGAAGAATTATATACAATGTTTTGGATTAACGAGTTTTATGATGCTGATGATTCAGACACATTTTTTGAAATAGTATAAATAGACTTATAATGATTGAACGTTTAAAAGTGATGACCGTTGTTGGTACTAGGCCAGAGATAATTAGATTATCTAGAGTAATGCATGCACTAGATATTTCAAAAGCAATTGAACATGTTATAGTTCATACAGGGCAAAATTATGATTATGAACTTAATCAAATATTTTTCGATGATTTGCAAATTCGCAAACCAGATTATTTTTTAAATGCAGCTGGAACTTCGGCAACAGAAACAATTGGTAATATATTAATTAATATTGATCCACTACTTGACCTAATTAAACCTAATGCATTCTTAGTTTTAGGTGACACGAATAGTTGCTTATGTGCAATTCCTGCTAAAAAAAGGCATATTCCAATTTTTCATATGGAAGCTGGAAATAGATGTTTCGACCAACGTGTTCCCGAAGAAACTAATAGAAAAATAGTCGATCATATTTCAGACATCAATTTGACTTATAGTGATATAGCTCGAGAGTACTTATTAAGAGAAGGATTATCTGCAGATAGAATTATAAAAACGGGATCTCCTATGTTTGAGGTCCTAAATCATTATTTACCTGCAATTGATAAATCTAATGTTTTAGAAAGGCTTGGTTTATTGAAATATAATTATTTTGTCGTATCTGCACATAGAGAGGAAAATATCAGTGATGAAATAAATTTTAATAGTCTAATTACTAGTCTAAATATTATAGCAAATAAATTTGACTTGCAAATCATTGTTAGTACACATCCAAGAACAAGAAAAATGATTGAGTCTAAAGATATAATATTGCATGATAACGTACATTTATTAAAACCACTAGGATTTATTGATTATAATGCTTTACAAATGAATTCAAAAGCAGTTATATCAGATAGTGGGACTATTTCTGAAGAGTCTTCAATTTTAAACTTCCCAGCTTTAAATATAAGACAGGCACATGAAAGACCAGAAGCAATGGAAGAGGCTTCGGTCATGATGGTAGGTTTAAATCCAGAAAGAATCATGCAAGGTTTGACGGAGTTAGAAAATCAAAAAAGGGGAAAAGATAGAAATTTTAGAATGGTGGCTGATTATGCAATGCCGAATGTTTCTGAAAAGGTGGTTAGAATTATTTTAAGTTATACTGATTATGTAAATCAAGTAATTTGGAAAAAATAATAGTAATAAATTGAACATTTTATTTATAACTTTATCAAGAATTACTTTGCCTTTTGAAAAAGGAATTTATACTGATTTGGTAAGAGAGATGCTAAATAATGGTATAAATGTTTATATCGTTTGCCCAAATGAAAGGAGATATAATGAGGGTACTGTTTTAATTGAAAATTCTAATCTTAAAATAC
>CANCAY010000067.1 GCA_947374225.1 Chitinophagaceae bacterium | reverse complement strand
TAAATTTTCTATTAATCTTTTTTGATCTAATTCACTATTTAATGAAGAATGATCAACACATGGAATTACAATATCAGTAATCCCAAGTGAATTAGCATTTTGTAATAACTTTATTAAAATATCATTACTTTTTTTTGCCGATTTCTCATTTTCAGAATGTAATGGTGCATCCATAAAAATATCAGCACAAATTGATCTTACCCCAACCCCTGTTTCCTGAATAATATCTTTAATTTCATTAATTCCATCTTTTGACATTAAAGGGTTTAGATTACATTCATTTAAGTCTAAAATAAATTCTATATAATTTAAGCCTAATTGTTTTGCAACATTAAACTCATCTTTCCAATAACCCAAAGGGTGTGCTTGGTATCTACCTCTAAACTTAGGCAATAATCTACCTTG
Source organism: Chitinophagaceae bacterium (assembly GCA_947374225.1). GTDB lineage: Bacteria > Bacteroidota > Bacteroidia > Chitinophagales > Chitinophagaceae > Sediminibacterium. Next base: position 3,405 of record CANCAY010000067.1, on the reverse strand, counting down.
CATTATGCCAAACTCTTTGATTATCATTTATTAAAATATTTCACTTCAATTAAATAACACAATATATGGCCCATCATAATATGCACTTCTTGTATTTTTTCTGTGCTATTACTAGGCACAATAATACATTCACAAATATTAGCCATTTTCCCGCCAGTTCCTCCTGTAAATGCAACAATTGGCATTCCAATTTCTTTAGCAGTATGGATAGCTTCAATAACATTTGGACTATTTCCACTAGTACTAATGGGAATAAAAACATCATTTACACTTCCTAGTGCTTTAAGCTCTCTTTTAAATACTTGATCATACCCATAATCATTCCCAATTGCGCTCATATTGGAACTATTAGTCCCGAGAGCTATAGATGCTAATGGAGCCCTATCAAATCTTAACCTTGAAATAAATTCTGCAGCCAAATGTTGTGAATCTGCAAAGCTTCCTCCATTCCCACAAAATATTATTTTACCGCCTTTTTTTAAAGCATTTAAAGATTTATTAACCAATAGTTCTAATTGGTCAACAACAATTGGACTATTTAATACTTCATTTTTAACTTCAATTGATTTGATTATTTCATTTTTAATTAAATCTTTCATACTATAACAAATTTTCAAGTTTTTCTAATGCAACCCAAAATCCTTCACCGTTGTTTTTATGGCCTTGCCAGATTTCTGGAATAAAACTAGCATTTGGACAACCGTCATTTAAAATTTTACCTAATCTAATAAAATCTATTTCTCCATCACCAATTTGCAAACCTTCTCCATTAACTCCTGCCGCATCTCCCATGTGTATATGTGCTGTATATGGTGCTATTTTAGTAGCAAATTCATAAAAATCTTGTTTAAAATGATTACAAGTTAACATTGTATGCGAAACATCAAAACACATTCTAATACCATACTCCTTACAATATTTAACAATTTCATCTATATGTACAAAAATATTTTGATATCTCTGACCTCCAAAGTGCCAAGGAAAAGGTGCCATTGTCTGAGGTATAATCTCAACTCCTTCAGTATCTAATTGTTTCAAGCTTTCGAAAAATTGGTTATAATATGATATTTTAATTTCTTCAGGGAAAGGAGCATCCATACTAAAACCACCTATGTTTGCAACAATTTGAGGTTTCTTTTCTTTAGGAAAATACTTTTTTAATTTACGTGTAATATCAATTACTTTCTGAGTTTCAATCATTGAGATTTTTCTATACTTCTCGTCAGGTGTAGCTAAATCCATTAAATGACTTTCTTTAAACAATTCTGGAGCATGAACTACAAATCCACAATCATAAACACCTGTTAGATACTTATCTATATCTAATTCCATATCTGAATATGAAAGGTGAAACTCAAACATATCTGGCTTTATTAATTCTAGATACTTTTTATAATCATGATATCTTACAGGAACGCCCCATGGATGTTTAAAATTATATTCTTTAACTATTTGTTTTGTTTTAGTTAAATCAGAATTAAAAAAATAATCTTCCAATTCAATATCTCTATTCAATTCTAATCCTATTAATGATTCATAATATTGAGGAGACAAACCTTGTCCTGGACTTAGGACTTTTATATCATTTTCTTTTAAAATGGTTCCTTTCTTCATTGGCCTAGCTGCAACTAAACTTTTTCCAAGATTTTCCCTATTAATCATCTCACCTTGACTAAATTTTCTACTTAAAATTTCCGAATTGCCAAGTGCCATTTCAATCTCTCTACATCCACTTATCAGAGTCTTAAATTCTTCAAATTCTAAGCTAGCCGCATGATCTGGACCTTCCATTTTTCTGTCAAGTGTAAAGTGTCTTTCAATAACCTTTGCACCAAGTGCTATAGCACCTAAGGAGACATTAATTCCTCTTTCATGTCCAGAATATCCAATTAGTGGATGAATGTCTTTTAATTTTAAAATCCAGTTTAGATTTATATCATGTAGTGGTGCAGGATAAGTACTATTACAATGAAGTAATACAAATTTTACATTTCTTTTATTTAAGAAATCTACAGTGAATCGAATTTCTTCTGTAGTACTCATACCTGTTGAAAGTATAAGTGGCTTATTCGTTTTAGATAATTTGTCTAATAATGGTAGGTTTGTTAAATCAGCTGAAGCAACTTTATATGCAGGAACATTAAATGATTCTAATATATCTACACTTGTTCTATCCCAAGGAGTACACATATATAATATACCCTTAGTTTTACAATAATCTGAAAGTGCTTTTTGTTTTTCAACACTTAATTCAAATTTATTAAGTAAATCAATGATATACTCTGTTCCAAGGTCTTCTCCACTTTTCTCTAAGCTTTTAGAACGATATACTTCTTTAATTTGACGCATCTGAAATTTGACACAATCTGCACCCATTTCAACTGCTTTGTCTATCATATGTTTTGCTCGATCAAAATCACCATTATGATTATTTCCAACTTCTGCAATTATAAAAGTTCTTTCACCTCCAATGTTAAATTTATCTATTTCTATATCCATTTGTAATTAATTGTTTTTATTGATTTTCTCGAACCGTCCATGATTGTAGTCCATTACTTTCAAAAATAAAAGGTGTTGCAATTAGATTTTTAGATTTTATCCAACTCATAAGTTTGTGTCTATCAAATGATGGAACAAAAAATAAAAAAAATCCGCCACCGCCAGCACCTAATAATTTTCCTCCAATTGCTCCATTCTGTATTGCACCATCATAAATCTCATCTAGCCAAGGATTGCTTATTTTAGAACTAAAACTTCTCTTTAACTCCCATGCTTTGTGAAGACAGTTCCCAAATTCAAGCAAACGACCTCTTAATAAATAATTTCTCATCTCGAAGGTTAAATCTACATTTGATTGAATTCTATTTTTTACATTGACATTTTTTGTTTGTTCTTTTTGGTCATTATGTATATTTCCAGAATCATGTGTCGTACCAGTATAGCATAACACCAAACTCTCTTCTAATTCAAGAATTGTTTCATGATTTAAACGAATGGGGTTAATGATATTTTGGTCTTTATTAAACTCCATAAAGTTTAAGCCACCAAATACAGTTGCATATTGGTCTTGCCATCCACCCGCAACACCCAAATGCAATCTTTCTGATTGAAATGCAATTTCTGAGATATCATGTTTATCCCATTTATCGAATCTAAATTGATTAAAACAGCCCAAAATCGAAGAGGTAACAACTGCAGAACCACCTAAACCAGAGCTCATTGGAAAATCTGAATGTATAAATAGTTCAAACCCAAATGTTGGCTTTACCGCTTTGATTACAGATTGAATTAAGGAAAATTTACCCTTATATTTTAATAAAAATTCTAAATTTTCAAATTCTATTTTATCATTTAAATCTAATGAATGAATAATTATCTTTTCGTCATCTCTTATTTTTAAAGTTG
>CANCAY010000066.1 GCA_947374225.1 Chitinophagaceae bacterium | reverse complement strand
TACCTATAACAAAGGCACAATGAGTATAGACGATTTGTCTGACACTTTGTACGCTCGTAAAATAATAAGAGATAAAATTAGTTTTAAATTACTTGCTAATTTTGGTGGAATTGAAACTAAAACAAAGTCGGGTAAATTCATAGTAAAGAAAAACACAAGCTTATTTAATTTGATAAGGATGTTGCGAAATAACAATCAAGCAACAGTGAAATTCATTTTAAATAAAGTTAGAACCCGTGGTGAATTAGCAAAATTAGTTGCCAATACTTTTGACATAGATAGTTCTATAACAGCTCGGTTTTTTAATAGTAACGACTCGTTGAAAGCATTTCAAATTGATACTACACAATTACTTACTTTATTCATACCTAATACCTATGAGTTTTATTGGAGTACTTCACTGCCAAAGTTTATGGAAAAAATGAGCGCAGCGTCTACCCATTTTTGGAACACCAATGACCGACAACAAAAAGCAATTAATAAAGGAATGAGCAAGAATGAAGTGTACACTTTGGCTTCTATTGTGGAAGAAGAAACTAATTATGATTCTGACAAAAGTTTAATAGCAAGTGTATACCAAAACAGACTTAAAAAAAGTATGCCCTTACAGGCCTGCCCTACTATTAAATATGCCATGCAAGACTTTAGCTTAACACGTATTTATGAAAAATATTTGAGCAATCCCTCTCCATATAATACCTATAACAGAAAAGGATTACCGCCCGGCCCTATTTGTACCCCTGCTCCTAAAACCATTGACTTAGTATTAGAAGCTCCCACTACGGCATATATCTATTTTGTTGCAAAAGCTGACTTTAGTGGCTATCATCATTTTAGTACTACTTACGAGGAACATAATAAGTATGCTAAAGAATATCAAAAGCAATTAGATATTTACCAAAAAAAGAAAGCCGCACAGCAGAAATAAAGATTAAATTTAGAAACATTAAAGTCCATTATTAAATAATAACAACAAGTATTGAAGCAATTACAAAATATAATATCCTACATTAATCAACTACTAAGTCCTTTGTTTAATTTTCTAAAACAAAGAGCCAAACAAATTTATATTCCTGGTTTCCAAAGAGTAAACCTTTTTCAGGTTGGTCGTTTTTTATTTAAGCAACTAAACACACTCGGACTTTACGACCGAGCTTCCGCTATTTCTTTTAATTTGATTATGGCATTGCCTGCTGGATTTCTATTTCTGTTTTCTATCATTCCTTATTTCCCAAAAACGTTTAAGGTTAAAAAACAGATTCTTTCTATTTTTAAAGACATTTCTCCTAATTCAAGTACTTATCGATTTATATTAGACATTATCAATGACTTACTAAGTCAACACGTGGGTGTATTCTCTTTTGGTTTTTTATTATTACTATTCTATTCTTCTAATGCTATGACTGGAATTATTAGAAGCTTTGATAAATCTATCATGCAGAATAAACCCTTCTTCCTACATCAAAGAATGAGGGCATTAAGACTTACTTTAATACTTATGCTTTTGGTTTTTGCAAGCTTATTAGTTTTAGTAGGTCAAGATCAATTAACTATTCTTTTAAGAGAATTATTTGATATAAAGAGACAAGCAATTCTACCTTATTGGGAATTAATAAGATGGGGTATTATCATTTTACTATTGTTTTATGGCAATGCTTTTATTTATAAGTTTGCTCCGCATGTAAAGGAAAAATGGCCTTTATTATCCCCTGGAGCTCTATTGTCTACAGGACTTATGTTAGCCACCACCCTGGGCTTCTCTTATTGGGTGAATAACTTTGGTAGCTATAGTAAAATATATGGATCCATTGGCACAGTATTGATCGTAATGACCCTTATATACATCAATGCGCTTATTCTGTTAATCGGATTTGAATTAAATGTAAGTATTGAGGTACTAAAAAAGGAACAGGATCAGGTTGATTACTTTAACTAAAATATTCTAGGATAATTATTTCATAAAAAAAAATCCCCTAATTACTTAGAGGATTTTTTTTATTACTTATTTGCCATGTCAGGAATCTCGGCAACTTTATAAGCACCTGCGTCCAATTTAGCTTTGGTTTCACTGAATGCTTTTAATGTTAAATCAATTTCTTCTTGGGTATGCACCGCTGTTGGAATTAAGCGATAAATGATATGTCCTTTTGGAATTACAGGATATACCACAATGGAACAGAAAATTTTATAGTTCTCTCTAATGTCCATTACCATAGCAGTTGCTTCTTCTACGCCACCTTTCATATACACAGGAGTAACTACAGAATCTGTTTTTCCAATATCAAAACCTTTTTCCTTCAATCCATTTTGTAATGCCAAAGCATTCTTCCATAAATTGTCTTTTAATTCAGGCTTTGTTTTCAATAATTCTAAACGCTTCAAATTACCCACCACATATGGCATTGGTAAACTTTTAGCAAAAATTTGAGAACGAATATTATATCTGATATAATCTATAATAGTTGTTGGTCCTGCCATAAATGCACCAATCGACGCCATGCTTTTAGCAAATGTAGAGAAGTATAAATCAATCTCGTCTTGACAACCTTGCTCCTCACCTGCTCCAGCACCTGTTTTCCCTAAGGTACCAAAACCATGCGCATCGTCCACTAATAAACGGAATGAAAATTTCTTTTTCAATGCTGCAATCTCTTTTAGTTTCCCCTGATCACCTGCCATACCAAATACCCCTTCTGTAATAACTAAAATGCCCCCACCTTGCTTTTCAGCCAATGCTTGAGCTCTCACCAATTGCTTTTCGCAATCTTCCACGTCATTATGTTTAAACACGAATCGGTGTCCTGGAATCATTCTTAATGCGTCAATAATACAAGCGTGACATTCAGCATCATACACCACCACATCATGGCGACCACAGATAGCATCTATAGCACTCATGATACCTTGGTATCCATAGTTCATTAATATTGAATCCTCTTTATGTACAAAAGCGGCTAATTCTTTTTCTAATTGTTCGTGCAAATCACTATTTCCACTCATCATTCTAGCACCCATTGGTAAAGCCAATCCATATTCAGCACTTCCGTCTGCGTCCGCTTTACGCACTTCTGGGTGGTTTGCAAGACCTAAATAGTTGTTTAAGCTCCAAACAATCATCTCTTGGCCTCTAAATTTCATTTTAGAACCCACTTCTCCTTCCAGTTTAGGGAAGGCAAAATAACCATGCGCTCTCTCACGATGCTGACCAATTGGTCCGTAATTCTTGATAAGTCTGTCGAATATGTCTGCCATATAGTATTAATTAGTAATGCAAATTTAATCATTTTTTACCTTTTTAGCTCTAATAAATATGCGTAATTTGCAGTTCAAGAAAATTGAAACCCCATGAGATATGTCATCCTTGTAGTATTGTCATTTTACAGTCTTGCAATTTCCGCTCAAAATATCAAAGTTAAAACTGCTGCCACTAACACTGTTAGCCAAAAGCCAAAACTAGTTATTGGAATTGTAGTTGACCAAATGAGATGGGATTATGTAAACAAATTCAAGCCGTTTTTCAAGTCTAACAAAGGTTTTTTACACTTTGTAAACGATGGCGCTACATGCGACAATACCCTTATTCCGTATGTTCCAACAGTTACTGCATGTGGTCATACCTGCATTTATACAGGATCTGTTCCTGCTTTACATGGGATTGCTGGTAATAACTGGTATGATAATGTAAAACAAAAATCAGTGTATTGTGTGGAAGATGCTTCTGTGCAAGCAGTAGGAACCACAAATAATGCAGCGGGTCAAATGAGCCCCTTAAATGTTTGGACTACCACCATTGGAGACGAGCTTAAGCTAGCTACAAATTTTAAAAGCAAAGTAATTGGAGTGTCTTTGAAAGACAGAGGCGCTATTATACCTGCAGGGCATGCAGCGGATGCTGCTTATTGGTATGATACGAAGTCTGGAAACTTTATTAGTTCAACATACTATGCTCCAAGCCTCCCTACTTGGTTAACTGCTTTTAATGCTAGTAAAAGAGTAGACAGTTTATATAGTCAAGGTTGGAATTTGAGTTTAGCAAATT
>CANCAY010000065.1 GCA_947374225.1 Chitinophagaceae bacterium | reverse complement strand
ATCACCATCAATAACTTCAATCCTTGAAGTCCATTTTTTATATTCATCTTTAGTTACATAGTACTTTTTTATTAAATCAATAAGTCCATTATCCAATATGTTTTCCAACTGTAATAAATAAGAATCCTCATCTTCAAAAATCAATTCAGATTTCTTTGAATGCAGACAATCGATTATTGAACAACATTGAGAAATATTTTCTACCTCCCATCCCTCTGGGATATCCCTCTTTAACTCTTCATTCCAAACCAACTTGCCACCACTTGTCTTATAAGGTTTGCCATTTTCATTTGGAAAATCAAACTGTACAAACCAATAATCATACAAAGTCTTAGCCATTGACTCTAATTCAGCATTAATTCGATTATTTAGATCAATTTTTTCTTTTACTTCTTTCAAAACATTAGAAACTTGTTTTTGTGCACTTAATTCTGGTAAAAAAACTTCAATATCATAATAAGAATCAAAGGTCATACTAGGTACACCAGTTCCTGAGTTTAATTTACTCAAATCAAGGTTTGTTAAATAAGAGTATAGAAAATATCCATCAACTAAACTCTCATTTATTTCAGTATAGTAAAGTGTATCAACTGTCCAAAATGGTTCATCAACCCATTGAATATTTGACAAGGTTCCTTTTCTAGGTAGAAGAATACTTTCTTTGTTGTATAAATACCTATCCCCGAATCTCATTATACCCCCACTACCAAAAACAGGAATATTCCCTTCTTTCAATTCTTTATGGTCTTTACCGTTTCTAATTTTTAGTAAGTCTCTTACTTTATAACTTCTCATATTTTAACTTTTTGAAGTTATTCAGAATTTCCTTTTCCAAAGTCCTAGAGTCAGTAAAGAGTGTATCTAAGTTAGTTTTAAACCCTTCCATTTTTGTAGCAAATTCCTGAGGGGTGATATCTGTGTATTCAATCTTTACATCAAAGTATTGACCTGCACTTAAGCTGAAATTCTTTTCAGCTATTTGTTCATAAGAAACAACTACTGTTAAGTCTTCTACTGCTTCGTGTTTATTAAAAGTGTTGATTATCTTTTGTTCTTCATCGGAAGAAAGTAATGTCTTTTGATTCTTACCATCTTTTACTGTAGTCCCAAGCTTTGATGCATCCATTAAGACAATATCTCCTTTCTTATTCTCATTGTCAATAAACAATATACTTACGTTAGTGCCAGTTGTAGCGAATATGTTACTTGGCATACTTATTACACCCCTAAGCATTTTTTGCTCTACTAACTTTTCTCTTATCTTACGCTCAATACCACTTTGTGCAGTAATAAATCCAGTTGGAACAACAATTGCAGCTTTGCCTTTCGCAGACAAAGAATACATAATATGTTGTATGAACAATGGATAAATTGCCATGCCTTCTTTCTTTGCTTTAGGCACATTAGGAACACCTGCAAAGAAACGTTCATTATTCACCTTTGTATCTAGATCAGCAACATAATCACTAAAGTCTAATTTAAATGGAGGGTTAGAAACAATGAAATCAAATTGCTTTAATCTACCATTTGCTTCTTTATGATATGGCTCAAGAATTGTATTACCTTTTACAATATTAGGTATTGAGTGGACCAAATTATTTAAAATAAGATTTAACCTTAATAGGTTTGAAGACTTTTGTGATATATCCTGCGAGTATATAGTACACTTGTCCTCTCCAATTGCATGTGCCAAATTCATTAAAAGTGTTCCTGAACCAGCAGATGGGTCATAACATTTTACATTATTAGTCCCCTCAGTTACTAAACATGATGCCATAATCTTAGCAACTGCATGTGGAGTAAAGTACTCAGCATACTTGCCTCCACTATTTGTGTTATAATCTTTAATTAAATACTCAAATATGGTTGCATAAAAGTCAAACTTCTCGTGGAAGATGTTTTCAAAACTAAACCCAATTAATTTATTGATAATTGCTTTACAAAATTCATCTCGCTTATCAGTAACATACTTGCTAATATTTTCAAATAAAACAATCTTTTCGCCACCTTCGGTAAGTACAGAAAATAATCCACTATTCTCTTTTGCAATTTCTAACAGGGTGTTGTCAAATAATTCAGCAAATTTTGGATTATTCTGATTATCAAACAAGGTTGAAATAAATTGACTTGTTTGGAGCCTTGCCGTATTTTCATTCAATTGCATTAACAGCATCTCATAGTCCCCTTTCTTATATACTTTTAAAACCTCAACTAAGTTTTCTGCCTTTTCAAGCTTTTTATCTAACTGCTTAACTTCGTGGATAAATTTATCGTTTAGGAACTTATATAGGAATACTTGTGTAATGATTTTAAACTCATTACCATCATTACCTAAACCATAGTTCGCACACACACTCTTTAAATCGTCTATGAGTGCTTTTGTCTTTTTTTCAAATTCTAATGTTGTACTCATGCTGCTGTTATTCCGTGATATTCGTTAATATATTCTTTTACTATCAAACTATTTATTCTCTTAGACTTTTCAACATCTAAACCAAACTGCGATTTTGTATTCAATTGATTAATAACCATTCTCATCATCATTGTTTCTATATAGCTCTCGTTCTCTAGGACATTTGAATTTTGAAGGATTAAGGTATCTACTTCTTTCTTCAGCCCTTGCAGTGCTTCAAATAGCTTACTTTCACTTTCAGTTAATGGGTCTTTTTCCATTAACCGCTTATGCAAACGTGCATACTTTTCGTCATTATCATATTTTGCTTTCAGGAGTTGATTCTTCCTTTCAATTTCCCTTGCATCATTGTAAATCTTATCTAGCTCCTTAATATTGCTTTCAATCTCGTCCGTATTAATTTCATTTAAATTCTTTTTCTTAAACAATCTTTCCAACTCCTCCTTTAAAGAAATAAAATAAGGATCTTTTTGGTCAAAGTTGCCACCTAGCGCCAATCTGGTTTTTTGAAGTATGTCTTTTAACTTATCAGCAAGGACCATTTCTTCTTCCTTCACCTTTACAAATGCAAATACAACATCCTCCAAAGCAAGGTTAAGTAAGTTGGTAGTATCTACACTATTCTCAAGTGTCTCCTTGGTATTAATCAGCATCAAGTAATTATTTGCCTCTCTTGATAATACAGTAAGCTTATTAAAATCCAGCTTATCCAAAAGCTCGTATTTGCCAGATACCCTAATTAAATTATACAATTCCTTGGCATTATTTAAGGCTTTGGTAATCTTCATCATTTCAGCACGGTCCTTAATCTGCGTAATCTGTTGCGAAAAGACTTCGGCATTCTTAGTATCAAATCGGAATAGGACATCCTTTATATCTCCTATCTCTTTGTCAATTTCTTCTTGTGATTTAAAGATATTTGAATAGTGCTCCATTTCATCCCCTAATTCCGCTTGTAGCTCATTGAAGTAGTCTTTGTTTGTTTTGTCAAACTCCTTTTTAATATCTGCAAAATCCACAACATATCCGTATCTAAAATCTTTGTAGGTCCTATTTACTCTGGTTAATGTCTGTAATAAATTGTGGGCTTTGATTACACGTCCGATGTAAAGCTTTTTCAATCTTGGTGCATCGAATCCAGTCAAAAGCATGTTGTATACGAATAGAAAATCAATTTTTTTTTCTTTGAATGCTTCAACCAGGTTCTTCCTTTCCTCTTTAGTTTCAACATCATGTAAAATAACTGCTGCTGTTTTCACTTTAGCACCCATTCTTTGTTGGACTCCATAGGATGCATTTGGCTCAGCTGCCATACTCAATTCTCCATTATCAGCATTTGCGTATTTAGCTAAGAATATTTCGTGCATCTTCTTTGCTTGATCCGCAGAATCACAAACTACCATACCACCAATAGTATTATCATTCATTGCTATTCTTGCTTTCTCAAAATCCTGAACGATATAATCAAGCATTGGCTCAACAAACTTATTGTGAGCATAAACTATTTTCTTATCAGCATCACCTTTAAGGATTTCAATTTCCTCTAAAGCCTGTTGCATTGTTAACTTATAACTTGTTTCTATTTCTTCTCTAATCAACCTTAATGTATAACCATCTGCAATAGATGAATTGTAGTAGTATTTGTGAATATAAGCCCCAAATAGAGACTTTGAATTGTAATC
>CANCAY010000064.1 GCA_947374225.1 Chitinophagaceae bacterium | reverse complement strand
CAACCTAATTTGTCTGTAGTGTATTATACACATACTTATTTTTTAGATGCAACTTTAGAAACATTAAAATCAATAAAGGATAAAGTAGATATACATTTATTAATTGAGTTGGCCCCAGAGTCGAAAAATAGTACCATTTTATCAGTTGAAAATTTAGATGGTTTTTCTGCAATTGAGCCAATTGAGAATGTTTTAGATAAGTCAGTTTACGCGCAGTTAAATGAATATCTTATTAATATAGCATCTGTAAATTTTGTAATGCATACAGCTATAGGAAGTTATTCGCTTAAAAGTATAATGACTGCAACTAAAGTAGGAAGATGGATTCAGGCCTTGGATCCTGACATTGTCCATTTTGATACAATTTCATCTAGGACAATTGGTATTTATCCTTTTATTAGGAATAAGAAAGTTTTTATTACTATACATGATCCTATTGCACATTCAGGGGAACAATCATGGAAAAAGGGGATACCGAAGTATGTATATTATAGGTTAGTTAATAGCTTTTTCTTTTATTCTAAATTTGCTAAGACTCAATTTATTAAATATCATCCCCAAATTGATAAACCTAAGCATGTTTTAAGACTCCAGCCTTATTCTTTCATAAGACAATATATAAATATCGATCTAGCAGATAAGGAATCTATAATATTATTCTTTGGTAGGATTTCATTTTATAAAGGAATTGATATTTTAATTTCAGCAATACCTAAAGTACTAGAGCAATATCCAAACGAACAATTTGTTATCGCTGGTGATTTTTCAAATTATTCAATCAATAATGATTTTCTTAATAAATATGCTTCAAATATTAAATTAATCAATGAATATATTGGTTTGGATTTGTTATCTAATTTGATACAATGTTCAAAATTCATTGTTTGTCCATATCGAGATGCTACTCAAAGTGGGGTATTAATGACAACAATGGCTTTAGGTAAAACTACAATTGCAACTAATGTAGGGGCATTTCCTGAATATGTTAATAATGGAATAGATGGACTTTTGACTGAACCAGATGCAATTTCATTGTCTAAGAGTATTATAAAAGCGCTTGATAATAAGAAATATAAGGAACTCGAACAGCAAGTGAATATGAATTATTCTTTTAATACTGCCAATTATAATCAGAATAAGATAGTGTCTGCTTATAAATATGCATTATCAGATACAATACCGTTTCGTCGTACAAAAAGGAATAAAAAGACTTATAATGAACAATTTTATTAGATCGGATCTTTATAGATATGGAGGTCTTATAGGGTATAAAGGATTACTCAAAGCTTACTTAATACCAGGTTTTAGATTTATGTTTCATTTTAGAATTGCAAGTACATCAAAAAAATATAGTGTTATATGGCTTTTTAATAAACTGATGCTTTTGCATTATACATTTAAGTATGGGTTCCAAATACCTACTTCTACTCAAATTGGATATGGTTTTTATATCGGTCATTTTGGAACTATCATTATTAATCCTAAAGCGATTATTGGGAATAACTGTAACATCACTTCTGGAGTAACTATTGGTCAGACAAATAGGGGCTTATTGAAAGGCGTTCCTATAATTGGAGATATGGTTTGGATAGGTTCCAATTGTAATATAGTAGGAGGTATTACAATTGGCAATAATGTACTTATTGCACCTAATTCCTTTGTTAATATAAATGTCCCAAGTAATTGTATTGTAATAGGGAATCCGGCAAAATTAATTCTAAAGCCGAATGCAGTTGAAAACTATATTGAGTTTATCCTTAACAATCCATAATAAAATATTGCATTTATGATTGAAAATAATAGAATAGCATTTGTTATACATGGCTTTTCGATGGGAGGAGCAGAGAAATTTTTAATTAGTATAGTTAACCAATTTCATAAACTAGGGTATGACCCTATAGTTATTACATTAAGTAATGACAATAGTTTATTACATGAGTTAGATCCAGCTATACCTGTACAAAATTTTTTAAGAAATTCAAAATTTGATATACTAATAACGAATCGAATCAAAGCATTTATAGTTCAAAATAAAATAAAAAAAGTTTTCTGTATCAATCCATATGCATTTTTCTTAACTAAATTGGCTTTCTTTTTCGATAATACAACTCAGTTCTATCTTTCATTACATTCAACCATACCTCCTTCGTTTAAAACATACATTTTGAACCTTCTTTATTTTAGAGTTGTGAGGAGAAGGGATAATATTATTTACATATGTAATAATCAAAGATTATTTCTAAAAGACAAGTATTTTCTACCAAGTACAAATGAAGCAGTCATTTATAATGGGATTAATTCAGAATATTATTCCGAAAAAGCATTGCTAAATTTCAATTACGCAAGTTTAAGGGCTGCATTCGGCTTTAATAGTCAAGATAAGCTAATTGTAAAAGTGGCCAGGATAAATCCTGAAAAAGGGCACTTATATGCTATTGAAGCACTTTCCATACTTCACCAGCAGTTTGATCCAAAACCACATTTGGTTTTTGTGGGCACTGGAGAAGTATCTTATTTGAGTTTACTTAAAAAGAAAGTAATTGAAAAAGGACTAACTGATTATGTTCATTTTATGGGAGCATATTCGGATGTTAGAGGGTTTTATGGTATTTCAGATGTTTTTACGCTTACTTCAAATGCAACTGAAACATTCTCTATTGCGGCATTAGAAGCTATGTCTTTTGGATTGCCTTGCTCTCTTACAGATATTGGTGGGGCAAGTGAAATGATTATAGAAGGAGTTACTGGAATGCTTTCAAAGCCGAATGATGCTAATTCTATTGCATTAAGTTGGAAGTCTATTTTGGAAAAACAAATTAAGGGGGATAGAATTAGAAAATATTTACAAGAAAATTTTACTGCTGAAGGTATGTTCCAAAATTATCTTGAATTAGTAGGGTATTCTGCATAACATTTAAGTATGAAACAGAACAATATAAATATCTATTTGACATTAGATTATGAGTTATTCTTATTAAAACCTGGTAATAATATTGATTTCAGCTTAATTAATCCAACATTTGATTTAGTTAGAATTTTAAATAAATATCAATACAAGGCAATTTTCTTTGTAGATGCAGGATATTTATTTGCGCTTAATAGACAAAAAGAGAAATATCCTAAATTAAATAATGATTATACAAAGATCGTAAATCAGTTAAAGTACTTAGAAAGTCAAGGTCATGAAATTGGGCTGCATGTGCATCCACATTGGGAGGATTGTTTTTATAATGGAATGGAGTGGAAAATAAGTTTAAAAAGATTTAAGTTGTCTGATTTTTCTAAAGAAGAAGCACATTCTATATTTATAAAATATTACCAATTTTTACAATTCAATTTTCAGAATAAAATTATATCTTATAGGGCTGGGGGGTGGTGTTTAGAGCCATTTAGTTTAATCAGGGAAGCTATGAAAGAGTCTGGAATTTTTATAGACTCTACAGTTGTTCCAGGAGCTTATTATTTAAGCAAGACCCATTCTTATGATTATAGGAAATTTCCAAATTTAGATTATTGGCAATTCAATGAAGACCCTTCAATAATTGACGAATTTGGACATTTTTTTGAAATACCATGTTCACCTCATAGGTTATCTCAGTTTTATTACTGGGAAAAATTTTTAAATATATTTTATAAGAAGTTCCAGCATGAGTCAAATGGGGAAGCGATCAAGCCTTCTTTATTAGGTATTATAAAAAAATTATTGTTTAGGACAGTTGATGCTATTTCAATTGATGCTAATAAGTCAAATTATTTATTAGGTGCTTTTAAGACTAAGGAAAGAACCGGGGACAAACACTTTTGCATTATTGGCCATCCTAAATGCTTTACTTCTGAGACTTATAAAAATTTGGATGATTTTATAGTGTATTCAATTAATAGAGGGTACTCGTTTACTACATTTTCAAAAAGTCTAACTAACTAAATATGAGTACAGTATTTAAAAAAGTATTATATGTTGGGCCAGTAAATGAGTTTGGAGGAATTGGTTCGGTGATTAATATGTATGTCAAGCATTTTGATGAATTAAATTTAATTTCTACAAGTTCAAAACAAGTAAGAATTGGCAAACTACTACATTTTTTTAATGCCCTTTTAAAAATTTCTTTTATATGTGTAACTAATTCAAATATTAAAATATTGCATTTACATAGTGCAGCAAAAGGAAGTTTTATAAGGAAGTCATTAATTGGTTTAACGGGGAAGTTATTTAATAAAAAAGTGGTTTTTCATATACATAGCGGTTCGTTTGAAACCTATTATAAAAAAGCTGGAGTTTTTCAATTTTTCATTCAATATATTTTATACAATATGGATACAGTTATTTGTTTATCAGAT
>CANCAY010000063.1 GCA_947374225.1 Chitinophagaceae bacterium | reverse complement strand
ATAATTAATGATTGAGAAAAAATATTGCTTATCCGAATAACATTCTTCAATTAATATTTTAGCAAAAATTATGATAGATACATACTGAATTACCACTCTTAGTGATTCACTTGTCAAGCTTTCAGCTAAGAATAAACCAATAAAAATAGTAAATGTGAGTATCAAAAATAGGACGGTATATACTCCTTCTGTCTTAATTCTATGATATTTTTTTTTGTATAAAAAAATTAAAAAGACAAAAGTAATTATATCAAAAATAGCAAATGTGAAGTTGCTATATGAAATAGAAATAGCCATAAGTGGATAACCAATTAAAACAAATTTTATATACGCCCTATTCTTATCATTTTCAGTAAAAAACATTAAGACAAAAAAAACAGTAATTGTCAACAATGTTAATATTAGATATAATTTATTCACTTTAACTATTTATTATGTTTAAATAATTTGATACCATACCAAACACCGGTCATCCTACATATATTTTCCGCTAATGAACAATTCTCAAGAATTTCAAACCTTGGCAAAGTGTAATTATCATAAATATTTGCAATAGTTATATATGCTGGATGCGTACTAAAAGCTATTTCATAACCTGCTTTTTTAAGAAATTTTATTTCCCGTAATGAAAAATCACCATTAGGATAAGCAAAACTTTCTACTTTAGTTTCTAATATATTTTCAAGCCTTCTTTTAGATTCATTTATTTCAAATGATGATTCTTCGTCATTACACATGTTCAAAATAGGGTGAGTTACTGTATGGCTGCCAATTGTAATATATTTTGATTTAGCTATCTCAATAAGGTCATTGGGATTTATGGCTTCCCTTTTTAATGAAACCTTTGTTTTTATTTCATTGATAAACTTCAATCTTTCAATATTGGATATATTTTTAAAATAGGATACAGGGTACTTAGTTAATCTCAACCTATTTGCTTCCTTTACATAAGACCACCAAAAAGGTTCTCCAGTCTCCATTGGATTAGTAGTAATAAACAAACTGACTGGGAATTTGAGTGCATTAGCTACTTCTACTACATTTCCCTTATTAGTTTCCCAGCCATCGTCTAAAGTAACTAAAACAGCCCCTTTAGGGAATGCTTTCTGTCCATTTGAAATATCAAGAATATCATGTACAGAAATGAATGTATATCCATGTTTTTTAAGCCAAAAAATACATGATTCAAATACCTTTTTTGATGGTTTGTGGAAATAAACTGAAAGAATAATATTATCATTTAATATCTTTTTTCGTCTTCTTTTGACAACTCCTAAATTGATATAAAGATTAGCAATTAAATAGGATGCTATATTCCTTAAAGTAAACTTCATGACACTAATTTCGCTTCCTGATAAATTGGTTGTTTTATAATCTCTATATTGTTAATGTCAATTTCTGCAGTCATTATATACCCTAAAGAAGGTAAATATAGCTTTACCTTATTATTTTCAATAGCAGTTATTTCTCCTTCCCTATCCATCAATGGCCCGTTTAAAATTTTCACTCTGTCATTAAGTCGAATGTCCTTCCTTTCAATTTTGACATTTGAATGACCATTCAAAAAATTCTTGATATTGTCAATTTCCGTATCCATTATAATAGCTGGTTTACCCAACCAATACACAAAATTTACAATATCTGTGGTTACTTGCTTGATTCTATATACATCTGTTGGATAGGCCTTTACAAATACATAGGAAGAAAATAGTGGTTCATAAACCAATTTATGTCTATCGGCCCACTTTTTAACAACCCTATTTAATGGGCAATAATTTTCAATTGCTCGCTTTGATAACAAACTTGCAACTTTCTTTTCACATCTTGATCTTGTATAGAGAACGTACCAATTATGATTCATAAAATGAATTTTTAGTGTAAGTCGCATGGCTTCGCCAACTTCAACTACAACTGTATAATTAAAATAAAAAAGACCCAATCAATACTTTGAAAATTCTTCTACTAAACCCACTAATACAAATGAACTAACCTAAAACCTTCAAACAATCCCGAAACTTCTAACGATAACCTCTACACTTCAAACGATAATTTCTTATCTTTTACCTTATACCCCAATGCTTTTATATCCTATCCTTTTCTGATCTATTCTTTTGTAATTACCATAAGGAAGGTTATATCCGTATCCATAATCATTACTAGAGAATCCTCTAGACTTTACTCCATTAAAAATGATAGCTGGGTCTTTAAGTAACATGGAATCAATATTCAATTCCAACACTTTAAGATGCTTTTTAGGTGAATACCCGTGCTTTACCACAAAAAGTGTGATGTCGGTATATGACGACAATGCATAAGCGTCAGCAACCTGGACTACAGGCGGGGAGTCCATTATAATTAATTCATATTCTTCTTCTAAAGCTGCAATTAGAGCGCCTAAATTATTATTCTCAAGTAGTCTAGATGGATCTAAATAGGCAGAACCAGCAGCTATAAAAAACAAATTCTCACTTTCTAAAACAGGTTGTATAATATCATCCAAAACAGCATCTTTATTTAGATAATCACTAACCCCAACCGTATCTTCTACTCCAAAAATTTCCTTAAGTGAGGAATGATGTAAGTCGAAATCAACTAAAACTACTTTCTTCCCAGCTTTAGCATAACTAAGTGCTAGATTCATGGCAATATAGCTCTTACCTTCCCCACTAATACTGGAAGAAATAAGCAATTTTCTATATTTAGAACCGATTCCTCTAGAAAGTAAAGAGTACCTGAGTCTTCTAAACTCATCTAAAACAGAATTATTCTCCCCCATCTCTAGCAAACTTTGATCCTTAAATTTATTTTGTGCCACTTCACCTATTATAGGCAAAGAAGTGAGTTGTTCAATATCATCTCTATATAAAACAGACTTGTTAAACTTTTCTCTTGCGCTTAAGGCGCCAAAAGGAACCACTACAATACTAAGTAATACAGAACCTAAAATAATTAATTTATTGGGACTAACAGGTTCATTTGAAGCATATGCATTATTAAGAATTTGATTTTCAGACAAATTTGAAATGTATGCTAATTCACTTTCTTCTCTTTTTTGAAGTAAGAATGCGTAGATATCACTTTTGATTTTATTATCCCTATTAATTTCAAGTAACGCCTGTTCTTTTAAAGGTATGTCTTGCAACATTTTAGTGTAAGACTTACTATTCTCATGTATATTTTCTTTTGTAGATTCTAAACTCTTACGGTAACTGTTGATATTCTCGTTGATTTTCTGCTTAGTGTTTGAGATTTGATCATTAAGTGCTATTAAAATTGGGTTGTTTTCAGCAACGGTTTTCTTTAACTTTTCTTTCTCTAATTCAATTGTATTTAAACCATTTACTAATTGTGACAAAGTAGGATCAATAACTCCTAGAGAAGCAGGTAGTATTCCAATAATATCATCTTGAGTTGAAACATGTTTATCCAATTCGTCAACAACCGACAATTGCATATCTAATTCACTTAATTTCTTGTCATTTGCACTTACATTCTCTAAATATAACTGCCCTTGCTTACTAATGTCAACCGCGTCTCTACCACCCTTATATTGTCTAGTCCTGCTTTCTATTAAATCCAGGTCATTTTTTACTTTCACTAGCCTTTCATCAATAAAATGAAGTGTATTTCTAGCTAAAACGTTCTTCTCTAAAATAGCGATTCTATTATATGACAAAACAACTTCATTTAAAACATCTTCAGCTAGTTTTGGTCTATTATCAATGTATTGTAAGTTAACAACACTAGAAAGCTTATTTGTTGCAACAACTTTTAAATTATCGGTGATATGTTTAACAGCTTCATCAATTTTAACAATATTAAAATAGTATTGTTTATCTATTTGTACTGAAGGGTTAGCGACATTATTTAAAGGATAATTGTTATTAACTGTAAATCGAAGCATTCCATAAGGAGTTTTAACCCATCTATTAATTGTGAAAATTTCAGTATTATTAATATAAACAAATTTATTAATGGCATCATACCTGAATCTAATATGATCATAAGTAGTATTTATGGTATCTGGTGTTTTCATTTCTATAAAAACAGGAGACTGCTTATATGCCGAAAGTGATTTTATCTTACCTTCTTTAAATATAGGAATGTATAAATGTAATTTTTTTACAACCGATTCCATAATAGGTCTTGACTGAAGCACTTCCACTTCGTTTTCTATAATTTTCTTTTGGTTAATCGTGTTTATAGATTCCATTAATTTAGATTCTTCATTGCCCTTCTTTTGGTCTTTAATTATAATAGAAGCATTAGCTTGGTACTTAGGAGTTGCATATCTATTAAAAACAAAACCGCTAAAAATAGCTATAAAACCAAATAGAACAAATACAGGCCAATAAGCGAAAAATATTGCAATTGATTTTACAAAAA
>CANCAY010000062.1 GCA_947374225.1 Chitinophagaceae bacterium | reverse complement strand
AATTGCTTTAGACAATGAAATGATACCTCAAAATGCAAAATTAGCATTGATGCCTCCGTTTTCAGGAGGCTAAGGTGTAACTAAATACATTATGAAAGAATTCATCTTACGATATCAACGACAAATTACCTTAGAAGGTTTTGGAATGGAAGCCCAGGATAAGCTTACCAAGGCTAAGGTATTAGTTATTGGCGCAGGTGGCCTAGGATGTCCAATTTTACAGTATTTAGCAGCAGCTGGAGTTGGGCATATTGGTATTGCGGACAACGATACGGTTTCCTATTCAAATTTAAATCGTCAAATATTCTTTGGTCAAGAAGATATTGGCAAGTTTAAAGTAGATATTGCTGCCTTAAGAATTCATGCATTGAACAATTTAGTAAAGACTACTATATATAAACAAAGATGGGATCAAGCATTATCAATTGAGCACTTCCCAAGCTACGATATCATTGTAGACGCAACTGACAATTTTTCTAGTAGATATTTAATTAATGATGCTTGTGTTTTGTTAGACAAGCCTTTAGTTTTTGGTGCTGTTTCAAAATACGAGGGGCAAATTGCCGTATTTAATAAAATGCAAGACGGCCAACAAAAATCAAATGGGCTCCCTGTTAATTATAGAGACTTATTCCCGGAGCCTCCAAAAAGTGACGAAGTATTAAACTGTGCCGAAGGGGGCGTATTAGGTGTTTTGCCTGGGACCATTGGGGTAATGCAAGCGACTGAAGTGATTAAGTTAATTTCGGGAGTGGGTGAAACACTAGCGAACCAATTATTAACTTATAATACTTTGACGAATAATTTTTTCAAAGTACAATTAATTAAAAATGATAAAGCAAATTCATTAATGCCAAATACGATTGATTCATTTATGCAAACAAACTATGAGCAACTATGCAATTAAAAAATATTTTTACAGAAGGAGCTATTACTGCAAATTTTATCGCGGATAGTATTGCTAAGCATGCTACCAAAACGGAGATTGGTGGACATAATATTTTCCTTGGTCAAGTAAGAGCCGACCAAATAGAAGACAAATTAGTTGTAGCAATTGACTATACAAGTCATGTAGAAATGGCGCTTGAAAAAATGCATGAAATAAGAGAAGCCATTTTTGCAAAGTATCCTTTAACCTGTATGCATATTCATCATAGTTTGGGAATAGTAAAAGCTGGGGAAATATGTTTATTCGTGTTCACTTCTTCTAAGCACCGAAAAGCAGCTATTGATGCTTGTACTGAATGTGTGGAAAGAATCAAAGCTGAATTGCCAATATGGGGTAAGGAAATTTTTGAAGGGGAAGGTTATCAATGGAAGGAGAATAATTAAACATATAAATAATTCAGAGTCTAATAATATAATCATGGTCAATATTACACATAAATCTTCCACCTTAAGAATTGCAGTGGCAACTGGTATATTAAAAGTGTCTAAACAAGAAACAATTGACGCCATTCAAAACAGGCTAGTTCCCAAAGGAGACGTTTTTGAATTTAGTAGAGCTGCAGGATTATTCGCATGTAAAAAAACGTATGAAGTTATACCAGACTGTCATCCTTTACCTATTGAATATACCGCTATCACACATGAGATAGAGGGTTTAACAATTAAGATTAGAGTGGAAGTGCATACGGTATATAAAACAGGAGTAGAAGTGGAAGCAATGCATGGTGTTTCTGTCACTGCTTTGACTATGTATGATATGTTAAAGCCCATTGATAAAAATATTGAAATATTAAATATCAAATTAGAAGATAAAAAAGGAGGCAAGTCGGATATCAAATATGCCTACCCAGAAAGCCTTAGAGTAGCGGTAATTACTTGCAGTGATAGTATTAGTAATGGCGAAGGAACTGATAAGAGTGGAGCAATTATTGTTGAGAATTTAAAAAAGCATCATTTAACAGTTACCAATAAGAAAGTGATCGCAGACAATTTTGAAACAATCCAGAAAGAAGCTAAGCAATTAGTACAAGATGGGTTTCAATTAATATTATTTACTGGCGGTACTGGTTTGTCAGCAAGAGACGTTACTCCAGATGCAATCAAGCCTTTACTAGATAGGGAAGTGCCAGGAATTATGGAAGTAGCTAGAGATTATGGTCAACAAAGAATGCCTTATGCCATGTTGAGTAGAGGGATTGCTGGTTTTGCTGGGGATAGCTTAATTATTACTTTGCCTGGATCACCAAGAGGTGCTGAAGAAAGTATGCAAGCTATTTTCCCATATATCTTACATGTGTTTAGAGTTAAGGAAGGCGTGAAGCACTAGTCAAGTTGATTAGGTCATTATTGACAATAAAAATTTTATGGAAAATTCTTTGAAAAATTCAAACTAGAATTCAATGCGTTAATGATTAATTATTAAGCGAAAAATAGATTTATATCAAATAATGTCAATTCTACTCATATACTAAAGGGATAATGCTTTCAAATTATGATATCTTTGTAAAAATATAAACAAAGATAAAATGGGAACAAATATTGTAAAAGCATACGGAACACAGTCAGCGACTGATAGTTTAAAAGAAATAAATATTCAACGTAGAGAAGTCACTGCAAATGATATTGAAATAGAGATATTGTATTGTGGTGTTTGTCATTCAGACTTGCATACGGCTAGAAATGATTGGGGAGGCAGTGTTTACCCGGCAGTTCCTGGCCATGAAATAGTTGGCAAAGTGACTAAGGTTGGAGCAGGTGTAACTAAATTAAAAGTGGGCGATCATGCTGCAGTAGGCTGTTTAGTGGACTCTTGCAGAACTTGTGCTAGTTGTAAGGAAGACTTAGAACAATATTGCTTAAACGGATTTGTGGGTACTTATAATGGAAAAGACAAGCATTTGGGTGGTCAAACCTTTGGTGGATATTCTGAAAAAGTAGTAGTAGACGAACATTTTGTGTTGAAAGTGCCTTCTAATTTAGATTTAGCAGCAACAGCGCCCTTGCTTTGTGCTGGCATTACAACTTGGTCACCACTTCGTCATTGGAACGTGGGTAAAGGAAGCAAGGTTGCAGTAGTTGGTTTAGGTGGATTGGGTCATATGGCTATTAAATTAGCAAAAGGTATGGGTGCAGAAGTTACTTTGTTTTCAAGAACCCCATCTAAAACTAAAGACGCATTAGCACTTGGTGCAGACGCAGTTGTTATTTCAAACGACGAAGATCAAATGGCTGCGGTGAAAGGCAAATTTGATGTTATTATAGATACAGTGCCTTATGTGCATGACGTTAACCCATATATAACTACATTAAATATAAGTGGTACTTTGGTATTAGTTGGTTATTTAGGGGGATTAGAACCAATCTTAAATACCGTTCCAATGATTTTAGGTAGAAAGTCTGTGGCAGGTTCGCTAATTGGTGGAATTGCAGAAACGCAAGAAATGCTTGATTTCTGTGGCGAACACAATATTGTTTCTGAAATTGAAATAATTAAAATGCAAGAAATAAATGAAGCTTACGAGAGAATGTTAAAAAGCGACGTTAGATATCGTTTTGTAATTGATATGGCTTCTTTGAAGTAAATAAATCTATTTTCAAAGCCTAATAAAAAGCGTGTTACTAAATTAATAGGGACACGCTTTTTTTATTATCCAATCTTAACTGAAGTCATTGTTAATGAGCCTCCAACAGGTTTGTCATTAAAGAAAGATACCTGCTCGTTTTTGCCTTGTAGACCTAAGGTGTAAAGTAGGGGTAGGTAATGCTCGGGTGTAGGAATTGCCAACAGGGCTTCTTTTCCTAATTGTTCATAATTGATTAATGGCTTATGATTATTATGTAAAATCAAATCTTTAAATGTTTGATTCATATTCAATGCCCAATCATAACCATAAGCTGGACCTTCTAGTTTATCCCAGGCTACCATTCTTAAATTATGTACCATATTGCCACTACCTATTATCAACACTCCCTTTTTTCTTAGTTGATAGAGCTCCTTTGCTAATTCATAATGAAATGCAGGTCCTTTTGTATAGTCAATACTTAATTGTAAAACAGGAATATCGGCATGAGGATACATATGTCTAATAATGGTCCAAGTCCCATGATCTAATCCCCAATCATGATCCAGCTCCACCTGGGTAGAATGTATCATAGAAGCAGTTTCCTTTGCTAAAGCAGGATTGCCAGGTGCCGGGTATTGAACTTGGTATAATGCCTCTGGGAATCCTCCAAAATCATGAATAGTTTTAGGGAAGTCCATGGCTGTTATACTTGTACCTTTTGTAAACCAATGCGCAGAAATTACTAACACCGCTTTGGGTGTTGGGATTTCTTTTGCAATTGCAGTCCATCTTTTACTAAATTCATTGTCCTCAATTCCATTCATGGGTGAACCATGTCCTACAAATAAAACAGGCATTAAATAGTGCTGCTCAGGTAAAGTGTCTGTGAAGCTTTTAAAAGCGTTTAATGTATTGATAGTACTCATATGAATTAGCGTTAGGTTTGTATTTTCTTAAATCATTAAATACTGAGTTAATTACTCATTAAGCAAGAGTATCTACTTTTTCTTAAATTGATATAAATAAGGTGCTTTATTTTGTGCGCCAGTAAATTTTTTCTCAAGACGAACTAGTACATTTAAGTCAAGCATTTTCTTTTGAAAATTATTATTAGCGAAAGTTCGCTCAAATACAGCTTCATATAATTCTTGAAGT
>CANCAY010000061.1 GCA_947374225.1 Chitinophagaceae bacterium | reverse complement strand
AGTTTGGAAAAATAATAATTTAATTGGATTTTCCTGAAATTTTGAAATGCATCATTGTTATTATTTAAAATAGACTTTGATCATATCATAGACCTTTAGACTAGTTGATTCGTCAATTACCCCCATTTTTTTTACAAGTCTGATTTTATCAATTGTTCTTATTTGATCAACTACAATTTGTCCTTTCTTGTTTTGAAATGAACAATTTACTCTAGACGGGAAATCTTTTAATTTCGATGTCAATGGTATGATAACAACACTTTTTTTATATTTGTTAGCAACATCTGGTGAGAAAATGATGCATGGCCTAGTTTTGTTAATTTCACTACCTAAAGTTGGTTCTAAGATAGTCATCCAGACTTCTTTTTTTAATACTACCATGTCCAATCCTCCTCGTCAAATTCATTTTGAAAGCTCATCCAGTCAATATCTTCTTGTGTAGGGGTGTGATCTATTTTTTTATATAATTCTTCCCATCCTGCTCTTGGGTCAATTACCACGGGTTTCAAAATAATACAATCCTCACGAAGTTCTATTGTAACTTCTTCCTCTAAATTGTATTCTTTGATTAATTCATTAGGTAATCTAATACCCTTAGAATTGCCAATTTTAATAATTTTTGCTTTCATGGTGATTGTAATTACAATGTAATTACAATACAAATCTAGTAATAATTTTTATTCAATATTTAAGTATTTGTTCTTTAGCAAATTTGCTAAATGGAATGTTGGTAGAGGATTGCGACCTTCGGTCGCATCCTTTTCGTATTGGGCTTACCCAAAGCCCTACAAAACATCAGCTCTGCTGATGTTTTGTTTTTGCATTCTCGTCGGCGCCCAAAAGCAAGCTTTCGGCACCTCCTTAAATGCAAAAGCCCACACTGTTCGTGTGGGCTTTGTGACCGCGTCAGGATTCAAACCTGAAACCCCCTCATCCGTAGTGAGGTACTCTATTCAGTTGAGCTACGCAGCCATTCCATTTTCTCACCTAGGTAAGAAAGGGGTGCAAATATACCTCAAATTCCTATTCTTCCAAAGGAATTTAACTAATTTATTGTGTTTATATCCGTTTAAAACTAATAATGCCAGCGCACAAATGCCTCAATAGCAGCATATTTGGTCAATCCTAAGCTCGCATATAAATCTGCGGTATTAGCATTACGTATTTCTGCTCTTTGCCAAAACTCTCTTGCATCTGTTCCTTGGAATGGTACACTGTCTTTTTGGGACTGATGTATAAATATACCAAAGCGCTTTTTCATTACTTGGTCTGGACTCATTGGAACTGCCATTTCAATTTCTGAAATATCCCATTCCTGCCATGCGCCTTTATATAACCATACCCAACAATCCTTGATCCAAGTATCGCCAGCTTCTTTTAAGCGGCGCATGCTCTCGAAAATAACGTCTAAGCATACTTTATGCGTACCATGTGGATCTGCTAAATCTCCAGCACAGAATATTTGGTGTGGTTTTAGTTTTCTCAACAACTCCATGGTGATTTGGATATCTGCTTCTCCCAATGGATTCTTGTCAATAGTACCAGTTTCGTAGAATGGTAAATTCATGAAATGGTAATTGTCTTCTGCTATACCAACGTATCTGCAGGTAGCTTTTGCTTCACATCTTCTTATTAATCCTTTAATTGCTCTAATTTCTGCAGTATCTAATTGTGCTGCTTTTTTACCAGCTAAGAAAGCTCTTGCTTCGATTAATATTTCCTGACTCTTTTTATTATCTATTCCAAACATGTCTTCAAAACCTACAGCAAAGTCTAAGAAACGCGTAACAAATTCGTCTGTTACTGCAATGTTTCCACTTGTTTGATAAGCTACATGTACATCATGTCCTTGGTCATGCAATCTCATGAAAGTTCCACCCATACTTATAATATCATCGTCTGGGTGAGGGGAGAAGATCAACACTTTTTTTGGATGTGGTGCACTTCTTTCTGGATGTGCTGGTATTACTGCATTTGGTTTTCCACCTGGCCATCCAGTAATGGAATCCCTTAACATATAAAACACTTGCAAATTAATATCGTATACGGAATCTTTTAATACCAATAAATCAGATAAACTATTTTCAGTATAATCATTTGCTGTTAAACTTAAAACCGTCTTGTTTAATTTTAATGCTAAACCAATCACTGCTTTTTTTATCATTAGCGGTGTCCAGTCGTTAGCGCCTGTTAACCAAGGTGATTTGTTTCTAGTTAATTCAACTGAAGCCAATTCGTCTATAAAGAAAGTACAGTCATCATGATTTTGTAAAACGCTTGCAGGTATATGTTCTGTTACATCACCTTCCACTGCTTTGGCAACAATTTCTGCTTTGTTTCCCCAAGCTAATAAAACAATTTTCTTAGCCTTCATAATGCTGCTAATACCCACAGTAATAGCCAATTTAGGAACATTGTTTAATTCATGCCACTCATATACATTCGCTAGTCTTGTTAATTGATCTAAATGTATAATTCTAGTTTTGGAATGAAAACTTGAACCTGGTTCATTAAAGCCGATATGCCCATTTTTACCAATGCCTAAAATTTGTAAATCTATACCACCAATTTTTTCAATGACCTGTTCATAAGCTAAACATTTTTCTTTCACTTCTTCTTTTGTCCATTCTGAATTAGGTAAATGAATATTAATTGGGTCAATGTCAATATGATCAAACAAATGTCTGTGCATAAAGCTCCAATAACTTTGATATGCCTTTCTTGAAATAGGATAGTACTCATCTAAGTTTATGGTAATAACATTTTTGAAACTTAAACCTTCTTCCTTGTGCATGCGCACTAATTCTTTATACAATAAAATAGGCGTTGCACCTGTTGCCATACCTAAAACACATGGCAAATTTTGAGCTTGTTTCTCTTTTATTAATTTGGCAATTTGTGCAGCCAATGCATTGGATCCCTCAGTTGGATTTTTATAAATTTTTACTGGGATCTTTTCAAATGATTCTAACATAGCAATCGTGTATTTTGTACATTATAAATATAAAAAAAAACGTCCCAATTAAGGAACGTTTTTTAAATTAATCTACTTTATTTATTTTAATCATATTGGTTGGTAAGTGTAGCTTAATTGGTGTACTACCAGTGTTAACTACAACGTCACCCACTTTTACATATCCATCTTTTTTCAAGGTTTGGATTTGATCTGTAATGATCGCATCTAAACTTTCTTCTTTATCATAATAGAAAGCTTTAACGCCCCAGCTTAAAGACAACTGATTTACTAAACTCTTTTCTTTTGTGAAAATGAATAAAGGCGCTTTTGGACGGAAACTACTTAACATGAATGCAGTGTAGCCACTTTGTGTCATTCCAACTAAAGCTTGTGCATCACTATCCTCAGACAATTTACATGCATTATAACAAACTGCGTCACTTAAGAATGATGGTGAGTGTGGTTGAGGTTTTAAGTCTTCAGAACGGTTGTAATTATAACCGTATTGCTCTACTTCTGTAATAATTTTACGCATTGTCTCAATAACTAATACAGGGAATTGACCTGTAGCAGTTTCTCCACTTAACATTACCGCATCAGCTCCTTCAATAACTGCGTTCGCAACGTCTGTGATTTCAGAACGGTTTGGTTTAACACGGTCTATCATTGACTCCATCATTTGTGTTGCTACAATTACTGGCTTCGCTCTATGCAAACATTTTCTGATTATCTCTTTTTGAATTAAAGGAATTTTCTCTACTGGTAATTCAACTCCTAAATCTCCTCTTGCTACCATGATACCGTCACTCGCAATAATAATATCACGTAAGTTTACGATAGCTTCTGGCATTTCAATTTTAGCAATGATCTTAGATTTGCTCTTATGTTTTACTAAAATCTCTCTTAGCATTTCAATATCAGCAACTCTTTTTACAAAGCTTAAAGCAACCCAGTCTAATTCTTCCTTCATTATAAATTCAGCATCTTCTAAATCCTTCTCTGTCAATGCAGGTAAAGAAATTTTAGTGTCTGGTAAATTCAATCCTTTTTTAGACGATATAATTCCACCTAAGCTTACAGTAACTTTTACATCACCATTTGCTTCAATGCTTAATACTTTAACTTCAATCTTACCGTCGTCAATCATAATAGTATTACCTACTAAAACGTCACCAGCAAGGTTAGGGTAGGATACATAAATTTTTTCTATAGTGCCGATACATTTCTCGTTTGTCAAAGTAAGTACATCACCCACTTTTACATCCAAGCGATTGTTTTCAATTTCACCAACTCTTAATTTTGGACCTTGTAAGTCACCAAGAATGGCAACAGAACATCCTAATTCTTTATTAATACCACGGATATTGTTAATGATTTTTTTCTTGTCTTCATGGCTACCATGAGAAAAGTTTAAACGAAAAACGTTCACACCTGCAATTACTAAGTTCTTTAATTGATCATAGGTATCACATGCTGGACCCACTGTAGCTACAATTTTGGTCTTATGGTGTTGTTGTTTGTAAGTAGTTTGGCTCATTGTTTTTATTGGGGTTATTTTATCTAATTATTTTTGTTGACTAGCTAGCTAAGATTTTTACAATCTTTA
The DNA here is from genome assembly GCA_947374225.1 of Chitinophagaceae bacterium. Taxonomy (GTDB): domain Bacteria; phylum Bacteroidota; class Bacteroidia; order Chitinophagales; family Chitinophagaceae; genus Sediminibacterium. The sequence continues at coordinate 314 of CANCAY010000061.1, read as the reverse complement.
ACCACTCTTCTGAAATTTTTTGTTTTGCTTTTACTGCATTGTCTAGTGGAGTGTATTTCATTTTATTGTCTTCAATACCTACCATAACATTATGTGTGCCATTTAATAAACATTCAACAGCATGGTAACCCATTCTGCTTGCAATTAAACGATCCAAACAACTTGGAGATCCACCTCTTTGTATATGACCTAAAATACAAACACGAATGTCTGCGTTTGGTAATCTTTGTTTTAAGAAATCACCCACTTGTGTACCACCGCCAAATTCATCTCCTTCGGCAACTACTACTAAGTTTACTAATTTTTTTCTTTTC
>CANCAY010000060.1 GCA_947374225.1 Chitinophagaceae bacterium | reverse complement strand
AATAATTCATGATATATTATTACCAAGCTGTTCTACCACCGTCGGCTGATATTATTGCTCCATTTATATAACTTGATGCTGAACTAAGTAAAAAAATCAAAACTCCTTGATATTCGTTTTGTTTTGCCATTCTTCTCATAGGGATTCTTTCAATCAATTTTTCTACAAAATCGGAGGTTTGATTGTTTTCAACTCCACCTGGACAAATTGCATTACATCTTACATTTTTTTCTGCCCAATAAGTTGAAATATATTTTGTTAATCCAATTACACCCGTTTTAACAACAGAATATGTAATTGGTTTTACTGGTTGTAATGATTCTTTTAAACCAGCCTTATAATATAATCTTTGATCCGGAGCTATCAAACCTAGATCAGATGATATATTTACAATGCTTCCGCCTTCAATATTATTAGAAATTTGAAAACCATAATACTTTAGGCACAAAAAGGTTCCTTTAAGCGCAACATCTAGATCTTTAGTCCAAGTTTCTACTGAAAAATTCTCTAAACGTGAGAAATTTACTTCTTCAGATTCTTCAACTTTTGGATTATTTGCAGCATTATTTACTAAGCCATCAATTTTCCCATATTTTTTCATTAACTCTAAACAATTGACTTTTACTTGTTCTTCTTTAGTAATATCAACTGCATATCCCCCTATTTCTGTTTTATATATAAGTTTCAACTCTTCAACTTGTTTATCAATTACATTTTGATTTAGATCTAATAAAATTGGAGTTCCGCCAGCAATTAGTATTGCTTTGACATGTTCTCTACCAAGTAATCCAGAAGCTCCAGTTACAATTATTATTTTATTTTTTAATGTAAATAAGTCCATTTTTAATAATTTGTTGTTTGACCTCCATCAATTACATAACATGAACCAGTAATAAATGATGCCTTTTTTGAGCTTATAAATAATACCAAATTACTTACTTCATCAGGATGCCCAAATCTATTTAATGGTACCTTTTCCGTAAGCATGCGAGAAACTTCTAAAGGGTTGTTTTTCTCTTTTATTTCCCAAACACCGCCTTTAACCCATATATTCCCAGGAGCGATTGTGTTTACTCGAACATTAGGTGCTAAAATATGTGAGAGTGATTTTGCAAATGAAATAAGCGCATTTTTTGCAGTTGAATAACTAATTGGTGCACCAATAAATTCCTTTCCTGCAATAGATGAAATAAATGTTATTGAACCATTTGATTCAGCTATTTTTTCTGTAAATATTTTAACAGAATTAAACGCACTTTTAAAATTAATATCCCATGACATATCCCAATCAAATTTACTAGGGATTACTTTTTTTTCACCACTTCCACTTCCAACATTTGATATTAATATATCAATTTTGTTCTTTGAATTTTTTAAAATTTGTTCATAAGCTATAAATAAAGCACTTTCATTTGTTGCATCTGATTGATAAAAAAATACTTTGTTTTTAAATTTATTCTCAAGGTCAGTTACTACATCTTTATTATAATTTCTAGAAATTATGTGAACTATAGCTCCTTCTAATAAAAAATTATTAGAAATTGATAGTCCTATTCCATTTGTACCACCCACAACAACTACTTGAGCGTCATTTAATTCTAAATTCATTTTATTTATTTTTCTGCATAACCAATTAACATTAATTCCCTAGACCATCTAAAGAATTTGTTTTTTGTTCTAACTGGAATAAATGGCGAGATCAACTCACAAAAAATATTTATAAAGGGATGTCTCCAAACTATAGGAAGTTGTCTAAATTTATAAACTTTTATATTTTTAAAATCTGAGATTTGATATATATCATTTAATGAAACACTTGTAAATGGTGTCCTATGAGTAAAGTCATCAAAATAAGTTTTATAATTAGATTCCCAATCAGGAATCAAACATAGGATTTTACCACCAGGCTTTAAAACCCTTCTTGCTTCGTTTAAGAATCTGTCAGGATTTCTTAAATGTTCCATTAATGATTTGTTATAAATAATATCAAAATGATTGTCTGGAAATGGCCATCTATCATTTTCTAGATCTACTTTCTTTGTTACATTAACATCTGGACACATTGTTCCTGAATATTCACTAAGATCTATTCCAAAACATTCTAAGCCTAATTTATTGAATTCCTCCAAAAACTCACCTCTGCCACAACCTGGTTCTAGAAATTTTTGTCCTCGTTTCATTTGAAATGTATGAAACAGATAAGAACAAAGTTTTCCAGGATACGTTGTCTGCGGATGAGATTTAGTATCATACACTACTTTTAAATAATCTGTCATTTTATATATTTTTTAAATTTTCAACGATTTCTAAAATATTACCTTCCATATCGTAACAATAAGCAACCTTAACATTACCGTCTGGTGAAATCTGGTAGCTGTTCTTTATTGAACCACCAGATTTACAAATATATTCAATAACTTTTTGAATATTATCCACAGTTAATGCAATATGAGAACATCCTAATCTATTTGGCAATTGAATTATTTCATTTTTTTCAACTAACTCGGTATGCGTGTGATATTGTAGCAATTCAATTAATGAGCCATCTGGCAAAGATAATTTTGCCCATTCTAGTTTAACTTTATTTAGTCCAACGAGATTATCGATATAATCACCCTCTTCTATCATCCTAGATATTAATTTTAAACCTAGTCCAAGATAGAAATTAATAAATTTATCTAAATCTAAGACAACGAATCCAGTATGTCTAGTATTAAGAACCATATAGTTCATTTATACTTTCTTCAACAGCTAATGCAAATGTTTCAATTCCCTCTAGTAATTCTTCTTTATTTATTACTAATGGAGGTGCTAGTTTTATTGATTCTCTACCTGTATGAACAACAAGAAGTCCAGATTGTAAGCATTTTTCGCTTATTAAATCACAAAGCTCACTTAATGGATTTTTATTTAGCCCTGTAAAAATAACTGCCGCTAATAAACCTACCCCTTGAACAGACGAGATGTAATTAGGATACTTATTTTTTAATAAATTTAATTTTTCATGAAATACTTCACCCAGTTTTTTTGAATTCAAAATCAATCCATCTTCAATTAAGGCTTGCATATTTGCTAAGCCAGCAGCACAAACTAATGGATTTGCAGAATGTGTTGAACTCATCGATCCAATTCCTGGCAAATCCATGATTTCTTTACTTCCAAGTACTACTGCTAATGGCAAACTAGAACTTGCACCTTTACCACATGCTATTAAATCTGGCTCAACTTCATAATTCATGTAGCCAAACAATTCTCCTGTCCTTCCAAAACCAGCTTGCATTTCATCAAAAGTCAATAATAAATCATTCTCTTTTGCAAACAGTGCAACTTCTTGAACAAATTCTTTTGGATAAAAAACTGCACCCCAACCTTGAAAAGTTTCCATCATAATCCCGCATAAATCGGTTTTGGGATCTATATTATTTTTCTCAATTAACTCTTTTATACTATCTCTAAAGTATTTTCTTGGATTTTCAATCGCATCTTCTCTCCACGGATATGGAAATGGTAAATGATAAATATTTGGATCTAAATAACCTATCCATTCTTTTTGACTTGGATTCCATCCCATCATTTGAGCTCCAAGTGTTCTTCCATGCCAGTTACCCTCAAAGCATAAAATCCCCCCTTTCTTTTTTCCTAATTTAATTCCATTCAATCTCATCAATTTTAAAGTTGCCTCTGTTGCTTCGGTTCCTGCTGACAACAAAAATGCTTTCTCAAACTGTTTTGGAGTATTAGAAATTAAATAATTTAAATATTCAAAACGTTCTGGAGACGTGAAGGTATAAGTATGTAAAAGTGGCTTATTGATTACTTTATTTAATGCTTCCACAATTCTCTTATTTCCATGACCCGCATTAGTGACAAAAATTGTACTAGAAAAATCTAACCATTTGTTACCCCAAGAATCATAAACCTGAACGCCTTCTGCTCGATCCCAGATAATAGGTAATTGTCCATGCATAGAGTGCGACTCCGTCTCATAAACTCTTTCTAAAATTGGTATGCTCTCAGGAACTGGAATTTTTGTAACTATGCTTCTATACTTTGTATTAATTTTTTTTACTTCTTTTGGTGTGTGTGAAAATCCAAGTCCTGACATAAAATGTTATTTTTTACTGTTATGAAAGTTTAATATAATTGATCCTTCTTTTTCTATTTGATATTCAAGATATTCAAAATCTTCCTTATTATCAACTTCAACACAAAATGGAGATTCAAAAACTAACATTTTATCTCCATGAAGAGTACCTGTATTTAATATAACTTCACTCTTAAGAATATCAATATAACCATCCGGAATATATACCGAAGGAAATGATTGTCTTGGTAGGTTTACTTTTTCTGGGGTAAGGTCTTCTCTTAATCCTTTAAAATAATTGTTGGTGTCTTTTAAAAACCACTTAAAAGGTGATTCAGGTGCAATATGACCTGAACGTAAGGAACTTGCTATTTTTTTATTTTCAATAAATAAATTCACTGCCTCTTCCATGATTTTTGGATCTCTAATAGGTGTGGTTGGTCTTAAGTGTAATAAATATTCTGGTACTAAATTTTCATTCTCTTTGAACCAATTTAATACATGAAAAAATAAATCGAAATCTGTAGACTTGTCTCCTGAGATATCAATTGGTCTTAAAAATGGAACTTCAGCGCCGAATTCTTTCGCAATATCTGCATAATCTTGCGAATCTGTTGATACAATAACACGTGAGACACTAGGCATCATCCTTGCTGCAATGATACTATATGCAAATAAAGGTATTCCTCCTAATAATTTTATATTTTTGCCAGGCACTCCTTTTGAACCACTCCTAGCTGGAATAATAGCTATCATACTTATTCTTTAATTTTGTTTTTTAACCAATTGAACTGTTTTTTAAAAATTTCAATTCCTTCGTTATCCCTGTATACTTGCATAATTATTGGACCTTTGAAATCAATTTTAGAAAATACATCAAAAAATAAATTGAAATTTGCATTTCCAGTTCCTAATACTACAGACCCACCACCTAAAGTCCTGTCTTTTATATGAATGTCACTAATTCTGTTTCCATATAGGTTAAATTCTTCTTGAATATCATATCCTAATGACGCACTATTACCAATGTCATAATTCACT
>CANCAY010000059.1 GCA_947374225.1 Chitinophagaceae bacterium | reverse complement strand
ACTTAAATCATGCCAAACGAAAATAAATACAAATACTTAGTTTTATTATTAAGCGCTAAGAAAGTTACACTTTACTTGTATGACAAAGTAAACTTTGAAAAAATCAAATTAAACAGTGCTGATTCATTAGAAGCGTATGAAAGAGATATGCCAGAAAAAGTAGGACAGTTTTCTGATCCTTCTGAGCATAAAGAGATATTGGTAAATAAGTTTTTACACCATATTGACCAAGCATTGGGTGCGGTATTAAATACACATCCTAAACTGCCATTATTTGTTTTAGGAACTAAAAAAACAACAGGTCATTTTAATCAATTAACAAAACACGCCAAAGCAGTTACTGAATACATTGACGGGAACTATAATGAGAGTAGTATGTTTGAACTAAAGGAGTTGCTAGCGCCTCATTTACGTGCATTAGATTTTGTAAAGGAATAAATAAAGTTTAGTATAAATACAGTTTAATTCAAGTAAGAATTAAACAATTAAGTCTCCTAATTTGGAGACTTAATTGTTTACAATAATGAAATTATATATTTATTCTTCTAGACCTAATACTTCGTCATCCTCAAGAAAGTCTAGATGAATCGTATCTGAACCTGCTATGCCCTCAATGGAGCCTTTAATATGCATTGCATTTAGTAATACTTTTTCTAATTGCTTCTCGCGTGATTTCCAAAGCTTTTCCATTGCATCTCTTTCTTTTTGGATACTTTGACGCATTTGTCTAAAACCTTCACCAATGGCTTTCCATTGTTCACCAAATTCGTTGCCGGTTAAGTAATCGTATAATAAAGTCATTTTGTCCCCTTTGTTAACTTGACTTTTCTTGGTTTCGTGTATTTTTAAAATAGCATTTCTAAGTAGGAGGGCAACACTTTTAACTTCTTGAAAAGAACAGATATACACGCCATCTTTTTCGCCAAAACGATCCATGTCTTTAGGAAATGTTTGGGTAACAATAATAGCGATGTCTGCTCCTTGACTACGCATGTCAGCTTTTAGTTTCTCAATCCATTCTGCAGCAAAAGCAGTAGTTCTTTTACTTTCATAAATAATTTTACCAGCTTCCTGGCCTAGGCTGGTCCTAACTGTTTGAATACAATCGGCACCTCTAACGCCTTTGCCCACTTCTGAAATATGATCAAAAGGAAAATTTGATTTTAATAATTCTTCAAGTAATAACTCCTGAACTTCACCTTGCATTTGCATACTTCCTTGCTCCGCTTTGCGGCGCATTTCTTCAGCTAATTTTCGTTGATCCTCAATTTGTTTTTCTAATTCTTTTACTTTTAAGGAATGCTCTTGGTCTTTTAAAGAAACTCTTTCCGCCTCTTCTTTTTGAATTTGTATTTTAAGTGTTTCTCTTTCGGTATTTAACTTTCTTTGTAATTCTAATTCTAATTCAGCTTCTTTGTCTTGAATGGCTTGAACTTTTTTCAAAAATTCCAGTTCGTTCTGTCTAAACTCGGTCACCTGCTTGGACATATTAGATTCATTCTCCTGCATAATTTTTATCTTATGCTCGTATTCGGACGCTAAATTTTTCTTAAGCTGTTCACTTAATTCTGCTTGAATCTTTATTTTCTGTGCTTCCAATAATTGATTGGTTTCTTCTTCTTTCTTTTTTTGCCAATCAGTCATTTTGCCACGCAACTCTTTTTCAACCTCTTCTCTAATAGCGTCAGTAGGTTCAAAACTGTGTTGACATTTAGGACAAGAAACGGCATAGTTAGACATATGATATATTTAAATATTGGCTTTATTGATTAATAAATAATTTGGAAATTTATATCTATTAAAAATAAATTTTTTTAAATTGTGCGGAAGAGGAGATTCGAACTCCCACGCCCGGTTTATGGGCGCTACCACCTCAAGGTAGTGCGTCTACCAATTTCGCCACCTCCGCTGGTGTTTCAAAAATAGTCAAAAAAACAGGAAAGTAGGCAGGTATATTTGCCCGTTAATTTTATATAACTAACCACTAGAAATCATATGTGCCCAATTTAGTCCTTAAAAAAAGCGTTGTACATAACGTACAATGCATAATAATTTGTGGTAGATGCACAACGTTTTTCAAAAATGTGGTATGAAACGTACAAAACACTAATTGATGTGGACGATACGCAACGGTTTAAAAAGTAATATTTTTTTGATTACTTTTTACATTAAATAAAGTTGAATTGGTCTTATTTTTTAAAAAATTTAAAAAAAATCCTAAATTCAGAAAAAAGAAAACCCTAAACAATCTACTGTAAGATTTTTAGGGTTTTCTTCAACAATTTCTTCAACAATTTCTTCAACAATATTTTTCAAAGAATTCAATTATAAACTCTTAATCAATTCTTGTGCTGATCTTACATAATCAGCATTCTTTCCAGCTTCAGCCATTTTAATACATGCTTCAGCACTTGCTCTTGCACCTTTTTTATCACCTAATTCTTTTTGAGTTTTAGCTTTTAATAAAAACAACCAATAAGCACTTGCGTTATTTGCTATTGCTTTATCTACGTATACTAAAGCTTTGTCATAGTCTTTGTCGATATCAAAATAAAAGTTTGCTGCAGCTTGGTAGGCAGCAGGATTAACTGTTGCTCCAGTAGTTGCTTCTGCAATTTGCTTGCGAATAGTAGGTTTGATATCAGTTTTTACTGGAATACATATCATTGTTTTTGCCCAGCTTAAACAGATATAAGCTGACTCAGCAGTGATATTGTCCATATTGATAGTGAAGGTTTCAGTACTAACATTGGTAGTTTCTGGTTTCACTTTAATACGAACTACGTCTTCTGACTCCTTGTATTCAAAACTTCCCCAACCTTTAGAATTGGTGTTGAATATGATAGTCCATTCTGTAGCACCTGGGATTGTAAATAAACCATAAGAACCTGCTGGCAAAGTCTTATCACCAATAGTTACAGGGTCAGAGAAAGTAACTTTGGTTGCACTGTTTGCGCCAGTTCTCCAAACGATACCGTTAGGTGCTAATAAAGAACCTTCGCCAAATGCTGAACGGCCTTTTAAACTTGGTCTTGAGTATACGATTTCAACCTTGCCTAAACCAAATTCTTGACTTAATGTTTGAGTAGGACTTGCGGCTGGCATTTTAATTTGAGCAGTAGCTTGTAAACAGATAATGCTTGTTAAAGCAAAAAGTATCTTTTTCATATTTGTTTGATTTTTAAGAATAACAAAACTACTCCATTTTGGTTGAATCAGTTGCATTTTGGTAAAAGAGGGGAGCTTACTTTTTGTGAAAAGCGGGGTGGAAGCGGTCCAAAGTGTCTCTAAGGTATTCTCTATTAATATGGGTATAAATCTCGGTGGTAGTAATGCTTTCATGACCAAGCATTTCTTGAACCGCTCTAAGATCCGCACCACCTTCCACTAAATGGGTGGCAAAAGAGTGCCTAAAACTATGAGGGGATATAGATTTTTTAATACCTGTTTTTTGAATAAGGCCTTTAATAATGTAAAAAATCATTACCCGACTTAAACCCTTTCCACGATTATTCAGGAATAGAATGTCTTCGCAGTCCTTAGCTGGGGTTTGATGTACTCTTATTGTATCCTTGTATAGTTTGATATATTTTATGGCATCAGTGCCAATTGGGACCAACCTTTCTTTATCTCCTTTTCCAATGACTCTAATAAATCCAACGTCTAGGTAGAGACAGGATATTTTCAAGGTAATGGCTTCGGTAACCCGTAATCCAGAGCTATACATGGTTTCCAAGATTGCTTTGTTTCTTCCGCCTTCTGGTTTACTCAAATCAATTTCTCCTATAAGTTGTTCTATTTCTTCAAAACTTAAAACGTCGGGAAGTTTCCTTTTTGTTTTAGGTGTTGGTAAAAGCGTAGTTGGGTTGATGGTGCAAATTTGCTCCAGCATACAATATTTAAAAAACGACTTTATGCCAGAAATAATTCGTGCCTGAGAGGTTGGCGCCATCTCCATTTTAGCAATGCTTTGTATAAAATCCTGCAAATGCTTAATGGTTACATCAGAAGGGCCAATACTGCTGTTATTATTGGAGTCTGAAGTAGTTGAATTGTTGTGAAGAAAGCTGGATAGTTTGTCTAGGTCGCGCAAATAGGCTTCTACCGAGTGCGCACTGAGTGACTTTTCAAGTTGAAGAAAAGCTTTGAATCCCTTTTTATAACTGTCCCAGTGCATGTATATTTAGTAAAATATTTGATAGTTAACGGATAATGAATTTAATTCGCGTCTGATTCATCTCATTATGCAAGTAAATTTAAGGTCATTTAAGCAGAAAGTAAGACACAACGCAAAACAATTAAGAACTTTTTTAACAAAACTAGAAAAGAAAAATCCTAAAAGTTTGGACAAGTGGGCAGTAACATTAAGTACAGAAGTTTGGAGCGAAGTGGATTGTTTAAGTTGTGCAAATTGTTGTAAAACAATGAGCCCGACTTTCACTCCTGCAGACATTAAAAGAATTTCGGCACATCTTGAAATGAAACCAACAGAATTTAAAGAGAAGTGGTTGGAATATGATAAGAAAGATAAGGATTGGTTGAATCAATTAAGACCTTGTCAGTTTTTGAATTTGAAAACAAATATGTGTAGTATATACGAAGTGCGTCCAGCAGACTGTGCGGGCTTCCCACATTTGACAAAGAAAAAAATGAATGAATACATACATGTTCACAAGCAGAATGTGGAGTATTGTCCAGCAACTTATAAGATGGTAGAGAAGATGAAGGATTTACAAAAAGAAATCTTCCAAAAATAATATTTCCCATTCGCTTTTTTCATTTAAATGAATAGCTATAACCCCAAATTGAATTCGTTTCCATTTGGGGTTTTTATATTGGAATACGGCAGCTGCATTTTTTAGATATTGCATTTTTTGTCGACCAATACTTTGTTCTGGGAATCCGAATTGAATATTGGTTCTAGTCTTAACTTCTATAATATTCAATACACCATCCTTGCTGGCAATAATATCTAATTCTAAATGTTTATAGCGCCAGTTTCGTTCAATGATTTCATAGCCCAAATTGATTAGATGGTTGGCTGCCATGTTTTCGCCTAAAAACCCAGTATCTTTGTTGCTCATATGTTTATTTAATGGTTTCAAATTTGAGCCATAAACTTAAGCCATCATAACACATGCAAAAAGCGTATAAATTACAAGGAATACATAGACATTATGACTGGGGTGGAACTGGTTTTATTCCCAATTTAGTGGGTATCACAAACCCTAAAAATGAACCTTTTGCTGAATATTGGATGGGTGCACATGTTTCCGCGCCGTCTATAATTGAAACAGAGACTGGAGCGGTTTTATTGGATCAGTTTATTGAAACCAATCCAATTGAATTATTAGGGGCTAAAACGAATACAAATTTTGGTGGCTTACCCTATTTATTTAAGGTGTTAGACGTGGCCAAAATGTTAAGTATACAAGTTCATCCAAGTAAACAAAATGCATTGATTGGTTTTGAGAAGGAAGAAGCGTTGGGCATAGCATTAGATGCATTTAATAGAAATTATAAAGA
>CANCAY010000058.1 GCA_947374225.1 Chitinophagaceae bacterium | reverse complement strand
AAGGTTGTTATTGTTGAGCATACAACTAAAGCACAATTGAATATTTCAAACAATAGTTCAGTTGTCTCAACTAAGTTAACAAATATAGATATTCAAGAGCCAATATTAGAAAAGACAAATTCGGTAACAGTCTTGGAAAATCAAGCTTCTATTAATTCAGATTCAAAAGCATTAAATGTTAGTTCTCTTTCAACACTGGCATTTGCAAAAAACAATGTACCAAAGCGTAAATATACTATTGTGCATATAAATGAATTAGGACGTTCTAATGAATCTAACTATTTGTATACTACAGGAGATAATGAAAAAATCTTAAATGCCTCATATCAACAAAATAATTTTAATGAACAGCAAAATGTTCAAAAATATTTGACCATAAAAATACTTTTAAATAAATCTTCTAATAGCTTAAATGATGATCATGAAAAATAATCTACTTACTCTTGTTATTGCATTATTAGTTTCTAGCATTTTAAACGCACAATCAAACGAATATAAAAATGTAAGGTTAAATACTGAAGAACAATTATTTGGTTCCCCTAAACCATATACAACACCAGTAAATTTTACATTTTTTAACAATCAAAATAAAGCCATAAAGATTTATTTTGAAATGTATGCAATTCATCAATTAAATGATTTACCTAATTTGGATTCTATTTTGACTGAAGCAAAACAAAATCTTTCTTATTTTGTCGATTCTTTTAAGAATGATGCAATTGCGCGCAGAGTTGACTATTTAGTTGTTCCTGAAATGGCGCCTCAATTTCGAATCAATAATAATATTCCCAATTCAACTGATTTCACATTAAAAAATAGAGAATTAGTAGAACTGAAGGTTAATTCAGATACACTGAGAATTAAATTACACACTCTAAATACGTTGGATGTTTTCAAAAAATTTACCCCAGATGGATTAAATAAAGGGGAACAGAATTTCCCATTTATAATTAACATAATAGTAAATAATCTTTCTGATATTAAAACCTTACCTGATACTATTCTTTCAAATTGTATAAATAGAATTAGAAAAGATGTCAATCATTATATTAATGATAAGGCTGAAATTAATTATTTTTCAAAATTCAATGGAATTTATAATATGAAAGATGGAAGTTTAACCCCATTAGGTTCGAATAAAACTATCAGAACTACTTATTTAGGCCAAAATAATCAATTGGAGTTAGGAGTTAATTATGGATTTAGATTCTTATCTGGAGCCCCAGTTACACATTTTGCATTAGGATTAAGGTTGAGAAACCGCCAAAACATTTATTCACTTTCCTATGAGTTTAATGGATTTTATTCAAAAGACAATTTAAATCGAATGACAATAAACCAAAACAATTTTCTTAGTATCGGAGTATCTCACCCGCTAAAAAACAAGAATTTGAATGATTTCCATGTTCTGCCTGCTTTAAGCATTGGTAAGTTAATGCATCGAGAAGGAGAATGGTTGCCAATAAATACTTATAGGCTTGGTTTGCCTGAAGTTGCATTTGGATATCTTCATTTCCAACCTGAATTATATTTTGGTAAATATGATGGACAAACCAGGACATCAGTAATGCCTTCAATTAAGTTTTCGATCTATAATTTCTAAAAAAAACACATCTATAAATCAATCATGAAGTTAGCTTTTATCTAGATTTTTTATATAAATGTAATATCCAAATAAAATGAATATAATAGTGTAAATTATTGCAAACGTATGAATACTAAAATCATAGTTTAAGTAGGATTTGTGATTATCTGGATTTGTATAATTATACATTGTATAAGAATAAGGTATATAAATGCCATGTTTCCATCTTAGCGCGATAAATGAAGAAATCCAAATTAAAAATCCTATTCCCATTGGAGCAACAAAATTCTTCAACCTAAAACTTAATAAGAATTGGAGTGCAATTATTGGCAAACAATCAATAAAGTACTTTAAATTCTGAATCAACAATTCTTTAAATGGGAATGGGCTAGGAGGATATTGACAATTATTAATTATCATATAGGGGACTAAGACGGTAAGATATACACCTATATTATATATTATAAAAAATTGTACCATCATAGTAATTATAATAGACAGCTTTGAAAAGTAAATGGTGGTGTAACTTATTGGGAGCGTGTGTAGTTGTTTCCATGCATTGTTTTTATTCTCAATTTGAGTAATTAATCCAACAACAAGTATGATTCCAACAGGTAATAAGAATAATGCCATCATCTCCCATGATCTATGAATCCAATAAATATTCCAAAAATTCTTACTTGAGAAATCTCTAACTGTGTTTTCGTGATAAATTAGTCTAGAAATTATATAGATAAAAGGCACAAAAAAAGCACCTATGATTACTAACCATGAAGCAAGGCTCTTTTTTTTCTTTAGCCATTCGCTTTGAAATGTTTTTACAAACGATGCACTCATAGTTTTATTTTTGAATTAAATTCATAAATATGTTTTCTAAATTATGTTTCTCTTTACTTAATTCATAAACTCTAATCCCTGAATTAATTAAGTTGTTAATTATCTCGGAGGTCAATTCATTTGAAACAAATTGAAATTGAATTTTTGATTCAATTTCCAAGCATTCAACATACATCTCATTTAGTATTAACAATGCACTTTTGTTGTCATTAGTTTCTAATATCACATTAATACTATTTTGTTGCATAGAATTTAAATCCCCAATAGTTCCTTGAAATAATAGACTGCCTTTGTCAATTATCGCTAAATGTGAAACAAGCTTTTCTATCTCACTTAGAATATGACTAGATATAATTATTGTAGTGCCATATATTTTGTTGATATTTTTAAGTAATTCTCTTATTTCTATAATCCCATTGGGGTCTAGCCCATTAGTAGGTTCATCTAGTATTAATAATTTAGGATTATTTAATAATGCAATTCCTAGTGATAGACGTTGCTTCATTCCAAGTGAAAAATTTCCAGCAATTTTACTACCAGTATTAGATAATCCTACGATGGTTAAAATCTCATTAATGCGTTCATTTGAACTATTGAAAATAGTGCCGATTACTTTCAAATTTTCAAATGCAGATAAGTGGCTATAAATTGATGGACTTTCAATCATTGAGCCAATATGATTTAATATATCAATTCTATTGTTAGTGAGCGACTTGTTAAATATGTCAATTTCTCCTTGTTGTATTGTAAGTAAACCCAGTAATAGTTTTAATGTAGTTGTTTTTCCCGCACCATTCGGCCCTAAAAATCCATAAATTGAACCTTCTGGAATGTTAAGATTAATGTTTGTTAATATCTGCTCAAGATTATTAAATCTAAAGTTTACATTTTTGGTACGTACTATAGACATAGATATTTCTTTAACTGCTGCTAATTTGAAGCCTATTCAAATCTATGATATTTTATCAAAAAATATCTAATATTAGACAATTAGTCAAGTTAATAGTAATTATTACTACAAATTCTACTGGTATCTTACCTATTATTTTTGTTTAATCTATTCAGTATATTTACTGAATAAAGAATATTTCCCCTTCCACGAACTCATTTCTAATTTAATTTCTATTAAATTTATTGTGTTTTTCAAATAGAATAACTAATAAGATTCCTATAACTTATATGTGATTAATTGGAACTAAAATAGATCAACATGAAATATGTTTTACTTGACACAAAAATATTATTCAATTTCCAGAGATAACTGCTATTGGCGAAAGCGGGTTTAAATTTATAATTACAGAATCAACATACAATTGGTTTTTTCAACTCAGCATTAATAGAGGATTGTCCGAGCACTATGATGTTAATAATTTTTTAGATTATTCTATTTCTGCTGGAATTATAAAAGTTCTAACTGATTACAAAAAACAATCAATATCTCATATTCCCACATACCCGCAATTTAGTTATCTAAAACTAGATTTAATTTCGGAATATCACATATTGAAAAAAAATGGCGAAGACGTTATTATTTGTTCGGACGATATAACGCTGAAATCATACTGCAATGAATATCAGATTCCATTTTGGGACCTCTTCGATTTGAAAAAAGTTGTGAAATTAATTAAATCGAATACTAGTGCTGCCGAAAATCTAAAAGCATACATTATCGACGAAAAAAAGAAAATAGCTGGTTCTTTAATATTTGCATTAATAATATTTTTTATTATAATTTACTTGGCAAAGCTTTTTGAGGCAATTCAAATCAACAATTTCACTCTAATTTTTTGTATTCTTATTTTGGGCTTTTCACTTTTTATTTTTCGTGATAGGTACAGATTAACTTATGGGATTATCGAATTATTATTAGGGGTTGCTTCTGTTTATTTGGGATTTAGAAATAATATTAATTTACATGAAGGAGTTGTTTATGATTTATATATCAAAATATTTGGAGGCCTATATTTAATGGTAAGAGGTCAAGATAATATTATCAAATCGTTAACTCACTTATTAATAGGTAAAAAAATTATTGCCTTTTTAAATTTAAAAATTGATTAAAGTGAATTCTATAGAGAAGCTTGATGCGGTGTTAGAATGTTTTGTAAATATTCAAATTCACCAAACAGTGTTAAATGAAGAAGAAATCTTGTCTCAAATTGATAAAACAAAAATTCGAGATCGAGATGAGTTAATTAAAGTCTTAAAAAAACTCGTAAAAGATGAATACCTGGAGATTCAATTAAGATTTAATAATTATAGTAATGTATCATCAGAGCACTATACATTGACTTTTGAAGGGGATTATTTTTATAGGTATGAAGGTGGATACCTTGGTAAATTTAGAAAAGCTGCAGAACATGAAATGCAAATTGAATATTATCGAAATATCCAAACTAGCCAAGCTAACAAACTTAATACACTTACAACATGGATAGCTATCGGAATTATTATTGCTGCGATTTATTATTTATGTGAAATTATTAAAACTTGGTCTGTACATAATGCTAGTTAAATAGATCTTTCCTAATAACCAATATTCCCAATGTTTCCGCGTGTTTCAGCAATATAGTTGTGGTGCAAATTGTGGTGCAAATGAAAAAAGCAGCTACAAAAAAGTCGATTAAAACTTGTTTGTAACTGCTTGATTATCAAGGAGTGGGCCCACCTGGGCATGATCCAGGGACCCCCTGATTATGAGTCAGGTGCTCTAACCAACTGAGCTATAGGCCCGCATCTTTCGATGTAGGCGGCAAAAATACTAAAATTTGCCTATCAAAAGAGCGCATTTAACTTAATATTTTAACCTTTTTTACTGCTTTCTACCCTTTTTTTCAGCTATTTTTGCGGCATGAAGAAAGTATTTTTATCCCTTATTTCATTAACCATCCTAGGTTTTGTAGCAAATGCGCAAACTTCAAGTGCTAATGGAAGCTCTAAAATAGACTTAACAGGTCGTGCGTCTGATCATTTAATGTTTCAAATTGGAACAGATACTTGGACTGGTGCTCCAGACAGTGTAAAATTAGGTGGCGGTTTAAGCCGACATTTTAATGTGTTCTTTATGTACGACAAGCCTTTTAAAACCAATCAACATTTTAGTGTTGCGTATGGTGCAGGTATTGGAACAAGTAATATTTTCTTTGACAATCATACTAATGTAGATTTAAAATCGGGTGCTGCAACTTTGCCGTTTAAGCATATCGATTCTATTTCAAATCATTTTTCTAAAGTTAAATTAGCTGAAATTTATTTAAATGCTCCTTTAGAGTTAAGATACTACAGTGATCCTAAAAATCCTGGTAAATCTTGGAAAGCCGCAGCGGGTGTTAAATTGGGTCTCTTGATGAAAGCATATACTAAATCAAAAAACTTAGTAGACAGAAGTGGTAATTCAGTATATGGAAAAACATATGTTGAAAAAGAAATCAACAAAAGATTTTTAAATGCAACCGACATTAGCTTGACAGGAAGAGTTGGATATGGTATGTTGTCTTTAGACGCTGCTTATTTAGTGAACGGTGTTTTGCGTGATGGCTATGGCCCTAAGATGAACAGGTTCTCGATAGGTATTACTATTAGCGGGTTATAAAAAATTATTAAAAATATTCAAAACCCTCTTCAATGAGGGTTTTTTTATAAACGAACTTATTTTGATTGAGAAAAAACAAATAATAAAAGAGGAAGAAAAAGCAGTGCTTGTTGGTGTTATTCAAAAGGACAATACCGAGGAGCAGGTGGACGAGTATTTGGAAGAACTTGCTTTTTTAGCAGAGACGGCCGGTGCAATTACTATTAAAAAGTTTAAGCAAAGGTTGCCGCATCCAGATAGCAGAACTTTTGTGGGTAAGGGAAAATTGGAAGAAATCAAACAATATGTAATCGCTAAGGACATTGACCTGGTTGTGTTTGACGACGAATTAACCGGTTCTCAAATACAGAATATTGAAAAAGAATTAGGTGCAAGAGTGTTGGA
>CANCAY010000057.1 GCA_947374225.1 Chitinophagaceae bacterium | reverse complement strand
GATATTAGACATTTTTGCAAGAAGAGCGCGTACTGCACAGTCTAAAGTGCAGGTTGAATTAGCACAATACCAATACATTTTACCAAGACTAAAAGGTATGTGGACGCATTTGGAAAGACAAGGGGCAGGTATTGGTTCAAGAGGTCCGGGTGAAACAGAAATTGAAACGGACAGACGTATTGTAAAAGATAAAATTTCTTTGCTGCGTAAAAGACTAGAGGAAATTGATAAGCAAGCGTTCACGCAAAGAAAAGATAGAGGTGAATTTATTCGTGTTGCTTTAGTGGGTTATACCAATGTAGGCAAGAGCACAATTATGAATTTAATCAGTAAGAGTGAAGTGTTTGCAGAGAATAAATTATTTGCCACTTTGGACACGACTACTAGAAAAGTGGTTTTTGAAAACACGCCTTTCTTATTAAGTGACACGGTTGGATTTATCAGAAAGCTACCGCATCATTTGGTGGAGAGTTTTAAAAGCACACTAGACGAGGTAAGAGAAGCAGATGTATTATTACACGTGGTGGATATTTCTCACGCACAGTTCGAAGATCAAATAGGCGTAGTAAATAAAACACTACAAGAATTAAAAGCTTTTGAAAAACCTATCCTTACTATTTTTAATAAAATGGATTTGTATCAACAGAAATATTTTGACGAATGGTTGGATGACGAAGTGAAACAGGATCTGCTTTTAGAACTTAAAGAAAAATGGAGCTTAGCTACTAATAATAATTGTGTTTTTGTTTCCGCTATCGAAAAACAAAACATAGAGGAGTTAAGAACTATCATTCTACATAAAGTAAGAGACGAGTATCAAATTAAATATCCTTACAAAACTGTTTTCTTTACCTAAAGCATTTTAGTATGAATTGGGTATTAGTTACTGACGCACCATTGACCTTGGACTGGCCAGACAATAACATGCTAGAATTAGAGGCAGACGGTCGCAAATTCACACTCGCTAAATGGGAGGAAGGGTATTTTGCTTTTGCAAGTAAATGCCCGCATGCAAGTGGAAGAATGGCAGCTGGCTATATAAATCCACTTGGACAGGTAGTTTGTCCCTTGCACAGATACGCTTTTGACATGAAAAATGGTCGAAATACCAGTGGCGAGGGTTATTTTCTGAAGACATACCCCATTGAAATGCGCCCAGAAGGAATTTTTATTGGTTTTAAGCGTAATTCTTTGTTTTAATGTTTTGTTTTTAAGTAAAATTTATTATTTTTGCCACCCTTAAAAGGAACACTCCTCCTTAGCTCAGTTGGTTAGAGCACATCACTGTTAATGATGGGGTCCTCCGTTCAAGTCGGAGAGGGGGAGCAGATACTGAGAAGCCTCGCATTTATTGCGGGGCTTTTTTATTGCCTACCAGTTAGTTAGGGGGGGGGGCGCCTACTGCGTATAAATACTCTGTTTTTAATTCATTTTCCTTCAGATATTCATTTTTAATAAAGTATTTGAAATATTTTATTAAAGTACCATTTTAAGTTAACTTTGTAATCTAAGGGTCCAATGAATCAAGTAAGGAAGCTGGTTTTTTATAAAAATCATTTTCATGACTTTTTTGATAAACAAACAGAGAAAGCAAAAGAAAAAATTGAATATGTTTTATTCTTATTGACTCATATCGAAAAAGTTCCGGATAAATTTTTAAAACACATAGAAGGGCATAAGTCATTGTATGAAATTAGAGTTGAACATAGCAGCAATATTTTTAGAATATTTTGTTGTTTTGATAATGGGAAAATTGTCGTTTTATTTAATGGCTATCAAAAGAAAACAAGTAAAACTTCTTCAAAAGAAATAGATATGGCGAACAAACTAATGAAGGAATATTTTGGTAAAAATTAATAATAATACAATGGCAAAGAAACATAATAACATCACAAATTTTAATGATCACCTAACTGGACGTTATGGTGTAAAAGGTTCAGAGAGCAGAACTGAATTTGAAATTAAAGCAAAAGCGTTTCTTATTGGGGAGTTAATTAAAGAAGAAAGAAAAAATGCTAAAATGACGCAAGAACAATTGGCAGATAAGATTGGAGCCAAAAAAAGTTTCATATCTAGAATTGAAAATGGAAAAACAGATATTCAACTTTCTACTTTATACAGGCTGCTTGAATTTGGACTAGGTAAAACTGTTGAGGTTTCTGTTAACTAATACTACCTAAACTTGTGGCCTCAATTTGCGACTTTAGTGCTTAAGGGGAGCAACAAAAAATGATAAAAAGGTTATACTTTTATACAATAACTATTTTCAATATGAATCGAATTATACTTTCTGCGCTATTTTTGTGCATATTCAATCTAACTTCTTTTAATACAAATGCACAAGCCACAAATAATATGTACAGGATTGCAAAAATAAAAATTGACGCTAAGCAATTAGAAAATTACAAAGCTGCCTTAAAAGAACAGATGAATGCGGCAATTATATTAGAACCGGGTGTTTTGTCTTACACAGTTGTTGCTGACAAAAAGGATGCAACATTGATAACTATTTTTGAAGTTTATGCAAGTCTTGAAGCGTATCAATCACATATCTTAACATCTCATTTTAAGAAATATAAAGAAACGGTAAAAGACATGGTTTTGTCTTTAGAGTTGATTGACACTGAATTGGTAGCAAGAGTACAAAAAAAGGACTATTAATTTAATTCACTTATATAACTTTGAATAAGTTAAATACAATAATCATGAAAAAAATCAATTACGCACTTATATTTCCACTAGTTCTGGTAAGTGGATTGGTATTTGCTAGTCCTGAAATTAAAGGGGAAACGCCTTTGAAAAAGTGGGAAGCAACTCCAGATGGTATACTATTCAAAAAATGGGAAGCGTCTCCTGCAGGTTTAAAAGTGATTGCAGGCTCTGCAAAAATAAGAAAGTCCATTAGGGACTATACCAATATGGAAGCAGTTGTTACTTCTCTATCTCTTCCGACAGGCTCAAGATTAGGCTTAGGTGTGATGGTAAAAATAAAGGATGACGATTATATTCTTTCTTTTGGGATAGAATCTAATAAAGAATTTGAGCAATTACGTAACCTGAAGGTGAATGATAAAATAATAATTAAAAGTCATGGTGTATCAAAGGCGCCAAAGTATGCATATCCAATTGTAGCGGGCGACTATGTAGAACGAGATGGTAAAATAATGTATAAGCGTGTACCTCGTAAAGGTGGTTGCTAAGTAGATAATCCTTTAAATTCGATTATAAAATCAAGGTAAAATGTTTTCAGCAGATCAAATCAAAACAGCGCATAGTAAAGTTAAATCTGGGGCGGACTTCCCAAACTTTATTAAAGAAATTAAATCACTCGGCGTTACACATTATGAAGCCTTTGTGCAAGACGGCCATATTGATTATCATGGGGCTAATAATTATACTGCAAGCGTACCTGAAAAATATGAATCTTTACAAATTGCTAATATTACAAACTTATCAGCACTTAAAATTGGTTTGATAGATCATCAACAAGGAAAAACCGACTATCTCACATTTATTAAAATGTGTGCTAAATGTGGTATCGAAAAATGGGAGATCAGTATTGATAAAATGACCTGCACATATTATGATAAAGCAGGCAACGAAATTTTAGTAGAACAAATACCTTCTTAGTTAGAAGCGTAATGTTTATGATAAGAGTACTTCTGCTGGAATATTCAATTCTTGATGAAATAGTTTTGCTAGTTCAAGTGTAAGAGGCTTCTTTTTAAATACTTTCTTAAGTTCATTAAAATAGAAATATCCTAGAAATACTTCAATTATTGTCCCCATTCATGTAAAATGCTCCATTTTGCCGTGAATTTTACTCACAAATTCAGTAAATTGAAGACTCAATTATTTAAAAATTATCAATACAATTGCTTGCTATGAAAATCAACAAATTTTTTAAACCCGTTTTAGCATTATGCGCAGTTTTTGCTATCACGCTTCTTGCTTTTAAACCAATCGACAAAGCTGAAAAACCAGCTAAGCCATTTGGCGGTCTTGCTTTATATACTGTTCGTGACGCAATGACTAAAGACGCTCGTGCTACTTTAGAAAAAGTTGCTCAAGCTGGTTATGTAAATGTAGAGTCTGCTGGATACAATAATGGAAAGTTTTACAATTTATCTCCTGCCGATTTTAAAGCATTATTAGATGAAATGAAATTAACGCCAATTTCTGCACACCAAGGAACGGTTACTTTTGACAACGTGGATCAACAAATTGCTGACTTGAAAACAGCAGGGTTTAAATACTTTGTTATTCCAGTTCCTCCAATGGGAACTTTTGTATATGATGCAGTTAACAAGAAAATGGGTATGAAAGGGGGCGCTAAAGCTTTAGCAGAAACCTTAAATAAATTAGGTGCAAAATGTAAGGCAGCTGGTTTAGAATTATTATATCACAATCACGATTTTGAATTTTCAAAAGACGATGATGGTAATGTTGTATACGATTATTTATTAGAGCATTGCGATGCAAGCATTGTTAATTTTCAAATGGACTTATATTGGGTTACTAAAGCAGGTCAAGACCCAGTAGCTTATTTTAAGCGCTATCCAGGTAGATTTAAATTATGGCATGTGAAGGACATGGATGACCAAGGTCGTTTTGCTCCAGTAGGTAATGGTCATATTGACTTCAAGCGTATTTTAGCAAACAAGAAATTGGCTGGCATGAAGTATTATTATGTTGAGCAAGACGCTTGTTTCAATGAAACTCCATTAGAAGCAATTGTTATAAGCCACAAAGGTTTAGCAAATATTGGATTTAAATAAAGTCTACGCTAATTTACAGTTTCTGTAAATGAAGGGTAGTGAAAATATAGAAAAGCCATCAGTTTTATGCTGATGGCTTTTCTGTTTCTAATCAACGAGTTAGAATAATAAATAACCTTCCAAAGTCATGGACTTTAACCTCTATTTTTAAAGGTATTTATACGACTATGTTTCTTTGTCTAATTTTATTTGTAAATTTGAGTATGAAAGTTCAAGAAGTTAAATATGTATCTGACTATACCATAAGCATTAAATTTGACGACGGTGTTTCTGGAACTATTCAGTTAAACGACCTTGTTGAAAAAGGTATTTTTAAAGTGCTACAAGACAAGGCTAAATTTGCTAAAGTATACACCAATGGATATTCGGTTGCTTGGTCTGATGAGCTTGAAATAGATGCTACTGCAATTTATTTAGTGATTACTGGTAAACATTTTGGAGAAATTAATAATCCAAAATTATCTAATGCCACAAATTAGTTATTTTTTAGGAGTTGTTATTAGGATGTTTTATATGGATCATAATCCACCACATTTTCATGCAGTTTATGCTGATTTTGAAGGTATTATTGATATTGCACCTTTAGTTTAAAAAGTACTCTATCTGCAACCGGCTTTGTTTAACCTATATATTCGCATCGCAAACCAATATTACAGAAGCTGTTTCTGTTTCGTCTATAATGACTGTGACTCTGTCTCCAATTTTCAAGTCAGCATTCGTTGCTGGTCCTGCGGAAGTTTTAATGGTTGTTTGCTTGGTAAGTTTTATAGTTTGTTCCACACCGTCCCTTCGTTTAATAGTAATACTGTTATTACCCACTGCAATAATTTGTCCCGTTCCTCCAGTTCCCCCACAAAGATCACAACATTGTGTAGCACCGTCAGGTTGGACATTAGGAGGCATATTGGCCTCCATGGAGTTTTCAATACTTATGGGCAATTCAATTTTATTAAAATGCGCTACGGTATAAATTGAAACTAGTAATGTTACTATAGCAAAACTAATTATGCTTAGGAACGACTTTACTTTAAATGGCAATCCAGTATATAGTTTAAACAATCCATAGCCAATTATCACGCCCAATCCATTTAATATTACATCGTCTATGTCAAATATACCTATATGTAAAGCTACCTGAGTTAGCTCTATTGAAAAGCCAGCCATTAATGCTAGTAAAATTGATCGTTCCCAGTTCATATGCTTATAAAATAATGGAACAAGAAAACCTAAAGGAATCAATGCAATAATATTCCCAATGATATTTATGCCAGCAATTAACAAGCCATTATTTCCTTTTAAATAGTATAAAATTGTTTTAAAGGGTATCAAATTTGCTGGCCCTTCCTGTGTTCCACCAAAATTCAATCTTAGCTGCCCTATTCTTATAAGTGCAAGGTCCTTAAAGACTAATACTTTTATTAAGACAAAAACGTAGGCAAGTAGAAGGAATGCGGATAGGATACGCTGCTTCATTATTAGGCTTTTTCTTTGAAGGTATAAGATACCAAATATGTAGAATAATTACGTTCAAGCTAATTATAAATTTTTTATATACTTATGCGACCCATCACAATTTGGCATTCTTTTGGAAAGCCCACATGTACAGTCATTAATACCCTTGCCACTCATAATTCTTTCGGCATAACTATTAATTCTTGAAATTCTTGTTGCCGATTGCTTTGCAGCAGAAAAATAGATAAGATAAGCTCTTTGTCTGCCAGGGGTTAAGTCTTTAAAAGCTTTTTTCAATTTGGTGTCTTTTTTAAATAGTTCAAGAAGTTCATCTATTACAATAGCACTCGCTTTTTCTATTGGCTCAAACTTTACTGCTGCTTCTCCAAGTGCAATGGCTTCTTTGATATAGGACTTAATAACGCTTGTCAACTTTGTTATTTCCTTGCTATCTGTAAATCGCATTTGACGCCCAGCTTGAGTATGTTCTCCAGCTTTCACTAATAAACCTTTAGGATCCTTTAAGAGGGCTCCATTAAAAAATCCTAAATCACAGTGCGCTTTAAATGACTGTATGATTACAACATTTTTTTTGTTAAATGAGTAACATGGCTTCCCCCATTTTAATTCCTCCTCTAATTTACATGCTAACAGTATAGTCCTTAACAAATTCATTTCATTTTGCCATTGTTTGGCTTTCGTAAAGTATAAGTCTAATTTAGCGTTCATCTTTTAATTGCTCATTTAGTGAATAATACTAATATTAAATTATGGTTTTTATTAAAATTATTTAATAAAAATTTTAACTGTCTGATAACTTGTAAGGCTATTTTTCCCTTTATCTGTAATTTCTAAAACTATATATAATGTTTGCTTTTGCACTGCGTCCTTGGGAATTTCAATGGTCGTTTGTAAGCTGCTGCTATTTGTAATATTCATTGTCGCGTTGCTTTTATTTTTTAAAAACTGCCACCACTTAATTGTATAAGCATCTCCGTCTGGTTCTTTTACGAATGCGTTTAATTTTAGGA
>CANCAY010000056.1 GCA_947374225.1 Chitinophagaceae bacterium | reverse complement strand
ATTATCAATAAAAATGATTTTGACTTGATTTTTGATTTTAATTTATTTTTCAATAAACACTTCTATTTCTAGAATTTATGAACAAAAAGATCAAATGTAATTAAAAGCAATATGAATAAATTAAATTTCAATACTATGCCAAAATCATTCTTTTTAGTAGCATTGTTTTTTGTATCCATTTTTTCAAATGCTCAATCTGATACCACTAAGTCTTCTAAATCAAGTACAACCTATACATTTTATATTGACGGGTATTATAAAAGTGATTTTGCTAATAAAATCGAAAACAATAAAACCAGTTTTACCAATTCAAATAAGTCTTTACAATTAGGCATGGCTTCATTAAAAGTGGATCAAGTTATTGGCAAGTTTGCTGGAACGCTTGATTTGGGTGTTGGTAAAAGAGTAGAAGAGTTTTCATATAATGATAAAGGACTCGCTCAAAATGTAAAACAAGCCTATATTAGCTTCGCTCCAAACTCGGTTATTAAATTCACAGCTGGTAAATGGGCTACACATATTGGATATGAATTATTAGATGCGTATTCAAATAGAAACTATAGTATGAGTTATGGGTTCTCTTATGGACCATTCTTTCATACTGGAATTAAAGCAGATATTGCTTTAGGTGGGAAGTGGGCAATGATGATTGGAATTGCACAGCCTACTGACTTTGTTAGTTCCAATTCTAAGGATAAAATATTAATTGCACAATTAAGTACTGCAACTAAGGACGATAAACTTAAAGCATATTTAAATTATCAAGGAGGGAAAGATAAGTCTCAAATAGATTTAGTGTTGAATGGAGTAGTTAATAGTCAATTTGCAATTAACTATGATGGAACTATTGCAAATATTGCAGGATCAAATTGGACAAGTAATGCATTTTACTTTAACTATGATCCAAATGCTAAATTTGGATTTACTTTAAGATCTGAATACTTTAATGATTCAAAGAGTGCAGTAGGAGTGGGTACTTCAATTTTTCAAAATACTGTATCGGCTAATATTCATTTATCAAAGTTTACTATTATTCCTGAATTGAGATTTGATAATGCGAAGGATAAAGTATTTATAAACAATTCAAACGCTTTAACAGCTGGAGCGGGTAATTTCATTTTAGCAGCTGTATATAAATTTTAAAAATAAATTTCGTAATAGGTTTATTGGTTTTAAGCAAGCAATCGTAAAACGGGCCCCATTTCTATGGGGCCTTCTTTTTTCTATTCTTTTATAAGTTTTATCATAAAGCCTCCACCTGGGGCAGATTGAATTTTAATACTTGAATCTTTAGTTACAACTAAATTTGTAATCGTATAGTCGGCTGCATATTTTTCTGCATTAATTCCGTCTTTGCAAACAGTTGCTTTGTAATTTCCAGCTTCTAAAAAATCAAGTTTTATTATTTGTTCTTTACTTGTCCAGTCATTCATCCCCGCGATATACCAATTATTATTTTTCTGTCTTGCAGTAACAATATATTCGCCCACTTTTGCATCGATAATTTTTGTGTCATCCCATCCGGCAGGGATACTTCCAAGAAGTTCCATAAATGCGGGTTCAAAATAAGCTTGGGAAGGATTGCCAGAAAATATTTGCATTGGACTATCGTATACGATAAACATGGCTAACTGATGACATCTTGTTCCATAACTCATAGGAGCCCCTTCTATATTTCTAAAACTTGCTTTGGTGGCATTGTTTAAAAAGCCTGGTTCGTAGTCC
Organism: Chitinophagaceae bacterium; assembly: GCA_947374225.1. Lineage (GTDB taxonomy): Bacteria > Bacteroidota > Bacteroidia > Chitinophagales > Chitinophagaceae > Sediminibacterium. The sequence goes on along the minus strand of CANCAY010000056.1, from coordinate 5,955 downwards.
ATAGACCCAGCTAACATTCTAGTGAATGGTAATATTAAATTATGGTGAGGTGTTACTTTATCACTCCAGATACTATACTCTGATCCTAAAACCCCTTCTCTTGTAATTGCATTAGGATAGGTTCTGTTAAAACCTTTAGGAGCATAGGCGCCATGATACATTATCATAATTTTATGTTTTGCACAAGCTTTTGCTATACGTTCATAAAATTGAACCATTTTTTGATCATCTCTATCAATAAAATCGGTCATAATAAAATCAACTCCCCATTTGTTGAATTGATCTAATGCACTGTCTAATTGTTTGTCAAGTGTAACTGCAATGGTCCACATGCTTATCTTAATATTTTGTGATTTAGCATAAGCAGCAATTTCATTCATATCAATAGCTGGATTAATTTTAAAAAGATCCTTATAATCACTCCAGCCTGCATCCATCATGATTCTATCAAATCCAAATCTTTTACAAAAATCAATGTAGTATTTATAAGTTGCTGTATTTATGCCGGCTTTAAAATTTGTATTAAAAAGATTGATATTAATAATCCATTCGTCAGTAGCTTTCCCAGGATGTACCCAATCAAAATTGGACGTGTCGGAAGGACTCGCTAATAGGTATACCATATTATTAATTGGTAAGTCTTTGTCTTCTGGGGCAATCATTATAATACGCCAAGGTAAATGTCTAGTACCTATGGTATGGGCAATAAAGTCGGCTCTTTTTGTTACCACTAGCTCTGGATATAATTCCTTTGTTAAACTGTCTTTTTCAGGGTACCCTGCAAATTTCGCTTCCAGTCCATTGGAATTTGACCCTGTAAGAAACATTCCTGGATATTCTAATAAATCGGATTCTGTAATTGCAATTTTGGGACTTTGTTCTGGACTAATTAATACAGGATTGTATGCAAGTTGATTTTTTGATATTGAATCAAGAGTTGTTAATGGATATAATTCTTCAAAACTTGTATGGAATATGTCGCCATCGTCTCTTTTATGAATTAATGGAATATAGGCAGCTGCTTTATGCTCGAAATTAAATGTAGCTGTTTCATTTTTTATGAAAATACTGTCTTTGAATTTAGTACCTATTTGATAAGCAACACCATTATCAAAAACTCTAAATTGTAATGTATATGGTTGTTTAAATTGTATTGTTATTTCATTATACTCGTTAAGTATTTTCTTACTTCTTTCTGGGACAGGATTTACTACAATTGACTTATTGTATTTGACAGTATGTCCTGTAACTGGGTTCGCGTTTGATAAAGAAGGTTGTTTATTCACTTCTAAATCAATCATACATGCTTTAGTAATTGCTTTATTATTAAAATTTATTGTATAAAATACTTGTCCATTTTGCCATATTGCTACTTTAATTGCTTTGCTAGGGGAGCTTAAATAAAGTGTATCCTTACTATTTGAATAGGCTTGTAGACTTATAAAGGTTAATAGTGTAATAAATACATATCTCTTTTTTGTTAGAATTCTAATTGACATTATATTATAGCATTTGATCTTAAAGATAATTAAATGCCTTAAATTCAGCATACAATTTAAACCTATGAAAAAGATAAGCAGCTTAATAGTACTCTTGGCATTGATAGTCTTGCAATTTAATGAACTACAAGCTCAGTCAAAAAAGACAGGACCCGTGAGAGTTGTAGTAGTAGGTATAACACATGGCCATGTGTCTTGGATTTTAGGAAGAGCAGCTAAAAATGATATCGAATTGGTTGGTATATATGAACCCAATAAATTAATTGCAGAAAAGAATGCAGTTAAGTATCATTTACCTGCAAGCTTGTTCTATTCTAATTTAGCCGAAGTATTAGATCAAAAAAAACCAGAAGCTGTCTTGGCTTTTGGTTCAATCAAGGAACATCTAATGGCAGTAAAAGCAGCTGCGCCAAGAGGGATTCATATTATGGTAGAAAAACCTTTGGCGGCTTCTTTAGCCGATGCTTTAGAGATGCAGGCTATAGCTAAAAAGAATGATGTCCTATTGTTGACGAATTTTGAAACATCATGGTATCCCTCTACTTACGAGACTTTTAGAATGATTAAGGACAGTAATTATGTGGGACAAATTAGAAAAGTGGTGTTTCATCATGGGCATCAAGGGCCAAAGGAAATTGGTGTAAGTGATGAGTTTGCTAATTGGTTAACAGATCCAGTTCAAAATGGTGGAGGCGCTATTGTTGATTTTGGATGTTATGGTGCAAACTTAATTACCTATTTGATGAAAGGAGAATTGCCTATAAGTGTAACTGCGGTTACGAATCAATTTAAGCCTAAATTATATCCAAAGGTGGACGACGATGCAACTATAATTGTGAACTATTCTAAAACTCAGGCAATAATTCAAGGTTCTTGGAACTGGACATTTAGTAGAAAGGATATGGAAGTGTATGGAGATAGTGCGTATATAATAGCAGTAAATGCCAATAAAATGAGATTAAGAAACAAAGAGTCATTGCCTGAATATGAAAAGACTGTAACAGACAAAGACATTCATGTTTTCACAGATCCTTTTTCTTATCTACATGCAGTATTAAGAGGGGAAGAGAAGTTATTGCCTTTTGGTTTATATACCATTGAAAATAATATGATGGTGAATAGAATTTTAGAAGCAGCTAAAATATCTGCTAAAAATGGTAAGACCTTCTATTTTAAAAAATAGGGATATTTTAAAACATAAAGGATACGAATAGCTACAATAAAAAAGGGGACTCGATATGTCGAGTCCCCTTTTTGTAAATTATATTTAAAACTTAATCTTTCCAGCGCCACTCACCAGCAATGGTTAATGGTTCTTTTAAATTATTTTTAATTAAAAATAATCTAGTTTCTTCGTCTGTAAAATGTTTGGCATTAATGGTAGCAGCGTCTGCTATACCAAATAATAACATCGTATTGAAACGAACTGTATTGCGCATTCCCTTGTCTTCTACTAAACTAAATACGTCACAATCAGCATGGTAACATGGTCCAGCACCCTTTGGCAAGCTTCCACCTGCACCGCCGCCTGTTGGTACTCCATTTAACATGAAGGGTTGGTGGTCGCTATGTAAGCCTGCACCAACTGAAAATGTATTTTTAAAATTTGTGTCTAATTTATTTGCAATTTTTCCAATTGATTCAAAAAGGTCTTTACTATCTGCGTCACTTGTATGATATCCCTTAGGGTCATTGGTCATATCATAGTTCAACATGTATCTTATTTGGTCAATACTTTTATCTTTAATTGCAGCATCAACATATGCTCTAGATCCTAATAAACCTTCTTCTTCACCCATAAACATTACAAAGTCAATCGTTCTTGCAGGTTTTAAATGCAATGCTTGAAAAGTTCTAGCCATATCTAAAACTGAGAAAGATCCGATTCCATTATCCATTGCGCCAGTTGCTAAATCCCAGCTATCTAAGTGACCGCCTACAACGATTTTCTCATTTGGTAAACTACTTCCTTTTATCGTAGCCACTACATTTCTAGCTTTAATTAAACCAGAATGGTTTGTCATTTTAATATGACTAAATAAGTTGCCAGATTTAAGTTGCTCTTTTAATGCCAAACCGTCTTCTTTACCAACGCAAACGGCTGGAATTGGGATTAATTTTCCTGTAACAGAAGCAGTACCAGTTAATAAAACACCCTTGTCTGCGGTGTTTATTACAATGATACCTTTTGCTCCATATTTTGTAGCGATTGCTGTTTTTTCAGATCTGTGTAAGTTGGGTGTGCCTTCCTTTGAACCTGGCAATGTACCTAAATATACTAATGCAATTTTGCCTTTTACTTTGTCAGGTGCTGCTGCATAGTCTGCTTCTACACCATTTCCCATATCTATCACTTCTAAAGTAATATCAGAAGCCACAGGGGAGTGTGCTAATGAAACTGATTTTACATTCTTTAATGTGCTAGTAGAATTACCAATGGTAACGTCTAAACTACCTCTGCTCCAACTTTCCACTTCAAATGGTTGGTATCTTAAATTTGTAAACCCATAAGACTTTAATAAGTTAAAAGCATAAGCTTCTGCTTTATTGCCATTCTCAGAGCCGGTTAGTCTATGACCAATTGTTTCAGAAGCAATTTTTAAAGAGTTGTAAGCATTTGAATTGCTTAATACTTCATTATTTATTTTAGTAAATATTTCATTCCACTCTGGTTTTGCTTGTGCAAAACTTGCAGTAGAAATAAATACACTGAATAGCGCAGAAAAGCCCATTAATTTTCTCATAATTTCAATTAGTTTATATGCTAATTTATTCAAAATTTATCAGATTAAATCTATTTTTTATAAATGGTAAATAAGCAGTAAATAGAGATATAGGTTTAATTGGACCCGGTATTGCCAAAGTTAAAATACGCTACAGGAGGTTCTAATAATTTTGATTAAATTTAACTCATAAAATATACGTTATGAGTTTACTTAAAGATTTTAAAGATTTCGCAATCAAGGGAAATGTAATTGAACTTTCCATAGCTGTAGTGATTGGTGCCGCTTTTAGTAGTATCATTAGCTCCTTGGTGGAAGATATTATCACCCCTTTAATTTTGGCGCCAGCAACCAAAGCAGCAGGTGTTGCAGATATTGATAAATTAGCTTGGGGAGCTGTTCATTATGGGAAGTCTCTTGCAGCTATAATTAAGTTTGTAATTATAGCTTTCGTTTTATTTATAGTGATTAAGGGGGTAAGTAAATTAAAACAAAACATGGCAAACGAGGAAGCTGAGAAGGTCTCGAGTACAGACAAGTTATTAACTGAAATTAGAGATCAATTGAAAAAGTAAAGAATTATAAGTAAAGCTGTATATTTATTGCTAAATAACTATATATCATGTTACTAATCATATTAGGCTTAATTGTCTTTTTTGCAGCGGGAGCTGTTAAAAACTTAAATGTTCCAGTTTCAGCACAAGCAGGAACTATTAAAATTGTAGGAATTGTTTTAATGGTATTGGGAGCCCTCAATTCTAGTATTAAACAAATCGATGCAGGAGAAATAGGGGTGAAGTCTTTATTTGGAAAAGTACAAGACGATGTGATTACTAGTGGATTGAATTTTGTGAATCCATTAATGGACATTAAAACGATAGACGTAAGAACTCAAAACTACACCATGAGTGGAGTGCATAATGAGGGAGATGTAAATGGTGATGATGCTATTCGTGTGTTAACTGCAGACGGATTAGAAGTAGTAATTGATTTGACCGTATTATATAGAGTGCAAGCTTCTCAGGCACCCAATATTGTGAGAGAAATAGGATATGATTTTAAAAATGTAGTCATTCGTCCCATAACTAGAACTAAAATAAGAGACAATGCAGTTTACTATACAGCAGTTGACTTGTACTCTATAAAAAGAGATGAATTCCAAACTAGAATTTTCAAAACTATTGAAGCGAATTTAAAAACTAGAGGTGTAGTACTTGAGCAATTATTGGTTCGTAATATTACTTTGCCAACTTCGGTTAAAGGGTCAATAGAAGAAAAGATTAAAGCAGAGCAAGATGCTCAGAAAATGCAATACGTTTTACAGAAAGAAAAGCAAGAGGCAGAACGTAAAAGAGTGGAAGCGCAAGGTATTGCAGACTATCAGAGAATTATTAGCTTAGGGTTGGGAGATAAGCAATTACAATATGAGCAAATACAAGCAATGAAAGGGTTGATGACTTCTCCAAATGCAAAGGTAATTATCATGGGAGGTGGTAAAACGCCAATAATTCTTGACGGGAAAAATTAAAAATAAATATCATTGAATAAGTATCAAACCAATTGGCTAGCAGGGCTATTCTTTAGCGTTGTATTTTTAACTGTGCATTTTATTCCGGACTTAGGTGGCGCAGATGTAATGGGAGCGCAATGGCTTTATAGTAGTGTTGCTGTGTTGCTTTCTGTAATTTATATATTGATTAAAAGACAATATTATAAAGAAGCTATTGAAAATG
>CANCAY010000055.1 GCA_947374225.1 Chitinophagaceae bacterium | reverse complement strand
TGTATATCAATATAAATTTAGTATTGTCTTTTCATTACTAGTATTATGGGCAATAGGGTCTTATTTTTATGCAATTAACCCAACAGAGTCCTTAGTAACTTTGGCAAGACTTATTACTACTTATTTTATTTTCATAAATCTGTCTATTCTTTATTATAAACAGGACATAAAGAAGGTATTTAATTTGGTTGCCATTTTTGTTTCTTTTATTTTATTGTATGATTCCATATATGTAATTACGGGCTTTGCCAATAACATGGAGACCGTGGGAGTGGATCAAAACATTTTGAGTTTAATGGGGAATCATGGTAATAAGAATGTAATGGCGGCAAGTTTGTTAATTAAGTTTCCATTTGTTTTATGGGTTATTTTAAATAATAAATTTGTTGGGAAGTTACTAGGCTTAATTACTTTATTTCTAGGAATTTTCGCTTTATTTATTTTAAACACGCGTTCCACTTTTGTAGGATTACTTTTGATTTTCTCTATTTATACAATAACTAGTATTTTCTTTAAATATAAAACAGGTAAAAAAGAGTTGTTAATGCAGGTTGGATATTTTTTAATACCTATCATAGTGGCTTATTTTTGTGCTAATTTGATATTAGCAAATGCAGTTGAAATGCAAGGATTTCAGGGCGGATATGGTACAGTGACAAAAAGGGTTGGCGACATTACTGTAGCAAGCGAGGAGAATAGTAGAATTCATTTATGGAAAGCAGCAGCAGACTATGCTTCAAAACATCCTTTGCTTGGAGCTGGTTATGGCAACTGGAAACTAGCTTCTATTCCTTACGAAAAAGAAAGAGCTACAGATTTATTTGTGCCCTATCATGCACATAATGATTTTGTAGAAATGTTTGCTGACTTAGGAATAATAGGCGGTGTTAGTTTTGCTTTATTATTTATATTAATGTTTTTGTTTGCTATAAAAATATGGAGAAGAGAAGATGCTAAAGAGTTCAAACTTATGGCAACCATTAGTTTGATGGCAGTGACTTGTTATTTTGTAGACGCATTTTTAAATTTCCCTGCAGAACGAACGGCAATGCAAACTATGTTAGCAATGACTGGGGCATTAGTTTTTGCGCCAGCAGCATTATTATCAAAAAAGTCAAATTCTGAAAATGGAATTAAGTTTTCAAAGTTTCATTTAATGTATTTTGTATTTGCAATTGTTTTATTAGTGCCTTCCATACATGTGGCTTATCAAACTTATGAGTCATTAAAAGTGCAGAAATATGTAATGGGAGAGATAGACGCGGATCCTAAAATGCCATTAGACGAAGTCAAAGAAGCATTCCCTCCAATACCTAATTTATCAACTTCAACATTACCTATTAAAGCATTAGTCGCAAGGTATTATTTTAGGGACAAGCAGAACGACAGAGCACTTGAACTATTAGCGGAGTCTGATAAGGATAATCCTTACTTGCATTATAATGATTTTATTAGAACTGCCATTTATGCAAGTAAAAATAAATTTGATAGCACATTTTATTTTGCGAATAGAGCATTTGTAAATTGGCCTAGAGCAGCTAGTTATTATAAGAATATGATGTTTGCTGCAGCTAAAATGAAGGACACGGTATCCCTTAATGCAGCATTTGCCTTATACCGTGGTTATAGGAATGAAGCAACTGCCTATGATCAGTATTTATTGGCAATGTATGAAGTAAAGAATGGGGCGTCGGACAAGATGAAAATACTATTAGATTCTGCAACAAAAGCTTTCCCTAATGATTCTGTGGCTTTTACTAAAGTTAGGAATATATTTTACAGACAGGGCAGTGCCGGGGGTAATACAAGTACCAATAATTTTCTAGTTGCAGGGATAAAAGCTTTCCAAAAAGGCGATTATGTAAATGCGGCTGAAATGTATAAAAAAGCTGCTGCTTTAGAGCCAGCCAATTATACTCATTTTGAAAATGTTGGAATTTGTTATTATAGCAGTAAAAATTACAAAGCTGCCATTCCGTATTTTACCAATGCAAATCAAGTTGCTTTAGCGAAGTCTGGAAAGTCATTTTATTTTATGGGCTTAAGTTATATTCAAATTGGTGACAAGAAAAATGGATGTGTATTTTTAAATAATGCAAAGGAATTAAAATATCCTGGTGCGGATAGTTCTATACAACAGAATTGTAAATAGTATGAAGCTAATTGATCAAAATTGGATTAATGCGCAGGTACATCATAGATCTAAAGATGGACATAAGAAAACCTTTGGTCATGTTTTGGTTATTGCAGGAAGCACTGGGAAAGCAGGCGCGGCAATTTTATGTGCAAGAGCTGCTTTACATGCTGGTTGTGGTATGGTTACAGCTATGATTCCTGAGGAGGCTGTTGATCCTTTATTAGTAGAAAGTCCGGAGATTATGTATACAACTGAGACTGATTTAACATTACTCGATTTAACTCAATTTGATGCGATTGCTATTGGTCCAGGTATTGGATTTTCAGATCAAGTTAAAAAGAATCTTGTTTACTTATTAACGCACTATGAAAAAACAATTGTTATAGACGCAGATGGGTTGACTTTTTTAGCCAATCATTTAGATTTAATAAAACCTAACTTTATTTTAACACCACATCCTGGTGAATTTAAACGTTTGCAAGGTTTTGAATATGAAGTTAAGCATAGAGAAGAACAAGCAGTAGCTTTTAATAAAAAACACCATTGTACATTAGTTTTAAAAGGAGCCAACACCATTGTAGTTTCTAATATTGAAGAAGTTATGGTTAATACAACAGGGAATGACGGGATGGCTACTGCAGGAACTGGTGATGTATTAACTGGAATTATAGTTTCATTATGTGCACAGCAATATGAAACAGGAATAGCAGCATGTATTGGAGTTTATTTACATGGTTTAGCTGGAGACCTAGCTATTAAAGATATATCTAAAGCCAGTTTGGTGGCAAGTGACTTAATTCACTATTTAGGGAAGATTAGGTTGGTTGATTAGATATTTATCAAAGTCATTATATGATAAGGGTCATTTCTCAGATTCTCGTTTCATCCTATATTGCGATAGGTTATTTAACTTAATAACTTATAAATCCGTTAATATGAAAAGTGTACTTTGGTTTGCAAGAGTCTCCATATTTATTGTATATTTTTGGTTTGGGTTTTTGAAAATAATTGGCACGTCTCCAGCGGAATCATTGGTGCACGAATTGTTTAATATCACTTTAAATGATTTAATTTCTTTTAAAGTTTTTGTAATCACTTTTGGCGTCATAGAATGTGCTATTGGTATTATGTGGTTGGTGCCAAAACTTACTAATATTGCTTACTTTGCAGTTATTGTACACGTTATTTTTACTTTTGTTCCAATGATCGCTTTAACTGAATTAACTTGGAGTAATATTTTAACCCCAACCATGACTGGGCAGTATATTATAAAGAATTTACTACTATTGTCTTGTACGATGTTGATTAAAGAGAACTATAAAACATTATAATTTAATCATTTTGAACTGTTTATTTATTTTCCCATTTGGGGAGCTAAGTCTAATCATATAAGTGCCGCTTGAAAGAGCGGAAGTTGAAATACTATTTCCCGCATTAATTTGTTCTTTGTTTGCGATCTTTTCGCCAGTTGTCATATTAAATATTTCTAAGTTTAACTTTTGATAACCTTCAATTGAAAAGTCTAAATTTAATTGTGTTGTAAATGGATTTGGAGATACTTTAATAAATTCTGTACTACTTAAATTAATAATATCAGTTATTAAATAGTAATAAATGCCACTCATTGAACTAGCACATCCATTTTGTATAGTTCTTGCAGTATACAAACCAGCCTGTGTGGGTTTGATAGCATTGGCTGTATCGTTCGTGTTTGTACCTGATAAATACCAATTATTACCATAGCTAGCACTTGAAACTAAATAGTTAGTATTATTTCTTGTTATAACTGGAGTTGTTGGAATAGGAATAGAACTAATTGTGATATTATTTGAAGTACTGTTAGTTGAATTGCTATAAGTAGCTTTTACATTATAGGTTCCAGCTTGTTTTACAGTAATGCTTCTAGTTGTAGCTCCATTAGACCAAAGATAGGCATTAGCAGTACTTGAGGTCAACAGGACACTATCACCTTGACAGAATGATATGCTGCCTGAAATTACAGGAGTAATAGTAGCAGTAGTGTCTACATAGCTAATACTGTCTACCGCAATTACTTGACTATGATTACCTGCTTTATCTATTGCAACTCCCATAAACGGCGCTTCTAACTTTATTATGCCTGTTTGCAATGGTGTTACTTGAAAAGTAAAAATGGTTTTATTTGTATTTGAAACAAGTTGCCCAAGTGTTACTGAAGGGCTATTGTTAATAATATTTGGTAAAATTGGGTTGTTAGAAATATACTCAACTGATTTATTGAATGTCAATGTTTCAGTGAATGGCCCATAAACAGTATTGCTTGTGTGAGAAAGTATACCAATTAAAGGGCTGCTGTCAATATTGATAGTATCATTTATTGTGGCAGCAGGATTGCCATAAATGTCTTGGTAGGATAATTTTAAAACATAAGTTCCGTCTACTAAAGAATCTGAACCAGAAATTGAACTTACACTTCCAAGAGATTCAGCAAGATGATGAATATTGAAGTAGATAGAATCTGTTAAGTTATTATTTAAAGTTATAGTTGAAACTGTAGTATTGTCTTTTATTATTATTAATTTCTTTGTGCCTGGCGAGTTCGATTCAGATAAAGAGTCCTTATATAAAATATAACTTGAGATAAAGCTATTTGCAATAGGACTTTTAATTTTCGGAGTCAGTGTGGAAGGCTTGAATCTTATATCAGGCATAATCATGCTAGAAGTAGGATTGGCCAGTGCGTCATTATAATTTAGAGTAAGTGAGTAATTGCCTGCAGGAATATTTGTAGTAGCGGATGGGCTAACGGAAGTAAAATAGCTAGGATATGCAGTAAGAATATTGATATTCGGATTGATATTCCAATTGTAGGTATTAGGATTGAGGTCTGCTAAATGTAATATAATAGGGGTAGTACCATTGTCTAATTTAAGTGTAGCAGATCCGCTAAGCATTGCTTCAGGAAGTGTAAAATTTAGATTAAAATTATTGGTAATAATCGAATTTGGTATAGGAGTCGTTATTGCAATTGGAATTGTTTCAGAATCAATAGTAGAATTAATGTCGTTGCTAGCAGTTGGATTACCATATTGATCTTGATAGGAATATGTTATTGAATATGTGCCGTCGGAAATATTGGTTGTTCCGGTAATCGATCTGAATTGCGAGGCACTTTGGGTCAAGTTTTTTAAATTCAAACTAACTATTCCGTTATTATTGTCGTTTAGTATAATTATTGTTGGAGTTGATCCAGTTTTCGATATTGTAATTTTCTTAGTTCCTGATAAAGCTAATTCTGGCGCATTGTAAGTGAGTGTTATAGTTCCAGTAGTTATACCATTTGTCAGGGGGCTAGTAATAGTTGGTACTAATGTATTACGGTCAAAAATCACGGATACAGATGCACTTGATGCTGCAGGATTTCCAAGAAAATCCATATAGCTTACTGTACTAGTAAAAGTTCCGTCTGGAGGAATTGCCGATGTTATATAAAAGCTATTAGTTCCGGAAGTATTTGGTAATTGATATGCGTATCCTCCTGGACTAAGTGTTAGATAGGCAGATCCACTTAATGGTGTGCTTGGTAATGTGTATGTAAATGTAGGAGTACTTGTTCGGCTTATTACTGAACTGCTAACTGGACTAGTTATTGAGGGAGTCGGGGTTGCAGTTTGAATTTTAATATTTGTATTGGTGGCAGTAGCTGCTGAGTGACCGTAAATATCACGATAAGAAATTTCAAAATTATAAATATCGTCAGGCAAGTCAGAACGAGTTTTGGAAACAATTGAAGTACTTGAAATTGTCCCACTTGTAATTGTAAAGGTTTGATTTCTTATACTATTAACTAGCGTTAAAGTGTTACTATATGTCCCTGAAAGATTTGTGAGAGTCAATTTTGCTGAACTAGCTAGATAACTCTCGCCTAAGGTTAATGAAACAGGTATTTGAGCAGCATAAACTGAATTTGAAACTGGTGAACTTAATGTAGGTGTATTAGTTGAATTATCTACTGTAACATTGCCAACTGAATTGGAGGAGACTTGCGCCCCACCATCAATTGCGCTTCTTGTATATTGCGCAGTTATACTATAAGTTCCATTAGTTAATACAGATACGGTTGGGCTTACAGTGAAACTATTAGTTGCATTAGTTAAATCAGTTTCTGATATTACAAATGAAGCTGTTAAATTGTTAGCTTTCATTATTAAAATAACATTGGGAGTACTAGCTGTTAAACATGGACCATTTATGCAATTAAAATTGATTTTAATTTGCTGCGGTGTGTTTGATTCGCCCGATATAGTATAGGCAAAAGATAAATTGTCTATATAAGTTCCACTTGATGCTGGGGAACTTATAACCATTGACTGTCCACTTGTATTATTATTGAAAATTAATATACAGACGATGATTGCTAAAAACGATTTAAACAATATTTTTTTTGTAAACAGCATATATATGAGAGATTATAAATTTTAAACAAAAATAAATGCGATAAATATACTAAATTCAATTCGAATTTTGTCTATAAAATGATAGGCTGGTATAGAATATTTTCTAATTGAATATTTTGTAAGAGGATTTATATTAAGCTTTCTGTAATAGCTTTAATTAATTCTTGTTCCGAGGAGAATGCATTCCAAATTGATTCGCACCATCTATGAATTTGAATATCCCTTTCAGCTGGAGTAGTTATTTTAATAACATCGTTGATGCTAATTTCACCTCTGTTTGTTGGGAGTGTTATTGGTGGAAATACTTTTGATTTTTTTGACATTTCAATATGTGCCATTTGCACTTGCTTCCCGGTGTATCCTTTCTCTACATGTAAATAGATGCCTATTAATGCGTAAGTGATTTTTATTGGCTTAGTGTGTTCATTAGCTGTTTGAATTGCATAGGCGTCTACAATATGCTGATGAATGAAATCTTGACCTTTATGTGATAAAGTGTAATAAGCTAGTTCGTTGTATTGTTCGTCAATGTTCATACAAAACAAATATAGGGGATTGTTGGCTCCATTTCGTTCCGCCGACTTCTCTGAATTAGGAGTTTTGGAGAAGCTAATTAATTTTAACTAAATTTGTTATAATTACAATTGACTAATATGTTTAGACGGGTTTCCTTGTTTGCAGCACTTTTATTTTCTATGCAATTATTTGCACAAACTGGTATAGGTACAACTACGCCCGACGCATCTGCAAAGTTGGATGTGAGTGCAACGAATAAAGGATTTTTACCCCCACGTGTGACATTGACTAGTGGAACCGATAATACAACTATTCCCAATCCTGCAACTGGGTTATTGGTGTACAATACTGGAAATAATGCGGGACTGGTTGCTGGATATTATTATTGGAATGGAACTAATTGGGCAACCATTGCAACAGCGAGTGGATCTGGAGTGAGTGCATCCATCTTAAGAGGGTCAAGATCCTCCGGTCAAACTACCGGAATTGCTGCTGGTGGAACAGTTGTTTTTACACAAGTAGATAATGTAGCTGGACAAGAAATGTCTTTGAATACTACTTCTGGTCAAATTACATTGGCTGCTGGGAGGACTTATCGTTTATTAGCACAGGTGCCTAATTTTCAAACATCAAATTCAGATTCAAGACCACAGTTTGCATGGTATAATGAAACTACAGGTGCTTATTTTGGTAGTGCATCTGCTTCTTATTCTGCAGGTAGTACAGCAGGTTGGGGTGCTACAGGGGGTTTGTCCGAGGCAATCATTACCACTACTGTTTCAACAGTAATTTCCTATAGAATAGTTAACCCATTTAATGTTAGTCAATTAGGGGGAAGTGGTGATTTTAGTTTAACCGGTTCCTATCCTTGGTTTGAAGCCCAAGTGATTTCTGGAAATTCCGCAGTGAATGGACAAAGTGTGGATTATGTTTCGGTTGTTAGGTCTACGAGTCAGACGGTAAATACGGGAGACAATATAATTTTCAATACCATAAATAGTGGAAATATTCC
>CANCAY010000054.1 GCA_947374225.1 Chitinophagaceae bacterium | reverse complement strand
GATTTATGATTTCGATATCATAAGCAAAAGAAGTTTCTAAATGCACATTATGAGATAATGCTTCTTCTACTATAAATGAAAAGTGTGAACTTTTTGTACAATAACAATAAAAATATTCACCTTCATACTTATGCTTTTTAAAAGCATCTTCAAACATTTTTTTAGCCTTATTAATTTGCATACCAATTTTAGGTAAGTAAGTTAATTTAAGTGGCGTACCATGTTTTTCAATTATTGCTTTTAAATCTAGTCCATTAAATTCTAGGTAACCATTTTCATTTTTTGCAAAACCCTCTTGAGGGAAATGGAAAGTTTGATTCACCAGCGAAGTGTAGGTATTGTTCATTAGTTAAGCAGGGATTGTTAGCTGTTATTTTTAGAGCACAAAAATAGTTCTTTGCAAGGATATTAGGCTTGATTTTTAAAAGGAATCTCAACCAGGGCCAGAAAGCAAAAGACCCCCATAATTGGAGGTCTTTTGAAAAAATCTAAAGTGTAGGAGTAAAATTAATTAAGCCTTCACTGATTGTACTATCTTTTTGAAAGTCTCTGGCTCATTCATTGCAATGTCAGCTAATACTTTACGGTTCAAATCAGAACCTTTCTTAGCTAATAAGTTGATGAATTGGCTATAAGTCAATCCTTCTTCTCTTACAGCAGCGTTGATACGTGCAATCCACAAAGTGCGGTATTCACGCTTTTTCAACTTACGAGAAACGTAAGCATAAGTTAAACCTTTCTCTAATACGTTTTTGGCAACGGTATATACGTTTTTACGCTTACCATAAAATCCTTTCGCTTGATCTAAAATCTTTTTTCTTCTTGCTCTAGATGCAACGGCATTTTTTGAACGTGGCATAATTAATATTTTTTTGAATCCTATGTCTTAAAATCGGACTCGGTGATTTAAATTTTGTAATTGATTTTTGAATTGGATATTATCCTTTCAATCTTAATAGACGTAAAACGAAATCTTTGTTAGTACCATTTACAAGTCCTTTCTTACGCATAGCTCTCTTGCGCTTAGTTGATTTCTTTGTTAGAATGTGTCTTTTGAACGCTTTTTGGAAAGTGATTTCACCGGTTCCAGTAACTTTAAAACGCTTTTTCGCGCTTGAGTTAGTTTTTACTTTTGGCATTATTATAATCTTATCGATTACTCCCTACTGGCGGTTCTACTCAGGCAGAACACTTATTGGGCCTTGTGGGAAATGGATGGCGAAGGTAATATAGATTCACTATATAGCAAAGAAAATAGCCCTCAAATTGAGGGCTATTGACAAAATTTATATTGAAAACCAGCTAGTTAGCTAATTTAATAATGATAATTTAAGTAGTTGGCTTCTTTTTACCCCCTGCTTTTGGTTGGAAAATGGCAAACATTCTCTTTCCTTCCAACTTAGGCATACTTTCTAAAGTACCAGATTCAGCTAATCTTTCTGCAAATTTCAACAAAAGTAACTGGCCTCTGTCCTGGAACATGATAGCTCTACCTTTAAATTGAACATATGCTTTAACCTTATTACCGTCTTGTAAGAATTTCTCTGCGTGTTTAGCTTTGAAATCAAAGTCATGGTCGTCGGTACCTGGAGTGAAACGAATCTCTTTAATCTCAGATTGTTTTGAGTTCGCTTTCATTTCTTTTTCCTTACGCTTTTTTTCGTAAAGAAACTTCTTGTAATCGATAACTTTACATACTGGTGGATCGGCTGTTGGAGAAATCTCTACTAAGTCCAAACCTTGATCAGCAGCTATTTTCAACGCTTCTTGAGTGTTGTAAACGCCAACTGTAATGTTGTCTCCTACTAATCTAATTTGTGGAACTCGAATACGATCATTAATACGATGCTCTGGTTCTTGTTGTCTTTGAAACCTTGGGTTAAATCTGGGTCCTCTGTTCGGTAATGCCATTAATTATTAAAACTTGTTAAGTTGTGTAAATATAGTCAATGTTAAGCTTCCGGCGCCATTCTTTCCGCAATTTCTTCCACTACTTGCGCTAAGAAGGCATTTTTATCTAACATTCCCATGTCTCCCTTACCTTGACGACGCACAGATACTTTGTTTTCAGCTACTTCTTTTTCGCCAATCACTAACATATAAGGCACTTTCATGATTTCAGTATCACGGATTTTCTTGCCAATTTTTTCGTTTCTATCATCTAATTCTACACGAACGCCTGCTTTCTTAAATTCAGCAAGTACCTGCTCGGCATAGGGTAGAAATTTATCACTAATAGGCAATACTTTAACCTGTAATGGTGCTAACCAAACTGGAAACTTACCTGCATAATGTTCTAATAAAAATCCAATAAATCGCTCATGTGTTCCTAATGGCGCACGGTGAATGATTAATGGTGTTTCAGGTTCGTTGTCTTTATTAGTGAAACTTAAATTGAAACGTTTTCCTTGTGCAAAATCTACTTGGTTAGTAGCCAAGGTAAATTCACGACCAATAATACTCCAAATTTGAACGTCAATTTTAGGGCCGTAGAATGCACCTTCGTCCTGTACTTCAATAAATGGAGTTCCTGTTTCAATTAACACCGCACGAACCATTGCTTCCGTTTCTAACCACAATTCAGGTTCGTTAATATATTTCTGTCCCAATTTCGCAGGGTCATGTAAACTTAATCTCATTACATATTTGTCAATTCCAAATATTTTGAAATACTTCAAATACATTTCATTTACTGCACGGAATTCCGCAGCAAATTGTTCTTTAGTACAATAAATATGTGCGTCGTTCATATGTAAACAACGTACTCGCATTAAACCAAACAACTCACCACTTTGCTCGTAACGATAACAAGTACCATACTCTGCAAGTCTTAGTGGCATGTCCTTATAGCTCTTAGGTTCTGCATCAAAAATTTTATGATGATGCGGACAGTTCATTGCTTTTAAATAATATTTAGTACCATCCAATTCCATTGGAGGGAACATACTGTCTTGATAATATGGTAAGTGACCACTTGTGATATACAAGTTTTCTTTAGCAATATGTGGCGTCACAACACGCTTATACCCCGCCGCTTGTTCTGTTTCTTTTGCTAAATTTTCTAATTCTTCAATAATAATAGTGCCATTGGGCATCCACAAAGGAAGACCAGGTCCAATATCATCGTCCATAGTATAAATGCCTAATTCTTTTCCTAATTTTCTATGATCTCTTTTCTTAGCTTCTTCTAATAATAAAAGGTACTCGTCTAATTCTTTTTGATTTGGGAATGTCACGCCATAAACACGTGTCAACATTTTATTCTTCTCGTCGCCTTTCCAATATGCACCAGCAATATTAGTAATCTTGATGGCTTTAATAGCACCAGTATTAGGAATATGTGGTCCTCTACATAAATCTGTAAATTGACCTTGAGTATAGAAAGTAATAGTACCGTCTTCTAATCCTGACAATAAATCTAATTTATACTCATCCCCTTTTTCTGTGAAATAAGCAATGGCTTCAGCCTTTGACATTTCCTTACGAACATAGTTATTAGCTTGTTTAGCTAATTCATTCATCTTCTTTTCTAAAATAAGCACATCCTCTTCAGAGATGGTCTTACCACCTAAATCGATATCGTAATAGAAGCCTCTTTCAACAGCAGGCCCTACCCAAAATTTTGCACCAGGAAATTGCATTTCAACCGCCTCTGCTAACAAATGCGCAGAAGAATGCCAGAAGGTAGACTTACCGTCTGTGTCGTCCCAGGTTAATAATTTTATAGCGGAATCTGTATTAATAGGACGCGTGGCGTCATATACTTCACCGTTTACCGAAGCTGCTAACACTTTTTTAGCCAAACCCTCACTGATTGATTTAGCAATACCTAAAGCAGTAATCCCTTTTTCGTAGGATCTAACTGCGCCGTCTGGAAATTGAATTTGAACCATTTTTTCTATAATATATGAGAGCGTAAAGGTAACAAAAATAGTTACTATTTAATAGTAAGATTTATACTTAGATTTGTACATGCGATTTCTACTACTAGCATTTCTATTATTTAACCAACTAGGACTCCTCCAAGCTCAAACGCTCACAGGTAAATGGAATGGGTATTTTTCGCCAAGTAATGACCCGGAAAATCGCATATTTACTTATGAAATGGACATTACGGAGTTGCCGAATGAACAGTTGAATATTAATACCTATACCAAGCAGAGCAACAAATTTTCAGCAAAAGCAATTGCTACTGGCTTATTTACTAAGAATAGTAAGTTAGTAAGTATCACAGAAAGCAGGTTTGAAGATATTAAAATGAATCAAAATTTGCAGGCTTGCTTGATGACTAACTATTTATCCTATAAAAATATTAGAGGTCATGAAATAATCGAAGGCACTTATACTTCTCATAACCCAAACACAAAAAAAGATTGTGGTGGCGGAGAAGTTTATTTAGAGAAAGACATTGCTATTGTTAAATTCTCGAACGCAAAGCCTTCGTCAAATGCGATTCCTAATGTAAATAAAAATACTGCTGCAGTAACAATAAAACCCACTCCTGCAGTTTCCACAAAAGCTCCAAACACAGTTGTTAAATCTAAAGAGCTCGCAAAACAAATTATAAAGCCGAGCCAACCAATTCAAATAAATAATACTACCCCTAATAAAGAAGATATAGTATTAGAAGCTGTTCCAGAGGAAGCAACTATATATAATTCGAATGAAACCGACTCCATTATTAGAATCAAACAGGGAAATAATTTTCAAACTATACCATGGGTTTTAGTTGGAAGAGAAAATAAGTTAGTGAAGAAAATAAATACAACTAGTAATAAATTAAGTATCGATTTGTATGACAATGGAACTATAGACAATGATACTATTATAGTGTATGACAATAAACAATTATTGGTAAATAAAAAAAGGCTAAGCTATAAGGCCATTCATATTGACCTTAATTTTAGTAATACCATAACAGAGCATGAAGTAATTATTGTGGCGCATAACATGGGGACAGTTCCGCCCAATACCGCGTTACTTGTTCTAAAGGACGGTGTAACAAGGCAGGAGTTTTACATCACTTCTACAAATAAAATGAATGCTAAATTACTGATTCAGTATACCCCCCCTAATACTACCAATTAAGGTTCTTGTAAAATTTCACTTGCTGTGTATATTTCCTTGTCTAAAGCGTTGTATGGATTTTTAGACGTTTTTGTAAGACTTAACCAAACCAGGTCTTCTTTATTGTCAACTGGAATTTTAAAAATATAAATATTACTTTTTTTATAGCCAATTTGACCTAAGTAGTGAATCAATTGAATGGAAAGCATTTGCACTTCTGCATTTACGGCAACTGGATGGGTGTCTAATATAATTGCTTCTAATTCTCCATTTAAAGCTTGCAAGCCAGCGACAATTAAATTTTGCTGAAGGGTATCACTAATTGGAACGTTTTTTATAATACTATCTGTATTAACTAATATTTGATGAGTGGCTTCCAATAATAATGAACTGTCATTAGTAGACAAGCCTTTTAATACTATCTGGTATCCATTTATTATTTTAAGCGCATTTTGGTCCCAGCTATCATGTTGATTTTGAGGGGTATATTCCCAAAGGGTATTTGTTCCAGTACTTGTATTATTGCTGCCACAAGCTGTGATTCCTACTAATATTAAAAAAACTAAATACTTCACTGTACAATATTTTTTCAAATTTATGCATTAATAGACAGTTCAAGATGTTAACTTTGCGGTCTGAATTGAAAAAATATGTTAATAGGTTTACAGAATGTTACGTTTGAGTTTGGTGCAAGAGTGATTGTTAGTGATGCAACATGGCATATTCAGCCAGGTGAGCGTATTGGCTTAATTGGATACAATGGAACGGGTAAATCAACTTTATTGAAGGTTTTAGTTGGCCAATATACCCCAAGCAAGGGAACAGTTGAAAAAGGTAGAGATACTACTATTGGATATTTACACCAAGATTTATTGAGTTTTGACACGAGTGAAACCATTACAGAAGTGGCTTTAGGTGCTTTTGAAAGAATACGTGAATTAGAAATTGAGATTGAACAATTAGGTAAGGACTTAGAAGCGAACCCTGAGGACAATGACATATTAATTAAGTATACTGATGCATTGCATGAGATAGACATTTTAGATGGATATAATATTCAACATAAAGCAGAGGAAGTTTTACATGGTTTAGGATTCACCACAAAAGACTTAGCTAGACCTTATAAGGAGTTTAGCGGAGGTTGGAGAATGCGCGTACTGTTAGCCAAAATGATTTTGCAACAACCGGATGTTTTATTACTGGATGAGCCTACGAATCACTTGGATTTACCAAGTATTGAATGGTTAGAGAAATACTTATTACATTATAAAGGAAGTGTAGTTATTGTTAGTCACGATAAATTCTTCTTGAATAAAATGGTAAACAAAATTGTGGAAGTTTATCAACAACAATTAAATTTCTACACAGGCGACTACGAGTACTATGAAATTGAAAAAGTACAAAGAGTAGAAATACAACAAAGAGCATTTGATAATCAACAAGATTATATAAGACAACAAGAAAAATTCATTGAGCGATTTAAAGCTAAAGCCTCTAAAGCAGCAGCTGCACAAAGTATTCAAAAAAGATTGGATAGATTAGATGTAATTGAAGACGTTCAAATTGAAAGACCTAATATAAGAATCAATTTTGCAGTTGACAAAACTCCAGGAAAAGTTTTAGTAGACTTGAAAGGAATTGGTAAGTCCTACCCTGCTCAAACCATACTAGACAATGCATTTGCGGAGATTGAACGTGGTGATAAGATTGCTTTAATTGGAGCCAATGGAAAAGGAAAGTCAACTCTATTAAGAATTGTTGCTGGCATGGAAAGTTATGAAGGAGAAAGAGTTTGGGGCCATAATGTGGATGAAAGTTTTTATGCGCAGCATCAGTTAGAATCATTGAATTTAAATAACACCATTTTACAAGAAGTTCAAGAATGCGGTACTAAAAAAACAGACTTAGAATTACGTGCCTTGTTAGGATGTTTCTTGTTTGGCGGTGACGAAGTAGATAAAAGAATTAAAGTATTAAGTGGAGGAGAAAAAGCAAGAGTTGCCTTAACTAAGACTATTATTAGTAAAGCCAATTTCCTAATGCTGGATGAGCCTACGAATCACTTGGACATGGTAACTGTTGAATTATTAGCAGACGCCTTAACTAAATATGACGGTAGTATCATATTAGTAAGTCACGATCGTTTCTTTATATCAAAAACTGCTAATAAAATTTGGGAAATTGAAGACGAGAAAATTGTAGAGTTTAAAGGAACTTATCATGAGTGGCTAGAGTGGAAAGAACGTATGGCAAAGCATAAAGCAGCTAACCCAGACGCACCAAAAGCCAAGGAAGAGAAGAAGCAAGTGAAGCAGGAAGTAGTAGCACCTACACCAGAGGTGAAGCCTATTGCGATTGACAAGGATTTGCAAAAGCAGATTCAAAAACTACAAAAAGCTTTAGCACAATTAGAACATAATATAGAGACTTTAAATAAAGAGAAGACGGAGATTGAATTACAAATGGCAGACCCTGCTATTTATTCAGACAATGCAAAATTTCAAGTAGTTGAAAAAAGCTACCACGACAAAAATGCATTAATCCGTTCTATGAACAAGGAATATGAGATTGCATTTAGCGACTTATTAATTCTTGAGAGTAAATAGTTTTCCAGAAAACTAACAGATGCTCGCAAATTAGCAGAAAAATACCCACAATTCATTGTATTAGGTGGAATATTGCTATCAATTGATTAAATTTGGGGCTCGTTTCATCGACAGTCCCTTGGTTTACATCTGTAAATCAACACTTTAAAGTACAATTGAAAAAATATGTCAACTAAAAAAGTAAACAAAATTGCTGTTTTAACATCTGGTGGAGACGCCCCCGGTATGAACGCCGCTATCAGAGCCGTAGTTAGGACAGGTCTTTATCATGGTTTAGACGTTTTTGGGGTGGCAAGAGGTTATAACGGTATGATCGAAGATGATATCATTCCAATGGATTCAAAGTCAGTTGCCAATATTATACAAAGAGGTGGTACTATTTTAAAAACAGCTAGAAGTAAAGAATTTTTTGAACCAGCTGGTCGTCAAATTGCATATGAGAATTTAAAGAAAAGAGGTATTGATGGTATCGTTGTTATAGGGGGAGACGGAAGTTTTAAAGGCGCACAAAAATTTAGTAATGAATTTGATATTCCATGTATTGGTTTACCTGGAACTATTGATAAAGATATAGCTGGTAGTGATTTTACCATTGGATTTGATACAGCAGTGAACACCGCGGTAGAAGCCATTGACAAAATTAGAGATACCGCAGACGCACATGACCGTTTATTTGTTGTAGAAGTTATGGGCCGTGATGCTGGATACATTGCATTACATAGTGGTATTGCAACAGGAGCAGAAAATATTTTGATTCCTGAATCTAAAACTGACATGGAAGCTTTAGTAGCTTCTTTAACAGAGAAAGAGAA
>CANCAY010000053.1 GCA_947374225.1 Chitinophagaceae bacterium | reverse complement strand
ACACCTTTTTGGCTAAGGGCTTTATACCCTAGTTGTACTTGGAGAATTCCCGCTAAGGAGAAAGTGATTTATTTAAGTTTTGACGACGGGCCACACCCCACCGCAACCCCTTTTGTACTTGCAGCATTGGCTAAATACAATGCGAAAGCGAGCTTTTTTTGTATCGGTAAAAATGTAGCAGCTTATCCCTCTATTTTCAATCAAATAAAAGCAGAAGGTCATGTTGTTGGAAATCACACACAAAATCATTTAAATGGTTGGAATACACAAACTGAAACCTATATTCAGAATATTGAATTAGCTGCTGAAAAAATAGAGTCTAATTTATTTAGGCCTCCTTATGGTAGAATCAGCAGGGCTCAAATTAAGCAGATCAAAAAGAATACGGACTTGCCACAACAGATTATTATGTGGGATGTTTTGAGCGGTGATTTCGATACTTCTATAACTGGAGAGCAGTGTTCAAAGAATGTAATTAAATATGCCAGGTCGGGTTCTATTATTGTGTTTCATGACAGTACAAAAGCTTGGGATAGAATTTCTGTGGCATTGCCCATAATTCTGGAACATTTCAGCCAAAAAGGGTATGAATTTAAGGCTATAGTATAAAAAAAGGCCAAGGTAGAAACCTCGGCCTGTATAATCCGTACCCTATAAAAAACAAATTTTTAAGTCGGTTACTAAGCGACTATCGTTCAATACAAACCTAAAACGTTGAAATAAAGAGATTTAGTATGTAGGCTGCAAAAAATATCCTTTTTTTGCATTTAAAGCTGCTTATATGCGATTTATAGAAACCCATGCTCATATTTATTCAGAAGAGTTTAGTCAGGACTTAGCGATAATTGTAAAATCTGCTTTATCTAATGGTATTGACAAAATTTATATGCCTGCAATTGATAGCACTGCGATTGATTCTATGTTGGCTGTGGAAGCAAGCTATCCTAATAATTGTTTTGCAATGATGGGATTACATCCTTGTTATGTTAAGGAAAATTATAAAGAAGAATTGTTGATTGTGGAAAGTTGGTTGAGCAAAAGAAAGTTCGCTGCGATTGGAGAAATTGGCTTGGATTTTTATTGGGACACTACCTTTAAGCAACAACAATATGAAACTTTTGAATTACAAATGCAATGGGCTTTGGATTATGATTTGCCTATTGTAATTCATACACGTAATGCCATGGGGGAAACTATTGAATTAGTGAAGCCATTTGCCAAGAAAGGACTAAAAGGTATTTTTCATTGTTTTAGTGGAAGTAAAGAATCAGCATCTGATATTATAGGAATGGGATTTCATCTTGGATTAGGCGGAGTTCTTACTTATAAAAATGCAGGTGTTGCAGAAGCTATTAAAGAAATTCCTATGGAATGGTTAGTGTTGGAAACAGATGCTCCTTATTTATCTCCTGTACCTTATCGCGGCAAAAGAAATGAGCCAGCTTATATGATTGAAGTTGCAAAGAAATTGGCGGAGATTAAAGGTTTGCCTTTACATGAAGTGGCTGAAATTACGTCTATGAATGCAGAGGGGATTTTTAAGACTACATAAGTTGGATTAGCTCGCTTTGCTCGCTGTTCCCTGAGTGGGGGGAGCTAAAAGGAATTAAAAATGCTGCGCAGCTACTTTATTAAAACCAAGTTGCTTCGCACCTTCTTACTTTTTTTATTAAAACCAAGTTGCTTCGCACCTTGTGTTTTTTATTCCCCTACTTCGATTGTCGAGCAAGCTCGCCATCTCGTAGTGAAATAAAAAACCACACTGGCGTGTGGTTTTAATACTGTTGTGTAGTTATTGTTTTAATAAACCTTAACTATCTTTTCTAATTCCTTTTGCAGAGAGGAAGGGATTCGAACCCCCGATACGTTGCCGTATACACGCTTTCCAAGCGTGCTCCTTAAACCACTCGGACACCTCTCTTTATGGGTAGCAAATCTACAAAAACCTAAGCTTATTGAAAGATTTTTTATTTAATTAAATCTCTTTCATATGCTCGTCCATGCGCTCATTATATTCTAATGGCTCATTCTTCCAGTTCTTATTATAAGACACAAACATAGCTATCCAAATAGCTCTTGAGAGTCTCATGAAAAGTGGTTGCAACAATACTAGTAAAATTATGGCACTGAATAACCAATAAATAATACGGTTGTCGTCTAAGTCGAATGTCATTCCTATAAGCACTTTCCATGCCACAAAGGAAGAAACAAAATAAGCTACTGTTAAACCATAGCTTACATAGCCAGTACCAATATAGAAACCAACTTCAATTTCTGTTGGTTGCCCACATACTGGACATTGGTTATTCATTTTAGTTATTTCTGAAAGTTTATATGGATTATTGGAGACAAACAATTTGCCTTCTCTGCATCTTGGACAACGATTATTCAGAATGCTTAATAATAGGTTACTCATGTGGTAAAGATAAAGATAATTAATGGCAATATGCTAAGGTGCAATCAGCTGCTCCATTTGTATACCTCTAGAACCCTTTATTAATATGTGATGTTGAGTATAAGCTTGACTATGCAGCCATTTTTTTGCATCAGCGGCGTTTTCGAAATATAAATATGGATGCTGGCAGTTTTTAAAATCTCCACCTACTAATAATACTTGCTTCCATTCGAATTGGGTGATATAATTAATAAGTGTTTGATGTTCTTGTAAGCTTTCTGTACCTAATTCCTTCATGCCTCCTAAGCACATTATTTTTTTATCTGAAACTATTTTTGAAAAATTCTCTACTGCTAATTTCATGCTACTAGGATTGGCATTATAAGCATCTAAAATCACCGTGTTTCCATTCCATTGTAATAACTGTGAACGGCTATTAGTAGGAGCGTAGGATTCTATTGCTGCTTTAATTTTATGGTCAGGGACTTTAAAATACTGCCCTATAGCAACTGCCGCTAAAACATTTGGTAAATTATAAGTACCCACTAATTGGGTATGAATAGTTCCTGTATAACCTTTTGAAAAAGCAACTGATAGCATTCCATTTTGGTCCAATGCGGTGCCTAGTAAATTCCCATTAGCAGTTCCATAAGTAATCACTTCATTTATCCCTTTACTCATTTCATTTAGGTAATCATAATCACTCATCATAAAAACAGTCCCATTGTTTGTTCTTATAAAATCAAAAAGTTCTCCTTTTGCTTTTCTGACACCGGCTTCCGAACCAAATCCTTCTAAATGTGCTTTGCCGCAATTGGTAATTAATCCGTGAGTAGGTAATGCATAACTACAATATTGTTCAATCTCATGTAAGTGATTTGCACCCATTTCGATGACAGCTATTTGAGCGTCTTTTTTAATGCTAAGTAAAGTAAGTGGAACGCCAATATGATTATTTAAATTTCCTTGTGTGGTATAAGTTTTTAAATGACTTGCCAATACGGTGGAAACTAATTCCTTGGTGGTTGTTTTTCCATTACTTCCGGTGATAGCAATGAATGGAATATTTAATTGTTGTCTATGAAATTTCGCTAATGCTTGCAAACAAGTCAGAGCGTCTTGAACTTGTAAAATTTTATCATCCCATTTTTCACTATCAGGAATTGCTTCGTCAACAATTGCAAAAGCAGCACCTGCTTCAAGCGCAGCAATAGCAAATAAATTTCCATTGAAATTAGGTCCTTTTAAAGCAAAGTATAAGTCACCCTGCTTCAGTTTTCTGGTGTCAGTTTGTACTTGAGGATGCTCCTTAAAAATGTCGTATAAATAAACAATTGAAGGTAATTGCATAAAACTAGTTTGCAGCTAATAAACAAGTTGCATAGGCTACTAAACCTTCTTCTCTTCCAACAAATCCCATTTTTTCGGTTGTAGTTGCTTTGATTGACACGGCATCGTCGTCGATTCCTAATATACTAGCAATGCAATGCTGCATTTCTAAAACATAAGGTTTAATTTTTGGTGCTTCTAAACAAAGGGAAGAGTCGATATTGATGATATGGTAACCTTTAGCAGTTATTAAATCCAAAGTTCGTTTTAGTAAAATTTTACTATCGATATTTTTGAAAGCGTTATCGGTGTCTGGGAAATGTGTGCCAATGTCTCCAAGGCTTAAAGCTCCTAGTAAAGCATCACAAATAGCATGCAGTAAAACGTCAGCATCACTATGTCCTAATGCGCCTTTAGTATGTGGTATTTTAATTCCACCAATCCAAAGATCTCGTCCTACTACTAGTTGATGAAAATCAATACCTGTACCTATTCTTAGCTTCATTAATTTCTTTTAAATAGATTTTTAATCCAGTTAAATGGACCGCTGCCGCTTTCTGAATTCATTGGTTTTGAACTATCCATTCCAAATGCAGAAATCGCACATCTAAATCCAATATTGTTTGTTGATTTGTCTTGATCTAAGAATCTTCTTGTCCCAGGGTTCAACCAATAAATGCCATCTTTCCAACTTCCGCCTTTATAAACTCTTGATTTATTTGAAATCAAAGTGTTTACACCAGTTTCATAACTAGCGATATTGCTGTCGTCACCATCTAAAACTGTATTGCCTCTGTATGGGTTAAAATCGTCCATGTCGATATTGCTCATGGGTCTATAAATATCCATAACCCATTCGTTTACATTTCCTCTAATATTATAAATGTTTAAAGGACTTTGATTGTAAGAATCAACTCTGTTCGGTAATGCGGCTCCGTCATTTGCTTTGCCAGTCATTCCCATATAATCACCAGAACCATTTTTAAAATTTGCTTTAAACATGCCAGTTACGCCACTTTCCTTTCCTCTTCCATTTCCATTATATCTAATATTCTCGTTACCTGTTGTAGCCCAAGGGAATGGAGCATCTAAAGGATTTAGGGTAGCACCCTTATGTGTAGCATTGGGGCCAGCTCTTGGTGCATTTTCGCCTGGTCCTCCTTGTTTTTGTGTAGATATTTTAGCAGTATATTCCCATTCAGCTTCGGTAGGTAGTCTAAAGTCTGGAATTAAAACATAGTCATCTAAATTTCTATTTGGAGTTCTTTTCGTAGGCTTTGCTCTTCTTGCAGAGTCTGCGTGGTCATAATCAATCTGAGTCTTTCCCATATAAGGAGACTTCGCATCAATCAATCCATTTGCTCTTAAAGCAGATTCATTTGCTCTATCAGTTCTCCATCTGCAATATGCATTTGCTTGTTCCCAAGTAACTCCAACAACTGGATAATCATTAAAAGATTTATATCTGAAATAACCTTCCACCATTGGTTCATTATATGCTAAATCTGATTTCCAAACTAAAGTGTCTGGTAAAGAAGATTTATACATAGAATCATTTTTGAAAGGTTTGTATACCTCTCTTATCCAATTTGTATAATCTCTATACTTTTTGTTACTCACTTCATATTGGTCAATTCTAAAAGCACTAACAGTAACTCTTCTGATATTATTATTCCAATCTGCAATTACACTTTCTTCGTCTAATCCCATAGAAAAAGTGCCTCCTCGTACTAGAATAGTTCCAGCATAAGGGTCCTTATTTTGAGCAGGTAAAATAACGGCATTATTTGCCTTGGTTTGTTCTGTTGAAATTAGTTTTGGACCAATCAATAACAGTGCAAAAAACAATAAAATACTATTTATAAAATTCATCTTAAATATTTATTCAAAATCATTAAAATCTTCTTCCGCGAATATAGCTCGTTTTTCAGTTATTTAGGCACTAATAATAAGAATCTTATGTTAGTAAAAGCCTAATTTTATGATATGAGAAGGGTAGGTTTAAGCTTTTTATTAATTGTCATTTGTTGGGCCCCTAAATTATGGGGCCAATCTGCTTTATTGAGCAAGGGGAAATGGGTGAAAATAGGAACCACAAAACAAGGTATTTACAAATTAAATGGCAGTCAATTACTAAACATGGGTTTTACATTGCCCATTAGTTCCAGTAAAATCCAAATTTTCGGTTTTGACTTAGACAGTTTGAATGAAAAAGTGCCTCAAAATCCAAGCAATGGATTGTTGGAATCTGCGATAGAAGTTCAAGACGGCGGAGACGGACAATTAGATGAAAAGGATAATATTTTATTTTACGCACCTGGAACAATTGCTTGGAAATGGGATGAGTTGTTCCAGCAATATGTGCATCAAAAATTAACCGTCGGGGATACACTTTATTATTTTATTAACATTGGAGAAAATGGGAAACGGATTTCAAAAAAATCAAATGCAGGAATAGTACAAAAAAACATAGTCAACTATACAAGCCATTTATTATTTGAAACCGACACAGTCAACTTGCTGAACAGTGGAAAAGAATGGATTGGGCTTCCAATGGGATTGGGTGCTGGGAAAGTCACTTCAATTAATTACCCAATAAACTTGTCTAATATTATCTGGAACGAACCCGTACAATTTATTACTAAATATGCAGCTTCAAGTTATCAAAGTCCTGGAATATTTGATACAAAACTAAATGACATAAAACTAAGATCTAGTAATGTTAATCCAGTGTCAGGAATCGTGTATGATGCAGCAGCGAATATGATTGTGGACAATTTTACAGCTCTTTTGAATAAGAACGATTTTGGAAATTTAGCGAGTAATATAAATTTAAATATAAATTATTCAGGGTCTAATAATAGTACAGGCTGGATTGATTTTATTGAGTTACATGCCAAGTCTAATTTGGATCTTGCTTTTACAAAGGCCTTTAGTTTTAGTGCTTTAAGTGACAATGGTAATGCGTATTTAGCCCAGTATAATATTTCAGGAGCGGATAGTTCTGTTGTTGTTTGGAATGTAACGAATACCTTTTCTCCCATTGCGATTCCTTTAACTATTCAAAATTCCGTTGCTAATTTTAAGGATACGCTT
The DNA here is from genome assembly GCA_947374225.1 of Chitinophagaceae bacterium. Lineage (GTDB taxonomy): Bacteria > Bacteroidota > Bacteroidia > Chitinophagales > Chitinophagaceae > Sediminibacterium. The sequence goes on along the minus strand of CANCAY010000053.1, from coordinate 2,344 downwards.
TCAAAGGAGCAGACCTATTTTACTTTAAAACAATTGGCATATGAAACCCCTACGTTTAGTGCTACCATTTCGAATCAAGCTTTAACTTCATTACCTGAAACAGATTATATTATTATAACTGCGCCAACTTATGAGAACGCTGCAAGAAAGTTGCAACAATTTCATATAACAAATCATGGCTATAAAGTTGCGGTCTTAAGTCCTAATACTATTTTTAATGAATTTTCAGGAGGGCAGGCTTCGCCCATTGCAATTAGAAATTTCATAAAATATTTAAGCAATAAAGCAGCTTTAAATGGCTATAAAGCTCCGCAATATTTGCTTTTATTGGGTGTGGGAAATTTTAATGCAAGAAAAATTAACCTTGCAACACAGGTTCCTTCCTTCGAAAGTGCAGCATCCAACGAAATATTGAATACCTATAGCTCAGACGATTTTTATTCAATTTTAGAAAATGGAGACGATATTAATTATCCCAACGCAATTAATAAATTGGGTATATCAGTCGGGCGTATTCCCGCTAAAACTGCAGCAGAAGCGGATACTGCAATTGCTAAAATAATTGCCTATCAAATGGGTAATAATAAAGGAGCTTGGCGAAATCAAATTACTTGGATTGCGGATGACGGTGATTATAATTTGCACTTGCAGGATGCAGAATCTATTGCTCAGAATTTAAAATCAAAAGCGCCAAATTGGAATCAACAAAAGTATTATTTAGACCTTTATCCTACAGTCGCTAGTAGCATTGGACCAACTTACCCCTTAGCTAATAATGATATTAAGCAGGCTGTGAACAATGGTACGTTGATTTTGAATTATACTGGTCATGGAAATTATTTAAGGTTAGCAGAAGAAGCAGTGGTGTCGGAAAAAGAAATATTGCAATGGAATAATGCGAATACGCTTCCATTGTTTGTTACTGCTTCCTGTGATTTTGCACCATTTGACCAGCCACAATTAAGTCCAATTGGTTTTGGAGCTTTAATGCAAAATAAAAATGGGGTAGTTGGGCTAGTATCCGCTAGTAGATTGGTTTTTGCGTATAGTAATAAACAAATAAATGATTTATATATTCAGCAACTTTTAGTACCCAATGATGCTGGAGTCTATCCTTCCATTGGACTTGCATTAAGGAATGCTAAAATGGAAAACTGGGCACAAAATGGGGATCATTTAAATGCTTTTAAATTTAATTTAATGGGCGATCCAGCTTTGTCATTGACAACACCCAAATTGAAAATTGAGCTTTTAAAAATCAATCAAAAATTATTTAAATTAAAAGACAGTTTAGAAGCTGGGGTCAAATCCAACTTGAGTGGAATAGTAGTAGCTGGAGGAATCCCTCAGACAGATTTCTCAGGAGAAGTAGATTTTATTTTGTTTGATGCAGTACAAGAAAAGTCAACTTTGGGGAATCAGTCGAGTAGTATTATTACAAAAATTAAAACGCAGGAAACGGTCTTATTCCGCGGGAAAGCAACTGTAAATAAAGGCGTATTTAATATTGATTTCGTCTTGCCTAAGGAATTGTCATCCCAGTCTGGACCGCTTAGAATGCAATGGTATGCTTATAATGCAAACAATGATGCACTAGGAATTTGCGATAGTATTTACGTTAAAAATTCATCCAATAATACATCACTGGATTTGCAAGGACCTGCTATTAAAACATTTATTAGTGACACTAATTTTGTATCTGGCAGTTGGGCTAGTGCTAATACAGATTTATTAGTAAAGTTAAAAGACACGAGCGGCGTGCAAACTTCAGGTCATTCATTGGGCCATGACTTGCAGTTAATTATTGACAATGATTTTCAATCGCCCATAATTTTAAATAATTATTACAGCACAGTTACTGACAAATATGAGGAAGGTTGGATTAAATATAGTTTACCCGTATTGTCAGAAGGGAAACATGAAATAATTATAAAAGCATGGGACTTATTAGGGAATGGTTCAAAGGATACCACTTACTTTGAAATTCCAAGTACCAATAAATTAATGATAAGTAATTTAAAGAACGCACCTAATCCTTTTACTAATCAAACACGTTTTAGCTTTGATGTGAATATGATTAATGATCCAATGCAATGCATTTTGGAACTGTATGATATGAAAGGAACTAAACTTTTTGACAAGAAATTAGATAGTAGAATTGTATCGACGAAAGTAGTTTTAGACTGGAATGGCCTTAATAGCGGAGGGGCTAGAATCGAACCAGGGCTTTACTTCTATAAAATTATCTTAAATAATGGTAAAGAAGTAGTTGTTTTATCAAATAAGCTAGTCAAATTATAAAAATTTGTAAAGCAATAAGTATCTTCACCATTATAATCTGCAA
>CANCAY010000052.1 GCA_947374225.1 Chitinophagaceae bacterium | reverse complement strand
AGTGTTTAAAATTGTTGGATAAATTACCCACTTTTGTCTAATAGTATCCTGAATATTTATCAAATGCTGTCCTATATAATTAACTTCACTATCAGCACTATGTGCATTGTGATAACTTTTATAAACAGCTACGGCATCCTCGTATCTTCCACAAGCCTTAAGTGCAAATAAATACATTTGAATAAAAGAGGAAGAATCAGCATAGTTATTTTGTACGATTGAAAAATAATGTGCTGCTTGCGCATAATTATTTAAATACAAATAGGAAACACCAAGTTTATAATTGGCAAAAACATTGGTTTGCTCATACTTTAACGCATCACTTAATTGCTGAACAGCTTTATTATAATTTCCTTTGTTAAATTGTTTGTTTGCTTTTTCAACTAAGTTGGATTTTGGAAAAATAGTTATGCCCGATTGACTATACCCACAAAAAGAAAATGCCAGTATGCATATTAAAGTCATACTGGATTTAAAATATCTATATTTAGTTAGTTTAGTCATTGAAAGTATATGTTAAAAATAGATACTATGCCCGATATTTCGTGGATGAATTAATGATTTTATTGGCCTCATTTCATATCTAAACATTATTTCATTTGTTCCCATAGAATAAAGCTTAATATTCGTAATATCCCTATCATAAGCATAGCCTACCTGCCATTGATCATTAAGCCTTAATTGTATCATGCCTACCATTGAAGCATTGCTTCGATAGGACGCCCCAATTGAAATTAAGTCTCTATAATATAAGTTAGTATTGAAATCCACATTCATTGGTGCACCAGATACCGCTTTAACAAGGATAGAAGGTTTTAAAACTAAATCATCATTTAAATTAAATAAGTACCCAGAGTTTAAAAAATAATGCGGAGTTGAAAATCCTGAGGCTGCCGTTTTTTGTATGGCAAATTGACTTACACCCACATAAGAATTTAAAACAGATGGTGCTGAAATACCAAGGAAGAATTTTTCATTATGATAAAATAATCCTGCACCAGCATTAGGCAACCACTTATTAATATACACTCCTGTAAAACTTGGGTCAAATTGTTGGATTAAATCTACTGAACCAAAATTAGCTTGATAATTGGCCATCCCTAATTGAATACCTGTTGAAAGCTCATCATCTTCGCTAAATAAATGCACTCTGTATGAAAGTGCGCCAACAATTGTATTTGTAGTTTGAATGCCTATTTGGTCATTGTTTATTTGAAATCCATATCCGATTCCATTAACATTATCTGGAATATCTATTCCCGCCATAGTTGTTTTAGGCGCTCCAGGAACTCCCATCCATTGGTTTCTATACAATATAGTTGCGCCTACTACATCATGACTACCCGCATAGGCAGGGTTAATCGCCAATGTATTAAACATGTATTGTGAATAGATAGGCTCTTGTTGACCAAATGAATTTACAACATATAAGCAAGTCAATAAAAATATACTTAATTTATACTTCATAATGTTAGTCTCTCTTTATTGTTATAAATCCAATAGGTTTTTCCACTAACTGACCGGTCACTTTATCAAACACTTGAATAATATAATAGTAAGTGCCATCAAGAATACTTTCATTCATAAATGAATTACTTTGATTATTAGTTCCGTCCCAATTATTTTGATAGTACCCTTTACTTTCATAAACCAAATTACCCCATCGGTTAAACACTTCTAATTTGATATTATAATTAATGGTATTTCCTACTACGAATAAATCATTAATACCATCTCTATTGGGAGAAAAACCACCCGGTATCAAAACCCCATTAGTTGCTGCAGGTACAACAATTGGCGTACTACTTTGATTATTGGTAAAATTTAGCCCGTTTACAGAGCCTACTATCATTGAATTGGCATTACTTGAACCAGCATTAATAGTTCCGTTTGCAATGGCTGTATTATAAAACGTTCCACTAATTTTATGAAAATCTGCATTCACTAAAAGTGTTATCGTATCCACTTTACCCGGCAATAAACTAGATGTATTTAGTAAGAAGCTTGTATCTGCACCTAAACCAGTATAATTTGTATTCACTTTTAAATTGCCCGTTGCTGTAAGTTTCAATTTTTTAATTTCAACACCTGCAGGAAAAACAGATTGTAAATTATCCGACACTAATACCGCATTTAATATACTTGAACCAGTATTTTTTACAAGGAAAGTGAAATTCAAATTAAACGAACCATCCACTTGTTTGGTTGCACTGTCTAAATTTTTTGCAAGGCAAATAGAAGCCAATTCACTTGTTTTTGAAAAATATTCGTTAGTGCCAAGCTTGGTTGTAAAAATTCGCGTGTTTACATAAGCATTAGGCACTATTTGACCTGTTGTTAAGGTTCCAGGAGTTGCTTTTGTAACTGTATTATTTGACAAGGAAGTTGTAACAGGTACAGTATCCCATTTTTGATATTGAGTTTTATAACGCGTAACAAATGAGTTTTCTCTATTACTTGCAAAAGCAGCACCTTCTAATGCGACAGGGTGTTGTAATGAAACAGTAACCAAACTACTATCTAAAATTGTTTTACCAATATTCCAAGTGGTTTGCACAAAATTAGGATTACCCCAACTTCCTGAGGTTGCTTTTTCAAATACCGCATTATATGAACGAACTTTAAAATCTTGTTTTAGACCCTGATTCGTTACAGATGCTGGTGTATAATAAATACTGTCTGCTCCTACTGGGAAAACTGTAACATTATTAGGCAATATTGAACTTATGAATAAAAATGCCCCATTTAAAGTATTATCAAGTACTACATACTTTTTGTCGGTATAATTAGTAATTAATCCTGCCCCTTCAATTGTATCTCCAATGAATAAATTATTCCCATTTGCAAAGTATTTTCCATTTGCAAAATCTAATTGTTTTTTTATTTGAACATCCGTAAAGCCAATGGACTTTACACCTGCCATATTATTTATTTTTAATGAAGGAAAACCAGGCCCCGATTTAGTGGCCACATTAAATCCTCCATTAATAATTTGTTGTTTTAAATATCCTGAACCAAAAGCATTGTTATTATCAAATACAAATACACCTCCATTATTTAACAAAGGAAAATTAGCAGTCAAACCATTTTGCCAAGTTGAACCATTAAAATTTACAATCGTACCACCTGCTGTTGAAAAATTACCGTTATTAACCACATCACTAAATATGGACATTTGACCATTAATAATATTTATATTTTCATTACTGGCAATAAATATCCCTTGCGCACTCACGTTAGAGCATGCTGCAACAAATATTATTAAGAGTAATTTTTTGATATTATTGATCATTAAAAAGAATTGAATTTTATGTTTTATACTAATAATAAAGAATCACTTTCCCGTGACCTGTCCCTTTATAATTTCCAATATTTTGAACATCTGTACAGTAAGTTGGATTTGTCCAAGAGGAACCTCCGCCACCGCCTCCTGTAGCATTACCACCACTAACACCACCTCCTCCACCGTAATATCCACCACCCCCTCCTCCACCAGCTCTCCAACCACTACTTCCACCATTGCCAGTTCCTCCATTTCCACCATATAAAGCAGACCCAGAAGTTGGAGCAATAGTTGTTCCTACGTCATATGTAATACCATGCGCTCCACCAGCAGACTGTGTTCCACCTAATCCCCAGATTTGACCATACCCCCATCCGAAACTACTATAACCATCATTACCAATTAATCCACCGCCTGAACCATATCCAGCGCTTCCTGAATAATTTCCAAGTGCACCACCACCACCTGCAATTGCTATTGCATTTGCCTGAGAAGGTGTTGAAGAAGTAAAGATGCCGGATAATCCTCCCCCTGCTGCTCCCCAATTATTTGAAAAATTTAATAGTGTTCCTCCATTGCCTCCAAAACCATAGGCAGCTGTTGATGTATTTGATTGTCCTCCAACTACAATATAATATGTCTGACCTGGCGTAACTGCAATTTTACATTTAACCCGTCCTCCATTAACATATGCATTTGTTGAACAGCCATTACAACCACCCTGCGCGCCAATTAAAACCGCAAGAATACTTGTACAACCTGTAGGAGCTGTCCAGGTTGCATATGCACCTGTGTAATTAAAGGTCATTATATTTGAATAACTCGCTGGTTTTAAAGACAGGTACTCATTCGTTATTTGACCAAAAGCCAACATTGGAATAAAATATAATAGAAGTAAAATTCTTTTCATTTTATTTATTTTATGGCAGTAAATCACCAGTTAAATAAACTGCTGTTGCTGTTTTATAAGTAATACCAACAGCAGAGTTGGTTGTTCTTGAATATACATTAGGTGAGCTAGCTGTTGCTGCACTTAATGTTACACCAGCTGCAGTAGTAAATGTTACTTGATTAGAACCATCCTGAATCACTTGACACATGAAACCGGGTGATAGGGTTGGTAAAATTACTGTAACCGAATTACTTGATGTATTTATATAAATAACCGAATTATTATCTGCTGCCACTAATGTATAAGAATTGGGATAAGTACCAGTTGGCACAGTTGCACTTGCAGTAGTTGGGCTTACTTTTACACTAACCAATGGAAGTGGTGTTTTATAAACTTCCCCACTTGAATTGATCATCAAAATATTATCGACCGTAGAACCTGAAGTCGTAACTACTGTTGGACTAGTTGTATTACTGCTAATGCCAGTCAATTTTAAAGTGCCGCCAACTGTTAATAAACCTCCTGCAGGTTGAAGAGCGTATGTTAATTGAGCACCAGTAGAATAATTATGTGCCTGCGTTGCAACTGTTGTAGTTGTAAAATAGTTTGACAACCCATTGTTATTAGTACCATTTGTAACTTGAACTCTTGACGCAGGTCTAAAAGTTGAGTTATCCATTAAATTTGCTGTAGTTGTCGGAATGTTTGCTATATATGAGTTATCATTTACAACTAACTTGCCAACAGCGCCTGTTGTACCTATTCCCACATTACCACCTGCATTATAACTCATTGCAGGAGTTGCAACACTATTAAATCCAAAATCAACTCGGTTATTTGAACTACCAGCCCCTTGATAATTGAAACGAAATTCGCCAGCATTATTAGCTGAAATAGATTGACCCAAAATTAATTGACTTACATTTCCAACAGATATATTACTTGGAGCTAAAAACGAAGCGATTGTGATACCAGCGGCAACACTATTATTAACAACTTGCAATGTATGAGCTGGGGATGTAGTTCCAATGCCCACATTACCTCCTGTTATTCTCATATCCGGAGTTGCAGAAAATGTTGTACTTGCACCGGTTTTAGTAAAAAAGTCAAGTTGACCCATTCCACCGGCTTGTACATTTAGTCCCATTCTAGCGCGATTTTCAGTGCCGTCTATTGATAAACCTGTTGAAAAATCGACATAAGCTTGATCCGAAACTGCTCCTCCAGAATTTCTAATTTTAACTACCGGCCCAACACCGCCACCAACATTTTTTGATAATTCAAGTATTTGACTTGGTGCTGTAGTTCCAATCCCTACATTCCCATTTGCTAGCCATGTCATTGCCGTTGTAAATGTAGTAGTATCAGAACCATCAGTCAATGCTAGATCTAATCTTGAAGTTGCATTTCCCGAGGTTGAATATGAACCTAGGTTAAATTGAGCTATATTATTCCACTTATAACCTGACCAAATAGGCCTAGACAATCTAAGCACATTCGCATTTGCGTTGTTAGTCTTTTCAGCAATTAAAGAGTTATTAACTTGTAATGTTGAAACAGGAGTTGTAGTTCCAATGCCTACATTTCCAGTATTATTAATAACCATTCTTTGTAAACCTGCTGTAAAAAAGTTCAATCCATACTGGTTATTTGTACCAGTTCTTGTTGAGCCAATTCCTTCACCACTTCCAGATGAGCCAAATATTAAAGCATTTGTTGTAGTTCCTGTATTAGCATTTCCATTATCAATATTTACTCCTGTTTGTACTGTTAATCCCTGTGTCGGAGCCGTTGTACCGATACCCACTCTACCATTTGCTTGCCATGTCATTACATTCGATAATTCTGAAGCGGTAACTCCTTTAGTAGGTGTAGTCCCATCGGACATTACCAAGTCTAATCTTGTATATGCTTTTAAGTCTCCCGAACCAGTACTATATGAACCTAGGTTATATTGAGCAATATTATCCCATTTTACACTATTGGTAGTATTTCTTGACATTCTAAATACATTGGCATCTGCATTTACAGTATTTGTTGCGTCAAGTTGACTTTGTACATGTAAAGTGGTTGTAGGCGTAATAATACCAACAATTGTATTGTAAGTGCCTATACCTACATTACCAGTTGGAGCAATTCTCATTCTTTCCGTAAAATATGGAGATGTTAATTTACCAGTACTAAAAATGATTGATTTATTAGTATTCGCATTCGCTATTTGCATATCATTTCCACTACCTATATAAGTAACATCATTTGCAGCGCCAATATTATAAGCTGTTGGATTATTAAAACCACTGTTGTTAATACCCATCCATGCAAAACCTGAAGCATCATTTCCATTATCGGCTGTGGCAGTATAACCACTTTGTGCGCCGGTACCTGTGCTCGTATTTCTTACATTATATTGTAAAAAGTCATTTACATTTCCTGTTAAATTAATACCTGTAGTATTTGATGATGTTCCTGCTGCAACATCTAATTTTGCGGTTGGACTATTGGTTCCAATACCAACAGCTCCAGTTCTAAATATTGAACTTGTTTTATTGCTTCCCGCATCATTTGCAGTACCACCTAAATACCATTCAGTTGTGGAAGGTGCGGTATACGTTACATAGGTTGAACCATTATAGATCCATAAACTATTATCCACTGAAGATTGATAAATTACTGACTGATCCGATGGTTGATTTGGTGTAAAAGTTGGACTTCCTGAATTAGGGCTTGACGTGTTGAAGCTTACAATATTTTGTGTACCTGGCACATTTGTTAAAGTAACATTACCTAATCCGTCTAAAGACAACACTTTATTTGATGCTGTTATTGCTGGGCTAGCCGAAGTTAAATTACCAAATTTTAATCCAGATGTATTTGTTGATGTTCCTGATACCGTTACATTTGAAGATGTTAAAGCATTTAAACCTATTACTGAAGTAGCTGTACCACCTAATGTTAATGTAGTAGCTCCCAATAAGGTGGAACTGTTTTCCAATTTAGAATTTGCAATAGCTGTACCACTCCAAACTCCTGTTGTAATTGTGCCTACAGTTGTTAAACTACTTAAAGTTGTTAAATAATCAACATATCCTTTATTAACAGCCGAAGTATTCCCAGTTGGTGGATCTATAAGTAAAATATTCGCATTGTTCGTAGAATTATGTACTGTTAAATTACCAGTCAAAGTACTTCCGCCAGCTTGTAAAACATAACGCGCATCGGTTGTAGCCATGTTATAGGATAGTTCAAGCCAATTATTTCCGTCATAAATATAAGTTCTTCCATTATTACCAACTGTTCCATCACCAGAAACCACGAATATATCTGAATTATGATAAGCAGCGTCTCCGTTAGCAGGTAAATGAGCCAAATCATTAGTAAAAACTCTACCTATTAAAACAGCAGCATTCCCATTCGCATCAGGACCGATCCCATTTACAGTTTTCAATAATCCAGTTACATCTGTTGAAGGAATTTTATCAAGAGCAAACAATGGAGTTGTCCCTCCCCCCTTTACATAACCAGTTAATGAATAAGTTCCTGTACCTCCATTAGCCACTGTAATAGTGGTACCACTCCAAACTCCAGTAGTAATGGTTCCAACTGTAGTTATTGCACCTGACCCAGCTCGTGGTGAGGCTCCAATAGTATTATATGATATAGTTACTGGTGCGGATCCATTATAAGTGTCCGTATAATTAGCACCTGTACCTGTAGTATTAAAAGTCAAAGCATTTGCTCCTATTGGAAGATTGATATTAGCAGTCCCATCAAATGCAACGCCATTAATAGTTTTAGCATTCGTTAATTTATTCGCAGTACTTGCAGTACCTGACAATGTTCCTATAAAATTATTGGCAGTAATGGAAGTTAATCCTGCTACCGATGTATATGTTCCTCCCAAACTCATAGTGGTTGAACCCAAGGTTGTAGCGCTATTTGCTAATTGGGTATTTGTTATGGCAGCATTATTTGCAATGTTAGCAGTGGTTAATCCTGTTGCAGAAATCGTTCCACTAGCAATTGAAATACCAGAACCTGCTACTAAGTTAACATTTGAAGTATTGCTTGCTTGAAGAGATTCCCATTTGCCATTTTTTCTAACTAAAATGTTTTGATTATTGTTAACATCTTTGATAAAAATTAATAAACCATCTGGTGGATTTAATGTATCCAACAACGCAGTGTCTTGTATTCTTGGTAACAACAAACCTTTGTTTGTACTTTCCAATTCCAATATAGCAGCCTTGCTTATTTGGTTTGGATTTGCACCAATTTTTACTTGTGCATTGACTATCAACGTCAATACTAGCAACAGATTTAAAATAAATAGCCTCTTAATCATATAATTTTATTTATAGCAAAAATTTTAATATACTATATTTTTTTACTTCGTTTTGTAGTAAAGATTGCAAAGGTATTCTTATAAAATTTTCTATTAGTTGAAATTTTACAACATTCACAATCAATAGAATTAATACTATAATTATTATATTTTATAGATTTATTATAGTAGACATAATTCTATAAAACTAACAAAACAGCAAATATTTATTGGTTTAAACGGCCTGAAACATAGTCTGTGTAAGTAAAAAACGATTTTTTATAATTATTTAAAACAAATCATTTTTAATAAAAAAAATTACAAAGTTGAAATTTTGCAACTTTTCAATTTTGCATCAAATGTATTTTAGCAAAAAAGAGGTACTATGATAAATGAAAAACCTATACAAAGATTATCTGAATTTTTAGAATTGATGCAAATAACTCCTTACGCTTTTGAAGTAAGTGTAAATATTAGTAATGGGTATTTTGCAAAACAATTAAAAAAAGGTGGGGCAATTGGTTCAGGCATTTTGCAAAAAATTAATGAGCATTATAAAATGCTTGATATAAAGTGGTTAATAACGGGTGAGGGATCTATGTTAATACAAAGCACAGCCAATGATGGTTATAATTCAGAATTAGCTACACTAAAAGAAAAAATTAATTCAATAGAAAAAAATATTGCTGATTTAAAAATTAATGAACAACATATTAATACATAATCGGGGGGTTATGTATTGACGAGGAACTTTGCCAGGGTGTATACTTAGCCGTGGTCACCCTGGTGTTCTTCAATTTTGAATTAAAAAAAATTATAATTATGGAAAAAAATAAGAATGTTTTAGAATTATTAACTAAAAGAGAGTTGGAAGTTTTTAATCTTATATCAAATGGGAAATCAACAAAAGAAATTTCTAAAATTTTGAATGTTAAAAACAATACCGTTTCTACATATAAAAAGCACATAGAATTAAAGACGGGCGCTAAAAACGAAATAGAAATATTTAAAATTGCAATGCAAAATAGCGCTAAGCTTATAGATATAAACGACTATCAACCAAAAGTAGTTTCACTAAACTTAGATTATCAATTAGAATCAAAGTTTTATTAAGTATGTTGAAGCCCTTATTTGTATTTCTGATAAATATATTT
>CANCAY010000051.1 GCA_947374225.1 Chitinophagaceae bacterium | reverse complement strand
TACGTCTTTTACTTTATTGCGTTCAGCTATTTCATCATCTTTTTCAAGCAGGTTTTCTTGTTGATTATTATTAGACATAATTAATATTTTAACAAACTTAACAACCTACACCTCAGCCTATTGGAGGTCTGAAATATCTTTTATTTACAACACAATTCCTGTAATTCCATCGTACATTTAGAAACACATATCAACTGCTATGGCACTGTTTACAAAATCAAGATTTAAATTGGCTTTAAGTTGCCCTACCAAACTTTATTATAGCACGAGTAGTAATAATTATAAAGACACCAGTGCCGACGATGAATTTTTAAAAGCATTAGCCGAAGGAGGTTACCAAGTTGGTGAATTAGCTAAATATCTTTTTACCCAAGACCCTATTGCAGAAAATATTTCTATTGATGTATTAGGATACGACGAATCATTAGCAGCAACAGCAATAAAAAGAGCAGCCGGCGGACGCGTGGTTATTGCCGAACCAGCATTTAGATACAATGATTTATTTGTTCGGGTAGATGTGTTAGTGGAAGAAAATAACTGTATAGATATTTATGAAGTAAAAGCAAAGTCTTGGTCGCCAAACGATGTGTTTTTAAAAGCAGCAAGAAAAAAAGTTGACCAAGGAAAATATACTATCAGCTCAAAATGGTCGCCATACTTATACGATATAGCTTTTCAAAAATATGTAGTACAACAAGCCAATCCTACAAAAAAAGTACGCGCACATATTGTACTTGCCAATAAAACAAGCACGGTAACTATTGATGGGTTAAATCAACTATTCAAAATAAAAAGAAACGGCACACGCGTACAAATAGAAGTACAACCAGGAGTAACACAACAAAGTCTTGGAACCATTCCATTAAAAACAATTAATGTAGACGATGTTTGTGAATGGATATTCCAAAACCCTGTGGCTATTGATTTACCGGGCGTTTGGATGTTTGAACCACTAGTTAATTATTTATCGGAAAAGTTTATTGCTAACGAAAAAATATGGAGTAGTTGTTTAGGCTCTAAATGTAAAAAATGTCCTTACATCAATAAGGAATATCCAAATGGAGCGGGAAGTGGCTTTCACGAATGTTGGCAACAACTTGCAAGATTATCTAGCACAGAAGTAACCCAACCACTCATAACAGAATTATGGTGTGGAAATGGACCGAAAACAATTTTAAAAGAAGCAATATCTCAAGAAAGATATTTGTTACGCTATGTAGATGAAACACTTTATCCAAGAGGAGAAAATCCACCGCCATATGGAGATACACTAGACGGTTGTGAACGCAGAAATGTTCAAATTGAAAAATCTAACAATCAAAATTTTACACCCTATATTGATATACCAGGATTAACAGACTTATTCAATACACTACCTGCCCCATATCATTTTATAGATTTTGAAACAACTATGGTGGCATTGCCATTTCATGCAGGAAGACAACCGTACGAAGCCATAGCCTTTCAATATTCTTATCACTTAATGGATGCACAAGGAAATATTGAACATAAAAATCAATACTTAAATTTTGAACAGAATGAATTTCCTAATTACGATTTTGTTCGACACCTTCAAGCAGATTTAAGCGGAAAACCAGGAACCATTTTTAGATACCACCAACACGAAAACACTTATTTAAATCATATCTACAAACAATTAATAAGCGAAACAGCATCAAGTGTTCCAGACAAAGAATCATTGATGGAATTTATTAGAGAAATAAGTAGGCCAACTACCGACAATCCCGATACTTGGGAGCCAAGCAATAATATGGTAGACTTATACGATTTGGTATTAGATCATTATTATTCATTGTATGCCAAAGGATCAAATTCAATTAAAGACATTTTACCAGCAGTAATAAAAAGTTCTGCTTATTTGCGGACCAAATACAGTGAACCTGTTTATGCAACGGCATCAATACCAAGTTTAAATTTTACAACACCGCACACCTGGATACAAGCATCGAAAGGTTTGAATCCATATAAAACTTTACCTAATATTTTTGAAGGAGTAGATATAGAAGAAATGGCCGAGATGGAAGGTTTTTTAAGTGAACTAGATAATGGCGGAGCGGCAATGATGGCTTATGCTTATTTGCAGTTTACAGATATGACCAACACACAAAGAGCCTATTATAAAAATGGATTATTGCGTTATTGCGAGTTAGATACAATGGCTATGGTAATGATTTGGGAGTATTGGGGGAGGGAGATTGGGAGGTGGTAGGGTTTTAAATCTTTTAATTATTTGATTCTATAATACCTTTTTCACTATAGTTTGTTTAGTTTATAATAAAATCAACTAATTGTTTTAAATTCAATTTAATCTGTTCATTTTCCCTAATCAAAGTAATAAATATTAAGTTGCAAGTACCATGATTTTTTATTGCAGAGACGCCTTCCATTCTTCATAAGTATCTATTTTTGTAAGAAGCGACTATTTCATTATAAATGAATAATGTTCTTGAATAAACATATCTGGACTAATTAAAAAATTATTTTGACCCCAGGTTGCATCTAATAGATACTATTTATTGTTAATATTCACAGCATTCCAGGCGTGTAAATCTCTATGTGTTTTTCCGCTTATATATTCTCATCTTTTTTTAGCTTGTTTGTAAATACCAGACAAATTAAGCCCCGTTACACAAAACGATATAAACCCCTAAGAATAATATTATATAGTAACACAACTTCATCCGTTACAGATTTACCATATCATTTATCAATGTGAATGGCATGTATATCTAAAAATAAGCAACTAGAAAGCTTCTCCACAGTTTTTTTTCAGAACTATCTTATCTACTAATATTAGAATATACAGAGAAAATTAGCAAGCCGAGATGTAGACTATAGTCCGTTGTACAACTGTCTTCTTTGTTGGACATTTACAAAATGGACTTTAACTCATTTATTGGTAAACGAATTTTTGAATTACGGAGAGATAAAAACATATCTCAAGAAAATCTAGCTAATATGGCTGATATAGATCGGACTTATATGTCAAGTATTGAAAGGGGTAAACGTAACATATCACTTGCTATAGCGATAAAATTATCTACAGCTCTAGAAACAAATATTTTAAATCTAATCACAAAAGAAAATGGAACTTATATCAATGGATTCGATATCTCAAAGGGAGATTCAATATCTAAAAAATAATAATAATACAGGTATTGAATTTGAATACGCATTATTTTACTTACTTAGTTCAGAAAAAAAAAGAAATGCTTTTATGAATGATATAATTATATATCATGAGTTTAAAGATAGAATATTAAAAATTATTTCTGATACAGATATTTCATTACTAAATACAAGTTTAAATATTCATTCTTGGTCGAATTTTGACCCTCTTTTAGCAACACAAGTTGATGACATTGGCCCCGCTGATATTGTTCTTCGAAAAGAAAATTCTCAAGATTTAGGTTTGTCAATAAAGTATCAAAATAATTGCACTCTAAATGTATCCAGTAAATACTTTTTGTCTATTAATAGTGTAATAAAATTAAAAAATGAACTACACAGCGCTTGTGAAAATTATATTAATGAAATGAATTCAACTTTTGGTTCTGTAAATAATTGGTTTCGTCAAAGAAAAAACAGTATTGAAACAGAAAAATACATTGATAAAATACGAGATTTTGTAATAAATGATTGGAATAACAAAACGACTAAAGAAAAAAAAGAACTATTGTCAAAATTAGTACATGCAGATAGCCCTATTAATTTTTGGGTTGTAAAATTTGTAAATACTAAGAACGGATTTAATCTCGAAATAAAGACTAACCCTATTAAAACAATTTTACCAGAGTCTGTAACATTAACAAAAGAAGTGACTTCATATATTGGTTTTAAATCAAATAATATAATGTTTGCGAAAATGCAAGTAAAATTTAATAACGGAATTATTGAAAAACAAAAGGGGAATAATTATGATTTTGTTAATGAAGGTGTTGGAATGAAAAAAGGAGATCCATTTGGTTCTTGGAATTTTAGTATATGAAATAGTTAGGAACGTTACATTGTATTTATTAAAAAGAAAAACATGATAAATTTATTAAATGAAACAAAAAAAATAATTATTAATTCTGACATTGATGGTGTTCTGTCTGGTCTTATCTTAACAAATTTTCTTAATTGTGAGATTGTTGGTTTTAGCAATAGTGACGACACTGTTTGGATAGATGAGTCAAAAGTAAATAGTATTTATGATGCAGTATATATAGATATGTTTGTCCAAAAAAAAATGTTAAGTGTATTGACCAACATATTGTTTCTACAAATGAAAAGCATCATCAAATCATAAAAAACAATCAAAATAAATTAAATCCAAACCTTGATAATGCTCGCTTTCATTTACCAAATAGTTCCTATTACCTTAAATACCCTTTTGGTACAATTCATTATATATTCGCTTATTTAGAGTTACAACAAATAAAAGTCGATCTAGATTTCATGAAGGAAACTAATGGTTTAAAATTTCTTGATTTGTTGTTACGTGCAGATGACGCAATGAAAACTACTGTTGATAGTAACTATGTAGAAAATGCAAGAAATTGGTGGATATGGCTTTATAATTTTTCAAACAAATCAAATAGCATTACAACAATGACAAAGTATTTATACAGTTTGAATTCATCACAAGTATTTAAAATAAAGAAAGATACGACAACGCTTTTAACTTCTCCCACTACTTTTGCTTGTACTAGTTCGGATGGCGGTTATAAAATTATAACAGATCAAAATGGATTAATACTTGAAAATGTACTTGAGTATTTTAAATATATTGCAAAAACCAGCAGGTCTAACTTGTTTTAATACAAACCTTAACCTTAAAAAACATGTAGGGAAGGTTAATAGGATAAGTTTGAACAATAAGAAAATAGAAGAATTAATAAACGATAATTGTATAAACGGACAAGAAGTCTTTTCATATGCATTTGTCCGTTCTTCAAATAGAGAAGAAAATTTCAGTTATACCGTTATGTAAAGAGCTCTAGTTTCATTTGCTTTTTAGAAATTGACAATTCTACTTTTTTTAAATTATATTTTTCAGGAGAAAAAGTTTCATTAAATAATAAGAACTCAGAAAACAGTTTAACTACTTTTACATTTACTGAGTTTCCAAACTGTTTATATGCAACATTATCTTTCTCATGTAACTTAAATTCATTAGGAAAACTTTGAATCCTAGCGCATTCTCTAGGGGTAATAAATCTCTTTTTATTCCCTAAAATTGAAGTTTGTGTAATTGCAACAAGTGCAGGAAAATATGTAGGTGATTTCACTCTTAACCCAGAAGGTCTAAATTGCATAATTGTCTCCCAGATATCTGGATTTTCAACTTTACCTGCCTGCCATTCAAACATTGCTTTTGAACCTACAAAGTTGTTTAACTTCTGTGCTTTAATTAACCATTTATCAATGAACATCTGGTTTTTGACGTATATATCATTGTTTTTAATAATAAAAGTTCTTTTCCATTTAGGTAAAACTTCCAAGTTTTCCTCCATATTCAAATCACATAGTCTGTCTGCCCAAACTGGGAATCCTGGAAGTGGTGTTTTTATTCCTTTTATAAACTCATTCCAAATCTCAATCAAAGATATTAATTCATCTTTAAGTCCATATTTTACATGGTCAACCTCAGAATCTTTTAGCAAAATTTCATCAACTTCGCAATGTTGTTTCTTCTGAGGTATAAAATTAAATTTAGGAATTTCTCCTAAATCATTTCTTTTACATAAAATAAATACTCTTTCTCTATGTTGTGGAATGCCAATAAAATGTGGACTGAAAATTATTGGTTCTTCAATGACAGAATACCCGATTTCTATTAAATTTTCATGAATGATATTCCATGTTCTCCCGTTATCATGTCCTGCTAAATTTCTTACATTCTCTAATAGCATAAACTTTGGCTTATGATATTTTGCAATTCTAAGAATATCAAAAAATAAAGTACCTCTAGCATCTTCAATTCCTTTTCTGTTTCCAGCCTTTGAAAATGATTGGCATGGAAATCCCCCGCACAAGACATCGAAATTAGGTATATTTTTTTCATCTACCTTAGTAATATCCCCAACTGGCATTAATCCGTAATTATCTGAATAGGTTTTTTGACATTCTTTATCAATGTCAGAAGCGAAAACACACTCACCACCCAACTGCGATAGTGCTTGATGAAATCCTCCAATACCACAGAATAAATCTATAAATCTAAATTTCTCTTTTGCCTTCATAATTTCTACAATATGATTATTTGTTGACTTAATTAAACTTTAAAAAAAACTCGTGTATAAATTAGAACCAAGTTCTACAATATATTCTTCTCATTTTGGATTAAAAATCTCATATTTTTTTGCACTAATTCTATCAGATTGTATATACCAGACAAATTAACACCGTTGCGCCAAAACATTATAACCAATTGAACACTATTCTAATAATGGATTAAAGGAGGCAAAAAAAATGGTAAAGAACTAGTTTTTTTGTTTTTCAAACGTAAGACTTTTTTTATCTAATTTGATTAATTATTTTCATGCTTTTCTATTATTTGATGAATATCTTCACCTATGTATTCTTGGTTTAATTTCCAACCAATTAAAATACTGCTACCATTTTCTGGTTTCTGTTTTGAAAAAACAAGAATTCCAATCTCATCTAAATAAGACCCGAGATAACTTGAAGCTTGTACTTTTAATGTATTTCTAAATAGATTATAAATAGTTACTCCAAGACCAGCCTTTTCTCTGTCATTAAGGATTTTCTCGACGTTATTTGCTAATGGAAACCAATTGGATTCAAATTGTGTATTTAAATTTTTAAGAATTATTCGAAGATCTTCAAATGAAAATTCTTGTGCAGTGACATTATTGTTTTGAATTAATATCCCAGTTTCTTTAACTAGTACATTGAATTGCTTTCTTTTCTTTAATCCACCACGCGTACAAAATCTATATTCAGATAAATTATTAGGTAAGTCGTAACCAATCATAAAAAGAGCAGCTTCAATTGTCCTCATTTTTTCGGAAATACTATCTCCTGGAATTTTTTTATTTTCAGATACAAGCATTTCTATAAGCCAACTTGCTCTTAACATTGATTGAGTTTGTAGATTGGGTTTACCTGAGAAATTTGGGAAAACTTGGGTATTAAAATCTCCAGGATTTCTGTTTTTTGGATTCGTTGCATTTGCACCCTCTTTTGATGGCGCCCAACTATACAATAAGGAAACCGGAATAAAGTTCAAATTTCTTGAAATACAATATTTTCTAACAAGGCAGCCTAGTGCCGCGCCTACTCGACTATCATAAATGATAAGGTTATCAAAAAGAAGGGAATAGATTTTTGTGAACCCAGCATTCATATTAAAGACGTTACCCGTATTATCATCATTTGCATTGTGCCCAACCATTTCATTTTTAGTGTTTAGGTAAAGATTAAATAAGTCATTAATATTTTGTTTAAGTATCTTAATATTCCCATTGACTACCCCTCCCCATTTACATATCGCAATTGAAAATTTATAAATGTCTTGTGTATTATTGGCTTCAAATGCTGCTCGTAAACCGATGGAAAGAGCAGTTAGCGCATTTTTGCTTTGAAGAAATGTATTTCCACTTATAATCTCTTGTGTAATTGGGTCTGTGTATTTAAAATTCCAATTATAATTAGTAAAGGCATCTAACAAATTATTACAAACCCATGTTGTGTTAGTTTTTCGGTTAAGGTAGGTGTGTTCAAAATTTGAAAGACATTCATTTAAATAGTTTTTAAAATCAATAACATCAACAGAGTTTTGATAATCTATTTTTTTCATATAGGATTTTTATAACTTAATTCAATGTGATTTAATTTGTAAAACTATAATCTTACTTTGTAATCTATTTACAATCAAAAAATTAATAAAGACTACTTATTTTATTTGCCTTCTCTTTAATTTTATCTGCTAAGGATTTAGGAGAAATTACTTTTACACTTGAGCCGTACCTTAATAACTCTCGAACAATTTCATTACTATAAAGCTCTAATTCAACATGTAATATGTTTCCGCCCTTACTAATTTTATATTTTTGAGTTGGCACTAAAGGGTGATTGATAATTTGCTGGGTATAACTGAATGCTTTTGCAGTTGTGCTTGGTAATTCTTTAGAATCATTTTTTTTTAAATATTTAATGCTAACTAATATTACTAGCCATAAAATAACCTCAAATCCACCGAATTATTATGAGATTTATTCCAAATTTTGGCCTATTTTCCTAATACAAGTTAAAACTTTAAACCTACACATAATTATTTAAGTTGTTGATTACATTTCAATGGTTTTAAATGAACTATCCACCAAACCATTCAAAGTATCCACAAACCCCTTCATCTCCCTCAATTTTTTTTCTTCTTCTTTTCGAACCACCAACTCAACCCGCTCCGCAATTATAACCCCTTCTTTTTGCCATTTTGCAATTTGTGCGTCTTTATTAGGCATATACACACCAGGCCATGTAAGTAGGGTAAAATGAATACCTGAATGCATAAGATCTATTGCTTGGTTTGAGAGTTGGCAATGCTTGTTTAGTTGCATTACGCCTTCTTCTAAAATATCTTCGGGGCTAGATATACTCTGAAACACTTTTCCTTCAATATGAATTTCCCATACTGGACGCTCGCCTTCGAATAATAGGGCATATGCGTTTAAGCTGTGTTCAATATCGTTTGTACGTGGTTTGGTGGCAAATATTGCCGCGGTAAATGCAGACATATGATTTGATTTATGTATTTAATAAATCAAAGCTACATGGGTAGAACACAGCCTATTGGAGGTCTGTTTAAATTAAGAAAACACTTCGTAATATCAAAATAAAATGCGAGAATTATTTACTTAACTAATGTGTTTTGCTATTATTATATCATTTCAGATGGTAAAGTTAGTAACCTAATATAAAATTCACCCTTTGCTGGGCATACCACTTTTATATAACTAGTTCTACCATCAATAATTATTGTTGGCCCTTGATATCGTTCATTTAATAATATGTTTTCAACCTTACCGTCATTTACAATTTCAATTTGAACTTCTTCATCTGAATTTGTTGTAAGCGAATTGCCAATAAAGAGATTCTCTAGAGCGGCCAGTTTAAGTAATTCAAAATGATATTTATCATCCATAGTATTCACAGAAACGCCTTCTGGCAGGTCTTCAGAGAAGAGTTTTATCTCTTGAATATTGGTTGTGTTGTTTTTGATATTTACTATAAATCCGTTTTCGATCATTGGATAATTTTTAATAATATAATCATTTTCTAAGTCTTTCTTTAATATACTGGTTAATAAAGTAATTCTCAATATGATTTAAAACAAGTCCCTCGTTTTCTATTTTAAAGAAATGTATAATAAATGGTTGTTCTTCATAAATGGCTTTTAATTGTTGTTTAGCAACTAATTTCAAATCACGGAATAACGATGCTTGTTCAAACCTTTGTTTAATTACTGCTTCTTTTATGCCAGCTTCAAACAGCAGCACTTCGCTCAAATAATTATAAATCCTATAAACTATAGTTTGTTCCTCTAAGTTTAGTGTAGAAAACTGTCCATTGTTCTCTTGTCTAAAACCAAACCCTTTTTCTTTCCATTTTGCAAGGTTTAACCTTATAGATATCCATTTTTCATCGTCGTAATAGTCTTCTGAACATAGTATTTGTGTAAACCAATCATTCAGTTGATTTAATCGTTCTTGCTCGTCG
>CANCAY010000050.1 GCA_947374225.1 Chitinophagaceae bacterium | reverse complement strand
AGTAGAATTAAAGATCAACGCAGATACTTTAAGAATAAAATTATACACTCCAAATAAGTTGGATGCCTTTAAAATATATCCGCCAGAAGGATTAGCTAAAGGAGAGCAGTATTTCCCTATTTATATTAATATAATTGTCAATAACCTTAATGATATTAAAAGTTTACCTGACACAATACTTGCAAATTGTATAACAAGAGTTAGAAAAGATGTAAATCAATATTTGAATGAAAAGTCCGAAGGTAATTATTTCGCCCATTTTAATGCTGTTTATAATATGAAAAATGGGAGTTTAACGCCATTAGGAACTAATAAAAGCATTAGAGGTACATATTTTGGACCACATAACCAATTGGAGTTAGGAGGTAATTTCGGATTTCGATTCTTATCTGGAGCCCCAGTTACTCATGTTGCACTAGGTTTACTTTTGCGCAATGGTAAAAGCATTATTTCGCTTTCATATGAGTTAAATGGCTTCTATTCAAAAGATAATTTAAATAGAATGACCATAAATCAAAACAATTTTCTTAGTCTAGGAGTTTCCGTATCTCCAAAAAAGAAGAATTTGAATGAATTTCATCTAATGCCTACTTTAAGTATTGGCAAATTAATCAAACGTGAAGGAGATTGGTTACCTGTAAATACTTATAGGATTGGTATGCCATCAGTTGCATTTGGATACCTTCACTTTCAACCTGAACTATATTTTGGTAAATTTGAGGGACAGTCAAAATCTACCGTAATGCCATCAATTAAGTTTTCGATCTATAATTTCTAAAAACATAGAAGTTTTAATTACAGTATCATAAACAGAATTTTATATTTCATAGGGCAATACAAATTGGTTTAAACTATCACTTAGGCAAAACTCAACATGATTTCCCTTATGGAATGGCTTCTGAAGTCTCTCGAATGCATTTTGCATAGTATTTTGAATTGTAACTGGGTACTTATCTTGGATGTATACTTTAGTCAAATGATTCATTTTACTTATTAAAGTATTGTCTACTGTTCTATTAAATAACGGAAATGTATATCCAATTACAACCAAAATATCTGTCATTTCTGCAATTTTCTCTGCGGTAGAAACAGCGGTTTTTGCTAATGGACTTTCAAATTCGTGACCAGTTGCCTTACTTTCCCATGCATAATTAAAAAACATAGTTGCTTCTTCATTAGAAGTAGAATAATTTTCTATATTAGTTATTTCGTCGTAATACAGTATTATATCTTTTAAGAGTTCAGCAGTTTGAGGGGTTATATTTTGATACTTGTCAATTAGCATTTTTGAAGGTGTTTCAATTATGCTTTTAAATCCTGCTATTCCATTCAAATGAATTAAGGAAAATTTAGAATAATCAATTTCTTGTTTCTCTCCTTTTTCGATAATCCACTTTCCAGGAACAACTTGCAATGCTGAATGTGTCTCATATATACTGTTAAAATCCCAAAACTCTTTATAAGCTTGTTCAAATTGAGTATCATAGTTCCATGAAATTATTTTTATATTACCTAAAAGAGCATTATTATTAATTGTATCGCTGATTATTGAAGAAATCAATCCATCATATCTTTTATCTGGAGTTTGTTTAAATTGATATACTCCATTTTCATCAGTTCTTAGATGTGCATTGTGCTCAAATTTTATCTGTTCGTATAAAAAAAATGTGGATAGCACTCTTTTTAATGAACGTAAATCATTATGACTTGAATTCTTGGCAAAAAGTTTTCTAGCAAATGTATCAATGGTTAAATGATTTTTAGTATTGTCAATTAACCAATTTATCCTTTCAAATAATTGATGTGCCGCAGGGTTTAAATCATTTGTAGTTGGATTTCTTTGCTTTTGTTGAATATAACTATTCAATACACCTTTAAAAGTTATTAGTCTCGAATCAATTTCATTTATAACAGGCAAAGCGTTAGCACTTGCCCCTGCTCCCAATAGATATGTGATGTTTTTTGCCATAAATCTCTTTTGAATTTTTTAGTATTCCTATCCTGTCTATTTGCTTAAAATCTAGTTCACATTTTAATCAAAACTAAATCCAACTAATGTATACATTAGATTTATCTGTAATTTAAACTAAATATCATTTAAAACAGGTGCATTAGGTATAAATACGGAATATTATATGAGTATTTTTTCTATATCTTAGTACTTTTTAAGTTATTTATTTAAATTAACTTCAATTGAATAATAATAGCCTAAAAAGGGCATTCAAGATCAATAACGGAATTTATGGCAAAGAAAGAGATGAAAGAAAAGGCAATAGAAGTGACGCTATGGGAAGCTGCAAATAAACTAAGAGGTAGTGTTGAATCTGCTGAATATAAGCATGTAGTTTTAAGTCTAATTTTCTTAAAGTTTGCAAGCGACAAGTTTGAAGAACATAGAAACAAATTGACTGCCGAAGGCAAAGAAAAATATATCGAAAAGCCTGAGTTTTATAACATGAGCAATGTTTTCTTCCTTGAGGAAATATCTAGATGGAGCTTTATTGTAAAAAAAGCAAGACAAAATGACATTGCTTTAATTATCGATACAGCCCTCCACACCATTGAAAAGGATAACAAATCTTTAAAAGGTGCATTACCTGACAATTATTTTTCTCGTTTAGGACTAGATATAACCAAACTCGCCTCTTTGATTAGCGAAATTGACAACATCAATACACTAAAGGATAAACAGCAAGATTTAGTTGGGCGCGTTTATGAGTACTTCTTGAAAAAGTTTGCAATTGCTGAAGGAAAAGGGAAAGGGGAATTCTATACGCCAAAGACAATTGTAAATCTGATTGCAGAAATGATTGAACCATATAAGGGAATCATTTATGACCCTGCTTGCGGTTCTGGTGGTATGTTTGTTCAGTCAATAAAGTTTATCGAAGCTCACCATGGGAACAAAAAAGAAGTTTCAATATACGGACAGGAATACACTAAAACCACTTACAAGCTGGCAAAAATGAACCTTGCAATTAGGGGCATTTCCGCTAACCTTGGTGAAAAGGATGCTGATACTTTTGCTGATGACCAACACAAAGATCTTAAAGCTGATTACATCATGGCGAATCCCCCTTTCAACCAAAAAGATTGGAGAGGAGAAAATGAATTAATTGATGATCCACGCTGGAGAGGGTATGATGTACCACCAAAGAGTAATGCGAATTATGGCTGGATTCTTAATATGGTTTCAAAGTTATCCGAAAATGGGGTAGCAGGATTTATCCTTGCTAACGGTGCATTAAGTGGGGGTGGCGAAGAATACAAAATACGAAGGAAGCTGATTGAAAATAATTTGGTTGAAGCAATTGTGATTATTCCAAGAGATACTTTTTACACCACCGACATAAGTGTAACGCTTTGGATTTTGAACAAAAACAAAAACGCAAGAACGGTTGAAATAAATGGCAAACAGAAAAACTATCGTGACCGTGCAAAAGAAATTTTATTTTTGGATTTGAGACGCTGGGGACAAGAATTTGAAAAGCAGTTTATAGAACTTACTGATGAAGAAGTATCCAAAGTAGCAAAGAACTACCATAACTGGCAACAAGCAGATTATAAGAAAACCTACAAAAATGTGCCTGAATATTGCTACTCTGCTAGTTTTGAGCAAATAAAAGCAAACGACTTCTCTTTGGTACCAAGTAAATATATTGAATTTGTTGACCGAGATAGCCAAATAGATTTCGACACCGAGATGAAAAGGATACAAAAGGATTTTAAAACACTTTTGAAAGAAGAAAAGCAATCGCAGGAACAGTTGATTAATGCTTTTAAAACATTGGGCTATGAGCTATAAGCGTATTGGTGATTTCATTCATTTGGTAGACAACCGAAATAAAAATTTAGAAGTTACAAACCTACTTGGTATAAACATTACTAAGAATTTTATGCAATCTGTTGCAAATACTTCTGAATCGGATTTATCAAAATACAAAATCATTAAAAAAGGTCAATTTGCTTATAGTGCCATGCAAGTTGGCAGAGATGAAACAATAAGATTGGCTTTGTATACAGAAGAAAAATCTGCCATTATTTCCCCAGCTTATATGGTGATTGAAGTTAATGATGAAAATATGTTGCTACCCGAATATATGATGATGTGGTTTCAGAGACCAGAATCAGACAGATATGGTTGGTTTATTAGTGATAGTAGTGTAAGAGCAAGTTTAGAGTGGGAAAGATTTTGTGAAATACAAATTCCCATTCCAGAAATTGATGAACAAAGAAAATTTGTTTCACTTTACAATGGGTTGCTTACTAATCAAAAAATTTACGAAAATAGTTTGGAGGATTTACAGTTGATTTGTAATTCGTCAATGGATAAACTTAAGAATATTGAAAGTCATAAACCATTAAGCGAATTGGTTCAATTAGTTGATAACAGAAATAAAGCAAATAGAATAACAAATCTTCTTGGAATAAATGTCGACAAGGTTTTTATGCCATCAAAAGCAAATGTTGGGGAGACAGATTTATCAAAATATAAAGTAGTTAATAAGGAGCAGTTTGCCTATAGTGCCATGCAAGTTGGAAGAGATGAAACTGTTCGTGTAGTTTTATATTCTTTTCAAGAACCTGCAATTATTTCACCTGCTTATTTGGTTTTTGAAGTGATTGATAAAATGGTTGTAATACCTGAATTTTTAATGCTTTGGTTTTATCGTCCAGAGTTTAATAGATATGGTTGGTTTATTAGCGATAGCAGTGTAAGAGCAAGTTTAGAATGGGAACGATTTAAGGAAATTCAAATACCTATTCCTGATATTAAAGTCCAAGAAGCCATTGTAACCATTTACCACACCTTGGAAACTCGCAAACACATAAACGAGCAATTGAAAAACACCATTAAACCGCTTTGCCCTGTGTTGATGAAGGGTGTAGTTGATAGTATGAAATTTGCAACAATAGAAAGCTAAGAATGTTAGAATCTATCCACATAAAGGAAATTGCCACCTACGATGAAGCAGGAATTCAAATTACTGATTTGAAGAAAGTGAATTTTGTTTATGGTACAAATGGAAGCGGTAAGACAACAATTACAAAGTTGATTGATAAGCCAACAGAGCCACTTTTTACAAATTGCACTTTAGTTTGGGAAGGTGGCTTGCCAACAAAAGCATTAGTTTATAATAAAGACTTTAAAGAGGCAAATTTCGGCAAAGGCAATTTTGATGGAGTTTTCACTTTGGGACAAGCGACTAAAGAAGAAATTGAAGTCATCAAGAAAATGCAGATTGACCTAGCAGTATTAAAAGACAACGTAATAAAGAAAAAAAAATCGTTAGAAAAAGTAACAGCTGATAAGATTGAATTTGAAAATGAATACAGAGATAATGCTTGGGTTGATATTTATAAAAAGTATGAAATAGAATTTAAAGAAGCATTCAGAGGTGTAATGCAGAAAGAGTCGTTCAAAGCTAAAATTCTTGACGAATTTAAAAATAATAACACAGCTATTAAAAGTTATGAAGAGTTAAAATTAAAAGCTGAAACTATTTTTGGAACACCTCCAACTGAATTGCAATCATTAACAGCAATCGATTTTGTAAGGATTTTGAAAATTGAAGAAGACGCAATCTGGAAAAAGACAATTATTGGTAAATCAGACGTAGAAATTGCAAAACTTATTCAAAAATTGAATCTAAATGATTGGGTGAACGAAGGGAGAAATTTTTTACAAGAAGATAAAACTTGTCCGTTTTGTCAACAAGAAACAATTAATACTAATTTTAGAAAGCAATTAGAAAATTATTTTGACGAAACATTTACAACTGATACGGAACTTGTAAAAGTAAGTTCAGAAGAATACAACCGACTTGCTTTGAACTTGACTAATATCTTACTACAAATTGAAAAGGCAGAGAAATCAAACTCGGCAACTAAACTTAACATCGAAGCATTTTCTGCATATCTCAAAACTGTTTCAAGCCAGTTTATTTCAAACAAAGAACTTTTAAACAACAAAATCAAAGAGCCGAGCAGAAGCATTCATTTAATTTCAGTAAAAGAGCAGTTGGAAAATATCCAACAGATAATTACGGATGCAAATGCTGAAATAGTAGCACATAATTTGATTGTAACAAAATATACGACTGAAAGGGCTGATTTAATAATGGCTATTTGGAAATATCTTGCGGAAGAAAACAAAACAAAAATTCAGAACTTCAATAAAAAGGCAAGCGGATTCCAGAGAGGTATTTCCGCGTTGTCAAAGCAATATCAAGATTTGCAAAATGAATATTTAAATTTGGATAAAAAAATTAAAGAGGCAAATAAAAATGTTACAAGTGTTCAACCATCGGTTGATGAAATTAATAAAACCCTCCAATTTTATGGCTTTACTAATTTCAAAATTGTTCCTTCCACAATTGCAAACAACCAATATCAAATACAAAGGGAAAATGGAACAATTGCGGAATCAACGTTGAGTGAAGGAGAAGTTACTTTTATCACATTTCTTTACTTTCTACAACTAGCAAAAGGAAGCACTAAACAAGAAACAATTACCGAAGAGAGAATTTTAGTTGTTGACGACCCAATTTCAAGTTTGGATAGTAATGTTCTTTTTGTAGTGAGTTCGCTTTTAAAAGAGATTATAAAGGCAATAAAAAAAGATGAAGGCGATATCAAGCAATTGATATTACTAACTCACAATGTTTATTTCCACAAAGAAGTTTCTTTCATTGATGGCAGAACACCCGAAAACGGAGACACTTTTTACTGGATATTAAGAAGGAAGTACAATGTTTCTTCAATTCAACCTTTCGGAATGAAAAACCCAATTCATAGCTCATACGAATTACTCTGGCAAGAATTGAAAAACAAAAATGGTTCAGGAATCACA
This sequence comes from Chitinophagaceae bacterium, assembly GCA_947374225.1. GTDB lineage: Bacteria > Bacteroidota > Bacteroidia > Chitinophagales > Chitinophagaceae > Sediminibacterium. Next base: position 3,858 of record CANCAY010000050.1, on the reverse strand, counting down.
ATTCAAAATACAATGCGTAGAATAATTGAAAATTATTTTAAACTATTAGGAAAATATGGTGATGATGATTTGATTAGTAAATTCTCAACCCTCCCCGACCAAGAAATTTGTCGTTCATTAATTTGTTGGATAAACGACGGCTCACATAGCATACCAGATGATTTATATGTAGAACACCTTGAAACAACAATTGACAAATACTTTGATGTGTTTAAAAATATTTTTACACAAATGGGACACCCCGAACATTACAATATGATGATGGGAGAAACAGCAAACGCAAATGTATAAATGAAATTTACCGAAGATAAACTAGAAAAAGCATTTACCGACTTATTGGGGCTAGAAGGATATCCCCACCACTTAGGCGTTACAATAATTCGTATGCCTGAAGAAGTATTGATTGAAGAAGATTTAAAAAATTTTCTATTAATTCGATACTCAGAACAAGGAATTACCTTAAATGAAATTAATTCTATCATTCTTCAACTCAAATCTCTTTCCGCTTCTGACTTATACGAGAGTAACAAAACATTTTTAAAAATGCTTTCTGACGGATTCATTCTAAAACGTGAAGACCGAGGCCAAAAAGACATTTACATTCAGTTAATCAATTACGCAGGCTTAAATAAACACCGCCAACCAAGAGAAGATGAAGTAATTTCTATTGTAGCAGAACCCGAAGAACAATATACACCTGACAATAACATTTATAAGTTTGTAAATCAATTAGAAATTCTTGGTTCAGAAAAACGCATACCTGACGGCATAGTTTATATCAATGGTTTACCTTTGGTGGTATTTGAGTTTAAAAGTGCAATACGAGAGGATGCCACTATTCATGATGCTTTTAAGCAATTAACAGTTCGCTATCGCAGAGATATTCCCGAAATATTCAAATACAATGTTTTCTGCGTAATCAGCGATGGAATCAACAATAAGGCTGGTTCCTTCTTTGCCCCCTACGATTTTTATTACGCATGGAGACGTGTTGAAGGCCTTGCAAAAGATGTGGACGGAATAGACAGCATGTTTACAATGATTGAAGGGATGTTCAATAAAAACCGCTTACGCGATATTATTCGAAACTTTATTTACATTCCTGATAGTTCTAAGAAAAATGAAAAGATTGTTTGTCGCTATCCTCAATACTATGCTGCAAGCGCTCTTTACGATAGCATCAAGAAGGCTCAGAAGCCTGAAGGCAACGGAAAAGGTGGAACCTATTTTGGTGCAACTGGGTGTGGGAAGAGTTACACTATGCTTTACCTGACCAGATTATTGATGAAAAGCGAGTACTTTGAAAGTCCTACAATTGTTTTAATAACTGATCGCACCGATTTGGACGATCAGCTTTCTGCTCAATTTGTAAATGCAAAAACATTCATTGGTGATAATACTGTTGAAAGTGTTGAAAGTCGTGCAGACTTGCGTTCAATCTTACAAGGAAGGCAAAGTGGAGGCGTTTTTCTCACCACGATTCACAAATTCACTGAGGACACTAAACTACTAACAGATAGGTCCAATGTTGTATGTATTTCTGATGAGGCTCACAGAAGCCAAGTGAACCTTGATCAGAAAGTAAGAGTAACTGAGAATGGAGTTACAAAAACATTTGGTTTCGCAAAGTATTTACATGATTCTCTTCCCAATGCCACATTTGTAGGTTTTACAGGAACACCTATTGATGCAACTCTGGATGTCTTTGGTAATGTGGTAGATGCATATACAATGACAGAATCTGTTAAAGATGAAATCACTGTAAGGATTGTTTATGAAGGCAGGGCAGCTAAAGTGTTGCTCAACAACTCAAAGCTCAAAGAAATTGAGGATTACTATGCTAAGTGTGCCGAATTGGGAAGTAATGAAAATCAGATAGACCAAAGTAAGAAGGAAATGGCGCAGATGTACGCGATCATCGGCGATCCTGATCGATTGAAGGAGGTTGCAAACGATTTCGTACATCATTATGAACAACGTGTTTCTGAAGGATCAACTGTAAAAGGCAAAGCAATGTTTGTTTGCAGCACTCGAGAAATTGCGTACGAACTCTACAAAAATATTATCAATATTCGACCTGAGTGGAATGAAATACTTGAAGCAGAAGAAGGAGCTGTATTGAGCGATAAGGATAAAAGAGAGCTAAAACCAATTGAACGTATTAAATTAATTGCAACACGAGGCCAAGATGATTCTGAAGATTTATACAATCTTTTGGGAACAAAGGAATACAGGAAGGAGCTTGACAGGCAGTTCAAAAATGAAAAGTCAAATTTCAAGATTGCTATTGTGGTAGATATGTGGCTTACTGGATTTGATGTGCCATTCCTGGATAGTATTTATATAGACAAACCCCTTCAGCGACATAATTTAATTCAAACAATATCTCGCGTAAACAGAAAATTTGAAGGTAAGCATAAAGGTTTGGTTGTGGATTACATAGGTATTAAGAATCAAATGAATTTAGCTTTGAAACAGTACAGTGAGGGTGAGAAGGACAATTTTGAAGACATAGCCGAATCGCTCATCATTGTTCGGAATCATCTCGATCTTTTAGATAAGCTGTTTCATACTTTTGATTCTAACAAATATTTCAATGGCACTACAATTGAGCAATTGAATAATCTAAATCAGGCTGCTGAATATGTGCAACAATCCAAAGAATTTGAGACACGTTTTATGGGATTAGTTAAACGTTTGAAAGCGGCTTATGATATATGTGCTGGTAGTGAGCAATTAACGCAAAAAGTTAGGGATTATACTCACTTTTACTTGGCAATTCGTTCCATTGTTTTTAAACTAACTAAAGGAAACGCACCAGATACTGCTCAGATGAATGCTAGAGTCAGAGAGATGATAAAAGACGCTTTGCAAAGCGAGGGTGTTCAAGAGATATTCAAACTCGGAGATGATAAGGAAACCGAGCAAGATATTTTTGATGAAGATTACTTGGCAAAAATTGATAAAATAAAACTCCCTAATACAAAAATCAAGTTACTACAACAGCTGCTATCCAAGGTAATTCGTGAGTTGAAAAAGGTAAATCGAATTAAAGGGATTGATTTTACAAAGAAAATGGAATCTATTGTTGAGAAATATAATAATCGTGATGTAAATGATGTGTTAAGGAGTGAAGTATACGAAGAAATGGCTGACGCTTTAACGAATTTAATTTGGGATGTGCATAAAGAATTTAAAGCTGGTGATGCATTGGGGATTGGATTCGAGGAAAAGGCTTTCTATGATATACTAATGGAGCTTTGTGTCAAGTATGATTTTAAATATCCTGAAGATAAATTAATACAACTTGCGAAGTCTGTTAAAGAACTTGTGGACAGTCAAGCTAAATTCCCAGACTGGAATAAACGTGATGATATTAAGTCAGCCTTAAAAGTTGGATTGATACTATTGCTTGATGAGTTTAATTATCCTCCAGTAGAAAGAGATGAAGTTTATGTCGAAATTTTTGAACAGGCAGAAAACTTTAAGAAATACAACTAGTAACATATTTGACTTAACTCAAATTCAATCAGAATCAAATCTGGAAATTGCTATATAAATCTTTATCTATACTAGTATAAGATTGAATATTATATTTTAAAACACTAGTATTTTCAAAAACAACACTCCCAATGTTTACGCGGGTTTTAAGAAATGACTTGTGGTGCAAATTGTGGTGCAAATGAAAAAAGCAGCTACAAAAAAGTGTTTGAAAACTTGCTTGTAACTGCTTGATTATCAAGGAGTGGGCCCACCAGGGCATGATCCTGGGACCCCCTGATTATGAGTCAGGTGCTCTAACCAACTGAGCTATAGGCCCGCAATTTTCATTGCAGGCTGCAAAAATAGTAAAATTGG
>CANCAY010000049.1 GCA_947374225.1 Chitinophagaceae bacterium | reverse complement strand
TGTTTTACTGACTCAAATAAAACTTTTCGGGTACTGCCAACATGTGCAGCATTAAAGTACTGCTGTTTTTGGTAAGACAAATTGCGCATTATTTTATTCCTTTCCTGTCTAACTGAAATGGGTACGATGGGCTTTATGTCTAATGCTTTTGTTGCGGCTCTTTCCGAGTAAGTGAATACATGAAGATAGGCAATATCCATAGCATGTATAAATTCCAAACTTTCTTTAAAATAGGCTTCCGTTTCGCCAGGAGATCCCACTATAACGTCTACGCCAATGGCAGCATGCGGAATAAGCTTATTGATTAATTCCACTTTCTCTTTATACAGTTCGCTATTATATCGGCGTTGCATTAATTTCAAAACAGCATCAGATCCACTTTGTAATGGAATATGAAAATGAGGCATGAATTTTTTACTTTGTGCAACCCATTCAATCATCTCATTCGTCAATAAATTAGGCTCAATAGACGATATACGGTATCTAGGTATTTCGGTATCCTTGTCTAATGCTTTTATTAATTCAAAAAAGTTCTCCTCATGCTTTTTGCCACCTTCATTGCCCTTCCCAAAATCTCCTAAATTAATTCCAGTTAAAACAATCTCTTTCACGCCGTTTGCTGCTAATTGCTTGGCTTGCTTTACCACATTATCAACACTATCACTTCTGCTTTTACCTCTCGCCATGGGAATCGTACAAAAAGAACAACTATAGTCACAACCATCCTGTACTTTCAAAAAAGTACGGGTCCTGTCATTTACGGAAAAAGAAGCATTGAACCCAGTTACTGTTTCAATATCACAGCTACAAATTTTAGTTTCATCCCCTTTAGACAAAGTTGCTAAATGTTGCACTAGGTTGAATTTTTCAGAAGCACCCAATACCAAGTCCACTCCAGGAATGTCTGCAATTTCTTGAGGCTTAAGCTGGGCATAGCAACCTGTAATTACAACAAAGCTCTCTGGGGCTTGTCTTTGAATACGTCTTACCAATTGACGGCATTCCTTGTCTGCATTGTCTGTTACGGAGCAAGTATTGATCACGTATACGTCTGCTTTGTCTGTAAATGCTCTCTTTTCAAAGCCTTCCTGCTCCAATTGTCTAGAAAGGGTAGAAGTTTCTGAAAAGTTCAGTTTACAGCCTAATGTATGAAATGCTACAGAACGTTTGGTACTCATGGGGTGCAAAGATAAAAAACCTAACTGGAACCCGGAAATCTTAAAATAATCATAAACCTCCCTTTAATTTCCCTTTTTGATGCATTTCGATTAAGTTTGCAACTACTAAAATTGTCAAAATGGACTTCAAAAAAATTAATAATTGGACAGGTTGGATTGTGACCTTAATAGCTTGTACAGTGTACATTATGACTTCAGAAGCTACAGGTAGCTTTTGGGATTGTGGTGAGTTCATAAGCAGTGCTTATAAATTACAAATTCCGCATCCACCCGGAGCTCCGATGTTCGTTTTAATGGGTAGGGTATTTATTATTCTTTTTGGAGACAATCCATTAACGGCTGCCAAAGCTGTAAACACAATGAGCGCCTTGGCAAGTGGATTTACTATTTTATTTTTATTCTGGACTATCACGCATTTTGCAAAAAGAATGGTGGAAAAACAATCTGGAATTGCCTTGACATCAAATCAAATTATTTTGATCATGGGTGCAGGTATTGTAGGTGCCCTAGCATATACATTTAGTGATTCATTTTGGTTTAGTGCGGTAGAAGGTGAAGTGTATGCATTGAGTTCTTTCTTTACTGCTTTAGTTTTCTGGGCCATTTTGAAATGGGAACATAACGCAGATAATGCAGGTTCCGACAAATGGATCATTTTTATATTCTACATGATGGGTGTTTCTATAGGAGTACATTTATTGAACATCTTAACCATTCCTGCTATCGTAATGGTTTATTATTTCAGAAACTACAAGCCTAGTTTTAAAGGTGGATTGGTTGCATTTTTTATTGGAGTTATTATTACAGGCTTTATACAAGTTTTCTTAATTCAATATACTATCAAGTGGGCTGGTGCATTTGACATTGCATTCGTAAACAATTTAGGCTTGCCTTTCTTCTCTGGGTTTATTACTTTCTTTGTTTTACTAGCAGTAGTACTTGGATTAACAATTCGATATGCCAATAAAAAAGCGTTCTACTTTTTGAAATTAGGTACTTGGTCATTGATATTTTTCTTATTAGGATATACTAGTTATGTAACAACAATGATCCGCTCTAGTGCAGACCCTTCTGTTGATATGTATAATGTTGACAATCCGGTAACGTTAATGGGGTATTTAGGAAGAGAGCAATATGGAGATTGGCCTATTTTGTACGGACCTGACTATGTGGACAAAGTGGACAATGTAGAGGGTGGAGATCAATATGTGAAGTCTAAGAACACGTATGAAGTTGCTGGCAAAAATTATAAAAGAGATTGGTCTTCTGCACCGTCTGCGCATTTATTCCCAAGAATGTGGGATGGTGATAACGACAGAGGTCAGATGGATAGTTACAAAGCTTTTGCGGGCGTTGTGGATGGAGAAGCGCCAACATTAAGAGACAATATTAAATACTTTACCAATTATCAGTTTGGATTTATGTACCTACGTTATTTCTTATGGAATTTCGCAGGTAAACAAAATGACTTACAAGGTTTTGGTAATGTAAGGGACGGTAATTTTAGAACTGGAATCTCATTTGTTGACAATGCTATTTTCGGAGACCAATCTAAATTACCAGATTCTATTAAAAAAGATAATAAAGCGAACAATACTTTGTTCATGTTGCCTTTCTTATTAGGGATAGCTGGATTTATTTATCAATATCAACAAGCAAAGAAAGATTTTATAGTAACTGCTTTATTATTCTTCTTTACCGGTATTGCAATTGTACTTTATTTGAATCAAGTAAGTTTACAACCACGTGAACGTGATTATGCTTATGTAGGTTCTTTCTATGCATTTGCTATTTGGATTGGATTAGGTGTATTACAAATTGCTGCTTGGTTAAGCAAAGCAGTAACACAAAGAGTGGCAGCAATTGCTGCAACCGTGGTTTGCTTTTTCGCAGTACCTGCTTTAATGGCACAGCAAGAATGGGATGACCATGATAGAAGTCAAAAAACTTTACCTCGTGACTTAGCTCGTGATTATTTAGAGAGCTGTCCTCCAAATGCTATCTTATTCTCTTTTGGAGACAATGACACTTATCCATTATGGTATGCGCAGGAAGTAGAAGGAATACGTCCTGACGTTCGTGTTGTGGTGAATAGTTTATTGGGTTCTGATTGGTATATGAGAGAGTTAAGATACAAAGTGAATCAAAGTGACAAATTTGACTTGATATTAACGGAAGACGAAGTGTCTGGAAATAAATTGAACGCAGTTTACTATAATGCTTCTGCTGGTTTTGACGAAGCACATTATCATAATTTAGATTCAATTTTAAGATATGTAGTAGCGGATCCTTCTGGAAAGTATAAAGTATCATCACAAGAAGGTCCTATTAATATTTTCCCTACACATAAATTTAGTGTGCCAGTGAATAAGGCAAATGCAATTGCTTCAGGTATTGCAAAGCCCACTGACAATATTGTAAATGAATTATTAATTGACTTCAATCCTAATAGGCAGTATTTGTTGAAAAATGAATTGGCGATGTATGCGATTATTGCAACTTCACAGTTTAAGCGTCCAATTTGCTTTACTTCAACACAGGACTTAAAAGAATTAGGATTAGAAAAATATGTACGTCAAACAGGGATGTCTTATCAATTAGTGCCTGTAGAAAATGCAGGTGTTGACGTGGATGCTGCGTATAAAAATATCATGACTAAGTTTGCTTTTGGGAATGCAAAAAATCCAAATATATACTATGACGAAGAAAACCGACGCCACTTAAATTCTATTCGTTATGCTACAGCGCAAATAGCATTGGCCATGGCAGCACAAGGCAAGAAAGACAGTGCACAACAAATATTAAGAAAACTAGATAGTGAAACGAATGAAAAGAGTTTTCCTTATGGTATGACTTCTAATAGAGGAAATCAACATAACTATTTCTCATATGTATTTGTACAAGCTTGTTATGCTTCCGGAGAATTGAATTTGGCAAAGAAGGTTGCTACTTCCGTAATAAAAGATTTAAAACAACAAATCGCTTATTATAGATCTTTAGGAGAGCCAATGTCTGAAGAGCAATTCTTGCAAAATGCGGATGCAGCTTATCAAGGTAAGCCGTCTAGTTTTAGCAATAAGCAAATGTCTTTTGTACAGGACATATTAACCTGCTATCAGATAGAAGGGGCAATGAATAAAATGGAATCAGACGCAGCAGCGGCTTCCAAAAAATAATAACAATACGAAGATGGTATTGCATAAGAAAGGCTCCCAATTGGGAGCCTTTCTTCGTATAATCCAATTATAATTTATAACATAGTAGACAAAGCTTCAATTACAGTATCAATTTCCTGTTGGGTATTGTGTTTGCTAAAAGAGAAACGGATAGTTACAATATCATCTCCTTTTTCTAAAGCTTGTATTACATGAGAGCCTTGTTGTGCACCGCTTGAACAAGCACTACCACCACTAGCACAAATTTGCTTCATATCTAAATTAAACAAAATCATTTCTGTCTTTTCATTCTTAGGGAAGTTGACGCTAAGTAATGTGTATAGGCTTTTGCCAAAAGTATCACCATTAAAGCTCACTCCTGGAATTTTAGCTATTAATTGATCATGCATATATTGCTTCAAGGACTGAATATAAACACTTTCTTTTTCGTAATTGGCTGTTGCTAATTCTAATGCTTTTGCAAATCCAATAATACCATATAAGTTTTCAGTGCCAGCGCGCATATTTCTTTCCTGAGCGCCGCCATGTACTAATGGACTAATTTTAATATTTTCATTAATATAAAGCATCCCAATTCCTTTAGGTCCATGGAATTTATGTCCAGCACCAGTTATAAAGTCAACAGGCATTTCGCTTAATTTAAACGGGAAATGTCCTACAGTTTGAACGGTATCACTATGGAAATAGGCATTATGTTTCTTACAAATAGACCCAATGGCTTCAATATCAATCATATTCCCAATTTCATTATTAGCATGCATGATACTTACAATGGCTTTTTCAGGGTTTTCACTTAATAGTTGTTCTAAATGTGCGGTATCAATGTGGCCATTAGGTAAAATATGTACCCAAGACAATTTAACGCCTGCATGTTTAGCAAGATGCTCCACTGTATGCAAAGTTGCATGATGCTCAATGGGGGAGCTAATAATATGTTTACATCCTAAGTCATGAATAGCTGCTTGTAAAATAGTGTTACTACTTTCTGTTCCCCCACTAGTAAAAAATATCTCAGCAGGGCGTGCTCCTAAAATTTTAGCAACCGATTTTCTTGCTTGTTCAATGGCCATTCTCGTTTCTCTACCATAACTATAAATAGAAGAAGGGTTACCAAATTTTTCTGTCATAAAAGGCATCATAGCTTCTAATACCTGAGGGTCTAATGAAGTTGTTGCTGCGTTGTCAAAATATATTCGCTCCATATTGGAAATAATTACTTAGTTGTATATATAATTTACTTAATGGTATTGATGATTGAGATAATACGGTCTGCTAATTCATCTGCAGCTATTTGGGAGCCAGCTTCTGTATAGATTCGCATTATAGGTTCTGTATTGCTAGTTCTTAAATGAACCCACTCGTTTTCAAAATCTACTTTAAAACCATCCACTCTATCAATAGGGTATTGTTTAAATTCAATCGCAAGCGCAGTGAATATTTTTTCAATTGGCATATTCACATTCAAGTTCATTTTTTTCTTGCTCATAAAATAAGCAGGATAACTTGCTCTTAATTGAGAAGTAGTCATTTTTGATTTAGCTAGATGAGAAAGGAATAAAGCAATTCCAATTAAAGCGTCTCTTCCATAATGTAAGTCAGGGACAATAATGCCTCCGTTCCCTTCTCCACCAATAACTGCATTTTTACTTTTCATTTTGTTTACCACATTCACTTCGCCAACTGCACTAGCAAAATAAGTACAGCCGTGCTTGATACTTAAGTCTCTTAATGCTCTTGTAGACGACAAATTACTTACAGTTGCTCCTTTTTTATGTTGTAATATATAATCCGCTACAGCAACCAATGTATATTCTTCTCCAAATAATTCTCCGTCTTCACTTACAAAGCAAAGTCTGTCAACGTCGGGGTCTACGGCAATTCCTACTTGTGCTTTTTCATTTACTACTGTGTTACATAATTCAGTTAAATGCTCTTTTAAAGGTTCTGGATTATGTGCAAATTCCCCGGTCATTTCTGCGTTTAACACTTTAATATTTTCTACTCCAATTGCTTTTAACAAGGCAGGAACCGTAAATGCACCAGAACTATTAATAGCATCTACTACTACAGAAAATTTAGCTGCTGTAATTGCCTTAACGTCTACCAATGGGTAATCTAATATGGCTTGAATATGTTTTTCTAAACTATTATTATCTGCTTGAATACTTCCAATGTTGTCGATGGTGGCATAATTAAATTCCTCGTTCGACGCTAAATTCAATATTGTCTTTCCCTCTTCACCACTTACAAATTCTCCTTTTTCGTTTAATAATTTCAAGGCATTCCATTCCTTTGGATTATGGCTGGCTGTTATAATAATGCCTCCGTCTGCTTTCTCAAAAACAACGGCCATTTCCACTGTAGGTGTGGTGCTTAAACCTAAATGGATTACATCAATACCCAAAGCCAATAAACTTTGTTCTACTAAGGCCTCTACCATCGTACCACTTATACGTCCATCACGTCCAACTACTACCTTTTTAGGTCCAGCAGACTTTGAAATCAACCAGGTACCGTAGGCAGAAGCAAACTTTACAATGTCAATAGGGGTAAGGTTATCATTCGGTTTTCCACCAATAGTGCCTCTGAATCCTGAAATGCTTTTAATAAGTGCCATAATTGCTATATAAGTGCTTAAAAAATTGGGTATGCAAATTTACTTTAAATTTTTGCACTTCCTTGTATCTTTATGGTATGATGCAAACATTTTGGGACGCCCTTTTGGTAAAAGATCAGGCTTTGTTTAGTAAAATCAATGGACAATGGACCAGCTCTTTGGCCGACCATATTATGCCTTGGCTGCGTACTTCCAATAACTGGTATCCCATGTATGCGGCAATATTGGCTTATTTATTTCTTAAATGGGGTAAAAATGCCTGGAAATGGATATTGCTATTGGCGGTTAATATTGCTATTACGGATCAAATTAGTAGTAGTTTTTTTAAACCTTTTGTACATAGACTAAGACCTTGCGCAGATCCAGCCATTATGCATCAATCTAGGTTGTTGTTAGAACATTGTTCTGGTGGATTTAGTTTCACATCATCCCATGCTGCTAATCATTTTGGACTTGCCATGTTTGTTTTTATGACTTTGCAACCCATTTTTAAAAAGTATACATTTTTGTTTTTTGTATGGGCGGCATCTATTGCTTACGCGCAGGTTTATGTAGGGGTGCATTATCCTTTAGACATTTTTGCAGGTAGCTTAATTGGTTTAATAGTGGGATATTTAATGGGCAAATTGTTTTTAAAATGGCAGCCAGTAATTGTTTAAAATTTAAAGTATTGAAATGAATAAGCACAGTTTCTTAATATTATTGGCAGCCTGTATTGGTATTTATGTGGTAGGAGCAATTATGATTCCCTTAATGGATATTGATGCTAGCCAGTATGCGTCTATAAGCAGGGAAATGTTGGAGCGAAATAGCTATTTACAAATATTTGATTTGGGAAAAGACTATTTAGACAAACCACCAATGTTGTTTTGGCTGTCTGCATTGTCTATGAAAATTTTTGGAGTGTACGATTGGGCGTATCGTATACCTTCTTTATTATTTCTAGGAGTTGCTTTATATAGTACATTTAAGTTTACACAATTATATTACTCGAATCAAACTGCAAGGTTAGCAACCATCATTTTAGCAAGCTGTCAAGCTTTCTTTTTAATTGCACATGATGTAAGAACAGATACCATTTTAATGGGTTGGGTTATTTTAAGTATTTATTTATTAGCGAAATGGGCAGAACAAAATAATACAAGAGATTTTTTCTTAGCTATAGTAGCTATTGCAGGAGGTATGATGACAAAGGGGCCCATAGCGATTGTGGTTCCCGTACTTTGCTTTGTACCGCAGTGGGTGAGTCAACAAAAATGGAGCTTTTTTATAAAGCCAATTTATTTGTTAGGAATTGTATTGTTGGCAATTTTATTAGTTCCAATGAGCTGGGGTTTGTATCAACAATATGATTTGCACCCTGGAAAATTAATTAATAATAGACCTATTGAATCTGGGCTAAAATTTTATTATTGGACACAAAGTTTTGGGAGATATACCGGTGAAAACTTTTACCATGAAATGAGTTATTTTACTTTCCTTTTAGAAAATATGTTTTGGAGCTTCCTGCCTTGGATCTTTGTTTTTCTTTGGGCATTAGCTAGTAAGGCATTTAGTATAGTAAAGGAGGGTGTCTTTAATCCAAGCGCTGAACGTATTAGTTTTTTTGGATTTGTATTAACCTATTTGGTACTGTCTAGAAGTCAAGCTCAATTGCCACATTATATATTTGTAGTATTTCCCCTAGCCGCTATTTTGACGGCAGCGCATTGGGAAAAAGTAATATGGCATCAAACAAGTATAAGTAAGGGGTTGCGCATTTTTTATGGCTTTCATTTATTTATATTCGTTATCCTTTTAATTATTTTAGCTGCTGTGGTATTCATTCCTTTTGGATGGGCTGGTTGGACTGCAACCATAATTGGAATAATTACTTTAACATTCGTTCTTAGCACGCTGTTGTCAAAAAAACTATTAGGCCAAAAATGGTTCTATGCGGCTGTAATTATTATGTTAGGTGTAAATAGTATTATGAACAGTCATTTTTATCCAAATCTTTTACAATACCAATGGGGTAATCAATTAGCCAAAGTGATTAATGATAAAGGCTGGGATAAGAACAAAGTGGTTACTTACAAAATACCCAATAGCAATGCTTTTCATTTTTATGGGCAACATATATTTCCTTTTATACAAGACAGTTTGCAATTAAAAGAAGGAGACTGGGTGGTGACGGATGCTAAAAACAATGCTGACTTGAAAAAGCAGTTCCCTAAAAGCCAAATTCAATACCAAGGAGTAAGATTCCATGTTACCATGTTAACACTGCCTTTTTTAAATCCTGCAACTAGAAAAGAGGAGCTAAATGCATTTAGTTTAATGCAACTAGCGAAGTAATTTCAGATTAATAATTGTTGGATAATTTTCACTTGTAATAGCTGAATATTAATTAAATTCGTTTACCCGTTATTTGATGGGCAGATCTATTTATTTTAAAAAACAGTAATATGAAAATTGTGAAGTGTTGTTTTTTGTTTTTTTTCTTGCTTACGTATGCCAATTTATCGACGGCTCAAATAGTTAAAATATCAGACCCCAATGCGGCGCCTATTACTAACTATAATTATCATGATGCATTTGCCCCTTTTTTTTATACTAAGAATGGTACAGAATATAGAGCAGCATCAGGAGAGCCGGGTCCTAAGTATTGGCAAAACAAGGCTAATTATAAACTAGCTGTTCATTTGAATGAAGAGACTAATGAAATTAGTGGTTATGAAATATTGGATTACACCAACAATAGTCCTCAAAAGCTTGATTTTATATGGATGCAATTGGACCAGAATTTATTTAAAAAAGAGTCAAGAGGTTCTGCAATTGTTCCAGTGGCAGGTAGTAGAAATGCAGGACATGGTCAGGATTTTGATGCAGGATATAAAATTAAGTCTGTAAAATTATTGGCTGGCTTGAAAGAGGAGAAAGAGATAGACGTAAAATATATTGTCAACGATACACGCATGCAAATTTTCTTGCCAAAAGAAATTGCTGCTAATGGTGGCGCTTTAAAAGTAAAAATCGAATACTCTTTTATCTCTCCAGAGTATGGGTCAGATAGAATGGGGGTATTGGCTACAAAGAATGGTAAAATTTTTACTGTTGCACAATGGTTCCCAAGGGTATGTGTTTATGATGATATCATGGGTTGGAATACCATGCCGTATACTGGTCCTGGAGAATTTTATTTAGAATATGGAGATATTGACTTTTCTGTAACGGCTTCTTCTAAAATAATAGTGGTAGGATCTGGTGAATTAGTGAACCCACAAGAAGTGTATACTCCAGCACAAATGAAACGTTGGGCATTAGCTGCTAATTCTGATAAAACAATTATTATTCGTTCTGCAGAAGAAGTTACTGACGAGCAATCAAGACCTACTAGCAAGAAAGAATTAACATGGCATTTTAAAATCAAAAACACAAGAGATGCTGCTTGGGGTGCTTCTGCCTCCTTTATCATAGATGCTGCAAAAATGAATTTGCCTTCTGGTAAAAAATCTTTAGCTATTTCCGCGTACCCTATAGAATCCAATGGCGATACTGCATGGGCGCGTTCTACAGAATATGTAAAAAAATCAATTGAATTCAATTCTGCTAAATGGTACGAATTTTCTTACCCAGCTGCAACGAATGTAGCAGGTGTTGTTGGTGGAATGGAATATCCAGGAATTGTATTTTGTGGTGCTAAGGCAAAAAAAAGGCGGCTTATGGGGTGTTACAGACCATGAATTTGGTCACAATTGGTTTCCAATGATCGTGGGTTCTAATGAGCGCTTATATGGCTGGATGGATGAGGGCTTTAATACTTTTATCAATACTATTTCAACTTATGAATTTAATAATGGAGAGTATCGATCAAAGCGTGCAAAAGACATGCATTTGATAGGTAAGAATTATACCAATCCAGAAGTAGAACCTATTTTAAGTTATGTGGCTAATTATAAAGAGAAAAATAATGGCTTATTATCCTATTCAAAACCTAGTGAAGGTTTGATTTTATTAAGAGAACAAATTATTGGCAAAGAAAGATTTGATCTTGCATTCCAAACTTATATTAAAAGATGGGCATTTAAGCACCCTAC
>CANCAY010000048.1 GCA_947374225.1 Chitinophagaceae bacterium | reverse complement strand
TAATCTTAGAAATTAATTAATTTCTAATAGATACATTTTTGTAAAACGAATAAACCAATGAGATATTCCAACTAAAATCTTTACTACCTGGAATATTAGTTCTAATCACTTTATTCATTAATGAACTAATAGAAAAAGGCGAATTCTTTTTTGTAAGCGATAATGTAGACGAAGCATAATATCCATCATTTGTATCCATTTTTAAATAATACACTTGTGGAGCAAATCTCAACAAAATGCCATTAGATAAATTGATATTTGAGATACTTGTATTTAAAGTAAAAAAGTGATTTTGTTTATTTGAATTGGCTTCAAAGCCTTTTGCAACTAAATAATAAACACCTACCGAAAAATTTTTATTAATGTAATAATTAGGTGCTACTTCGGCAGCTAAGAAACGTTGCCCCTGAATAACTTCTATTTTTTTACCATCCACTTCTGTCAAAATGGTTTTAAATGAAATGGCAGGATGTCCTCCAATATTAAATTTGAACTTATTATTATTCACTACTTTATAGCGTCCCCATAAAACTACAGACCAAGGCTTACCTTCTAAAGACGCTCTAAACTCTGGTTCAAAACTAAATTTCTTAGAACCCATTGACAAGGTCAAAATAGCAGCAGGTTTCCCAATTGAGAAAGTTGGAATAAAAGAAATGCCATTATTAGTCACACTAGCAGTTCCTGAAAAATGATAGTCATTTTTTACAGTATCAGAATTTTGAGCATAACTATTCAATAATACAATTGAAAAAATAAATGATAATAAAATTTTATTGAATTTCATAATGAGCTAATAAAGTATAAAAAAGACTTTTTTGGTTGGTTTATTTTAATATTTGAGCGCGAAAATACGAAAATCAAACTTAATGGCAATAAAAAAGGACTTGTTGCCAAGTCCTTTTAAAATATTGTTTGAGAAGGTTATTGTACCCCTACTCCATGAAAACTTATTGCCTTAGTTAAATTACCACTAAAAAACAAAGTGGCACTTTTTGAAAAATTACCTACAGCTGAACCGTTAAACCCTAGCGTAACAGTTGCATGTGCTCCTGGAGCAATTGAAGTTCCTTTAGTATACTTTGGAGTCGTACAACCACATCCCACCATGACATTGTCTAAAACAACGGCTACGCTGCTTATATTTTCAATGTCTACATTAAACTCAATTGGTTTACCATAAGCTATATTACCCATGTCATAATTGTCATTTGTAAATTTTAATACTTTTGTAATATCTGTTGGAGTGGCAGTTTGAGCATTTAATTGGCTCATTCCCAAAATCATCAAAAATGCGAATAGTATTCTTTTCATAAATTGAATTTAATGATCAAATTTAAACATTCTAGGCCTATTACAGGTGAAAAATTACTTAAAATTTTGAAATGCTTGAATTAGTTCCTTCCTTAAGGTATTAGGACTAATCTTCTTTGCTAATAACAACCCGTCTTTATCAATTAGAAAGAACAATGGATTTGAAAATGCATCATATGCATTTCTAATAATAGTTTCATTCCCTAACTTGACATGCGTATAATTAGCACTAAGTTTGTGAATATTGATAAAGTCAACCCATTCCTGTTTTGATGCAGCTGGGGCATTACAGATGGTATATTTGCCAATTTTTACTAAGAGTTGCTTTTCTAAAATAGATATGATACTGTCCATTTTAGGTAGTTCTACTTTACAATGTTCACAGGAAGGATCAAAGAAAGTAATTATAGTATAATTGAAATTTTTAGCAAATAAATGAAGGTCTTGTTGTACATCAGAAGTATCGGTAAGTTGAATATTAACACAGGTATCTTTTATCTTTTGAGCCTGCAATTGCACTAATTCTTTTAACAAAGTTTCTTTCTGTGTTTTTTCTAAAAAATTACAAGTACCGTTTTGTACATATTTTCGTAAAAAATAAGCGTACCCTTCTGTGTTATTTTGAACCTCCCTGTTTTTAAGCATTTTAGCTATATAATCAAAAACATATGAATACGACTTACTAGTGCATAACATTTTTGAAAAAACAGTGTCCACTCCTTTTATTAGCGAATCTGCTTGTAATGGATAATAAGAAAAATACTCGGATAATATTTGCTTTGTATTGGGTGTGAAAAATAGTTTAGGTTCCTTTAGGTCAAACATTTTAAAATAAGCTGCTCTTGCTACATAATCACGCTTATTAGGCACATTGGCGTCTAATTGATTTAATGTGTTGAAATGTATATATAATGCATCATTTTTCTTTAACTTTTTCAATGCTTCATTTCTGAAGCTAGTAAGTGAATCTGTTTTGATTTTAAAAAATATAGATTTCTGCAATTGACCGAATTTCTTACCTTCTTTTAATGCAGCTTGATAGCTTGAGTCAAAATGACTTAATGAATTTTCTAGTTTTTGATAATTAAGGAATATTTGATTCTTAATAGTATTCACTGTGGCGTTGCTTAGATAGTCTTTCCCTTGGATATTTAAATGTAAAGTATCTCTGTCTTCAATTACCAATTGTATTTTTTGTTTGGACGCTGGAAAATATAAAAAATAAATACCACCTACTATTGATTTTTTATTCTTTATAACTGCTATACCCTTATTTAATTTAATAGTGTCCTTGGGAATATAGTTTTTCTCATCAAAAATACTAGCTCTAAAATAAGCAATACTGTCAAATGTGTTACTTGACTTGACTTTAACTTGAAATTGGGTCTTCCCAAGAATTGGGAAAAAGAATAATAAAAAAAGCAAGTATTTATAGGACATAAATTAATTTAATAAATGATGATCTGTAGCAAATTTAAACAATTCGTATGAACTACTTAATCCTAATTTTTTATAAATTACTTTTTTAATAGTAGACACCGTATTAGGCTTTATAGTTAATTGACTCGCAATTTCACCAGTACGCATCCCTTTAGCCAGCATTTTGAAAATTTGTGCTTCTCTATTACCTAGATTGTCTAAATTATTTATAATAGTTTTTTTATTTATACTCATGTCAATTAATTTTTATCCATTATAAATACATAACTATATCTATTCACTAAGTTATCCTCAACGCTTTTCTTCAAGTCGTCACAAGCTTTTAATAATTCTCTTTCTCCAACTTGTTTAATCACTATTTCATTATTTGACAATTTTGACAAAGTACGATAAATTCTATTCGCACGTCTTGTAGCTAAATCCTCATTATATTCAATACTGCCATTACAGTCTGCAGCAGAAACAATTACAATTTTCTTATTATGAGTGCGTTTAACTAATTCAATTATTTTGTAATAATCGGCTAGATCTTTCTCCACTATATAAACTTGATCAAATGGATGGTGTAATTCAACATAACTCTTTGTAATCGATTTTAAAGAATCTATTGCTAATCTAAACTTAGGGGTCATTTTCGCCAACTCTGCTTCTTTAACTAATTGTGTAGCAGCTTTTATTTTTTGATCAAGCGGAATATTTATTAACGCAACTTCTTTAACATAAGAACTATCTAATCTATTATAGTCACCGGAAATTAAAGTCTGACTAAACTTCTTACCAGCATTATCAAAAGTGACCAATTCGTATTGTTGATTAGGCCTAACATTAAACTCATAGTAACAATTTGCATCTACAATAGCACTATCCTTTATTATAGGCTTCCCTACAGCATTATTTTGATACATATATACCGTTTTACCAGCTATACAAATACTATCAAAAAGGATCTGACCTTTCATTTTGATAAATGTTTGATTATAATTGAAAGCCAAAATATCGTCTGTTCCGTATCTATTGGTACTGAAAAAACCTTTAGATCCTGTTATACTGAAAGCAAAATCGTCCTTGGAACTATTAATAGGATAACCCATATTTTTTAACTCAGCTTCCCCTTTATTATTTTTTGTAAGTCTGTAAATATCTAAACCACCTAAACCAGGGTGACCATTAGAGCTTATAAATAAATTGCCCTCGTAAAACGTCGGGAACAATTCATTTCCTGCTGTATTGATGTCCTGACCAAGGTTAACAGTGTTTTTCCAAGAACCATCATCATTTTTATCTATATAATAAATATCAGTTCCACCTTGACCACTATTATCGTCTGACACATAATATAATCGCTTCCCGTCCGGTGTTACAGCAGGATGAAAAAAGCTAAATTTTGAATTGTTAAAGAACATCTTATGCGCACCTACCCATTTTCCATTTTTATTATATACTTCCCAAACTTCCAATTGATAAATACTGTTTGATTTTTTTTGATTTCGAGTATAATAAGCGCTTCTTCCGTCTGCGGTAAAACTGATAGCTCCAATATTCATCTTGTCACTTATAAAGTCTTCAAAACTTGTCACACCATTAGGGTCAAAAGATTTTATTTTCAAATCAAATTTACTAGGTATTTTCTTTGTGTCATTTGGAGTTGATACAGAATAATCAGTATAATTCTTCTTGCTATTTTTTTCAGACCAAGAACTTATTATATTGCTGTCCATTCTTACACTATCTATATTTGGATAATAGTACAGTTTCGAATAACCTGCACCATCCCAAGCAAATTCAGCAGGTCTCGGTGTACCCTTAAATATTCTTTTAAAAAAACCTTTTGGCTTTATTACTTGATTTATTCTATTGGACTCAAATACAATTCCATTTTTATATAAAGTACCATTATACTCATTATACCCTGTATTTAGTTTTGTATTGAACAATTTGTAATCTAAGGAATCAGATAACATTTTATTGATATTAGTGAAGCCATATAATCTTGCTTCTGCAATTTTAGTAATATTAGAATCCACTAAAGTTTTGTATAAATCTTTTGCTTTGTCATAATTTCCAGTACTTGCATATAATTCAGCTAGAAATTGTGTTTTAATGACTTCCGCATTTACTGCTTTTTCAAAATAATGAACTGCACTATCTAATTGATTCACTTTTTGATAAGAAAATGACAACTCTTTTAAAGCAGCGGTATCCTTTGGATATTTAACTAAAAAACTTTTAAAAATAGGAATAGCATAAGCGTATCTCAACTGCTTATACTCACTATGCGCAAGCTTAAAAATTGCTTTATCTTTTCTAGACTGCGCCGAAGCAGTTGTCAAAATTAAAAATGAAAGTAAAATATATAATAATCGATTCATGTTAATGAGTTAATTTTTTGAAATTTAAAAATGCCTTGTTGACTTGATACTGTTTCTAAAATTGCCAAATTCATATCGAATCATTATTTCATGCGAACCTTTTGTGAAATATTTTAAAGCTGTAAATGGCATGTCATAGGCATAACCGAATCTAAGATTACTAGTGGCTTGGATTTCTGCCATTCCAACGAAAGCATCCCCAGTTCTATAGCTTCCACCTAAACCCAACATATCTTTTAACCAAAGATTCAAATTTATGTCTGCTTCGATAGGTGCTCCACTGACCATCTTAATCATAGTAGATGGCTTCAATTTAACGTCTTCATTAATTTCTACCACATAACCCGCATTGGCAAATAAATGGAAATCATCCATTTTTTGTACACCAGAATTAAAATTGTCATATTTAGCAAGTCTAGACCTTAATACACTTGGGGAAGAAACGCCTGCATAAAATTTGTCCGTATTATAGTAAATACCAACCCCAATAGAAGGATTCCATTGTGAAGGTTTGGCAGAAGATATGAAGCTAATATCACCTGGAGTATTTCTATTATTAACATCCATTAAATTAATTCGATAATTCATCATTCCTAAACTAAGCCCGCCAGACAGTATCCCTTTTTCAGATACCCGAATTCTACTGGACAACATAAAATTAAATCCAGTTGCTGCTTCTACCCCTAGCCTGTCATCATACACTTGCATACCCCAACCTAATTTTCCATCTCTAATAGCTTGATCTATACTTACAGAAGTAGTTTTAGGAGCACCTTTTAAACCAGACCATTGAATTCTTTGGAAAAAATTTAAACTAGTTGCTTCTCTATTACCTGCATAGGCAGGATTTACACCCAACATATTATACATGTATTGAGAGTACATCGGTTCTGTCTGTGCATGCAAGTTTAATGCAGATCCCAGAATTATTATAGGCAATAATGCAAATGCAATTATCGATTTCTTACAAATATTCATTTTATAATATTTTGTCATTTTATATTGCTTATCTAACAATTGTTAATGGTCCACTAAACTTGTTTCTATTACCAGCAGTATCTAATAATTCCACTATATAGTAATAAGTGCCTTCTGGTAAATCTTCCCCTAAGAAATTACTTACGCTCTTCCCTCTCCAGTCATTTTGATAATCGTCACTTCTATAAAGTTCATTACCCCAACGATTGAATATTTTAACTGCAACTTTAGCACCAAATGGACGTTTAATAAACCAGGTATCGTCCACTCCGTCATTATTTGGAGAGAAGCCTTCAGGAATATTAAGGCCTATTTTTGGAATGGCAAATAAGGTTGGTTTGCGGGTAGTATCATTTATTGAAACCTTTCTTGTTGGATCCGTTGATGTTGATGTAAACAGTTTATTAAATGTCTTACCTGTTCCTATTGCAGTGTTCTCATAATTACCTTCTGTATTAGATGAGATATTGATTTTTAATACAACTGAGTCCACTTTATTAGCAGTTAATACCGATGATGGATTCAGTAATTCAATATTATTCAAACCATCATAAAAAGGATTTCTTACTAATGAGCCAGTAGCCATAACCGACACTACTTTAAAGTTATTTGTAGCGTTAAACACTTTACTCAAATCGTCTTTAAGTAAAACAGTATCTGCTTTAAAATTGGTAACGTTAGCTACTTTAATGGTAAAGTCAACAGTATAGCTTCCATCTATATTAATAGTCACTGGCCCTGCTGTTTTAGTTGTCTCTAAAAGTTTAGCAATATCCAATATGGTTACCGTATCCATAACACATGGTTCGCTATTTAATCCAGTAGCTGTATCAAGTGCCTTAACACACCATATATATACACCAGGTTTATTTGGTATTATTGGTGGAGTAACTATACAATTATTACCAGAAGGATCACACCACATAGGTATGGTTCCTGACGGAGTTGCAATTACAAGCCCTTTAATATTAGCCGGATTGGTTGGATCGCCTGCATAATATTTAGCATTAACTACAGTTGGCACTAATGGTGGTATAAATCCAACTTGCACAATAGTTAAAACATGTTCGCTAGGTATCAAGTCTCCATTTGGATCTGGGTTTAGACCATTTGTTGAAGTATCTGTAATGTGTAAATCACCAACTGTTGTTAAACCAGTTGCAATTAAATAATTTGGCCAAGCATACTTCCCTTTCGTAGTTTGAACAAATACATCATAAGTAATTTTTATAGAGTCACTTACTCTAATATTACCATTCCATTTTATTAATGCTGTATCTGTTGTACCATTAAAATTAGGATTCAATATGGCAGAACCCGTAATCACTGGTGTACCCAAAATACTTGGAACATCAGGTGATTTATAAAAATTATTAAGATTCAAGCTTACATATAAAGAATCTAAATTACTATTACTTAAGTTTTTAACAAAAGAAGTAAAATGGAAAACATAACCACCAACTACTGTATCTGCTTTAGAACCTTGTAAAGAAGCCCCTATCTCATTCACTAAGAAGAATGGAACATATGTTGGTAATGCTGCTCCTAAATTTGTAACAATAGGATGTTTTAATAAATTAGAATTATCATGTGATATAGCAGTAGCTGGTTCCATACTAATACTACCATCACTCTGTGTAAGTATTCCATTACCCGTACTTGTAAATTGTAAGACTAAAGGATCTAGATTTTTACCAGGAATAATTGTAAAGTAGAATACTACATCACTTTCCTCGTCAATTAAAAGAGTTACTCCTTCTGCAAATAAATCAGAGCCAGATAATCCAGCTTGAGTTCTATATTTTATAGTAAACCCATTTTGAACTTTAGTGGTATAATTTGATTTAGTAGCGGCTCCAAATCCAGTATAATTTGGATTTAGTTTAACTACTCCTTTAGTTACTCTAACACTATCTAAAGTATATCTCATGTCTGCAGGGAATACTTTAGAAAGGTCTGCATTTACTTGCGTATTTCTTAAATCTAATTCTCCTGTATTTTTAATCTTCATCAACAATTTCGTTTTGAAAGAATTGTCTGGAAGTTTAGTTGGTAAATCAGCTTTAAGTGTAAGTAGAATTTGAGGTCTTAACACATTTAAATTTGCAGTGTCTTTAGTGAACTTGGAAATTCTAGTTACATTATTTGCGTCAATGATTTTTAAGATAGTATAACGCGTATCATCTTTCTTAGGCGCTAATTTTACAATACTTCCATTAACAAGATTTGTAATAGAGTCAATCTTATTCGTTAAACTATTTTTAAACACAACTGTATAAGGTCCCACACCTTCTCCTAAAGTAAACTTAACATGAACCGAGTCTGCTTGCAATAAAGTTGGATACACTAAATTAATAGCCACTTGAGGTAAATAAGTTACTGTAAGAATAAGTTCAGTAGTTGGACAATTACTTGTTTGACCTACTGCACAAACTGGCACCGTATACTTATAGGTACCAATACTGGTAGCCATAAAACTATAGGTTCCATTTGCATTCATTGTAATAGTAGCTCCTGACAAGTTATTTGCATCAGGTATAGGTGTTCCATAGCTAGCAGTAGTTGGAATGTCATTAGACGCAATATTACCTGTAATTGGCTTGTCTATTGTACCCGAATTAACATCATTTAAATTATTACTAGAAGGAGAAACTAAAATATGCAAAGTTGCTGTAGCACATTCGCCTGTAATTGTACAAACAGTGTATACAATATCTACTGGTCCGCTAAATCCTGCAGTTGGTGTAAAGTTATATGTTCCATTTGCATTCATGGTAAATAAGCCTTGTGCAGAAGTTGGTGCAGCAACAAGCGTTACAGTTAAATTAGCACCAGCTGTATTTGCATCATTGGTTAAAACGTTACCGCTTACTAATGCTGTACCATTCGCATTAGCTGCAATTGCAGCATAATCATCAGCGGCAATAGTACTAGATGGCGCATTGGCTGGAGTAACGGTAAAGTAAACTACCGCATTATTACATATAGCTGGAATGCTATTATCACAAACATTATAAATCACACTATCTTTTCCAAAGAATCCTGCTGTTGGTATATAGGTAATGGATCCATTTGTATTGACTGTAACGGTTCCATTTGCTGGTTGTGTTGCAACACTAACACTTGCAGGATTTAAAGTTCCATCAATATTTCCTGCTTTGTCATTTGCTAAAACATTTACCGTTACAGCTGTTCCTGATGGCAAAGTTGCAATATCAGTATTCGCTACTGGTGCATTATTAATTGCAAGTGGGTCTAAAACAGTAATTTCTAAAGGAGATAATGGACAATTACTTGTTTGATTCGCAGCGCATACAGGTACATAATAAATATAAGTACCTGGTGTAGTTGCTGTAAATGTATACGTGCCATTTGGACTCACTGTAAGCACTCCGCCCGCTGGGTTAGCAGGATTAATGCCTGGTTGTCCATAAGTAGTCCCAGAAACTAATTGATCATTAGTAGCAAGGCTTCCAGATACAGGTACTTTGACATCCGTTACATTCACATCCGGAGTCAATACTGTTGCAGTAATCGGATTAGGTTCAACTAGAATATGTAAAGTAGCAATTGAACAAACAGGCGGAGTAGATCCATCACATGCTTTATAAGTAATATCAACTGGTCCAGAGAATCCAGGTGCTGGTGTAAAGCTGTAAGACCCGTCAGCATTAAATATTAAAGTTCCTTGCGCAGTTGTTGGTCCGTTTACTAAAGAAGCAGTTAAAGTATTACCCGCTGAATTTACATCATTCGCTAATACATTACCAATTGCAGTTCGTCCAGCTAATATTAATGCAGCATCGTCATTCGCTGTTGTAGTTGCAGGAAGGTTAGTTGGATTCACTGTAAAGTAGACTATAGCTGTATTACATAATGGTGTTGGTGAAGTGTTATCACAAACAGTATATACTAAACTATCTTTTCCTACAAAACCATTCGCAGGTGTAAATGTTATTGCACCCGTTGTAGGGTCCACCGTTGTGGTTCCATGTGCAGGAGCAGTTGTAACTACAAGTGATGCAGGATTTAAAATACCTCCTACATTTCCTGCTTTATCATTTGCCAAAACATTCACTGTTACAGGTGATCCAGCTGGAGTGTTCGCTATATCATTATTGACAACTGGAATATCAGTTGGCGAATTAGGATCTAATACTGTAATTTCTATTGGTGATAATGGACAACTACTTGTTTGACCAGGAGCACATACTGGAACATAATAAACATATTTACCTTGTATGGTAGCCGTAAAAGTATAAGTGCCATTTGGATTTACTATAATGGCCCCTCCTGTTGGATTATTTGGATTCGGCCCTGGTTGACCATAAGTGGTTCCTACTGGAACTTTGTCATTGGTTGCTAAACTACCAGATACTGGTACATTGATGTCTGTAAAATTAACATCGGTATTCAATATTGGAGCAGGCTCCACTAAAATATGTAAAGTGGCTGTTGAACAAACTGGTGGTGTAGTACCCGTACATGCAGTATAAGTAATATCAACTGGTCCAGTAAATCCTGCAGTTGGCGTAAAGGTATAAGTTCCATTTGCATTCATAGTGAACAAGCCTTGTGTAATTGATGGTCCAGAAACCACACTTGCAGTTAAGGTAGCTCCTGTTGTATTTTTATCATTACTTAAAACATTACCTGTAATTGCGGCTGAAGGAGCACCAATTGCACTTGCTACAACTGTTACAAAATCATCTGCAGCAGTTGTGGTTTCAGCAGCAGTTGCTGGCTTCACCGTAAAGTAAGCCACAGCAGTTTGACAAATTGGATTTGGAGCAGTATTATCACAAACAGTGTATACTAAACTATCAGTTCCAACAAATCCAATAGCAGGAGTAAAAGTAATGGCACCTGTAGTTGGATTCACCGAAGTAGTACCATGTGTAGGAGCATTTGAAACTACAACGGAAGTTGGATTTAAAGTTCCACCAATATTACCCGCTTTATCATTTGCTAATACATTTATCGTTGTTGCAGAATTAATAGTAGTAGTTGCAATATCATTATTGGCAACAGGTTTATTATTTGCAACCAATGGATCTACCACTGTAATTTCTAAAGGCACTAAAGGACATCCAGTTGTTTGACCTGGTGCGCATACTGGAATATAGTAAACATATTTACCAGGAGTAGTTCCTGTAAATGTATAAGTACCATCAGGGTTAACAACAATTGTTCCACCCGTTGGATTATTTGGATTTGACCCTGGCTGACCATAAGTAGTACCAACAGGCACTACATCGTTCGACGATAAAGATCCACTCACTGGAACATTAATAGCAGTTGAAGTAAAGTCAGGTGCAATAATTGGAGCAGGGTCTACTAAAATATGTAAGGTTGCTTTTTCACAAACACCCGATGCAGTACAAGCTTGATATACAATATCTACTGGCCCACTAAATCCTGGTGCTGGTGTGAATGTATAAGTTCCATTTGCATTTAATGTGAATACACCT
Source organism: Chitinophagaceae bacterium (assembly GCA_947374225.1). Classification (GTDB taxonomy): domain Bacteria; phylum Bacteroidota; class Bacteroidia; order Chitinophagales; family Chitinophagaceae; genus Sediminibacterium. The sequence continues at coordinate 2,018 of CANCAY010000048.1, read as the reverse complement.
TGTGCAGTGGTTGGTCCTGTAAGTACACTTGCAGATAAAGTACCTCCCGCAGTATTGTTATCATTGTTTAATACATTTCCTGAAACAGTACTTGTTCCATTTGCAGAACTTGTCAACGTTGCATAATCATCTACTGCTACCGTTGCAGCAGGTGCAGTTGGTGAAGTAACAGTAAAGTAAACAACAGCTGTTTGACATAAAGGAGTTGGTGTACTATTATCACAAACACGATACGTAACACTATCCGATCCAACAAAACCTGTAGCAGGTGTATAAACAATTGTGCCATCGCTATTCACAACAACCGTTCCATGCTTAGCAGGAGAAGCTATGGTAACACTAGATACATTTAAAGTACCACCTGGATTACCTGCAGCGTCATTTGCTAAAACATTTATAGTAACAGGTGTTGCCATTGAAGTAATAGCTGCATCGTTATTTACAACTGGCTTATCTGTTGGAAGAATTGGCGCCAACACCGTAATTTCTAAAGCTGTTAAAGGACATCCTGTTGTTTGATTCGGCGCACATACTGGAATATAGTAAACATATTTACCAGGAATTGTTCCTGTAAATGTATAAGTACCATTTGAATTCACTGTGATCACTCCACCTAAAGGATTAGTTGGGTTAGCAGCCGGTTGACCATAAGTAGTTCCAACAGGCACTAAGTCGTTGGTTGCTAAATTACCAGACACTGGTACATTAATATCTGTAACGGCAATATCTGTTGTGGTATTACTTACCACTAAATTAATAGTTGTAGGAGTACTAGTACATGTTGCACTATTTGCTACCACAGTTAAAGGTCCATTACTTGCATCTACTTTAATAGTAATGCTATTGGTATTTGAAACCCCTGTCCAGTTACTAGGCACTGTCCATGTATAAGAAGTAGCACCATTTACTGGAGCAACTGAATAAGTATTTAAACTATTAGCTGCTACATTAATAGTACCCAAAATAGCAGTTGGTTGAGCAGGTAAAATTAAAGCAGGTGAAATAGTAGTAACACTTGCAAGGCTTGTACAACCTGCAACTGACTTCGCTGTTACAGAATAATTTCCTGAAGCAACCCCTGTAAATAATCCTGTTGTATTGGTATAATTAATTCCATCAATACTATAAGAATAACCAGTTCCTAAAGGCGCTGTTACTGAAATAGTTCCCGTATTTACCGAACAAGTTGGATTCGTTACTATTAAAGTTGGCGCAGTAGGAATGGAAAGAATAGAGATATTCACAGGTGCCGCATTTGCTTGACATCCATTTGCATCTGTTACTTGTATTCCATAATTTCCAGCAAGCGTAGTTGTATAATTGGTATTAATTGCATTCGGAATTATATTTCCGTTATTTAACCATTGATAAGTATAAGAAGCTGTTCCTGAATTTGTTACTGAAGTAAATACAACTGAAGTACCTGCACAATAAGCGGTGCTAGGCGCAGGAGAAATAATTGTAACCATTGGTGTTGGATACTGCGTTACTGAAATTGGACATGATGTTGATCTTATTCCACCATCTGTAACTACTAATTGGTATTTACCTGCAATGGTAGCATTATAGGTTAATGAATTCGTACCAGCACCTACAGCATTGGTGAATGTAGTACCGCCGTCGGTAGAAATTTGCCATTGATAGGTTGGATTGGTGAATCCTGTATTAAATCCAGAAATAGAAATTGCAGTATTACTTCCTGCACAAAAAGCAGTGTTCGCCGCATTTAATGAAGGTGCAGCCAACACTTTCGAAATAGCCGAAGTGGCAGTACAACCATTATTGGTTATCGCAACACTATAATTTCCAGCTTGTGTTACATTGTAAGTTGCGCCTGTAGCGTTTACATTAATAGTATTCCCATTTAAAAACCACTGATATGAATTACCTGAAGCAGTAACCGAGTTGTTTGCTGATAAAGTAATTGTAGTAGTGCTACAATTATTAAATGCAAGTGTAGCTCCTTCTGAAATGCTTGGAACAGGAATTGGATTGAAAGTAATATTTTGAACAGGACT
>CANCAY010000047.1 GCA_947374225.1 Chitinophagaceae bacterium | reverse complement strand
ATGCTTCTATATTTAAATTATAATATTTTTCTTCAATTGAAGATTGAAATACCGATCCTAATGTATCCAATACATGATTTTCCACTAATTTTTCAGCAATAAGATCTAATCCTAAAACATTTGATCTATCGTCCTTTAAAATTCCCTTTGTAAATAGGAACCAAGTAAAGTCATCAATAGTATATAAACCAAAACTTACTTTCTTTAACCTTTTTTCGTTTTTTTGATGTCTATCTCTAATTATTTGACATATTTCATTATAAAGCTCCAAATCATTTACTCTAGAAGTAAAAAATTTAATTAACCATTTAATTTTTTCAATTGAATTTCTTTCTCTCATATATAAAATTATTTATTACATTTTTTTAATCCTCCATCCCCACCATTAATCCTTCATGCATTGTTTTAAGGCTATCATCATCAAAGCTTCCAAAGTAATCCTGAGTGGTAGTTATATTGGAATGACCTAGGGCTTCTTTAATATAGATTAATGGAGCCCCATTGTTCTTTTGTATAGTTGCAAAACAGTGTCTCGCCACATAGGTAGTTAATTTCAAAGGAAGGTCTAAATCAATACCTATTTCATTTAAGGCTTTATTGGTGTTCCTTATAAATGTGCTAATACGTTTTTCTATTAATTCTAAATCCATTCCTCTTTCCAATACTGGAAATATATAGTCTTCTGGCTTCCCTTTGCTAACTCTTCTCCTATCCATTATCTCCTTTATACGGTCAGATATGGGCACTTTAATAGGTAATGCGCCATCTCTTGTTGTATTCTCAGTTTTTGATCTATAGAATTCAATAAAGTCGCCGTTGATTTTTTTATTGGTCAACAAAGCAATATCCTTAAAGTTCATCCCATTACACAGGAAACTAAAAATCCAATAGTCAAGTGCTTTTTGTTCTGACACTAACTTTGGCTTATGATTTAAGATTTTCTTTAAGTCATCTTTCTTTAAGGATCGTTTTGATTTTCTAGGAGAGGGTATTTTATATTTTCTAAATGGATATTTACTAGCATCAATGATTCCTTCTTCAATAGCTAGATTAAAAATTCTCCTCAAGGACCTTAAATAGATGCCCACTGTTGTAATTGATTTACCATCTGTTACCATATACTTCTCATAGGCCTTTAATAAATCTACTGTTACTTGAGAAATCTTTAAATACTTCTTGAATTTTAATATGGAGACCTTTGCAGTGTTATAATTATCAGATGTAGATATTTGCCCTAGATTTTTTAAATCTTTAATACAACTATCGTATAAGGCTTCTACACTTTCATTAGCGATTGCTTTTTTTAATTGTACTTTATCCTTGTTATACAAAAGGTCGAATTCAGTAAAGCTGAAAGGTTGTATTGACTTGGCAAACTCTTCCTGATCAGCCAGCCATGAATACATCTGGGTCTTTAATTTTTTAATATTAGCATCCCTTAGATTAGATGCTTCAATTCTTTTATAATCATACTGGGATAAATTAAAAGGGGTAGCATATCGCTTCTTGCTTCCAAGGCAATACACGGTTAATTTAATAGGATAAGTACCATCGTTTAGTTGACGTCTTGTGTCACAAAAGAAAGAGAGTGTAGGTTGAATCATAAAATGATCAGGGGGTTAATTAATGCACCAAAATTTGCACCACAAATGTAACTAAAAGGACAATACAAAGAGTCATATGTTATCTTTGAAGATAATATATAAACTTGATTTTCAGTAAATTATAGCTGATTTTGCCTATATGGGGAAGGACCTAAATTTGCGACTCATAATCAGGGGGTCCCTGGATCATGCCCAGGTGGGCCCACAGCCGAAAGGCAACATTATCAAGGGTTTATGCTATCAAAAGCGTAGACCCTTTTTGTTTGGGGTAAATCCTGGCCAAGTTTGGGCCAGGTTTTGTGTTTTTAGAGGGGAACAGGGGTTAATGGAGGTGAAGGGTTGGAATTATTTGAAAATGCTTTAATAAAAAGAGCTAAGTAATTCTATCGCTTTTTCGGCATCCTTCTTGATTACAAAAATATGGTCATGATAATACCCTGCAACTACATTACAACTAATATTATTTTCAGCTAAAACTTTTGAAAATGCTGCTGTTAATCCAACTGCTTCAAGAGATGAGTGCACTTGCAGTGTGATCCAAGACATAATACTTGAATATTCCAAATTAAGGTTATCTGCATAAGCCTTGGATAAAATAAGCGTGGTGCCTTCTTTTTCATTAAACGAACCAATAATTTTATCTAGATCAATTTTACATTTTTCTGAAACTGTACAAAAAACAAAATCACCTGTATTTAATTCAGGCATCATTTTTTTCAATAAAATTGATAAATTTTTTTCTCCGCTCATAAGTCTAAAATAATGATTAATTTAGACTTATGCATATTTCTATTACTGGTTTAAAACCAAAAGGCATTTGGGGTTATATTAAATTTTGGATATTGGCCATTCCTTCCTTTGGAGAAGCAAAATCGGCAAAAGGAAATTTATATAGTGCAGTTAAGAAAATTAATGGCTACCAATGTACTTTAAGTGCCTGGGAAAGTCGCGAGGCCATGCTTGTATTTATGAAAAACGGAGTTCACTTAAAAGCCATGAAAGCCTTTCACTCCATTGCCACTGGCAAAACCTATGGCTTTGAATCAGATACGATTCCCAACTGGGAAGAAGCCTATTCATTATTAGAAACTAAAGGAAAAAACTATTAAAATTAAATTTATATGAAATCGTCATTTAACAAGTTTATTTACATTGGATTTGTTTTATTTGGAGTGTATGAATTAGTTTTTAGACACTCGCCAGGAGATGCAGCTACTTACATGGGTATTGCGCTTGCATTTGATCCCTTTGATCAAGCACAACCTTGGAAACAAAGACCAAATTGGCAAAAAGTAGTTTTAATTATTCACCTAGCAGTTGTTGCTGGTCTATTTGGATATATGATTAGCACCCCAACAAGTGATTTTAGAAAAGGAATGACGGATGGCTGGCAAATGAAATAGAATGTTTTTTTTTGAAGAATAAAGTGGAAGGAGTGAATTAAAAGATGAAGTAATTTTTGTACAAAACAATACATAACGAATGATTTTAAGGCAAGCAACTATAACAGAATCAGATACTATTTGGGAAATTCTACAAGAAGCTATTGCTCAAAGAAAAAGTGATGGAAGTGACCAATGGCAAAATGGATATCCAAATGAGCAAACTGTTAAAGAAGATATTCAAGATGGCTTTGGATATGTACTTGTTGAAAATAATATCATAATCGCCTACGCAGCTATTATTTTTGGAATTGAACCAGCTTATAATGAAATCAAAGGGAGTTGGTTGTCTAATGACAATTATACGGTTGTTCATCGCGTTGCTACTTCTAAAAATTTTAAAGGAAAGGGAATTGCTACGCAACTCTTTTTATTAATTGAAGAGCTCAGTATCAACAATGACATTTTTAGTATTAAGGTGGACACTAATTTTGATAATACACCAATGTTAAGAATACTTGAAAAATTAAATTATTCTTATTGTGGTGAGATATTTTTTAGCGGGGCTCCAAGAATGGCCTATGAGAAATTATTAATTAAAAAGTGAAATATCACTTTTTAATTAATATGCATATATCAATAACTGGATTAAAACCAAAAGACCTGTGGGGATTTATAAGATTTTGGACTTTAGCAATCCCTTCTTTTAGTGAAGCAAAAACAGCATAAGGAAATTTATATAGTGCCATAAAAAAATACAACTTGTGCCTGCAAAAAAAAGAAAGTGGCTACTTTATCCAAGGATTCTCTGAATATTCAATTGTTATATTTACCCAAAGAGGATTCATTAAAACGAATAAGATTGAGGAAGGAGTGACATCAATTAAGATAAAATAAAATAATGTTCACTATTAGTTACTAGTGAACATTACTGCTTCACTAAATCCCAGCCAGGCAACCCTCATAAAAAGCGAATCCATTAAGGCAGTTGTGTAAAGTCAATAACCGGAGCTGTTGTAGACTTCTCGATATTGAGCTGACTGTCAATGGTAACGCTTGGTAAAAAGAACCCAGCGTTTTTCAAAAAAAAGGTGTTCCCTTTTACTCCACCTGCATAGTCCAATCGGAACCGCTTTTTGGCAGTTTGGTCGGCAGTGAATTTAGCGGAAGTCAAGGCTGTCCATACCCCATTGGTATCTCTGACCCAGGGGTTGCCATAAATAGCCATTCTGGTCTGGTCTCCTGTCTCTGGAATGAAGTTCTCCAAAAAGGAATGGAGATTTTTTAGATAGGTATTGGTAGCCGGCCTTTTGAAACTGGCTATGAGCAGCCATTTGTTTTGCTCCGGTGTAAAGAAATAAGCAGTATAAATAGTTGAATTGTCCGACTGTGGCTGACCGCGTAACAAAAACTTATAAGTCTTTCCTGCTTTCCACGGATATACAAGATAGCTTTGACCGCCAGCACCCTCATTGCCAAACTCTCCGGCATTTACATTATTCCCTTTTTTGAGCATGGTGATTTTAAATTCCGCTGGAATGCTTGCAGGGTTGTCGGTGGCATAGGGGCTCCATACAGAAAAAAGGATTCTACGTTCTGTTAATGAATTTACCTGAATACCAAAATATCCTTCTGCAAAACCATTGGCCATAAAGTAAGAACCAATAACATCATTCCCTTTAGGGACATGAATCTCACTGTAAAAGTCGGTAATTTGTGAAGAAGGCGTGTTGTATTTAAGATGAACCGAAGGGCCCCTTCTACCCCAGTAGAAATAATTGTCATTATTGTCTTTCACAAAGGCCGTTTCACTATTTATTGAAGTACCACTTATACCAAATGAAGTTATGGTTCCAAAACTGGCGGCAGACTTTGAAACCCCCTGCAGCTGTATGATCACATAGCCCTTATTTACATGCTCCCATTTGCCCACGTAAAATTCTTTTTCCAAACTCCCCTCAACAGTCACCTGTTTGGAAACACCCTGAATGGTAAGCTTCAATATGTTTTTACCACCAGGATTCATATTAAGAGACAGATTAAGTGTGCCGCTTTGCGAGAGATAAATATAGGTTTTGACGATGGTTGCAGAAGACTCCCATTGGATTAAACCATTATTAGTAACCTTGCCGCCATTAATAGTCCATGTATTTCCTCCCACTGGAACAATTAGTTTGTTAGCGTCATGCGTTTGAGGATTGTTTTGTTTGCCTGGTGCTGCTTTGACAGAAAAACCAAAGAATGCTATGAGCAAAAAGGGAATGAAATATTTGATCATGGTACAATATAATTAATTGTGTGTGATCAGAAAAATGGTTAGGGCATTTTGGAAACTGATTAATTTTATACATTCTTAGTTTCACCAAATTTGATATCATCATAGTGAGCTTCTAAATGAAATGGATTGTTTTCAGTTAATCTCCACATCCCCGCTCTTGAAATCAATTGGGATATCAAATACATTAGACTCATTTAACCTTTTTTACCTGTGAATAAACTTAGCAACAAACTAATTAATGATCTACCCACCTTTTTTTTCCAAGCCAGATTTAATAGTCGGAATTCTTGTTTGACGAGCAAAACGTTGTTTAGCAGCAGATAAACCTAAAGCTCTTTTCCAAGAGAATGAGAATCCATATTTAGACATACTTTATGATTTTAATTCTACTATATAAAAAAATTTGACTGTATACAATTCTGTAATTTTTGACGTCAGATTGATTCTTGGGCATGAGTTGCCCTTGCATTCTCAAATTACTAAAGTTTTTAATATATTAACAACATTATTTTATCAATCAACATATAAAGGAACGACTAATCCACCTTGTTTAAATACCTACTATTAATTCGGTATTGATATACGCGTTTATCAAAAACAGTTTTCTCTCTTTCAATTAACAAATCGTTTGAGGAAGAAAATACATTGAATTTTTTGTTTAGCATTTGAAGTACTTCCGACCTTAATTGGTTCTGCACAGCTACTTCCTTGTTTTTAACACCTAGTTTGATATTAATATCGTCAATGCTAGTCATTTCATTACGCATCGAATTTTGTAATATAATTTCAAATACTGACTTTTCTTGTTCCGTTAGATTATTACTAAAAGATAAACTAGTATTAATATCTAACTTTTTATTCTTTTTTCTGTTTTCTACAATAGCATCTTGTGATTCATTTTGTTTGATTAAGGACTTTCTTAAAAACGCAATTAGCACAATTACTAGTAACAGTAGAAGGAAGCTTATTAATTTTAATGCATCATTATTATTAATGAAGCTTGAACTATTTATTTTGTATTCTGTATACACCCTCTGTCCTGTATTAATAAATTCATTTTTATTAATAACTATCGAAGCAATTGAATCTATAACTTGATTATAAAAATATATTGTTGTATCTCTATTATAATATAAGCCGGAACGATATTTTAACGCTAGCGTGTTTATTTCATTGTAAAGCGTATTATTAAATTTTAATAAATTATTGTTACGAAAATCAAGTAGGTTAATTGAACTATCATTCCGAATAATTAAACCTTCTTTGGTAGGTAAAAGAAGCGCTTCGCTTTTGTCGAAAATTATATGAGATTTAAATGAAGTAAGTTTTGGATTGTCCCACCATTTTTTTGAATTTAAATCAAAGCATTGAACCAGCACCGTGTCTTTTGATGCTGATCTAAAATTTTTATAATAACTACTATTTTGTGGATTATATAAAATGTAAATTTTATCATTCAATTCATCCTGCCAAGCAACTGCATTAACTTTTAAGGAAAAGGGGACTTCTTTTTCCAAAGGAATAACATCCCATTCTTTTTGCTTTTCATCAAAATACCTAAGCCCGCCATTAAATTGCCAAAAACCCCATCCGCCAAAACTATAAAATTGATTATGCCAATTAAAGGTATAGGCACCAAAATTATAGCCTTCAAATAAAGTAGAATCAATCCTTATTAATCTATTATTTATGAGGTCACATTTGTAAATCCGTCCTGTACCGTCTAATTGTAAATACAGTTCCTTATTATGAATTAGATAATTGTGCTTAGTATTTGAGTAATCAATATTCCCAGTTTCTACATTAAATAAATGTGTGGTTGGATTAATCGCTTGTATTTGACCTTCCCCACTTGAGGAATTTACAATATTATATAAGCCCTTTTGAGCATTTGCAAAAAGTGAAATGCAGCTAATAATTAAGATGGGTATAAAACGCATAGTACAAATGTAACTACAATATAGAATAAATACGCTATTTGATTAGTTATATTCAATAGTTATATACTTTATAAAGTATTTTTAATCAATATTATAGAAGTCATTTTTGAGTATTAATAATATTTTAGTGATTACCCCTAACAATATGATTCTAATACATATTAGTTCATTGAAATTCACCGTTTTATACAAAAAAAGTCAGTTTAACGCATTGTACAATATCCAATAATGCCTGATTCTTTATTAAAAAATATTTAACTATGAAGTTTACGATTCTAGCTTTGGCCATGTTACCTCTTTTTTTTGCATGTAAAAAGGAAACTCCTCAAAAACAATTAACTGTAAATGTAACACCTGAAATTGGCGGTTCTGTTACTCCAAGTACCGGTACATATGCCATGGGTTCAATTGTAAAGTTGACTGCTACCCCTAATGCTGAGTATATTTTTAAAGAATGGACAGGCTCTTATTCTGGGAATACAAATCCTGCAAACATTACAATGGATGCAGATAAAACGCTTACAGCAGTTTTTGAAAAAAGACCCTATCCATTAAGTTTAACTGTAGTAGGTTCAGGTACTGTAAAAGAAGAAATTATCAAAATTGCTTCCGCTGCTACTAATTACACATCAGGAACTACTGTTAGACTAACACCTCAACCAGCAGCAGGGTTTCAATTTAAAAAATGGTCGGGAGATGATACCAGTTCAAGAACACCTTTAGATATAGTGATTTCAAAAGCTACTAATTTGACTTGTACATTTGAAAAAATGACCATAACCTCTTTAAAAATTGATAACCTTTTGGATACCCTTGTTATTTCTAAAACGCACAAATATATTGTTAAGGGAATTTATAATGATGGAAGTTCAATAGACCTTAGTGACAGTGTTAAGCTAACCTTTGATACTAAAAATGTTACAAGTTTAGCTAATAATAATTTTGTTGGAGCTCAATCTGGAACTGTTAAGATTAAAGTTTCTTATAATAACTTAATAACCGAAGACGACATTTATATAAATTACTTTGAAGAAATAATTAATAAATCAGCAGCATTCTTAAGAGAAAATTTAGTTGCATCCGATATTATAAATGTACCAGTTGTAATCATCAATTTTCATCCAACATTAGATGGAATTAATATTGACCCTAGACGGTATTTAGATGACTACGGCATTAAAGACAGATATTATAGTTTTTACAATACTGACCGAAATGTGTGTAGCTATGATAAAACAAATCCAGTTTGTCAAGTTGGTTCTTTGGAGATGTACAAACAAAGGGCTCAGGATTTACATTCATTAACAAAGTTCGGAATTGAAGAAGGGTCGAAATTTAGAAATTTCAATTCTAATCAAGCTAAAAAAACGGTCAATATACAAGTGGTAAAATATTTTAATTTTTACGAATTAAAAACTAAAAAATATGGATCAAGCGTTATCCCGGAGCCAGATTATCAGGACGTATTTTCGAAAGTAAATATGGAAAATTTAGTTAACGCTTTAGGAGTTAAAGAAGTCTGGATATGTATTCCGCCATTATCTACCGAATACCCAAGTATTCAGAATGGGTCTATTTCAAAAGAATTTTTATTAAATCTTCCCGAATCTAATATGTCTAGCCCCACCGGCGATATATCAAATAGTTCAAGATTCGAAAATGACTTACCAAAGTATAATAAAACCTATGTTGTTTACGGAGTAAATATTGACAGAGGTCCTTCAGAGGCACTTCATAATAGAGGACACCAATTGGAAAGTCAATTAAGTTTTATTGAGAAAAATAAACAAAATCAGAATGAACTGTTTTGGAATAAGTTTGTAGGTGTGCGTGCAACTGGTGGACCTCTTGGAAGAGTAGGAACTACACACTTTCCTCCAAATACAAATGTAGATTATGATTATGGCAATTTAAATTTAGTAGAGAGTGATATAAATAATTGGAAGCCAGATGGTGGTGATAAGACAAAAGTGAATGTTGATACATGGACTAAAAGAGACTATGTTGTTCCTAGTAATATTTTTTGGAATAATAAAGTAGATAATGTTAAAGATGATTCAGGTTATAAATGGTTTATTTATTGGTTTCAAGCATTCCCAAATCAGAATAGTAATATCCCTTTCACTACAAATGCAGGGAAACAAACCACATTAACTAACTGGTGGGATATATTTTATAATTGGGATGATGCTGTTTCAAGAAATAAAACTTTATGGGTTGAATAATTTAAATCTGTCTAGGATAGACTAAAATAAAAATAATGAAAAATACAATCCTAATATTGGGCATTTTATTTGTACTAGCTTGTAGTAAAACCGATAAAGGAACCCCTCCTGTTATCTTGGCTCAAGAAGAGTCTATCAAGTTTACTACCAATCTCGATACCGGAACCTATAATGTAGCTGACACATTACCACTTGTAATAAGCGTAAGTTCAAGAATTCCTAATACTGGGGTCGTTTATTCAATTACTACCACTTGGACAGATAGTTCAAAACAGGTTTTCAAACTTGATACAAGTTTAACTTCCTCAAGTTTAAGTTTGAATATACCAGGTTTAAAGAAAGCAGGGGCTTATTCACTTTCCATAAACGTCACTTCAAAATCTAATGCAAGCAATAATTTAAGTAAAAACATTTCTGTGCTAAATAATCCCTTAACTAGATTCACTGGATACAAGGTGGGAGCTAACGCAGTGCAGGCCGGACAAATTTATTGGCAAAATACGCCTGTTATGGGAGATTTAGTTATTGCAGCATTTCAGAAAGGCGTTAATAGAGATAAATACGGAACCTTTTACGATGGCTTCTCCTATGGAGATTTGAATGGGGACGGCTATATTGATGTTTTTAATCCGGGACAATTCTATATTCAAACACAAGCGAAATTTGCATTTTTGATTTGGAATCCTACAACGAAAATTTTTGAGAATAAAAATTTATTTAATGACAAGTCGTTTACAGAATTTGGAAGAAATAAAGGAACTACCATACCTTTTTATTTGAATAGTGACAACTATGTTGATTTTATCATTTCAGACATGGGTGATGAGAGTAATTCTACTGGTAGTAATATTGAACCCATTAGATTAGTAATTAGTGATGGCAAAGGAGGATATGACCTAAAGGCAATTGAAACAAATGAAAAAGACTCTGTGATGATGGTAGACAACAAAATTCCATTTGCTCAAGTTAAAGGAGGTATCGATGTTGGAGATGTAAATGGAGATGGACTTCCTGAGTTAGTTTTATGTTCACAGTCGGTTTTATATATTTATTGGGGTGTTGCTGGATTCCCCTATTTCACAACCAATAATAGAGCCATATTTGCTGCAGACGACAAAAATTTTAGTAAAATAAATAATAATGGATTTGGAGAAAAAGCTCCTTTATGTGCTAATAATACTTTCAGACCTAGGATTGTAGATTTTAACAAAGATGGGAAAAATGATATTCTATTGTCTTCAGCAGAAGACAAAACCAATAACTTATTTACAACGCACAATCGAATCTTGATTAATTTAGGTAATGGAAGATTTAATAATTCAAGCGTCATAAACTTACCAGATTTTGACCCAACTTTGTCATCTTATGGAAATGAAGATATGATTGTTGACGATTTAAATGGTGATGGTTTAAATGATATCATTGCCGTTAATCGTAATAGTGATTACAGAGATTGGAATATCTTTTCCTATATACAACAAGCAAATGGTTCTTTCACAATTGACAAAAGCATGTTTCAGTATAAGATTAATGTTGACAGATCTTCAGATACCAATTGGAAACATGATTTAATTTATTATGATTTTAATGGGGACGGCATTAAGGATATTTCTTATCGAAACTCTGCAGACAATCCTGGCTTTATGCAAAAAAAAACGGTATTTATCCGACAAGGAAATCAATTTATAGAAACAGATTATTTCCAATTTGATCCTTATGCAAAAAGTATTATTAGTATGCTCAAAAATTAATTGAAAAATCGGTAGGAATCTGGGCTAAGTTCCTGCCAGGGTTTGATATTGTAAAGGAAATAGAGTGAATGGAGATGAAATTAAAAATTAGAAACTAGCATATACAATTCCTCCACAAGTTTATTTAGCGTTTCTTTTTGAGTAGCATTCAAATTGTTTTTACTTTTTAAATTATCTATCAAGTTAGATGCTTTATTGTCTTTTAAATTATCTAAAGTATTTGTTATCTGATCTGCTCTTAATAATTTAAATTTTGGGTTCCCGGATTTTATACCATTAATTAAATAGTTAAGCCCAAATTGTAAAGATTCATATAATTTGTTATCGCTAGTTATATAAGACATTGTATAAACATCGTCATATAGTAATTGACTATGATCCGACCTGCTTAACAAACTTCTAAGTATTACTAAAGAAGCTAAATCTTGTTCTCCAAAATCCTTAAGTGCAGACCCTATGTATTGAGATTCAAAACTATTTCTTTTACCAAAATTTGTTAACCAGCCTAAATACAACCATTGAACTTCGTTTAACAATCTATTATCTATATCTTTCCCATTACCTACATTCGATCCATTGTCCTGGCTTCTTCTGGCTACATTTCCAACGTCCCAAAGGGCATCTGCTAATGAAAATTCAGAAATATCTGTATCAATTTCTTCTCCAAAATTCAAGTCTGAATTTCTTTTTCGAATATGTTGGAAGTATAAAACAGCTTTCCATCTAGCATAGTCAAAGGCAGTATTAAAATCATTATATCCATGTTCACCTGGATTACGTTCTCCGTCGGTTAAAGTATTTTGCACGGTCAATAACACATTTTTTAATTCCGTTTTGGTTGGGTTATTTAAATATTTATTGTAAGCAGCTCTTATGGCACCCTCCTTCGCCGTCAATAAATCAATCTCTGGAATAAAGTCCAAATTATCTTCTGCTTTATTATTAAACTGGTCACCCGAAATCCATTTTGGAAAGGAAAAATTGATATTAATATTGTCTCTAAAATTCCATCCACTAATTTGGGTTTCGATTAAAGCGGTACTTCCATTCCATACTTGATTAGGACTTTGACCTTTGGGGATTGGAATAATGGGCGGATTCCCGTTGGGAACTATATTATTGGTTTTTGCAAGCTGCTTAAAATAGGCCGCAATATGATAAGCGTCTTGTAAACTAATATGACCGGTATTAGTTATAGGGTTAAAGACTGCTCTTTCAATAATGATGGAATCTTGTAACAATGGGTCAGTTTTACCGAAAAACATGATGTCAAAACCATCCGTGCTTAAATGGCAATTTACACAAGCTCTTTTATTGTTATCTAAAACAGTGAGGTATATATTCAAACCTTTGGAAGGATCCCCTAATTGGTTGATTTTGTCAGTGATTGTCTGAACAGGAACGACAGGATTGGAATTACTAGACCCCGTATTTTGTACAATAGTAGTTGAATCACTCTTGCTACATGATATAGTACAAAAAAATATAAGTAGCGCCCCTATGTATTTCATTCGTTTGAAATGGTTTATTTTTCAAGTATTGGGTAGTTTAGATTAAATAAATAAAAAATACTACTACAAATAATACAAATTACCTCTCCCCCGAGAAGTATAATATAATAATGTAGTAGTAATGTATTTAGTAAATTAATTTTTTACCTAATATGTTATTTGAATACAAGATTAGTTCTAAATTGAGAATTAGTGACAGTACAAAATAGTACAAATAGATTATTATCCATTTTTAGCGTTTTTGACATAATATTGTTTTAATCTGTTTTGCATATGCCAAAATCTGTTCAAGTAACTGAAGAAGAACGTTTATTTCTATTAAAATCTATAGAAGAAAAGTACGGGTTGAAAATTAATTCGGCAAATGATTGCGAATTACTTTCTCAAATAATTTTTAAGAAGACAAGTATTTTAATCAGCTATAACACGCTTAGAAGATTTTTCAAAATTCTACCCAATTCAAATTTTCCTAGCCTTTACACTGTCAATGTATTGTCCAAACTAATTGGTTTCAAAGATTTTATTGAACTTAGGGAATATAGAATAAATATAATTAGGGATTTTATTCATGAAAATTTACATCTAATTAATATTTCAGAAAATATTGATACAACTATTTTAAATGAAATTATTCCCTTGCTGCATGACGACCATTGGGAAAATATTTATCAAATAAGGTCTTTAATTGACTTATTTATTAAAAGAGATAAGCCTGAATTGATATCACTTTTTTTAAATAAAGAAATTGACGAAAAAAATTGGGAAGAATTGTATAAATATTATGTTGCCTTTCAACCCATTCACGCAGCCGCTAAATTAAATAATAAAGGGGTTATTGACTTTATTAGTAACAATATTGATAATTCTAAAGTTGCTCAACAAGTATTACTACAGTTATATGTAGAAGAAGATTGCTTGGAGGGTTATTACGGAGAATGGATTAATGCATGCAATATATTCCTATGTACTGACATGCAAATATTTTATAATTGCATTAAAATACAATACCATTTTTTGAGAAATGAAAT
>CANCAY010000046.1 GCA_947374225.1 Chitinophagaceae bacterium | reverse complement strand
ATTGTGCGACACCACCTAGGTCATTAATAACAGTATAGCCTTGATATATACCCAATGTGAAATTAGAGGTATAATTGGGACATGAACTAGAGGCGGCTGTTATTTGACAACGATATAAATACTTATGTAATGTAGATGCTGGATTAGTTATCGACAAACTTCCAGTAGTCGCGTTTGAAAATGTGGCGTTGTTAACTACACTGGTCCAAGTAACTCCATTGTCGGCACTTTGTTGCCATTGATAACTAAGTGCTGATGATGCAGATGCTGCAGTTGTAATTGTTATTGGCGCATCCCCTGTTTTAAAAACTGCACCAGCAGCAGGTTGTTGGGTAATAGTTACCGCTAAAGCTGGTGGTGTAAAAGTATAGGTCAATCCATCCACAACCGAAGTAGGTTGAATAGTAGTAGTGAAAACAGAACCACTTACTGTAGCCGAAGTAGAAAGTTCATTGGCTGACAAATAGGAAGCTGCATTAGCAGCTGTTGGAGCCGACATACCTATGGAAACAGGTAAGTTTGGCGCAATTGTTCCAGGCTTATAAACGTATTCAATTTTATTGGTTCCTTCATAAATTTTGGCTTGAAAACTTACAGAAGGAGCAGTAGCACTCCAACCCCATTTCCAGTTTAACCATTGAATAGTTAACACACGATTTGGAGCAGCGCCTTCTAAAATATAAGCAGCATCTCCTGCAGGCGTTGTAGTTGTAGCAGCTGCTAAATCGCCGAATAAAGGAAAAAGTATTGGATTACTTCCAAAGGTATTTCCACCATTTACATTTCTGATGTTAGCCGCCACTGGCGAGGCAGTATTCACTCCATTCACTAAGGCTACATAACCATTACTGTTCATGTAGAAGTTATTGTAAACTCTACCTGCATAGAAAAATTCAAAGCCAATAGGTTGTGCAGTGGAGGAAGCATCATCTGCCACGACAACTGGTAACTTGGTAGATCCAGAAATAGGTGTAAAAGTTCCAGTTGACTTTGTAAATACATAGTCACTCAAACTACATTGCGCATTAGAAAAAAAACTTATAAATTGAAATACGACTAATATTAAAAAAGTTCTAATTTTACAAAGGCCTAAGAATCTATTCTTTATCATCTAAATGGGATTTTTTGGAACGTACAAAATTCCCATTTATTGTATATTTGTAAATAGAACAAACTCTATAACTAGATATAAAACCAGCCTAATTCTCCACATTTAATTCAAGAATCAAAATAATCACGAAATCAATAGAAATTGTTCTATTAAATTATTAGAATTAATTCTATCAAATTTGTAAACACCAGCGTAGACATAATTCTGTCCTAGATCTAAATTACATCTTGTAAATTACATGCGATATCAATATGCTATAAAGATGGTGAAGATTACAGAAATTGTAAACGATGGTATATTAGAAATAATATTACCAAAGCAAGAAAAATCATTTTGGGTGTATAAAATTGTTTGCCCAAAAGGTACTATTAAATTGCAGGGAAAAATTGATGGATTTACACAAAGAACCTGTTTATATATTGGAGAATTGATTAAAGGAAATTATCAATTTATAATGAATGATTCTGAAAATGGCATTCCATTTAAAATTGTATAAAGTATAATACAACTTTAGTCCCTTTCATTTCCTTTGAAGTAATTTCTATCTTTGCATGCATAAGCGCAATCAAACTTCTAATAATTTGATATCCAACTCCATTACCCTTCTTATACTTTGGCAGTTCCTCTACTTCATCTTTGCTTAATCCTGTAATTAAATATTTAGCCATTGATGTACTCATTCCAGAACCTGTGTCTTCAATAATTATTTCAAAAATATGATCATTTATAATAGAAGAAATAGAAATGGAACCAACATCTGTTGATTTAATTGAATTCATTATAATATTGTAAAGCAATACACGTAACTGTTCTGGCCAAGTAAGTATGAATGTTCCAATTGGTATATTATTAATAAGTTCTACTTGTTTATTATTTTTAAAGGGCTCAGTAAAATCTAATAATTGACTCACCACATTATAAAGATCTACATTCTGTGCCTTTGGTAATTTTTCTAAACTATCCAATTTCACCCAGTTTAACATATTTGAAGTCTGGTATTCTAATTCTTTTGCGGTAGTTGCAATTTGATGTAATGACTTTTTCGTCCCTGGCTCCTCTACTTTTTCTTCAATATTTCGAGCAGCAATATGCAAATACTTCAACGGTGTTAATATGTCATGATTCATAATGGCAATAACTTGATCCTTTGCTTGATTACGTTTAGTGAGCCCTTCATTTAATTTACGCAGCTTCGTTGTTTTACTTAGTACTTCAGACTCTAATTCCAATTGTCTTCTTCTATAAATTAAAAATCTTATTTTACTATAAGAATAAATCAATAATACTAATACCCCTAAATATAAAAAGAAGATATATGGGTTTAAATACCAAGGATAATTAATATAAAATGAATACTCCTGTGTATCCCATTTACTTAGTATGGTATTTCTTGTTCTAATAAATAATTTATGAGAACCAAAAGCTGGATTACCATAACTAATATTTGCATTTCCAACGCTTATCCTATTCCAAGTTTCAGTATCAAATTTAAATTCTAACATCACATCTTCCCTTGTTAACATACCAGATACTCCTAACTGGAACTCCAGCATTTTAATTTTTGATGTTAAATTATGCTCCATTATCTCATCAGAATTTAGCACTTTGTTTATATAAACTTTGTCTATATAAACTTTAGGCTTAATATATATTTGTGGTATTTTACTTGGATTAAATTGAATCAACCCATCAATACCAGGAAAAGAGTAATCACCATTATTCAATTTAATGGCGCAGGGACTGCAACCTCCATTCATTTCTAAAACATCTATCCCATCTAATTTCCCATAGTATTTAAAAGCAATATTACCTGGGCCTTTCTCCCAAAAATCAATTAAAGATTGTGAAGGAGACATAAATAAACCCTTATTGGTACTCGCCCAAATTCTCTGTTGGTCATCTAATATAAAACAGTGTGTAAAGCTTAAATATTTATTTTGGTCTAATGGCATATGTTTAATAATTCCATCCTTATACATATAAATTCCACTACCATAAGTACCTAATAAAAAGTACCCTTTTAAATTATAAATTGCTCTAAAATTAGCACCGTCCTTGTCCCTAAATATTCGTTTAAAACTATTTTCTGAAATAGTGTATTTGTATAAACCATCTGAAGAAGTAACTAAAATTTCATTGTTATTAATTTCTTTAACCTGAAAAGTCATAAAACCAAAAGGAACTTTGGAAAATAAAAGTTTCATTTCCCATTTTCCATTTTCCTCTTTAATACCAACGCCTTTTTCATTAAAAGAGTAAATAGCATTATTCAGTTCTATAAAACTATTTCTATCATGATCTATGTCTGAACTTATATTTACTAATTGTTGTTTAACTAAATCATACGATACAATTCCATCCGAATTAGTCATATAAAACATTCCTGACTTACTAGTAAAAGTGTTAGTAGATGCAGGTCTGTAAAAAATAAGAGGCGCATTTGTCACAGCACTTCCAAATACTGTACCGCTATTTATTTGAATATTGCCATTTTTTTGTAGTACCTGTGCATAAGCTGCAGAACTCTTACCATCGCTGTAATCCTTCGGCATAACACGTTTAAAATAACTTGGCCGCCCAATTAACAATCCTCTATTATCTGTTCCTAAATAAATAGTATTGGTTATTTCATCTACTTGTAAAAAACGAATGTATTCACTATTAGGCAATTGATTGGTGACTAAAGTAAATTCAATAACCCCTTTATTTATTTCAATTGAATATAAATTGCTAGCATTAATTAGATATGCCTTCGTACTATCAGATTGAAATACATTAAAGATATTTCCAGGTTTTATTTTTTCTAATTTAAAATCCCCAATGGTGCTAATTTTATTTGAAATCATCTTACCCCCATCCCCTAAAGTCAGTTCATTTACTTTTCCATCATTCTTAATTAAGAAAAACCTGCCATTTAAAGAAAATGCTTTCTCGTTACTTTCACAAACAAAAACGGAATCGAATTGACCATTTGTATACTTAAATAATTTCGATTTTGACAGATCGTCTAAGAATGTAAAATAGCCGTCTTTAACTTTAAAATCTTTATTTGAGATGCCAATCTTCTTCCCAGTATAATGATCATTGGATAAATTATATTTATAATTTAAATACTCATTCGAAAAATTTATAATAGTGTGCTTAGGATCAATGATAGCCTTATTGTCAATGATGGTGAACAAAGATTCATCTAATAGTCTTCCGAAAATTGTCCCATCTTGTTTTCTATTCAATGAAACAATTCTGCCATTTAATTTAATAGTTGCATTCTTGTCTCCAAAACTCTGAAAACTATGGCCATTATACCTAACTAAGCCGGATTCTGTAGCCACCCATAAAAAACGATTAACCTTATCAAACTGAACTCCTTTAATAGTATTAGCTGGTAGACCAGTTTCGGAATTTATGCGTTCAAATGTATATGAATATTGCCCAAAAGAAAATTTTGGGCTGCACATTAATAAAACCAGTAGGTTTAAAAGGAAAACTTGCTTACTATTAATAACTAATTTGATGTACATGTGCCAATTGCAAAAGATGGGTAAATGATTCTGCTTTTACTTTATCAAATATAACCGATTTAATAGTGGAAATAGTATTCATCTTTAGCCCAAGCATGGTACTTATTTCCTTAGTCCTATATCCATTTAATAAATAATGTAATACTTCTAATTCCCTTACTGCTAAAGTGGAAAATGGATTTTCGTCATTTTCAATTACTTTAGAAAAATTCATTGTAACGCCTTTAATGAAGGACTCCAAATGATAATTGATTTCATGTTCAGAAACCCCTTTATACAAATAAGAATGGATTTTGTACTTTTTTAATATTTTTCCATAAACTTCAATTGGTTGCATTGAATGAATCAAAATTGAAATATTTGGATATAAATTATTTATGTTTTCAATAATCTCAAGAGAGTTGCCATCTGGTAAAATGATATCTAAAATCAAATGTGTGTAGGTTTCCGCTTGCAATTGTTGCATTAATTGTGCGCAATTACTCACTTCGTCTACATGCTTTACTTGTAACTTATTCAAAATAGCACTCAAACCCATGCGCACTATACTATGATCGTCTGCTATAAGTACTTTTGTTTCCATTATTTCACGTTCTAATTAGTATCAAAAGTACCAAACAAAATGCTTTAAGTCTTTTTTATCAAGGGTTATAGAGTTAATTCTATTTTATTGAACCCGTGAGTAAATAGCAAAATTCTACGCAATTTTAATAATTTGGATGAAAACTTACCATTTTTAAGTATAAATACTCCAATTTTGAATATAAACTACTGATTTTGAAACTCTCTATATTCTCTGTAGGCAAGCCTAATGAATCTTATATTAAAGAAGGCGTGGATCAATTCACCAAACGTATTGGTCACTACTATCCTATTGACTGGCAATTAATTACACCAAGTAAATTAACGGAGCCAGTTCAAATTAAAAAAGCAGAAGCTGCAAGTATTCTTAAAGCCTTGGCATTAACAGACGTATTAGTGCTATTAGACGAAAAGGGTAAAATGTTGAACTCCCCAGGATTGGCTAATTTAATCCAACAAAAAGCCAATCAAAGTGCTCAAAAAATTGTGTTTTTAATTGGTGGCGCTTATGGTGTAGACGACGAAATTAAAAAGCGTGCCAATTTCACTTGGAGTATCTCTGATTTAGTGTTCCCCCATATGTTGGTTCGGTTATTATTGGCAGAGCAATTATATAGAGCTTGCAGTATCTTAGCAAACGAGAAATATCATCACGAATAAACAACTAATTATATGTCCATCACCATTATTATAACCATAATCACGGTAGCCATTTCTGCACTTGCTTTTTATAACGAAAGCTTTATGGATAAAATGATTTTTCATCCCTATTCGGTTGGAAGAAATAACGAATGGTATCGATTTGTAAGCTCTGGTTTTATACATGCCGACTTTATGCATTTGGCTTTCAACATGTTTTCTTTTTATATGTTTAGCGATTATGTGGAACAGTTTTTTAGCATGATTTTCGGAGCTAGCGGGAAACTATTTTATGTGATTCTATATGTATCGGCATTAGTTGCCTGTTTAGTACCTACTTATATCAAACAAAAAAACCATTATAATTATAGAAGCCTTGGAGCGTCTGGAGCCGTTTCTGCGATTGTTTTTGCCGGCTTGCTTTTACAGCCTACTATACTAATTGGATTTTTTATTATCCCTCCTATTATTCCTGGCTTTATATTTGGCCCTATCTATTTAGCTATAACTGCCTACTTGTCTAAACAAGGTCATGGTGCCATTAATCATAGCGCACACTTATGGGGATCCTTGTATGGTGTGGTATTTTTAATTGTAACTGCCAAATTCATAGGGAATTACGATGTTTTAGCTTCTTTTTTAGAACAGATAAAGGCTTATCTATCCATTTAAAATACATATAATTGCATAATTAATGTTAAATTTGACAACACATTCTCATATTTATCATTAATTATGAGAATTTAATATCATAATTAATACTAATTTTGATACTAAATAGCTTTTATGAAAATAATTGAGAGATATATTGAAAATCAAATTGTTAGAGATTTAGGTAAAAACAAAGTGATTATCATATCTGGAACTAGGCGGGTTGGAAAAACCTTTTTATTACAAAATATATTAAATCAATATAAGGGTAAATATCTTCTTTTAAATGGAGAAGATCTTGACGTACAGTCTTTATTAAACAATAGAACTATAGCAAACTATCAAAGAATTATTCAAGACAATACTTTGTTAGCAATAGACGAAGCACAATCAATAAAAGAAATTGGGGCAAATCTAAAATTAATGATTGACAGCTTTCCAACACTTACCATCATTGCTACTGGATCATCATCTTTCGATTTAATGAATCAAACAGGCGAACCACTTACTGGCAGATTAATTCAATATTATTTATACCCAATTAGCCAAATTGAATTTGAAAAAAAAGAAAATATATTAGCAACCAAAAAACATTTTGAAGAACGTCTTATTTTTGGAGCTTATCCAGAAGTAAATAATTTAACTACTTTAGAAGAAAAAAGTGGCTATCTTTTACAACTTGTACAATCCTATTTACTAAAAGATATTTTAAATTTTAATGGATTAAAACATTCAGACAAAATTAGTAGTCTATTAAGGCTCATCGCTTTCCAAGTTGGGTCAGAAGTTTCAACTCAAGAAATTGGCACACAATTAGGAATGAATAGGCAAACAGTAGAAAGCTATTTAGATTTATTGTCCAAAGTATTTATCATTTTTAAGCTTCCCTCTTATAGTAATAACTTAAGAAAAGAAATAAGTAAAAGTGCAAAATGGTATTTTTTCGACAATGGAGTTAGAAATGCTATAATAAACGACTTTAGATTACCTGCTTTAAGAAATGACATGGGTTTGCTTTGGGAGAATTACATTGTCTCAGAAAGAATAAAAAAAAATCAGTATTTAAATAATCATACCCAACACTATTTTTGGAGAACATATGATCAACAAGAAATTGATTTAATTGAATACAAAAATGGGGAATTAGTTGCTTATGAAATAAAATTTAAAGCTAACAAGAAAACTAAGATTCCAGGAGCTTTCGCAAAAAGCTATCCGAAAGCTGTTTTTTCTATTATTAATACAGAAAATTATCTTGATTTTATTGGAATGTAATTTTTAATACCTGCTTGGTATTAGGTGTTATTTTGAATCGGTCATCTATTCGCTGACCAACTATCCAGATTATTTTATCAGAACAAGTAATGACTGTGGTTCTTGATTTAATTGTTGGATTTAATTTTAAGCTTCCTAGAAACTGGTTTAATTTTTTTTTCTTTCTAAGTCCTAATGGATAAAAATAGTCTGTAGGTCCCCATGATCTCAATAACAAAGGCCAGCTAATATTAGCAGCATCTAAATAAGCGTATTTAGGATCCTTATTTATTTCCCCTAAAGCTTCCATAGTAAAAAGCTCAATTTCTAATTGACCCCATTTTGTCTTGCATATAGGTTGTCCCAATTCAATTAATTCATATTCCTTATTCGATTCCAATGAGACAATCTGTAATTGGTCATCCCATTTTATAATACGATGGGTATTAGAATTAATATAAGCTCCCTTTGATGCATTAACGATCTTATTCACTTCCTCTATTTGTTGAGGTTTAAATCCATACTGTTTTATTAAGCCCCATACATAAGTTGAGTTTCCTTTTACTTTAATCCATTGATCAATGGAAATACTAGGAATACCCTTCTTGAATTGCATTCCCTTTTTCCAATACGCAGTAACCGTCTCATTTACAATTTGCTCCGCTTCTTTTAATTTCTCCACAGTCGACAATACATTATCCTTAGCACTTGGATATATTTCCTGCATTTGTGGGACAATTTTATGTCGAATCATATTGCGGGTGTAGTCGTCTTTTTCATTAGAACTGTCCTCCACATAAGTCAACCCATTTTCGTCCGCATATTGCTTTATTTCTTCCTTAGTAAATATCAATAAAGGTCTCGCTAAGTTTAATGTATCTTTTCTTCTATTAGGCATTCCAGTCAAGCCATGTAATCCAGTTCCTCTAAACAACTGCATCAAAACTGTTTCAACTTGATCGTCTGCATGGTGTGCTGTTAATAAAATAAGTTCTTGTTGATTTGCTTTTTCAAATTCAGTCATCAAAGTTTCAAACCATTGGTATCTTAAATCTCTTGCAGCTGCCTGTATACCTTGTTTGTGGGTTTCTGCATAAGTTGCAGTATCAAAATGAGTTAGTTTAAATTCAAACTGTAATTGTTCCGCATATGCTTTTACAAAATTTTCATCCCTGATACTTTCTGCTCCCCTTAGTTGAAAATTTACATGTGCAATAGTACACTTAGCATTTACTGTACGCATTAAATGTGCCAATACAACACTATCTAATCCTCCACTTACTGCTAATAAATAATTACTACGACGTAATCGTAAATCTGGAAATTGTTTATCCCAATACAGTTTAAAAGTCTCCAGATTTAACATGCCAATTGATTAAAGTAATAATTATTTCTTTTGTTCTTTAGCCCATGCATCTTTCAACGTAACGGTTCTATTAAATACCAATTTGTCTTTTGTACTAGTAGTATCTTGATAGAAATATCCTTTTCTGATAAATTGGAATCTAGCGTCTAAACTGTCATTTACTAATGCAGGCTCTGCCCATGCGTTGGTAGTTGTTAAAGAATTAGGATTGATATAATCTTTAAAGTCCCCTTCTGCACCTGCAACGTCTTCTACATTAAATAGTCTATCATATTCGTTTAAAACAACAGGAACTGCATGTTTTGCACTTACCCAATGTAAAGTTCCCTTTACGTGTATGCCACTGGTATCTGAACCTGACTTACTCTCTGGGAAATAACTTGCATGTATAGTTTGAACATTTCCTGCTGCATCTTTTTCAAAACTATCACACTTAATAATATAAGCACTTTTTAAACGCACCATTAAATCTGGTCCTAATCTAAAATATTTTTTAGTTGGTTCTTCCATAAAATCGGCACGCTCTATCCATAACTCATTACTAAATGGCACATCTCTTACTCCTCCTTCAGGGTCCTCTGGATTATTTTCTGAATGTAAAATTTCCTCCACTTTGTCATAATTAGTAATGACTAATTTAACTGGATTAGTTACCACCATTCGTCGCTGTGCTATTTTATTCAAATGCTCACGCACACAAAATTCTAATAAACTAAAGTCAATAATATTTTCTCTCTTTGCAATACCTATGCGCTCACAAAAGTCACGAATACTTTCTGGAGTATATCCTCTTCTACGCATACCACTTATTGTTGGCATACGTGGATCGTCCCAGCTTTGCACATGTTCCTCTTGAACCAATTGCAATAGCTTACGTTTGCTCATTATAGTATAGGTCATATTCAAACGTGCAAACTCATATTGATGAGAAGGAAAAATTCCAAGTTGTTCTATACACCAGTCATATAATGCTCTATGTGGGATGAATTCCAAAGTACAAACTGAATGCGTAATATGCTCGATACTATCACTCTGTCCATGTGCAAAATCATACATTGGATAAATGCACCAAGCGTCTCCTGTGCGATGATGATGTGCTTTTTTGATGCGATACAATAATGGATCACGCATATGCATATTAGGGCTCGCTAAATCTATCTTTGCTCTTAACACTTTATCTCCGTCTTCAAATGCTCCCGCTTTCATTGCTTCAAACAAAGCCTTATTTTCTTCAATACTTCTATTTCTAAATGCGTTACCAGTACCCGGAACAGTAGGTGTTCCTTTTTGTAAAGCAATTTCTTCTGCAGAACTATCGTCTACATAGGCCAAGCCTTTCTCAATTAACTGTAAAGCAAATGCATATAATTGATCAAAATAATCTGATGCATAACATTCTTTAATCCAATCAAAGCCCAACCATTTTACGTCTGCTTTAATACTGTCTACGTATTCAGTTTCTTCTTTAGTTGGGTTGGTGTCGTCAAATCTCAAATTGGTAGCTCCGCCAAAACGCTT
Source organism: Chitinophagaceae bacterium (assembly GCA_947374225.1). Taxonomy (GTDB): domain Bacteria; phylum Bacteroidota; class Bacteroidia; order Chitinophagales; family Chitinophagaceae; genus Sediminibacterium. The sequence continues at coordinate 3,167 of CANCAY010000046.1, read as the reverse complement.
CGCCAAACCAAAATTCAAGCAAATACTCTTTGCATGACCAATATGTAAATATCCATTGGGCTCTGGAGGGAACCTAGTTAATATAGACGCATACTTTCCCGCTGCTAAATCCTGGGAAATAATTTCTTCAATAAAATTCAGACTTTTTTCTTCACTCATGTTGGTAATAACTATTCGGGTAAAGGTACAAAAACCTACCCCTAAAACCAAGTCTAAGGCCTAGCCTTTATAACCATACACTTTTCGAACTTCTAACACAATTTTCTCGATCTCTTTATCGTCGCCACGAGGCTCATACTGCTGCTTTAAACTACTTCCAAATACAAAGGCTACCGTTTGCCAGAAACCAGCATTAAAGCCGCCTTTATACTCTTTTATGATTTCAAAACAGTTATTCCCTGTCTCTCTATTAATAAGCTTCATGAGTACTTTACCTTGATACACCGACAAATTGGTTACTTTGTCCGCAAAGTCTCTTTTTAATTCTTTCTCTCTTGCTTTAATGATTTGCTTTCTAGTATGCTCGTCGCTAACATTTAATAACTGCGCATTCACTTCATTAATTAATTTACTGGCAGTTTTAGCATATGGGTAGGTAACATATACGGCATTGCGTAAACGAGTCCACTCACGCCAATACTGTGCCACTATCTTAGTTTGTTTAGCAAATACTTCTACCGTTGGTAACCAAGATTGCCCAATCGTATCTCCTTCTGCTGTAATGAAAGCTTCCACTCTCAAAGTATCTAATGAGCTGGATTGTGCTTTGGCATTATTTTGCAAAGCAAGCATCCCTGCACAAACTATTAGATATTTGAAATATTGCTTCAATTATTATTTAGTTCTTTTAAGCTTCTTAATACGCTCATACATACTCATCCAAAAACCAATCACACAAACTATTACACCAATCCAAAGTATATTGATAAATGGAAATTCGTATGCTTTTAAGGTTATTAAATTAGTTAAACTTTTTGATTCCTTCACCCCTATTTCTAGGATTCCCTTTTGATTGTCTATTACTTTATTGAAACTTAAAATTAAGTTTTGAGCCTTCACCGTATCTAAAATAGAACTCATGTTCAACCCTTCTAATATTATCCCTGGCGTAGAACTGTATTTTAATCCTTCCTTAGAAGTTACCGTTAATTGTAAAGAAAGTTCATTCGTTCCAGCAGCTCTATTAGCATTGGGATTTACAACTACTTTTTCTAATTTGATATACCCATTACTATAATAGATAGAATCTCCCACTTTAATTTGTTGTGGTTTAAAGCTAGTCGTGTCTTCCTTATTATGGTCTTGGAAAGAAGTTACATAAACAAAAATGTCTTTGTTCCAATAATGTTTTGACGAAGGATTAGCTGAAAATCCTTCCATGCCTTTATTGTTTTTTAACACGTCGGGATACAAGAAGAATTGCTCTTTAGTTTTCTTGTTGGTGAATTTTAATTCAAAGAAACGCGTTTCTCTTGTGTCAAAAGTATCACGTACATAAGAAACCATATACTGACCCATGTCTGTGTCAATTCCTTCAAATAAGGTAATATTTTCTCTTGGATTACCCACTGGTGTTTTTTCACCTGGAGCAACTGTTAATACATTAATGCCAGTAGTATTCCAACTCAATACTTTTTTATCTGCTGACGAAATTAAAATACCAACCAATACCAATCCAAAACCAATATGTGCAATAGAAGCACCTGCAGATTTTAATTTTCCTTTTAATGAAGTCAACCAATAATGAATATTACCAACTACTCCAAAAACTGCAGCAGCAACCGCAACATATAATGCGCCTAAGAATCCAATTCCTTTATCATTATAAGCAATGCCTACAAAAATAAAAATGACTGCACTAATAATTGCTGTAACTATTAAGGGCAATTTAATTTGTTTCCAGAACTGTCCATTGGGTGTCCCTTTAAATTTAAGAAACTGTCCAGCACCTGTTAATAAACCAATTAATATGGCTACAAATACTTGTACTTGATTGTGTGCAAATTCAGGGTCTTCTGGAGGCGCAATTTTAGTACTGAATAATTTATTGAATACCGGTATTGAAGTGATTGCAATGATTACTGCCGCAGATAAAACAAGAATTAATGAACCAACCAACATCCAAAACTCTCTACTGTCCACCGCGTCTTCTTTTTGAATTTCCGGCATATGCTTATAACGTGCAAAATACAAAGCAAAGAAAGGTAAGACCGTAATCAATAAGAAAGTCAATAACTGACCATTCATTCCTAAGTCGGTAAATGCATGTACAGAAGTGTCTCCTAATATGCCGCTTCTTGTAAGGAATGTAGAATATACTACCAATAAAAAGCTGAGTCCAAAAAACAAATAAGTTGCTTTTAAACTAGTGCCTGTCTTTCTATAAATCATGGCAGTATGAATACCTGCAACTAATATTAACCATGGTACTAATGAAGCATTTTCTACAGGGTCCCATGCCCAGTATCCACCAAAAGTTAAACTCTCGTAAGCCCATGCAGCACCCATCATAATGCCTAATCCTAAAATACCCGCAGAAAAAGTTGCCCAAGGCAATGCTTGATCCATCCAGTCATGCTTTTTCTCAATCAATCCCACTACTGCAAAAGAGAATGGTATCACTGTTGAAGCAAAACCTAAAAATAATATAGGAGGATGAATCACCATCCAATAGTTCTGTAATAAAGTATTTAAACCGGTACCATCTTTGATTAAATGTAAATAATCTGGACGAGCAAGTATGGGCCAGCTCATTTCTTCTCTTAACAATAAAAATGGACTACTGCCTAATTTAGCGTCAAAAATAAACAAGCCCACCACCATAGTCGCCAATACGAATTGAACAAAGTTCAAGACCATCATCACCCCATTGATATTGTTGTTCCATCTTTTTAATCTAGCCAGCACCAATAAGCCTAATACAGAATGCCAAAAGCTCCATAGTAAAAAACTTCCTTCCTGCCCTTCCCAAAAACAACTCAATAAATACTGATATGGTAAGTTTTTATCACTATGCATGTAAGCATACTTGTATTCAAATAAGTGATTGGAAATAATATAAAATAGTATAATGAAACAAGAAAAAATTGAAATGGCTTCTATGTAAAAAGCAATTTTTGCCAATCTATTCCACTGTGCTTGTACCGAAAGTTCTTTTGAAAAAAAAG
>CANCAY010000045.1 GCA_947374225.1 Chitinophagaceae bacterium | reverse complement strand
ACATTGGGCGGCGCAAGAAGAGCATTATCAACTACTGTACAATATGCAATTACAAGAGAACAATTTAAATTACCTATTGTAAAGTTTGGTGCGATAAGACATAAGCTAGCAGAAATGGCCATTAGAATGTGGGTGGGAGAAAGTGCATTGTATAGAGTATCTAAAAATATTGATGAGCAAGAATCAGAATTAGCAAAAGCGGGCAAGACATTATCAGAATCTTTATTAGGCGCTGCAGAAGAATATGCTATTGAGTGTGCTATTTTAAAAGTGTACGGAAGTGAGTGTTTAGATTATATCGTAGACGAGGGAGTACAAGTACATGGAGGAAATGGATATAGCGACGAGTATTCAATTTCAAAAGCATATCGCGATAGTCGTATTAACAGAATTTACGAAGGAACCAATGAGATCAATAGATTATTAACAGTGGACATGGTATTAAAAAGAGCCATGAAAGGAAAATTAGATTTAATGGGCCCTGCAATGAATGTTCAAAAAGAATTAATGAGTATTCCTGATTTTGGAAGCGAAGTAGAAGGCGCTTTTGCAAAAGAGAAAAAAGCAATTGCGAATTTTAAGAAATGTATATTAATGGTAGCAGGTGCTGCAGTTCAAAAATTAATGATGACCTTAAATAAGGAGCAAGAGATATTAATGAATATTGCAGACATGTCAATAATCACTTTCCACGCAGAGTCTGCATTATTAAGACTAGAAAAATTAACTGCATTAAAAGGAGCAGCTGCAACCACAGTGCAAGCCGACATTGTAGGTACTTATATATATGATGCAGCGGACGCTATAAATAAAGCAGGAAAAGATGCATTGAATAGTTTTGCCGACGGAGACGAACTAAGAATGATGCATATTGGTTTAAAGCGATTCACAAAAGTAGAACCATTTAATAGCAAGGAAGCAAGACGCAGAATTTGCGCACAGCTAGTTGCAGACAATGGCTATAAATTATAAAATGTTCTAAAAACGTCTATTTTAATTTGAATTGTTGATCTAGGTTTTAGCGTCCCACAAGTAATTGTTGGGACGCTTTTTTATTATACAATTTTTACATTTCTGGAAAAGCTTTCTTCCAACGAAATCAAAGTCTCTGTACGTTCAATACCTTTTATTTTTTGAAGTTCATCATGTAAAACAAAACGCAATTGCTGAATGTCCTTACAAACAATTTCCACAAACATGCTATAATTACCTGTAGTATAATTAACACGCACTACTTGAGGAATGGCCTTTAACGCTTGAGCAACATTGTCATACATGGAGCTCTTCTCCAAATAAATACCAATGAAAGCAATGATGTCATAACCCAATACTTTTAAGTCCACCGCCAAACGCTTGCCTTGCACAATGCCTAATTCTTCTAATTTTTTGATACGAACGTGAATGGTACCACCAGACACGAAAAACTGCTTACCCAAGTCTGCATAGGAAACTTCAGCATCCTGCATCATTGCTTGAATAATTTGCAAATCCAGCTTATCTAAGTTTTTGTCAATGTTCAATTTAGTATTAGATTTCGGCTCCATATTTGTAATATTTTAAATATAAAGGCAATTTATTAAATATTTTCTACATTTTAAAAATATTAGTTAAAATATTTGCAACGTATAGGCCATTACCTTAGTTTTGATATATCAAATGAGGGAAATAGAGCAAATAAAGCGCTTCAAATGATAAGTTCTTAATACTGTGGGGTGATGAAATTTTGGCAGACATGCCCCCTTGTCTCGGGGGTGAGGATCACGGGATAAATATAGCATAGAGCCGTCTAGCAATAGGCGACCAGGGTCGACCACTGAACTTTGTGCTACAACTAACTGCCTCATGGAGGTTCGACCCCTCCCCCTACAGCTACTTAAAGTCCCTATCTAATTGTAAATCAATTTGGTAGGGATTTTTTATTTAAAATAGGGGAACCTATTAGGGGAACCTTTTAAAGATTTGCTATTTTTATCTAGTATTAATTCAGAATTGTTATGATACTATTTTTCAAAAGGTATACTACCACATTTTATTAATGACAAGTAAAAATTGGATAATATAAATTGCGAAATGCAAATGTAAAATCGCAAACTAGCCTAGTATTTATATAAGATTTCTCTAGTCAATAACTTCCAATTTATTGTTACTTGGGTCTAATTTCAAATTAATAGTATTCATTATTAATGCACCTAACTTATTCTTAGCCCTACAGTTGATTGCGATATTGATACTAATTAAAGAATCTGGACGAGATAAGTAACCTTTATATAAGTCAATGTTGTTCTTATTTATTCCGATAGTATGTCTGTTTAAACTATCAATAGAAAGTAAGCCATTGATAATTTCTTTATCTGTTGCAGTCCCAGTTGACTTTGCTATCTCTGATTCTAATTCGATTTTATTTAATCTAATATCAAGATTTAATCTTTCATTATCTTTTTCATATTTTTTGATTCTATCTTCTGCTATTGAGTGGATAAATACAGAATCGGGTTTATCCATAGAAACCCATTCATAAGATTTAGGGTCATCAAAGCCAGTTACAACAGAGTCTTTCATAAAATTTTTAACCCTTGTTTCTAAACTTGAATTGCTATTGCAAGAAAAAATGGCAAATGCTATAAGTATGTATATTACCTTTTTCATATAATATTTTTTAATAAAGTAAATATATGGTTAATTCATTCAATCTCATTAATTTATTCTGTTATATGTATCACCCCTCTGTGATTTTCTTAATCGATAGTGTTAGAATTGTCAGTTTTCGCCACATTTCGCCATTTTAATAAAAAATAAGGTGCATAAAAAAGGTAGTAAGATTTTTATTACTACCTATTCGTTCTGTCAATCCTCTATTATTACCCTGTTATTTTTCTATTTCCCTGTTGTTTTTCATAATCTTACGATTGTAATATTGCTATTGATTGTTTGTTATTAAATTCAAAGAAGGGAATAATATCAAAAAGTAAACCCCTCCCTTGAATAATCTCAAGTTTCTTTTTAAAGTTGTTCCTATAGTTACTATTAATATTTCTACATTTATGAGCCTCTCTTTCCCCTACTAGCCTATTACTGCAAAACTTACTTCCAACCTTTTGATTTGAAATATCTTTCCCACAGGATAAACAAACTCTTTTAGGTACTAGTATTAAATCACTTTCCACATTATTACCTTTTATCTTAAGGGTAAGATTGTGTAATTCTGTACTTTCGCCAAGTGGTAAATTTGTGGAATTAATGAATAGGTTATCCCACTCATTTTCAATTAATTCTAAGACTATGGAATGATAGTTTTTACCATATTTAAGAACTATGTCTTTAAACTTGCCTCGTTGATAATTATAGCTATCTCTATTTAAACCCTTAATACTCCCCCAGTGTCTAGGATTTTTCCCATTCAACAACAACTCATAATTAGAACCAATGTTTTTTTTAAGTCCCTTAATATTTTCAATATCGTAAATCAATACATTACTCCAAGACTTTACGATTAAAGATTTAAGTTTTATAACTTTTTCAAAAATTAGCAGGTCGGATAATAATAAAATTCCCTTACTTTTTATTATTTGCATTTTCAGAAATCTTGTTTCAAACCTCATTAAATTAATTGATAACTTATTTTGCAAACCTTTGTCGTATAATTTGACTTTATATTGTTTTAAATCACAAAAAGAACCTAACTCAAACCCATTTCTATCTGCCTTGTAATTCTTAAATTCTTTCCCTTTGTAATCAATTAGATTCCCCTTTAAAAAAGGGGTTACTTCAAAAGGAGTAATTATATTAACTCCAACCTCAATAGTTGAAATACGAGCCTTATTTGGGTCAATCAGCAATGTTTTACAAATATGGTGTACTTGAGTTTGTAGGTCCCTCCAATTAAAGGGTAAGTAGTTTGTTCCTTGAAAATGGTTTTTATGCAAAGAACCCTTAATTTTTAAATAATTCTTTTTAAACCCAGATTGGGTATTGTAAACTTCCTTTACTTCTAAATCAAAGGTTTCCCATTTTCCATTGAATATCGTTACAGTTTGATGCTCTCTTTTCTTTGTTCTTATTTCTCCTGTATCTGTATTAGTTGCATTATAAAATTGAATTTGGATTTGCTCTCTCCATATCTCAAAATTATCAATCGTATATTGTATAGTTATACCGTCAATCATACTAATCCCTCCCATATTTTATTTGAGAAAGGGCTGACTCTATTTCGGATTGTTTATACAGAACCCTTACCCCAACTCTATACCCTGTCAAAATCCTTTTTTTAGTATAGTGATTCAAGGTTGGCAAAGAAATGTTTAGTATTTCAGCCGTTTCCTTTCTGGTCCTGTACCCTTCCCCTTTGGGTTGTTCTGTTGATGGTGTTAGAAAGTAGGGTTGTAATTTTTCAGCTATTGCAGTTGCTAATTGGTCAATAGGAAAAGAAAGATTGAAATTTGACATTATGTAATTTTTTGATTTATTACACAAAGGGACAAACAAAGTAAAACTCAAACAATCCCTATCCCTAAAATAGGGTTGATTTACTCTATTTCTTTAATTTCAATTAATGTTCCACTAAAATTTTCGCCTTTTTTGGGGTACTTGCCTTTCTCAAGGTTTTCCTTTGTTGTAATTAAACTATCTTCCTCGTATCCTTCTACATTTTCAATTATAAATTTTGCTAGGTCCTCGTATTTGTTTGTAACTAGATTGTCTTTATACTTAAGTTTATGAAAAAGGTAATATAATTGTGTTTTACTACCTGTCCATTTTAGTTTAACCTTATTATGACTCCCTAGTTCATTATTACTATTTTCGTCTTTTTTAGAAATATTTACTTTAAATTTTTCATATCCCTCTTTTAACTTATCAAAACGCTCTTTAGTGTATGCGGCAAAATCTTCAATTTCTTCAACTTCACCATTTTTGATCGAAGGCTCCCAAGTTTTAAACATTTCATCAATCTTTTCTCCTAACTTCTCTATAAAATTTGGATTCAACTCTTTGTATTGATTGCATAAATAATTTAAATATACTTCTGCGTCTCGATTGTTACTTTCATAATTCTTGTCAAACCACTCATCAAGTAAATCATGATAATTATCGTCTGTTAGATAAGAAATTGGATGCATTTTTGCTAATTTGAATTGCTATGAAGTTACTAAACTACCCTTAGATTTCCATTAGCCAAACCTTCCTCTCTTTCTTTCCATATTATTTTGACTCTTTCAGCGTTTTCCTTTGGTGTTTGGCGTATGTATTTATAGAAACTCTTTTCCGTCTTGTGCCCTGTGATAGACATTATATCATGTACACTCAACCCCTTCGCCATATATTCATTTGTTGCAAAGGACCTTCTTGCCGTATGTGATGAAACAAACTCGTATTTAGGTTTCTTAATAGCAATTTGTTTTCCCCCTTGTATTGTCTTTTTGGTTACCTCTATTTCCAAACTCTCGCATTTCTTAACTACCTCATATAAATAGTCATTGAATTTTTGGTTACTAATTTTGTGTAAAGAGTTATTATACTTAGATAATAGCCTTTCCACCTCCTTTGTCATTGGAATAGCAACTTTTTCCTTTGTTTTAACCTGTGTTATTTCAATCATTCCGTCGTTTATATGTTCTGGTTTGATATTTACAATATCACTAAATCTTAACCCAGTATAGCAACCAATAATAAACATATCTCTAACCCTGTCTAACTTTAAATTTGTTTTTAAATCAAGGTTTGAAATCTCTTTAATCTCTAATGGAGTTAGATAAATTGTATCAGCCAAAGAACTATTGGACCTAAATCTTCTATTTGCAAATATGTTATTTGTAGTTATTCCTTCGTCAAAAGCCTCCCTTAAAAACACTTTTAGATTGGTAATTAATTTACCTATTGTATTGGGTGCCAACTTGAGTTTTGTAGTCAAGTATTCAACAAAATCATTATAAAAAGTAAGGTCAATCTTGTCAAATTCAATCTTTATTTTCTTTGCCTTTTGGTAATTATCAAGGTGGCGTTTAAGGTTTTCAAATTGAAATATGGTTTTGGGTGCCATAGGTGTACCCTTTGAAAGATGTACCCTTGTCCCGTTATTCATTCTAGTTAGGAATTGATTATAATACCCCCAAAATGACTTTTGGTTATGTTCCTCTCTTTCGTCCTTTGTAGTCTTTGTAAAATACTTATCTAAATTTTCCTTTAAGTAGGTTGGGGGAATTATTGGGACAATCCCCGATGAATTATGTTTTTTATCCCATTCTAATTCTAGTTTTCCAACAAAAGTTTCAACTCCTTTCAACCAATGATTTAACTCTGGGCTATTTGGGTGGCTCTTTCTAATTTCTTGCTCTTTAATATTCCAATGTTTGGGGTGTATTTTTCTATTTGTATAGTGTTTAACCCTTTTATTTTGATACCTAATAAGGCAATAAATCCAAGTTTCTTGAGTTGCCTTTCCGTCCTTAAGATAAAAGTTGACTACCATAATGCTAAATTGAATTACTACGAATTTAGCTATTTTTTTCTGGGGGAACCTTTTAGGGGAACCTTTTTTTTAACAACCCTTTATTTCCCTTTATTTCTATTAACCTTATATGCTATGAGTTTAAGCGTAATTTGTATTGAAAAGAAGAAAGGTAAGTAAAGACAAAAAAGGTAAGTTAGATTCCTCCCCCTACAGCTACTTAAAGTCCCTATCTAATTGTAAATCAATTTGGTAGGGATTTTTTATTTTAGGCATAACACAGAAAAAGTTACACTTTTGTATGAATATTATGAAATGCAAATAGTTGAAAAACTGATTCAACTTTAATTATTAATTATTGCAAGTTTAGATTTAATGTATTCCTTGAGCGCTGTTTTATACTCAAGGCCGATAAAACTTTTATCTATTTGTAAAAACCATTTTTCACAAGAATTATTCATTTTAGAAAAAATAGCATTTTGTTGTTTGGTATCTAGCCCAGATTTTTCAAAGGCAGCAATAAAGTCAATTAATTTTATTTTCTTTTTTTTACCATTTAAGTTTAAAGCCAATTCCTCTTTATCATCCGGATTCACTAATACGGTTGACACCATATCATACGCAGGTGATAAAACGTGTCCAAGTCCTTCCTTATCAATTAAGGAGAAATTTTTTAAATGCATGTCTGCATTACCAATTATAAAAGAGAACAATACCTGTTCATAAAAATTAATAACATCTAAAACTGGTTGTTTTGAATATTTTAAAATGGCTTTAGCAATTTGTTCATAGGATGATTGGTACTTATGCTCTGTTAGTCTTTCAGTTATTTGACACATATCTTCCATTGCAACTTTTGATTTCTTATTCCTATCAATACGTTTTGTAATATAGGCTAGTGAATCATCCTGCATTCTAATTAGTGAGTGGGGAACTGTATTGATTTTTGCAATGGATGCCAAATGCATTGAGAGGTCTTCTACTTCTGGCAATGCTTTATACTTATTAGATGGTAGTTTTAAAATATAGTTTCCCCATAATCCTACAATTGTAAATTTTTTAAATGTAGTAATAGAATCAGCACTTATGTTTAATGAAATTTTGGCTTGAACACCTGTGATAGTAAACTGACTCTTAACTATTTGATTGGCCAAAGCTTCCATTTCAGATTCGGCATAAGGTAATACAGGTGGCAGTTTTGTACCAAATAATTTTTTACTGCATTTTTCATGAAAGTCAGTAGCTTCTATTTCTAAAATTGGCTCATAGCAAAATAAACATTGTTTCATATTATTCATCAGTTTTAACTTCATGAACACTTACTGCGCCAATACAATCCTTACAACAGGATAATAATAAACCCATTCTATCTCTAGTGTTTAATTTCCAATTCTTTTCAGCAATATCTAATAACCAACCTTCCGGTATAAGTCCGTCAAAAAAAGGAAAGAGAATTTTACTATTATAAATTTTCTGAGAAATTGGCATTGTTAAACTAATGGCTGATGCATTTTCTTTTTTTAAATAAGTATCATCATAATTAAATTGATACCCTTGTTCGTCTTGTACCAAATAACCTGCAACATCATTCTGTATTTTTATTACTGCTTTTCTCATAATTCATTTCTTTTAGACTCAATGGCACCTAACTCATATCCAAATAATTTCAAAATTTGATTCACTTTGTCAAGCCTTAATGTTTGTTTCCCCTGCTCCAAGTCACGAACAAATCTCAAACCCACACCCGCCTTTTCTGATAGTTCTTGTTGGGTTAATTTTGCCAATGCTCTACGCTCTTTTAAAAATGCACTTAAACTCATATATGATTATTTATACCTTATCGGGTATAAAATTAATAAAAAATACCTATAATATACCCGTTAAGGTATAATATAGGTATATTATTTTGTAATTATACCCAATCGGGTATAAAATTGATTTTATTTAATAGAAACTGGAACGTCTAAATATTCCCAGCTCAAAACAAAACCTTGCTCGTTAATAGTATACACTAAACGCTCATTCATTGTTGCTGATTTTTTAGACTTAACCGTCACACGCATAACGTCTTTAGCAGGATCCAATGTTGTAGAACCGTCATGATTCATACCAGCCTGCCCTGTTACTGAGTTTATAATAATCACCCATTCTTTTTCACCAGGGATTGCATAGATACTGTACTTGCCAGCAGCTAAAGTTTTACCTTCAACTTTAACGTCCTTATCGGTTTCAAGAAGTGTAGCGTTGTTGGCACCAGCTCTCCATACTTTGTCAAAAGGAACTAAAGCACCCCAAATTTCTCTTCCCTTAACAGCAGGACTAGAATAGCTAATAGTAATATGTGCCCCATTTTTCAAAGTACCAGTTGCAGTTGCAGCAGGACTAGCAGGAGGTTTAGCCTGAGAAAATATAAAAGAGGTAGTTAACAAAAGAGCTGAAGTCATTACTAGCCCTTTGAATAATTGTAAAAGTTTCATGTATTTTTATTTATGAGTACAAGTTAAGTGTAAAAAAGTATTTTGACTATTAGTTTGACAAAATCATCTAAAATTTACATTACTAGATTAAAAATATAACCAGATAGAATAATACAAACTGTAACCACTGCAAAAAATATCAATAACATCTTAGTTGTCATTATCTTTTTAAGCAATAATCCTTCTGGGACTGACAGCCCAACCACAGCCATAGAAAATGCAATGACCGTACCCAATGGAATCCCTTTCTCCACCAACACTTGCATGATTGGCAAAATACCGGCAGTATTGCTATACATAGGAACTCCAATAATAACAGCTATAGGAACAGCGAAGGGATTGTCTTTACTAATATAGGCTTCAAAAAAGCCAGTGGGAATAAATCCATGCATCAATCCACCTATTGCAATCCCTACTAAAATATATAATGAAACTCCTTTTACGATTCCAAGTGCTTCCTTTATAATTCCAGGAACTCTTTCTGTAAAGTTTAAAGATGCCTCGAATGACTTGTATTCCATTGACTGCTTTTTAGCAAGAAGCGTTTTTACCCAGTCAGTTAAAAGACCTTCTAGTTTCAACTTACTCAAAATAAAGCCCGCTATCATAGAAAGTATAATGCCGCTTGTTACATATATAATAGTGATCTTCCATCCAAACATGCCCCAGAATATGGCAACAGTAACCGCATCAACAAGCGGGGAAGAAATTAAAAAAGCAAGCGTGACACCCAAGGGAATACCTCCTTTTACAAATCCAATAAATAATGGAACCGACGAGCAAGAACAAAATGGAGTAATGGTTCCAAAAAAAGAAGCAACAAAATAATCTAAACCATACCACTTTCTTTTAGTCAAAAAATTACGCACTTTTTCGATGGGAAAATACGAGTTGATAATACCCATCAACAAAGTCACACCAAAAAGCAAAATAAAAATCTTGATAGTGTCGAAAATGAAAAAATTAACGGTGTCACCTAATTTACTATGCGACGCAATTCCTAGCACATGATAAACTAGCCAGTCTGCAAATTTTTGAATCCAATCAAACATGACTTTAATTTTGAGCTTTTAGGAATTCTTTAATTTCACTCAACTCGGCAACACGTCCTTTAACTTTAACAACCTCGTCAATCATTAATACAGGGGTAGTTAATACATTGTATTTCATGATCTCTTCCATGTCTTCTATCTTAACTACTTCAGCTTCCATACCTGTTTCTTTTAAAGCTTCTAAAACATTGTTATAGGTAATTTTGCATTTGGTGCAGCCCGAACCAAGTATTTTGATATTCATAAACTTTAATTATATCGTAAAGTTACGATTGTTTTAAAAATCGATAGTGACAAAAATCACATATCTAATTTATTTATCCATTCAGGTTAAAATTCAAGACATAAGTTTTTGATTTCCGGAAAAACAATATAGAATATTCAGAAACTGACCATTGTCATTGTTATGACATTTAGATAATTTGAATTTTACATAAAATAAGAATATATGGAAAACCTAAAAGATAAAACCTTAAAAAGTATAGCCCTAGAACATTTCGATTTAATACCCATACTTGAAAAATACAGTTTAGACTTTTGTTGTAAAGGCGGAAAGACATTGAGTGTTGCCTGTACTGAAAAAAATATATCTGTCGAAGCGCTTATAGCTGAATTAACCGCTTCCGAGAATAACAACATTAAAACGCAAATGCCATTTAATGAAATGAGTGCTGAACAATTAATCTCCTACATATTAATACATCATCATTTCTATGTTAAAACAGCCATACCTACAATTCATAACCATATTCAGAAAGTGGTAACGAAACATGGTCCGAAATATCCACATATGGAAAAAGTGTTAGCCTTGTTTACCGAAGTTGCGGAAGATTTAATAGCACATATGAAAAAGGAGGAAGAAATTCTTTTCCCAAGAATTAAAACTTTATACTCTACTGACGAGGAAGAAAAAGCAGCACATTTTGAAGCAGGGTATATTGATGCTCCAGTTTCTGTGATGGAGCATGAACATGAAAAAGTGGGTGAATTACTTTTCGCAATAAGAGATTTGACGGATCATTATACAGCACCTGCAACTGCTTGCACAACGCATAGAGTTTGTTTGGACGAACTAAAAGCTTTCGAAGAGGACTTGCACCAACATGTACATCTAGAAAATAATATTTTATTCCCAATGGCTGGAATAAAAATGCATGAACACACTTTAAATTAAAACAGGATTTCGTAAAATTAAAGTGTTTTAATTTTACCGCTATTTTTTTGAAAACGAGGCACTAGTAATAAGTTTTTCTGTAATGTATGTTTCAGATGGGCTTTAACTAGTTGCCCCATCGTTTTAACTTTCTTATAATACTTATCATCCTTATAAAAATCAATCAAAGCTGCTTTTAAAGCATTGGTCTTTTCAGGTGTTGATATATTGTCTTTAGTCATAACTTCCATCAAGTCTTTAATCCTATACCTTGCAGAAGCCAATCTAAAAGTCATCATAGTTCGTTCTTCTGCTTGGTACTGAGCAATAGACTCGGTATTGAGATGTGTTGTTACTAAATCAACAAAGGTCTTATTCTCTTTAAAAAATTGAGGGAGGTATAAATTTTTTCTACCTTCATAAGACTGCTGATCAAAGTCAATGGCACGAATACGATATTGAACATCCTCTACGTCGGGTATCACATTCACCACATAGTTATAGGAACGCATGTCGCCCAATAACTGAACAAAGCAACGTTCATTAAACTTTACAAACTCCTTAGCTAGTCTGATTTTATTAGTTTCTGGACGATCTAAATATTCTTTGACAAAAATATCACCAGGAATTCCAGGAATATGGTCTTCAATCAAAGTATCATTATTCGTAAGATAGCTAATTCGATTGGGAGACAATATATGTTCTAGCTCTAACCCATAAACCCTATTGGCGTCTGCTTTCTTGATATAGTAATGATCATAATTATCATTGAACTTATTTACAATTCTAATTCTAAATGGTTGGCTATTTCCAAAATAACAAAAGTCAATACGCGCAACGTCTAATTGATTTACAAAACTTAAATCACCTTCCGTTTTTAAGGTAGCGTAGGTTTCTACTAAGGCATCTCTTAAAGGCCCCCACTCCTTCATATCAAAAGACAACTTGTCCCAACTACTATTATTCCCCTTTTTGTCTTTTAAGGGAGTCGAAAATGTAAACCTAAGTAAATCATTATAATTTATGGGGAGTTTAACTTCCCGACGATATTTGACTAGGTAAGAACGCAAGTCTTTAGATATAGGAATACAGGGCTTCTTTTTGGAAGGTTTGTCTAATGCTCCCGATTCGCTAATATCTTCAAATGTTTGAATCAATCAAATAGGTTTATATGTAATTTACAAAGACATTGGCACTTCCATTAATAAAATTTCTGCGTCATTACTTAAGGATTTCAAAGCAAAAGATTCAGTATCCCAAATACCTAAGGCGTCTCTCTTATTTAATTGTTGCCCCTCAATTTCAAAAGAGCCTTCTAAAACAAAAGCATAAACACCATTGCCTTTTTTATTGATGGTATAATTGGTAGAAATAGCATTATCAAATTTACCTAAGTTAAACCAAGCATCTTGATGAATCCAAACGCCAGCATCATCGGGGTTGGGAGATAATATTTGTTGCAACTTATTATGACGCTCCGCTTGATTCAATGTGATTTGATCATATCTAGGTGTTACATTTTGCTTATTAGGAATCACCCAAATTTGCAAAAACTTAACTAAACTCGTTTTATTCTTATTATACTCACTGTGAGCAATGCCAGTACCTGCACTCATAACTTGTACATCCCCATTTTTGATAACTGTCTGATTGCCCATATTGTCTTTATGTTCTAAGTCGCCTTCTAAGGGAATACTAATAATTTCCATATTGTCATGCGGGTGCGTACCAAAGCCCATGCCAGCGGCAACCGTGTCATCATTTAAAACTCTTAATACTCCAAAGTTCATACGCTCTGGATTATAATATCCAGCAAAACTAAAAGAATGAAAACTATTTAACCAGCCGTGGCTAGCATGTCCTCTACTGTCTGCACTGTGTAATATTGTCTTTGCCATAAATACTAGTTTTATTCGTCTTTTATTAATTTATGTACCTCCTTAATTATGTTGATTCGGTCAACTTTACAAAGATAGAAAACTAAAAACGTATTATCCTTCCCCCAAAGATTAAAATATACTTTTAAAACTAGTAAATGAAAATTTATTGATTATTGTTTGATCAGAAGACCTTAATTCAATTTTAGAATAGGTTTCTGTCGGAAAGCATATTTCCGTCATGACAGACAATCCGCCGTCGGCAAATAGCTCAACACTAGCAACGTCAATAACTAATGACATGTCAAGCTGCTTAGAAGTACTGAAACGTGGTGCAGTATGTACTGCAGCAAATCCTGGAAAAAATTCAGAACGTCCTGCTTTAGTCCTATCAATGAAATAATTATTAGCTTTTGGATCATAGCCAATAATTAATTGTTCTCCTTTGGTATTTGACAAAACCAGTTCAATATTTTGAGCTTTCAATAATGATAAATCGATACGACAAGGGATAGTAGCATTTTTTATTGAATCGGATACTGTAAATGTATTGTCAAGCTTTATGTTTTTTAAATTTACTTTGTTATAAGCTATCGTTTCTAATTCCTTAATAGGTTTAGATGCAACACGAAAATCGTTCCCTACTTTAACCAAACTTAAATCTCTAGGAATGGTTAAGCCGTTTCTCCATTTTTCAGTAGGTACCGTATTTGCATATAACCAATTGCTCATCCATCCACCGAGTATAATTCTAGATCCCGTATTAGACCAGGTAACACCAGCGTAATTGTCAGGACCATAATCCAACCATTTGGCAACTCTTGTATTAGGGGTAAATTTATGACCATCAAAATCTCCTACAAAATATTGCGTACCGGAGCCTTTATTAGGAGCGCCGGGATTTACGTTTACTATTAAAACCCAAACCTTTTTACCATGATCGTCAAAAGACAATAAATCGGGACATTCCCAATTGCCATCATGTACACCCATACCCACTCCACCCACTTCAGATTCCTTCTTCCAAACCTTTAAATTAGGAGAGCTATAAAATTCAATATTAGGTCCTACAGCAAGTGACATGATCCAGGTTTTGTTGGCAGCATACCAAAATACTTTAGGGTCTCTAAAATCTTTTAAATGTGGAGTTCTAATAACAGGATTTCCTGAAAAAGTCTTCCATGTCTTTGCCTCATCCAGACTTACAGAGATACTTTGATTTTGATAGTCGTCTCTGCCGGCTTTCTCCCCATCCATATTATGTTGCGTATAAATAGCCACTAAAGGAACTTGCTTAATCTTACCAAAACCACTCGTATTATTATAGTCAACAACGGCACTGCCAGAGAATATTGTACCCAAAGAATCAGGATAAATACCAATTGGCTTATGTTCCCAATGAATTAAGTCTTTGCTTATAGCATGGCCCCAATGCATTGGACCCCAAACAGGTGCGCCAGGGTTATGCTGATAAAACAAATGATAAATCCCTTTGTAAAAAACCATACCATTAGGGTCATTCATCCAATTAGCCTCCGGTGTAAAATGAATTCTAGGGCGATACAATTGCTCATTTGAAGTACTAAGCTGCGCTGATGCGTTTAATACTAAAAATAAAAAGGCAAATTGAGCAATACATTTTTTAGCTAGTGGATTCATAAGTTGTAAGATTTAAGCAAATCGAAATTACAACAAAGAGGTTAAAGTGCAATTATAACAAATCTTAATTTTAAAAGACTAATTATTGTAGTAGTTTATTAATACTTTTTTAGTTATGTCGTACTTCATAATTTTTGAATAATAAAGTTTAAGGTAAAATTTTTATTTTTTTAAAACACTATCACTCTTATAAGCCGAATCCATTTTGTTATATAATATCGAAACTGAATCAGCATTTTTAGTTTTTTGATAGCTTTTATAAAAGTCACTCAAAAGGAAA
>CANCAY010000044.1 GCA_947374225.1 Chitinophagaceae bacterium | reverse complement strand
ATAGTTATATGATAAATTCAAAAGCATTCTTTCTCTTTCTAACAATATATATAGTAGGATACACCACAAATGGTATTGCACAGACAAATGCAATAAAAATTCAAAGTACAGCTGTTCCATTTATGTTAATTTCTCCAGACGCTCGTTCTGGTGGTATGGGGAATTTGTCTTTGGGTATGTCTGCAGAAGCAAATGACTTATTTGGAAATACAGCAAAGCTTCCTTATTTAAATGAGCCTAGTGGATTTTTAATTAACTACACACCTTGGTTAAAGGATCTTGGATTGTCAGACGTGTATTTGGCAAGTGCTGGATATTATAAAAAAGTGGGTCAAAATAGTAGTTTCAATAGTTCATTACGTTTTTTCAGTTTAGGTAATATTCAATTCTCTGATGTAAACGGAACCCCGACTACCGAACAGAAGCCTTCTGAATTTAGTTATGATCTTGGATTTAGTACTTTAGTAACCGATAAATTAAGCGTTGGCGTTACATTAAGATATATTCATTCAAAATTAGTTACCGGTTCTTTCATTGGTAATGCTGTTGATTACAGAGCAGGTAATACTGTTGCAGGAGATATTAGTGTTTTCTACAAACAGAATGAGGATTTGAGCGGCTTGCATGCTGGTTTATTATTATCTAATTTAGGCGGTAAGATTAGTTATACTAACGAGACTAAGAACAAGTATTTTATTCCTGCTAATATTGGACTGGGTTTGGGATATCTAACTAAGTTGGATTACGAAAATTCAATTGAATTTGGAGTAGATGTAAATAGATTGATGGTTCCTGCAAGTCCGGAAGAATCAGACCCTAATTATACCGAATTAAAAGATCATTATTTTTCTCAATCTGTAATATCTAGTTGGTTTAATTCTTTTAGTAATAAGTATGGCATGCCACTTGGAGAGTCACTAAAAGTTTCTGTTGGAGCGGAGTATAGCTATATAAATCGTTTTCATTTGAGAGCAGGCTATTATATTGACAACAATAAGAATCTAGGTAATATGCAGTATTTCACTGTAGGTACCAGTTTTCAATATCAAAAATCTAAATTTAACATTTCTTATTTAGTGCCTTCTGGTGGTGGACTTACAAAAAATCCACTTTCTAACACCTTAAGATTCGGATCGATATTTTACTTCTAATTTATTACTAGTTTTGCAGTACATGCCAATTTTAGTAAAAATCGTAAATAACAGCCATCATCCTTTGCCTAATTATGCAACTGATGGTGCTTCTGGGGTAGATATTCGAGCATTTTTGACTCATAATATTAGCCTAAAGCCTTTAGAAAGAACCCTGATCCCAACTGGCTTATTTATGGAAATTCCAGAAAATATGGAAGCGCAGGTGAGGCCAAGAAGTGGATTAGCCATTAAACAAGGGTTAACTTGTTTAAATACACCTGGGACTATTGATGCGGATTATAGAGGGGAGATTAAGGTTATTTTAATTAATCTTTCTAACGAGACACAGACTATTCAAGACGGCGATAGAATTGCTCAAATTGTTTTTCAACAAGTTGAAAAAGCAGTTTTCGAGCCGGTGATTTCATTGAATGAAACAGATAGAGGTGCTGGCGGATTTGGTCATACTGGAAAACAATAAACGCAATGAAATTAATTAAGGGCACCCTATTTATTCTAGTCATTTTCTTAGCTGCTTGTACTAATGTAAAAAAAGTACAAGTCATTCAAGATGCTTTGTCTAAGTCAGATAGCGCGTATCATACAAAGGAAGTGGTTATTGACTCTGCAGTTATTATTAATGAGATTGTTGAAAAAATCGCCAGTCATAAATTAGATTTCGTTACTATGAATGCTAAATTCAAAGTAGATTACGAGTCTGAAAAAAACGCGGATGCATATATAGCGAATGTAAGTATCACAAAGGATACCGCAATGTATATAACCATTAGAGGTGCTATGGGTGTAATTGGTTTAAAGGCATTAATAAAAAAAGATAGTGTAGTATTAGTATTTCCGTTGAGCAAAAAAATAGACCGTCGCCCTTTAAGTTATTTACAAGAAGTAGTAAAAATACCTTTTACATTTAAAACTTTACAGGATTTGATAGTGGGAAACCCTATTTTCATGGATAGTACTAAAGTGACTTCTTTTAAAAAGACGGAAGAAAAATTGCAAGTAAGTTTATTAGGGGTATTGTTTAAAAATCTAATCGTTTTAAATGAGGATAATACCAAAGTGTTGAATCTTAAATTAGATGATATTGATATTGACCAACATAGGACCTGTGATATATCATATAGTCAACATACTCCAGTATTTGAAACACAGTTTCCTCTATATAGAGACATTAGCATTGGCGGAAAGTCAAAATTGGTCATTCATATGGAAGTAAAAGAGTATAATTTTAATGAACCTTTAAAATATACCTTTGCAATTCCTAGACCAGGGAAAAGAAGATAAATTAATTGTTGAAACTAAACTGAATATGATAAAAAAGTTTACGCTGATATTGATTTTTATAATTGCTGTTGCATTGGATGCTACTGCTCAGTCTAATATGTCCAGAGAGGATTTGCAAAAGCAAGAACAATCAATCAGAAGAGAGCTTGACGAGTTGAATCAATTATTGGAGCAAACTAAAAGAAATAAGAAAAGTTCATTGGGTCAATTGGCAATGATTAGAACTAAAATAGCTAAGAGAGAAGCATTGGTGAGTGGAATAAGAAATCAAGTTAAAATTTTAGACGCTGCAATTTTCAACAATCAATTAGATGTTCAAAAATTAAATAAAGACTTAGACACTTTAAAATCAAGATATGCGAAAAGCATTATCTTTTCCTACAAAGGACGAAGTGGCTATGAATATTTGAATTTTTTATTTTCTGCTAAAAGCTTTAATGATGCAGTAAAGCGAATTACTTATTTAAAAAGTTATAGACAAAACAGGGAAGCGCAAGCAAGAGCCATTGGAATGTCGCAGGTAGATTTAAATACTAAAATTGGGCAGTTAAGTGACAATAAAAAAGATCGTTTAAAAACATTGAATGTTCAAAATGAACAATTGCAAGTATTAGAACAAGACAAGAAAGAACAAGATAAAGTTGTAAAACAATTAAAGAGTAAAGAGCAAGAAATTACAGATCAAGTAAAGTTGAAAGAGTCTCAAAGACGAAAAATGCAACAAGCATTGACTGCATTAATTAGAAGAGAAATTCAAGAAGCTGAAAAAAGAGAAAAAGAAAGATTAGCCAAATTAAAAGCAAATAATGAAGCTGCTGCTAAGGCAAAAGCCAATAACGAGAATAACAATAATACCACTGCAAAGGCGAATATAAAGATTGGGAAAGTAGAAGGTGGATTAACAAGTACTACCGACAATCGACCTTATTCAGCCTTAGAAACAACAGAAGAGGGCAGGGAGACTTCTATCTCGTTTGAGAACAATAAAGGGAATTTACCTTGGCCTATTGACAGAGGTAATGTATATGTACACTTTGGAGTTGAAAATATACCAGGCACTAAATTAAATAGGAAAAGTGACGGTATTGAAATTGCATTACCAAAGGGAAGTGCGGTTAAAAGTGTTGCGAATGGGACTGTTATTTATGTAGGGGATGTGAATGGTGATTTGTCCATATTTGTAAAACATGGTAAATATTTCACCACTTATTCTCATTTAAGTAGTTCTAATGTGCGTGTTATGCAAGAAGTAAAAGCGGGCACTGTTTTGGGCCGTTCTGGTATTAATCTAGACGGGGAAGGTGCTCTATTATTCTCTATTAATAATGAAAAAGTGGTCTTTTTTGACCCCGAAAATTGGCTTAAGAATAGAAGATAGATTCCTTATATTTAGGATCTAATTATTGCTGCCATGTCAAAATACATCTTATCCTTTGACCAAGGGACTACGAGTAGTCGTGCTATATTGTTTGATCATCAAGGTCAAATACATTCTGTTGCTCAAAAAGAATTCACACAACATTTCCCACAGCCTGGATGGGTTGAGCATGATGCAATGGAAATTTGGAGTACTCAAATTGGAGTAGCGTCCGAATCAATCTCTAAAAAGAATTTAGCATTAACAGATATTGCTGCCATTGGAATTACCAATCAAAGAGAGACCACTGTTTTATGGAACAAGAGAACAGGCCTTCCAATATATAATGCCATTGTATGGCAGGATAGAAGGACTGCGGACTATTGTGATACATTAAAGGCACAGGGTAAAGGGGAGATGATTCAGGCAAAAACTGGGCTAGTAATAGATGCTTATTTTTCTGCATCAAAAATTAAATGGCTGCTTGATAATGTGGAAGGAGCAAGAATACTTGCTGAAAATGGGGACCTTTGTTTTGGAACCATTGACACTTGGTTGGTTTGGAAATTAACAAATGGGAAAGTGCATGTAACCGACGTTACCAATGCGTCTCGTACCATGTTATATAATATCCATGACTTACAATGGGATACGGAATTATTAAATTTATTTGACATCCCAGCAAACATTTTACCTACTGTAAAAAGTAGTAGTGAAATTTATGGGCATACGAATCAACTTTTTACAAACCATGAAATCCCCATTGCAGGAATTGCGGGTGATCAACAAGCGGCATTATTTGGACAAATGTGTACCAGTCCCGGCATGGTAAAAAACACGTATGGTACAGGTTGTTTTATGTTGATGCATACTGGAGAAAAAGCAGTGCGTTCAAAACATAATTTATTAACAACAATCGCATTGCAAATAAATGGGCATACTTATTATGCACTAGAGGGAAGTGTATTTATTGGAGGAGCAGTGGTGCAGTGGCTAAGAGACGGATTACATTTAATAAGAAACTCAGAAGAAATAGAAGCATTAGCAAGTCAAGTTGAACATACGGATGGTGTTTATTTAGTACCTGCTTTTGCAGGACTAGGAGCACCTTATTGGAATCAACATGCAAGAGGAACTATAGTAGGAATCACAAGAGGCACTACTTCGGCACATATTGCACGTGCCGCATTAGAGAGTATTGCATTTCAAACCTATGATGTATTAAAAGCAATGGAAGCAGACGCGCAAATTCCAATTGCAGAATTAAGAGTGGACGGTGGTGCAACAAAAAATAATTTGTTAATGCAGTTTCAGTCAGACATTTTAAAAACGAAAGTGATTCGCCCTACCATGATAGAAACTACTGCATTAGGGGCTGCTTATTTAGCTGGACTTGCAGTTGAATTCTGGAAAGATCAAGCGGAGATTGCCGCTAAATGGCAGATTGACAAAGTATTTGAGCCAAAGGCAAGTAATAGAGATGAATTAATCAAAGGATGGGATCGTGCCATTAAAACAACAAACAACTGGTAGAATTAAATTATATTTTTAATTAAAAAGAATTTCTATGTCACCATTTATTGCAGAATTAATTGGAACCGCAATTATCATAATCATTGGAAATGGAGTAGTGGCCAATGTAGTCTTACCAAAAACTAAAGGAAATAATGGAGGATTGGTTTCTATTATATTAGGATGGACCGTTGCCGTTTTTGTAGCAGTGTATATGACAAGTAGCAGTAGTGGTGCACATTTAAATCCTGCAGTAACAATTGCATTAGCAACTGCTGGAAAATTCAGTTGGACTTTAGTACCAACTTATATTTTAGCGCAATTATTAGGCGGCATGTTGGGTGCATTTGTAGTTTGGATGGTTCATAAAGACCATTTCAATGAATGTGAAAATGCAGCCGACCAATTAGCCTGTTTTTCAACAGGGCCATCTATCCGAAGACTTCCTCAAAACTTCATTGTAGAAACCCTAGCAACCTTTGTTTTCATATTAGGGGTATTCTATATCAAGCCGGCTGGAGTGGAAATGGGGGCTTTGTCGGCACTCCCTGTGGCGCTTTTAGTGGCTGGAATTGGCTTTGGAATGGGTGGTCCAACCGGTTTTGCCATTAATCCGGCAAGAGATTTAGGACCTAGAATCATGCATTTTGTGCTTCCAATCAAAGGAAAAGGGCCTAGTGACTGGGCTTATGCAGCCATTCCTGTGTTTGGTCCCATAGTTGGGGGTATTTTAGCTGCTATTATCTACATACAATTTTTGCAATAAACTAGCAAATCACTACCTTTGCAGCCGAAACTGAAAACTATGGCAACGACAGGTAAAATCAAACAAATTATTGGTGCGGTTGTAGACGTACAATTTACGAACGGAGCAGTGCTTCCAGAAATTTACAATGCCCTTGAAATCCCAAAAGCAGGTGGTGAAAAATTAGTACTTGAAGTACAACAACACTTGGGTGAGGACAGTGTTCGTGCCATTGCGATGGACGGTACTGAAGGACTTGTAAGAGGAATGGAAGTAATCGATTTAGGAAGACCAATTACCATGCCAGTAGGTGAAGGTATCAATGGTCGTTTGTTCAATGTAACAGGCGATGCAATTGACGGTTTACCTCAATTAGATAAAACTAATGGTCGTGCTATTCACGCAAACCCTCCAAAGTTTGAAGACTTAAGTACTGCAACAGAAATTTTGTTTACAGGTATTAAAGTGATTGACTTGATCGAGCCTTATGCAAAAGGTGGTAAGATTGGATTGTTTGGTGGTGCGGGTGTAGGTAAAACAGTATTGATTCAAGAGTTGATTAATAATATTGCAAAAGGTCACGGTGGACTATCGGTATTTGCTGGTGTAGGAGAAAGAACACGTGAAGGAAATGACTTATTGCGTGAGATGATTGAAGCAGGTATTATGAAATATGGTGAAGCTTTCAATCATAGCATGGAAGAAGGTGGATGGGATTTAAGTAAAGTAGACATGAATCAATTAAAAGAATCAAAAGCTACTTTCGTATTTGGACAAATGAACGAACCTCCAGGAGCACGTGCTCGTGTGGCATTGAGTGGTTTGACAATTGCAGAATATTTCCGTGACGGTGATGGTACAGGAAAAGGAAAAGACATTTTGTTCTTCGTAGATAATATCTTCCGTTTTACGCAAGCAGGTTCTGAGGTATCGGCTTTATTGGGTCGTATGCCGTCTGCGGTAGGTTACCAGCCAACTTTGGCAACTGAGATGGGATTGATGCAAGAGCGTATTACTTCAACTAAGAATGGTTCAATTACCTCTGTACAAGCGGTATATGTTCCTGCGGATGACTTAACAGATCCAGCTCCTGCAACAACATTCGCTCACTTGGATGCGACAACTGTATTATCTCGTAAGATTGCGGATTTGGGTATTTACCCAGCGGTGGATCCATTAGATTCTACATCAAGAATTTTAACTCCAGCAATCGTTGGTGCATCGCACTATGATACTGCACAAAAAGTTAAAATGATTTTACAACGTTATAAGGAATTACAAGATATCATTGCCATTTTAGGAATGGATGAATTAAGTGATGAAGATAAATTAATCGTATCACGCGCGCGTCGTGTTCAACGTTTCTTATCTCAACCTTTCCATGTTGCAGAGCAATTTACAGGATTGAAGGGTGTGTTTGTATCAATCGAAGATACTATCAGAGGGTTTAATGCAATTATGGACGGAGAAGTTGATGCTTATCCAGAAGCTGCATTTAACTTGGTAGGTACTTTAGAAGATGCAATAGAGAAAGGAAAGAAAATGATGGCTTAATTATTAAGCGAAATTAAAAACTAGCATTCATGTTATTGGAAATATTAACACCAGAGAAAAAACTATTCAGCGGAGAAGTACAAGGCGTTCAATTGCCAGGTATCGAGGGATTGTTTGAAGTATTGGACAAGCATGCTCCATTGGTGAGTGCTTTGGGTGTTGGGAAGGTGAAAGTTTTACATAAAGGAAGCCCTTCAGAGACATTTGCAATACAAGGTGGTTTTGTGGAAGTGCTTAATAATAAAGCAACTGTATTAGTAGAAGGCGTTTTATAAGACTATAATAACAAAATATTATAAAATAGAAAATCCCTTGGTGTTAAGCCGAGGGATTTTTTTTATATATTCACATACGCTAATAAAATAAGCAAGAGGCTTACTATGAAGAAAACCTTCCCAATCATTTTTACTTTAATTACCCTTTCTATATTGGGTATATTATTTATTCAAATTACTTGGCTACAGGGATTGTTTATTTTGTCTAAAAATCAATTAGCAGATAAAATAAATCAATCTGGGTTAATTGTGTCAGATGATATTGGAAAGAAAATGCATAGTGGATTGTCTTTTCGATTTCCAAAGAGAGGGATGGGGTTAAATGAAGATTATCACTTACATAATTTTGATGAAGCAACTATTTCAGATATTTATAATAGGGAGGAGATAAATACAAAAATTGTTACTGCATTAAATAAGTACGGGATCAAGGATCTTGGATACGAATTTGCGGTTGCTGACAAGAAAGGAAATATCGGAATTAAAAGTAAAAAATTTGATGAAGCCTTTTTAGATGAAGTAAATACATTGCAATGCAGAGTGTCGGTAATCCCGCAAGACATTATGGAGCCCGCAGGTCCATTTGAGTCTATAATAATTATTGTGCCTAACGTAAAATTGTATTTAATACACACTTTACAATGGGTAATTATTGGTGTTATTTTGTTTATCATAGTCGTTTTTACGGCCTTCTTTATAACACTAAGGTCTCTGTTGACGCAGAAGAAATTGAATGAAATAAAGCGTGATTTCATTAACAATATGACGCACGAATTAAAGACCCCATTAGCCACAATATCACTTGCAGTGGATGCATTGAAAACAAAAAAAGTACAGGCGGATTCAAAGTCGATGGACTATTTCTGTAACATTATAAAGGAAGAGAATGTTAGAATGAATAAGCATGTAGAAGTTATTTTACAGGCAGCTCAATTAGAGAAAAAAGAGTATGTTGTAAACAAACAACCTGTTGATATTCACGACTTGATTTTTGGAGTGCTGGATAGTTTTAAACTTCAATTAGACGCCAAGCCATCTAGCGTTCAGACAAATTTAGACGCGGATCCTTCTGTGATTAATGCAGACGAGGAATACTTATTACATGTATTTTCTAATTTAATAGACAATGCTATTAAGTACTCCAAAGACAGTATTGATCTTGCTATTGGGACACATACCTATAATGGTAAAGTTTATATAACGATCCAGGACAAGGGAATTGGAATGGATCCCGATACGAGTAAACATATTTTTGAGAAATTCTACAGAGCCCATTCTGGCAATGTACATAACGTAAAAGGCTTTGGATTGGGACTAAGCTATGTAAAGTGGGTAATAGATATTCATAAGGGAACCATTAAAGTTCAAAGTGCACTTGGCGTTGGAACTACTATTGAGATTGCGCTACCTATTGATTAATCCAAGCCACCTATTGATTAATCCAAGCCACCTATTGATTAATCCAAGCCACCTATTGATTAATCCATAAGATACAACCGTCTCCATAACTAAGGAATCTGTAATCATTGTCTAATGCGTGCTGGTAAATGTTTTTCCATTCAGTACCCACTATAGCAGCGATTATTAAGAGCAGAGTAGACTTAGGCTGATGAAAATTTGTAACTAGACCATTGCAAATTCTAAATTGATACCCTGGCGTAATAATAAGTTGTGTTGACGTAATTAATTGATCTAATTCATGCAGTTGCATCCAATTCACGAGTGCAGTCAATACTTGTTTTCTTGAAATACTAATTTCTATATTATCAAAAGCTTCCCATTGAGTTAAATGTAATTCGTTTGGTTCTATTTTCTCATTTTTTATTATCTTAATACCAAGCCAGTATAATGACTCTAACGTTCTTAATGAAGTAGTTCCAACTGCAACAATTTTTTCGTTTGTATTCAATAAACTTTCAATCATTAATTTTTGAACATCAATGAATTCTGCATGCATTATATGTTGGTCAATGGTCTCTGATTTTACCGGCATAAAAGTGCCAGCTCCAACATGTAATGTAACAAACTGAGACTTAATATTTTTTGTTGATAAAGATTCAAAAACAGATTTGCTAAAATGTAATCCAGCGGTAGGGGCAGCTACAGAGCCTTCCGCTATTGCATAAGTGGTTTGGTATCGGTCCTTGTCTTGTTCTGTTGCTTTACGTTGAATATATGGAGGCAGTGGTATAAGGCCTGCTAAACTTAATAATTCAGAGAAGATAA
This sequence comes from Chitinophagaceae bacterium, assembly GCA_947374225.1. GTDB lineage: Bacteria > Bacteroidota > Bacteroidia > Chitinophagales > Chitinophagaceae > Sediminibacterium. The sequence continues at coordinate 4,970 of CANCAY010000044.1, read as the reverse complement.
TATTTGAATTGTCCCAAGAAAATTCAATAATAAATTTTCCTTCAGCTTGATTTATTTTTTCCGCCTTAAAAATTATTTCTTGACCTAGGTGTAATATTTTTTTAATTAGAAATTGTTCTTTCCATTTCTTAGCACCGCCGACTAAACAAACCCATTGTACTTTTGTATTTGATTGCATTGCAATTTGAACTGGGCAGTATTCAAGAGTAGGTTCTAAGCAAAAAATTTCAATCGTACTATTAGTATTTTCATGTTGAATAGCTGGTTGAACAGTTACTTGTTGATTTAATTCTTGTTTATTAAATAAAATCCTAGCTGCAATTACTTTACTGTTGTTAAAAACTAAAACAGTATCCGCGGTTATATAATTGGCAATATTTTTATATTGATCTTCTGCAATGATGGCTTTATCCCATACAATGAGTTTGCTCTCGTCTCTATTGGGAGCAGGAGTGAAGGCGATTCTCTCGTTAGGTAAGAAGTAATCAAAGTCTTGGATGGGTATAATAGGTCTTACTGACATGGCGCAAAGGTACATATTCACAGTAAAACTGGGGTTATCCACAGCTCTTAACACTAAAAAATATAGAAAACAGCCTAATATTCCATAAAACATATACTATGGTTGCTTTTCAAGCCGGTTCATTACTTGTGGAAAACTAGAAGGGGTCTTTTAGCCTTTAAAAGTGGTAAAAAGTGTTATTTTGTGTGAACAAGTGGTAAAAATCACATCAATTATTAACAATGACAGGCTTTCACGGAGAATATCAATCAACTATAGACGCTAAAGGGCGTTTCCTGGTTCCCGGCAGTTTGAAAAAACAGCTGGCGGAAGGGGAGACACGTTTTATTGTTAGTAGAGGATTTGAAAAGTGCTTGACACTTTATCCGATTAAGAGCTGGCAGAGTATACTAGATAAGATTAGCCAATTGAATGACTTTGATCCCAAAGTGCGTCAGTTTAGACGTCAATTTTTGGGTGGTGCAACGGAAGTAGAATTGGATGGTGCTGGAAGATTATTATTGCCTCCAACTTTAAGAGAATTTGCATTGCCAGGAAAAGAGATTGTTTTAGCTGCTGCATTAGACCGTTTCGAAATTTGGGATGCAAGTACCTATAAACAGCTCTTTGAGGATTTCTCTGCAGATGAATTTAGTAATCTGGCACAAGAAGTAATGTCAGGTATAAACAAAAAAGATTAAGGAAAAAAGATGACCAACCCTACATCCAATATTCCTCAGTCCGATTATCATATACCAGTCTTATTTCATGAAACAATGGAGTATCTAAATATACAACCAGACGGCGTGTATGTAGATGCTACATTCGGAGGCGGCGGACATAGTCGTGGTATTTTATCTAAGCTTGGACCTAAGGGTCGCTTAATAGCTTTTGATCAAGATGCTGACGCTAAAAACAATGTTCCTGCTGACGATCGTATTTTATTTGTGCCGGAGAATTTCAAGTACATTCAACGATTTCTTAGACTGCATAAGATTGAACAAGTAGACGGGGTGTTAGCTGACTTAGGCGTTAGTAGTCATCAATTTGACGAAGGCACAAGAGGCTTCTCTACAAGGTTTGATGGTCCTTTTGATATGAGGATGGATCAACGTCAAACTAAAACAGCAGCTTGGGTAATCGAGAATTTGTCGGAATCAGAGTTACATAAAATGTTTGAGCAATATGGAGAAGTTACTAACTCCAAAACATTAGCTAAACATATTGTAATTAACCGTAAACATGTAAAGTTGAATTCAGTACAAGATTTTAAAACACTAATTGCAACTGTAGTTAAAGGAAATCCTAATAAATATTGGGCACAAGTTTTTCAAGCAATCAGAATTGTTGTGAATGAAGAAATGGAAGTACTAAAAGATTTTTTAGCGCAATTGCCAATGGTTATAAAGCCAGGAGGTAGAGCGGTAATAATCACATTCCATTCCATTGAAGACAGATTGGTGAAAAATGCTTTTAAAGTTTCGCAAGAAGACGAAAAAGATGCCCATCCATTTCTCTCTACCCCAAGAGAAGTGATTTGGAAGATCATTACAAAAAAACCTGTAGTGGCTTCTGAGAAAGAGATGAAAGAAAACAACCGAAGCAGAAGCGCAAAATTGCGTGCTGCCGAAAGAGTATAAACCGTATGTCCGTACCCGTAAACCCTACCCCTAGGAATGCTATCAAAAGCATTCTTAACTATCAATGGATTGTTGTGAACATTAGTTTCTTTTTGTTCCTAGCATTCTTGGCGGTTTTATATATCGCTAACGGTCACCTTACAGACAAGACAATCAGAAAAATTAATGCTACTAAGAAGGATTTAAAAGAGTTGCAATTTGAGTATAAGACTTTGAAGGCAGACTTAATGTACCGAAGCGAAGCGGTACAAATTGAAAATGCAGTAGCTCCTTATGGCTTATTGGTAGCAAAAGAAATGCCTATCCGTATTCCATTGGAAAAAAGAATCAATACACCTGATAAAATAAATACGATTACTAAGTAATGGATGTAAAACGCGACATATTATGGAGAGTTTATTTATGCTACATTTTAGTGGTAGCTGTTTGTATTCTTATTTTAGGTAAGGCTTTTTATATTCAACAAGTTCAAGGAACCTATTGGAGAGGATTGAGTGACAGTTTACACCAAAGAATTGCAGAGATTCCAGCTGCTAGAGGAACTATTTATAGCGAAGATGGACAAATGCTAAGTACGAATATCCCACAATTTGATATTACCATAGATTTTAGAGTAGAGCCATTGCATGAAAAAAATGGGAAGTCATTTAGAGAAAATATTGATTCTTTAAGTATTTGCCTTGCAGATTTATTTAAAGACCAAACTGCTGAAATGTATAAGTCAAGTTTGACAAAAGCATATGAAGCAAGAGAGGGGAATTTTGAATTGAAAAAGAAAATCGATTATCGCCAGTATCTTCAATTAGCAAAATTTCCATTATTCAAATTAGGTAGATATAAGAGTGGAATGATTGCGCAAGAGCGTAATATAAGATTGAATCCCTATCATAATATGGGCTATAGAACCATTGGTTTGGCAAGAGATCAGAATAAAGTAGGACTTGAATTGTCATATGATACGGTATTGAATGGCCGTAATGGTAGACAATTAGTACGTGCGATTGCGGGAGGAGTAACAGTGCCAGTTGAAGAAGGTGAGTTTGAAATTTCTCCGGAAACAGGAAAAGATATTGTTAGTACTATTGATGTATTTATTCAGGAAGTTGCTGAAAATGCATTGATGAAAATGATGGTTAAGAATGAAGCACAGTATGGTGTTGCGATGGTGATGGAAGTAAAGACAGGAAAAATTAAAGCGATTGCAAATTTAGGCAAAGTTGGGGAAGGAAAATATGCGGAAGATTTTAATTATGCAATGACACCTACTGAACCAGGGTCAACTTTTAAATTGGTCACTTTATTGTCTGCATTGGAAGACGGGAAAGTGACATTAAATTCTCGTTTAAATTTAGAGGGTGGTGTTTGGAGAGTAGCTAATCAAACGGTATATGATTCTGAGAAGCACGGAAAATTTGACGCTTCTGTTTTAGAGGCATTTGAAGAAAGTTCAAATGTAGGTATGGCAAAAATCGCGATGCAACATTATAGTACTAATGTGGATGCCTATTTTAAACATTTGACTAAGTTAAGATTGGATTCAACCTCAGGTATTGACTTAACTGGGGAAAAGCATCCTAGACTTGTAAAGCCAGGAAGTAGATTATGGGGACCAACAACATTACCTTGGATGGCTTTTGGATACAATATTGAGATTGCGCCAATTCAAACTTTGAATTTGTACAATGCGATTGCTAATAATGGCGTTATGATGCGACCCTACTTAGTTAATTCAATACAAGAAGAAGGGAAGGTGCTTAAAACATTTTCTCCGAAAATATATAATGCAAATTTAATTAAGCCTTCAACTGAAAGAGACTTGCGTATTGCATTAGAAGGCGTTTGTATCAATGGTACTGCTAAAACTTTGTTTAAAAATAGTTTATATAAAGTTGCTGGTAAAACGGGGACTGCAAAAGTAGCTAATGGAAATAAGGGATATGGGGATGGTATTTTTCAATCATCATTCGCTGGTTATTTCCCTGCCGACAATCCTCAATATACTTGTGTAGTTATTATAAAAAACAGACCACATGCTCCTATTTTTTATGGAGCGGCAGTAGCCGGCCCTGTGTTCAAAGAAATTGCTGACAGATTATATTCTACATATATCCATAACAAATTAGACACGCCTCCAGTATTTGCATTAAAAGACAGCTCTGTATTTAATTATGCGGTATCTAAAATGTCTTTACAAACAATTGCTAAGCAATTGCAAATCCCATATCAAGATTCTTCTGCAATCAATACAGAATGGATTCAGTTAAAAGGAGTAGGCAAAAAAGCACAAGCATCGATACAATCAATATCGGATAGTTTAATGCCGAATATTGCTGGTATGAAATTGCAAGATGCATTATGGTTATGTGAGCAAAAAGGATTGTTGGTAAAATGTATTGGAAGAGGAAAGGTTGTAAAGCAAAGTATTATGCAAGGTCAGTATATTCAAAAAGGACAATTAATACAACTAGAACTAAACTAATGAAATCATTACAATCCATATTATTTGGCGTTGCATTAAGAGATGTATTTGGTTCAACAGATATTTCTATTAATGATATACAAATTGATTCTAGAAAAGTAACAAAAGGAACCGTATTTGTTGCTATTAAAGGAGTTCAAGTTGATGGACATGGTTTTATTGATTTGGCTATTGAGAAAGGCGCTACTGTTATTATTTGTGAGACAATGCCGGAAATGCAAAAAGCAGGTGTTACTTACGTTGTAGTAGCTAATACACATGAAGCAGTAGCAATTATGGCTCATCAGTTTTACGACGAGCCTTCTACTAAAATGAAATTAGTGGGTGTTACTGGAACAAATGGTAAAAC
>CANCAY010000043.1 GCA_947374225.1 Chitinophagaceae bacterium | reverse complement strand
ATTATCTAAAGCTATTTTATTATTTAGTGCAATAGTAAATTTGGCATTGGACAAGTCTGCATATTTTTCAATTACTAATTTTTTAAAATCTGCAATAGTTCCAGGATTATCCATCAAAATGGAAGTGCACCCAGTCTTGTCTGTTAATTGACCGAAAAAAATAACTTCTATTTTCATACAATTAGGTAATAATTAATTTAACCGATGCCATTAGCAAAACTATCGCTAATGTATATTTTAGGATTTTTTGATTAAACTTTAGTGACCCAAACCAAGCCCCAATTAATCCACCGCCAAATGCGATAGTTACAAAGCTAAACATTTCTGGCTCTATTTTAATCCCATGTGAGATTTGTCCCGCTAAACCTGCAACAGAATTTACAAAAATAAACAAAGCACTAATTGCTGCGGTTTGTTTTTGATTGGTCCAATTTAAAAGCAATAAAATTGGCGACAATAAAATACCTCCTCCAATGCCAATTAAACCTGACAAGAAACCAATCACAGCGCCCACTAAAATGGAAATTACCAAATTCGACTCTTTTAAATCCTTATCGTCAGTATTAGGAAAGATAAAAAATCGCATCACAGGGAATAATAATAAAACACCCAATACTTTTTTATAGATATGCGCATCTAATGCAATGGTGCCGCCTAAAAAAGATAATGGTATGGAAGCTAAAGCAAAAGGCAAAAATAGTTTCCATTTGAAATGCCCCCCTTTATAAAAAAGTAAGAAGGAAGTAAGTGATACAAATAGGTTTAAGATTAAAGCGGTGGGCTTCATGACTTCTGGTGCAAAACCATATATAGCCATTAAAGCTAAGTACCCACTAGCCCCACCATGCCCTACAGATGCATATAATAAGGCAACAATAAATAATAATATAAAAAATGTAATTGTCATTTAGCAAATTGAAATAAGAGTTAAAAATTATATTAAGAATTAAAATTAAATAAATTATGGAAGTAAATGTATGTTGACTATTTCTCCCCCTTTTACTACACCACATTCTTCTGGCAATACAACCAAACAATTAGCCGAAGCATAAGAGGATAATTTATAAGATTCTTGACCAGTTTGAATAACCACATCCAAGCCATTGTAAAAACCTTTCAAAAAATGAGTTAATCCAATTGGCTTTTTGAAGTCATGCGATATGGGTACTTGTAATACTTTAAATGCGTTTTCTATATTTGACAATAGGCCTATTGCAGGTAAGACATACTCATAAAAACAAGTTAATACAGAAGCTGGATTCCCTGGCAAACCAAACACTAGTTTTTTTCCTTTCATGCCAAATAATAATGGCTTCCCAGGCTTTTGTTTTATTTTATGAAAAATTGGTGTTACCCCGGCATGCTCAAAAGCGCTTAAAGTAAAGTCATAGTCACCAACACTTACTCCTCCTGTCATTAAAACTATGTCTGATGCACTTAACGCATTATTTAATGCACTTGTTAATTGATCAAGTTGATCAGGAGCTTGCGCTATACTAATATTATTTATATGCTGTTCATTCAATGTAGCCGATAAAGTATAACTATTTGATTCATATACTTGACCATATCCTAGCGGCATTCCAGGCTTTTGTAATTCATTGCCTGTAACAATGATACTTACTTTAGGTCTTGGGTAAACTAATACTTTGTCAATTCCAATTCCAGCTAAAAAGCCTATAGTAGCTGGTTTTAATATGGTTCCTTTTTCTATTGCACATTTTCCCTTTTTCATTTCAGTACCTATTGCACGTACATTATCTCCTTTCTTAAGATTTTCATCAAGGACAATTAAAACACTTGATTCCAATTTTGCTTTCTCTTGCATCAATACGGTATCTGCGCCAGTGGGTACTGCTGCTCCAGTAAATATTCTTACCGCAGTACCTTTTTCTAAAATAAAATTTTGATTACTTCCTGCAGCGACTTCACCCACAACTGAATATTGGTTGCGGTCTTCGTTAAATGCAAAAGCATAACCATCCATATTAGATTGTGGAAATGCAGGAATGTCCAAATTTGAGATATTATCTTCTGCAATAGTTAATCCAATCGCTTCCTTAATATCCATTATTACGGCATCCAGCGCTGATACATTACACTTGATCAATTTTAGAGCGTCATTTACCGTAATTAATGTTTCCATAATGCGAATATACTTAATCAACCCCCAATACTAATCATGGTTCTATTGTGTAATGTGTTCGTTTCGATTTTTTCTAAGTCGGTAGTGAACTGACCACCTAATGCTTCCTTTTTAGTAGTAATATTTTGATGAATTAAAGGAATAATATCATCCCCATTTCTATAAGCTGTTAATAGGTCTGTTTCTGAAGTGGAGAATAAACAATTTTTCATTTTTCCGTCTGCTGTTAAACGCATTCTATTACAATCTCCACAAAAAGGCGCGCTCATGGTACTAATAACTGCAAAGCTACCTTTATGACCAAGTACTTGATAGTTTTTAGCGGTTTCATGCGCAGACCTCTCAATGGCTGTAAATTCAAATTCTGTTTTAACCTTATCTAATATCTCCTGCAGCGTAATTACTTTCTCCCTATTCCATTTATTACCGTCGAAAGGCATAAACTCAATAAATCGAACATGAATTGTTGTATCCTTTGTCCACCTTACAAAATCATTTATTTCTTCGTCATTCACCCCTTTCATGGCTACCACATTCAATTTTACTCCAATTCCATTATCCAACATCAATTGAATATTACGCATTACTTGTTCATGCTGGTCACGTTTAGTCATTAAGATAAATCGGTCTTTCTGTAAAGTGTCTAAGCTAATATTTAAGAACTTAATGCCCGCAGCTTTAATCTCATTTACAAATTCATGTATACGAGTAGCATTGGTTGTCATTGTTAATTGAATATTTAATGCAGCTAGCTTTTTTAGAATATCGGCAAAATCTTTTCTCACTAAAGGCTCTCCGCCTGTTAGTCTAATTTTATTAACCCCTTCCTGTACAAAAGTTTTAACAATAGCTTCAATTTCGTCTGCTTGCATTAATTGGCTGGAAGGTGTAAAATGATAGTCCTCTTCGGGCATGCAATAAAAGCATCTTAAATTGCAATTGTCCGTTAAGGAAATACGCAAGTAATCATGTACTCTATTAAATTTATCTACTATCATTATTTTTATGATTCCTTGAGTAATTGTTTATAATCTTCAATGGTGTCTATATCTAATACACCCTTTTCAAACTGCAATTTAGCTACTTCCTGCTCTCTTTCTTGTATCAATTTTTTAGCGCCCATATCTCCTTTTAAATTTAAGAGATCAGAGAAAACTGATTTATGAAACAATGCTGGTGTGCCAATAACATTAGCATAATAACAGGCAGCTATAGGGGTATCCATTTTTTTTTGTAATTGAACAAGTGACTTAATAGATTCAGCTGTAAGGTAAGGTTGGTCGCAAACCATAATTAAAACTCCTTCTAAATATGGTGAATGTTGTATTGCCGCTTGAACACCTACTCTTATAGAACTTGCCATCCCTTCCTCCCATTCCTCATTCAATACAATATTCAAATTAGTTGCTGGTAATTGTGCTTTTATCTTACCACCTTCTGCCCCTAGAACTAATGTGATAGGGAAAGAAATGGCTTTTTGAACTAATTCAACTAGTCTATTAACAAGTGTTTTTCCCTCAAAATCTAGTAATTGTTTTGGTCTTCCTAATCTTTTACTTTGACCTGCAGCCAAAATAATCACTTCGCAATTTTCAATATGATATTGATTAATTGATTCCATTATTGATGTATTTGGTCTTGCTTGTCTTTTAACATGTTACCAGACTTACCATTTACAACAGCTTGTATTTCAGCAATAATACTACTTGCTATTTCTTCTGAAGTTTCTGCACCAATATCTAAACCTGTTGGGCCATATATTTTGCTTAGCTCCTGCGATGTTACTACAATACCTTCTTTACTAAGATCCTCTAATATTTTAGTTAGTTTCTTTCGAGGTCCTAACAAACCTATATAAGGAATGCTTTTAGGTAATAATGCTTTTAACATTTGTAAGTCATACTGGTAATTATGCGTCATAAGTACAAAACAAGTACGTTCGTCAATAGTGATTTGTTCTAAAACTTTTTCTGGCTTACTTACCAATACTTGACAGGCACTTATAAATCTATCTTGTTTTGCATGTGTGTTTCTTCCGTCCACCACTTTCACTTCCCATCCTAATATACCTGCCATTTGCATTAAAGGTACCGCGTCATTCCCTGCACCAACAACTACTAAAGAAATACAAGGTTGTATAAAGTCGATAAAATAATTAGCTGATAATTCGGGAAGCTTATATGTTTTAAATGCAGAAATGCCTGAGACTATTACTACTTGTGCATCTGCTAGTATTTGAGGTTCAAGAAGAGGAGGAAACTCCATGATAGCATTAGTTAAATCCCCATTTTCTTCCAATACAAAACAAGTACCTATTTGATTTTTTTTCTTATCTGACAAATCAAACAAAGTTACTACCGCAGCCCTTTGACTTTTAGCAATTACTTTTCTCAATAACTCAATTGGATTATTAAGGTCATTTGAATGTATAAATTCAAACAACACTTGTATCACTCCTTCGCAACCTAATTGAATACCCACCGTTGCATCGTCTTCGTCACTAGTATCATAAGTTACTAACCTTGACTTTTTCTCAGTAAAAGTCAGTAACGCTTTTTTTAATGCATCTCCTTCTAAACAGCCTCCACTAATTGCGCCTATCATTAAGCCATTATCAAGCACAAGCATTCTTGCCCCAGGTCTTCTATAGGAAGATCCTTCCACATGAACTACGGTTGCCAATACGCATCCCTTTCCTGCTTTTGTAGCAGTATCATAGGCATTAATTATTTCAACCAGTTCCTTCATTTATAAATTACAATTTGAAATTAATAAGGCTGATAACCTTTTACAACCACTTTTTTAGCAATCGCAATATCTGCTAGATTAATCATAGGTGCTTTATTCCCCCATGAATTTCTAATATAGTTAATTACATCAACCACTTCTTTATCCGTCATGTCAATATTTGCCATTTCTGCATCATATTTTACACTTTTAACTGTTACAGGGCCTCTCATACCTTGTAAAATGATTTTCACTAACCTGTTTTTGTCATTTAAGTTTCCTGCTTTTACTAAGGTTGGGAAAGCTCCTTCTACACCTTCCCCATTTTCCATATGGCAGGACATACAATAAGTTTCATAAGTCTGTTTGCCATTTTGCAAACTAGTCGAAGGAGTAGCTTTCTGATAAAAAGATTGGCTTACTAAAGCAACCATTACAATTGTGATAAAGGATATTATTTTTTTCATACTTTTTTTGTTTGATACTAATAAAAAAGACTGCCGTAAGCAATCTTTTTTACTATGATATGTTTAAAATTAATTAGCTTTTAGTTAACTCGTTTAAATAAGGTTGATTATACAAACGCTTGCCAGTGGCTTTATATAAAGCATTTGCTAATGCCCCAAATATTGGTGGAAAAGGAGGCTCTCCTAAACCAGTTGGGTCGATAGTATTTTGAACAAAGTGGACGTCAATTTTCTTAGGCGCTTCCTTATGTCTAATGATACGGTATTGATTTAAGTTCTTTTGTATAGGCACGCCCTTCTCAATTCGCATACCTCCATACAAAGCATTCCCAATACCATCTACCACCGCACCTTCTACCATGTTTTTAGCACCTTCTGGATTTACTACAAAACCACAATCCATTGCAGAAACTACTTTCTCTACCACTGGCTGGCCATTCTTCATAGTTACATCTATTACATGCGCAGCATAAGAACTATGGCAGAAATAAGCAGCAACTCCTCTGTGTGCATTTTTATTATTGCTTGCAGACCAGTTAGATTTTTCTTTAACCAATTCTAATACTGCAATATATCTATCAGCATCATATTCATTATTCTTACCTACTGGATTTGCTTTTGCCTTTTTCAATAACTCAATGCGATAGTCCAATGGATCTTTACCAATAGCTTCTGCTAACTCATCTAAAAATGTTTGTTCTGCTGATGCTATAAAATTGGAACCTGGTGCTCTAAAAGCACCAATAGTGATATTAGATGGAATTTCCCAGCCTTCCGCCAAGTAGTTGTCAAACGCACCTGCGGGGAAACGATTTTCATGCACAGCCCCTTCTGGAATACCACCGCCTTTAATATGAATAGCAGTTACATTATTCTTTTCATCTAATGCTGCTTTATAAGTTACCATATAAGTTGGACGATAAATTCCGTTCGTCATGTCGTCCTCTCTTGTATAAATTAATTTAACCGGCGCTTTTGCTTTTTTAGAAATATGACCTGCTTCAACAATATAGTGACCATATGCACGTCGTCCAAATCCACCACCCATTCTTGCTAATTTCATTTCAATTTTATCACCAGGTATATCCAAATTAGCCATAATGTTTTGCTTCATCATTTCTGGAATTTGAATAGGCGCAACAAAAAAAGCTTTCTCATCCGTAATATGCGCAAAACAACTAATTGGTTCCATTGGGTTATGTGACAAGAATGGAGCTGAATAAGTTCTTTCAATCACTTTCTTCGCTTTTGCAAAAGCTACTTCAGGATCTCCGTCTTTTCTTAGCACTTTAGCTGGCTTTTGTTGCATAGCATGCATTTGCTTCATATGCTCCTCCGTACTTTCTAATCCTGCTGGAGTTGTTTCTTCTTTTTTACCACCCCATGATGCAACCATTTCTTTGGTTGTTTCAATAGGCTCCCATTGTGCAATAACTTTTTTTCTTGCATTCATTACTTCCCAAGTAGAATTACCCACCACTGCAATTAATTTATTAAAAGCTCTGGTGTCGAATCCTGCTCTCACATAATCATCTTTATATACCTGAATATCAAATACGTCTTTAATACCTGGCATTTTCTTAGCCTCTGTTGCATCAAATGATTTCAACTTCATACCAAATGCAGGTGGATGAATTACCATTGCTATTAACATGCCTTCATGCTTGTAGTCCATTGTAAACAAGGAATGACCTTCCACAATATCCTTACCTACTTTATTTTTTTGAGGTGTTCCAATTAAGGTAAACTCAGTCGTCTTTTTAAGTACCACTTTCTCAGGCTTTGGTAATTTAGAAGCTGCAGTAGCTAAAGCACCAAAATTTAAACTTCTATTAGAACCATTATGAGCAACTAATCCGTTCGAAACCGTTAATTCCGATACCGGAACATTCCATTCATTTGCTGCCGCTTGCAATAACATCATTCTTGCTGTTGCACCCGCTGTTCTTAATGGAGTCCAAGCCATAGCCATACCACGACTACCTCCTGTAAACTGAGTTTTAAAACGTGGCGTATCATAATCTCCCATTTCAACAACCACTTTAGTCCAATCTGCTTGTAATTCTTCATTCACCATCATTGGCAATGAAGTCATTACATTGGTTCCGAACTCTGGGTTAGGGCAAAATATTTTAACTTTATTGTCTGGTGTAATTTGAATAAATCCATTTAATTGAATCCACTCTTTAACCGTTTCCGCAGAAGCCAATGCTTCGTTGGGAACTAAATTAGCTAACCAACTAAATCCAATCATCATTCCGCCTCCTGTTAAAGAAGTTACTTTCAGGAATGAACGTCTGCTTTGATTATTTTGTGACTTTTCCATTTTCTTAAAAGTTTTATTTTGATGATTTTGCTGCTTGATGAATAGCTGCTTTAATTCTTAGATAAGTTCCACAACGACATATATTTCCACTCATTGCCGAATCGATTTCATCGTCTGTTGGAATAGGCTTTGTTTTTAATAAAGAAACGGCTGCCATAATTTGTCCTGTTTGACAGTATCCACATTGCGCAACATCTAATTCCAACCATGCTTTTTGTACAGGGTGAATTTCTTCCAATTGAGTAACTATACCTTCGATAGTAGTAATTTCCTGAGTGCCAACCGCAGATACAGGTAATTGACATGATTTTAAAGCACGCCCATTTAAATGAATGGTGCAAGCTCCACAAGAACCTACCCCACAACCAAATTTGGTACCAATTAAATTAAGGTGATCACGTAATACCCATAATACCGGAGTACTTGGATCAACGTCTACCTCATATTGTTTTCCGTTTACTTTAAGATTCATCTTTGACATAGTTAACTATTTTTAAACATCGTTAAGCAAATTCAACCGACCTCTAAGTTAAGGTCTTTTTTAGGCAAAAACTTTACACAATTCAAACAATTTGATGAAAGGATCAAACTGTTTAACAATTAGCCCATTTCACTATAAATACTTCTATTTTGGGTTATTTAACTTAAGCGGTCTCGCCAAATGAGAGAATGTAAGTTGTCCTAATTTCCATTGGCCATTTTCTTTGATAAAAACTTCTGTGACCATGAAAGGATTGATAGCGTCATTTCCCCCTACAACCGCTACTAAATCAATGTCACTCAATAAGATAGCTGTATTACCAAAGAACTTAACTGCTGTAGAATAGACTTCGGCTTTCTTATACCAGATAAATCCCCCTTTAATAATATCAATTTCTCTGTCTTTGCCCCAGGTTCCACCCATATGTACAAACTCACATTTTGTGTCAAACAATACCCCTAAAGAATCCACATTTTTATCTGACATCCATTGCCATTTTTTATTAGATAGTTGCATGATTTCTTGCTCTGCTTTAGAAGGGACTGTCGTTGTTTTTTCTTGTGCGTAAGTCAATTGTATTGTCATTACGAATAAAAAAAGACCTAGAATTTTGGTTTTCATGTTTTTGATTTTTTAATTTTTATTATCTTAAAAAGAACTGGTATGATCAACTATTTAATTTTCTTTCCCCCAACCATTTTACCATCGCAGGGTCCCGATGATCAAAAAAGCTACTAACTTTTTGGTCTAACGGTTTAATGGCTTCCATTTCTTCAGCACTTAATATAAAGTCAAAAATGTTAAAATTTTCAGCCATTCTTTCTTTGCGCACCGATTTAGGAATGACAATAATGCCTCTTTGTATTTGCCATCTCAAAGCTACTTGTGCGATAGACTTGTTGTGATTTTTTGCAACTAATCCTAATATTTCGTTTTCGAACAAATTATGTTTACCCTCAGCAAATGGAGCCCAGGATTGCATTTGCACTTTGTTATCAATTAAAAATTGTTGCGTTTCATGCTGCTGGTAAAAAGGATGCGTTTCTATTTGATTAATAGCAGGTATTACATCATTATGTACCATTAAATCCATTAATCGGTCTGGATGAAAATTGCAAACGCCAATCGCACGAACCTTACCTTCTTTGTATAATTCCTCCATCGCTCTCCATTCACCAAACACATCCCCATATGGCTGATGCATTAAATATAAATCTAGATAGTCTAATTGCAACTTTTTAAGAGATCGCTCAAATGCTTTCTTTGTACTTTCATAGCCATTTGATTGTATCCAAAGTTTAGTAGTAATAAATAATTCCTCACGTGGTACATTACATTTTTTTATTGCATTCCCCACAGCTTCTTCGTTCATATAAGAAGCTGCTGTATCAATTAAACGATAGCCAGTTTCAATAGCCTCTAATACACTTTTTTTACACTCCTTAATATCTGGTATTTGAAAAACACCGTACCCTAAAATTGGCATTTCTACCCCATTATTTAGCTCTACTTTTTCCATAACTAATTAATATTCCATTTTATATTAAATAGGGTCAACCTATATGAATGTAAAGTTCAAAATAAATTGGAATCAATAGCGTATATAAATTACTGAGATTTCTACCATTTTTACTGAATTGTTGGCAATGGGGTTTAGCTTAATGTTAGATCTCTTAATTTTGTATTCAAACTAGTCCAATATGGAAAATATATATTCTATCAATAATATAAGTCAATACAATACAGATAATAATCACAAAACCTTACATCCTTTGGTTACTGTAATTGATTTTTCAAAAGCTGAAATGATAGAATGGGGTGATGTAGATTCGATAAAATTTCAATATGGCATGTATTGCATTTACTTAAAAGACGTGAAATGTGGCGACATGCGTTATGGTAGACATTACTATGATTACCAAGCTGGCACAATGGCTTTTTTTGCGCCTGGGCAGGTTGCAGTTATTGAAAGGCCTAGTGAACCAATTCAACCCAAAGGATATGGCCTTATATTTCATTCAGATTTTTTATTAGGCACCGCACTTGGGAAAAACATAAGTAATTATAAATTCTTTGACTACGAAACTAATGAAGCGCTTCATTTATCTGATGATGAGAGAAAAATGATATTAGATTCATTTGCAAAAATTGAATTTGAATTAAGACAACCTATCGACAAGCATAGTAAAAAATTAATTGCGTCAAATATTGAATTGTTTTTAGATTATTGTCAACGTTTTTATGATAGACAATTTATTACGAGAGACAACGTAAACAAAGGCATCTTAGCGCAATTTGAAACATTATTGAATAATTATTTTACATCAGCGCACCCTCAAACTATTGGACTTCCGTCGGTTGCGCATTTTGCAAATGAACTTCATTTGTCTGCCAATTATTTTGGTGATTTAATAAAAAGAGAAACCGGCCAGTCTGCCAAGGAATATTTACAAAACAAAACTATTGAGTTTGCTAAAGGAAAATTATTCGAGAGCGACAAATCTATTAATGAAATTGCTTTTGAGCTAGGCTTCAAATACCCACAACACTTTACCAGACTGTTTAAACAAAAAGTAGGTGTTACTCCAAAGGAATTTAAGTTTAATAAGAATTAGACTGATACTGTCTATGATTTTAATTATAGACCTGCAATACCTTTGTCAATAGCTAAGATTGTTTTTAAAAGTACATTCGCTCCATTAGCAATATCCAATGTGGTTGAGAACTCTTTAGGCGAATGACTTATACCACCAATACTTGGAATAAAAATCATAGCAGATGGTGCAATCACCGCAATTTCTTGAGAATCATGCCCTGCACCACTTTGCATAAACTTGGTGGTTAAACCCAATTCCTTAGAAGCATTATTGATAGTTTGTTGTAACGCTTTATTGGTTAATGCTGGTATGGAAGCATTAGGTTGTAATTCAAAATTGATTTTTACTTTAGACTCATTTGCAATTGTTGCTGCACGTTTTTCCATTTGAGCGAATAGCATGTCTATCTTGTCATCCGACAAATCACGAATCTCCAACCCCAAAACCACCTTGCCTGGAATTACATTGTACGCGCCAGGTTGTGCAGAAATTTTTCCTACAGTACCTACATGATTCCCTTCCACACTATTCACCACTTCATTTACCGCGATGATAAATTTAGATGCTGCTAACAAGGCATCCTGTCTCATATTCATTGGAGTTGTGCCCGCGTGATTCGCAAAGCCTTCCAATGTAACTATCCAATGTCTAAGTCCCACAATCCCTTCCACCACGCCTATCTTTAGGCCTTCTCTTTCTAAAATTCCTCCTTGTTCAATATGCAATTCCAACCATGCATGCATATCTCCTTTATGTCGAACACAAGATTCAATATTGTCTGGATTTCCTCCAATAGCTTTGATACCTTCCGCCATAGTTAATCCACTTTGACTTTTTTGTTGAAGCCCCTGTGGCGTTAGTCTTCCAACCATCCCAATACTTCCAATAGTGCCCCCTTCTTCATTTGAAAAAATAATTACTTCTAGTGGGTGTTCTGTAATAATATTATGCTCATTTAATACTTCTATTATTTCTAAGGCGCCTAAAGACCCTACTGGACCATCATAATTCCCTCCGTCTGGTACCATGTCAATATGGGAACCAAAAGCGATTGGCTTTAAAGAAGCATTCTTTCCCTTGCGTTTACCAATAATATTTCCAGCTGCATCAATGGTCGGATTCAGCCCTGCTTTTTTCATCAGATCCATAAACCATACTCTTCCATCTATATCTCCTTTTGTATATGCAACTCTATAGCCACGTCCCTTATCGTCTAATCCGAATTTTGCTAACTCAAATATGCGATTTGAAATTCTTTGCTCATTCACTTTTAAAGTATCAGCACTTGCCATGCTATTACTAAAAGAACTTTTTATTCCGAAAGCAGTCATACCCAATGCGGTTAATGCTGAATTTTTTATAAAGGCCTTTCTTTTCATTTTATTATTTTTATAAGAATTAGTATCTTTCTATTTGTTCAAAAGCTTGCTCTTCCACGTCTTCTAATTTAGCTTTAAATTCAATACGTTTTCCTCCTAAACTAACAATTAACAATCCTGAGATTGCACAGGCTGCCATGACTCCTGCTAGTGGCAAGGTAGTTCCATTATTAGTAATACCAATCAAAGCAGTAATTAAAGCACCAAAGCCCATTTGTAATGCCCCCATTAAAGCGGCAGCACTACCTGCTTCTTTATCAAATGGTGCTAATGACAAAGCAGCCGAATTTGGAAAAGTAAATCCCTGACAACTTAGAAATAAAAACATCAATGCAATAGTTGAATACAAGTTTAGAATATCAAAAAAACATCCTAAAAATAAAAGGATGCCTAATATGGATTGAATTGTCAATACCACTTTCATTATGCTAGCACTGTCATATTTTTTTAGCAAAACATTATTAAACTGACTACTAGTAATTAATCCGGCAGCCACCAATCCAAATATCCAACCATATTGCTGTTCTGTCATTTTATAAATTTGCATAAATACAATTGGCGAACCTGCCAAATAAGCAAATAATCCAGCAGCGGCAATAGCTCCACCAAAAGCATAAGTAAAGAATTGTGGATTTTTAATTACAGCACCATAACCACTTAAAATTTTAAGCGGCTTTAATGATATACCGGTGTCTGGCTGTTTTGTTTCGGGTAAGAAAAACACAACTGCTAATAATAAAAACAATGCAATAATTCCCAATAAAACAAATACCACATTCCATCCAAATGCTGTTATTAAATAACTACCTACTGTTGGTGCTAAAATGGGTGACACCCCTAGAATTAAAATTAATAGTGAAAATACTTTTGCAATTTCATTCAATGGAAATAAATCACGCACAATCGCACTAGGTGCAATCATGGCAACACAGCCACCTAAAGCTTGAACAAAACGTAGTAGAATTAATGTTTCAACCGAATTAGACATTGAACAACCTAATGAAGCAAGAATATAAATTACTAGACCGAAGTACAGAGGTTTTTTTCTTCCAAATCTGTCTAATAAAGGGCCACATATTAACTGGCCGGTACAGATACCAATAAAGAAACTAGATAAAGAATACGCTACTTTGTCTACTGAACTATTTAAGTCTGCAGCTATAGAAGGGAAACCAGGCAAATACATGTCTATTGAAAATGGCCCTAGGGCAGAAAGTAATCCTAAAATGAAAATTATTAGAATGCGGTTTTTACTTGTCATGTATGCTTGATTTATGCACGAAAATACTATTTCTAAATTTAAATAAGTGTTTTATATAATGTACTAATTATCTAGTTTTTAAGTCGTATTTATGGTCAATGTAGGCAAAAAGCATATTTTTGAAGCTAGGTAAAAAACAAGCGTATTAAAATAGACAATTATGAAGAAATTATTATTTAGTTTATTAGTGATGGTTTTATTTTCAATAGCAAATGCACAAGACAGTTCAAATAAAAAATTAGTTTATAATCCTAAAAAGCCCGTCTATGAAGTAGAGGCTACCTGCGGAAATTGTATGTACAAAATGGGCGGCAAAGGATGCCATTTAGCTATTAAGTTTAAAGGCAAGAACTATTTTGTTGATGGAACTGGCATTGATGATCATGGTGACGCACATGATACCGCAGGTTTTTGTAATGCAATCAAAAAAGCAAAAGTGCAAGGATCGGTAGTGGGTGACAAATTTTTAGTGACTTATTTTAAGCTTTCAATTTTATCCCCTTTAACTGGAGAGTAATCTGTTTTTAAAGTGCCATTTACTTTAAGTTGATCAAAAAAGCATTTGGCTCCTACTGCAATTGTCATGTCCTCCACATTCTGAAGATGAAAGTGCAAATGTGGTTCAGAAGAGTTTCCAGAATTTCCACACAAACCTAATAATCCACCTGTATTTACTTTTTGCCCTTGCTTTACTACAATGGAATGTTGTTTGAAATGAGCGAAGAATACAAATTCTCCATTGGCAGCTTTTATAATTACAGTATTACCAGGAATGTAAATAGGATTTAAAGTGCCAGGTACATTGTCCTTTACACCATCTACCACCAAAACCACTTCCCCATCACATGGAGCATATAGTTCCTTGCCAAACGCATAATAGTCCTCATTCACTTGCCCTGTACCTTTATGGGTTGAGCCATGCTGATCATAAATTAATATATCAAATGCATTTTTTTGTGCTACGCTTTCTACATGATAATTTTGTTCCTTTGTGTCACCACCCCAGGTCACTGTCCAATCGCCTTTAAAAGGCAATTTCATTTTAGTTGTATTTCTTTCAATAGGTTTAGACTCCGTGTAGGGCTTAAACAACAAGCCTCCAATTTCATTTTTACTATTTAAATTTATTGTCATTGCAAGAACGGCACTGTCAAATGTCGTTTCATATAGTGCAGTTGCATTTTGGACTCTAACGTATCTGATTTTCTTAATTGACCCTAACTGCATTTTCAAACCTGCACTTACTTGTGTGAACTTTTCAATGGGTAGTGCGGCCTTCATTTCAGGTGAAAACATAGCTACAATACTGTCATTTTTAGTTGCATTAAAGAAGGATACGAATTTGAATGAAACCTCTTTATAGTTGTCTTTTTCGGTCTGCGAGTTAGCAGAATTGAAGATTGATAAAAAAGCAAGAAGAATGAGTAAACTTTTCATGGATGTAAATTAGGGAAAATTCAAAATAGTATGAATTAATTCTCTTTTGGCTTTGAAAGCAATACGGGAATTGCCAGATAAATCAGTGGGGTAATTAAGAATTCCTGTAAAGACTTTGATAAAATCTTCATGTGTATTGATAAATTATAAAAAAACCAGTCATACATACCAAGTGTCAATAAAAATATAATCGAACTGAGATATACTATATGCCAAATAAAAAGAACCCAGCTTGTATTTGTTTTTTTTATTTGAATAAACCCGATAATATAAACTGACATTATTGAAATAAATTTAATGATATGCCTATATTTTCTAGGAATAGAAAGGAAAAAATTAGTATAGTCCGATTGTAAAATTTTAAAAACCGAATAAACAAGGAATATTAGAAAT
>CANCAY010000042.1 GCA_947374225.1 Chitinophagaceae bacterium | reverse complement strand
ACTCATTGTGCCTTTGTTATAGGTAAAGAATTTTTTATCCTCTGTGAAATGGGTGGTCTTAACAAATACATTATATGCAACATATAATAATACCATTAAGCCTAAAATGTAAATTAATTTCTTCATAGCATTTTTTATATTTCCAGTTAATATGGATCCTAGCTTTTTGTTAGGGACTAAAATACATAATCATTAAATTCTTATTCTATTTGAAATTACAATAAAAATCCCCGCCATGTAAATGGTGGGGACAAATTAGTTTCAAATATTTAAATATACACCCCAGGTTAAACTAGGGTATAGATATTATTTTTTAGAAGAATCTACAGGCACAGTAGCTGGTGCAGCTGCTGGTGTTGCAGGAGCAGTAACTGAAGTGTTTACTTTATTTAAGTAACCCTTACTAGAATCAGTTGTTCCAGATCTTAAAAACACTGTAGAAGTCATTGCTAATACTGCAATCACAGCAGCAAAGATCCAAGTACCTTTTTCAAGTACATCAGTAGTTTGCTTAACACCCATGAAATTGTTTGTTAAACCACCTACATTGGCGTTTAAACCACCACCTTTTGGGTTCTGGATTAAAACCATAAATCCTAAGCCAATACAAGCTGCAATAATTAATATGATAAATAGAGTGATCATTATTTCTTTTGTTTTAATTGTTCGATTCGAGACGCAAAATAAACGGATTTTTCAGGAAAAATAAAACTTAATTTTGAAAAAGTGTCTATTGCCTTACGTTTATTGCCTTGTTTTACCCATATTTCAGCCATAGACTCGGTAATAATATCTTCTGCTTTGTTCGCTTTTTCTGCTATTTCAGCTATTACTTTCTCTTGTTCTACCGCTATTTCAGGTGCATTATGCCCATCGTCTGTTTGTTTTAATACTTTAAGCCAAGCAGTGAAACTTTTCAGCTGCTGGGTAAATTTGTCCTGTGGTACTGTTGAAAGGTCAATTTCAATGCCCTGGGCGCCAAAATAGTCCTTTTGAAGGGTTGGTTGGACCTCTTGCTCAAATACTAGCTTTTCTTCCTTTAAGGGCTCTTGGAATTGTGCCAATTGCTCAGAAATGATAGAAGTTAGCTTCTGTGAAGCAGGATTTATTTCAAATTCGTCCGATTCCTGAATCCACTGGTGTAATTGTAGGGCGGAAGGAAAGAATGCATTGGTTTTCTTTAATTGAGCAGCATAGGGCGCCGCAGCTTCCAATTGGTACTTTTTAGTCAATAGTAATTGTAAACTTGGACTAAAAGGATATTCCAATAAGTATTGTTCTAAAGTGGATGCTTCAACTGCTTCAAAATTGTCAGCACCAGTCCATTGCTTTAATAATATTTGTATTGCTACAGGGGTCATTTGCTTACCAGTTTGAGAAAATTTGATTGAATATATCGTCAGTGATATTACGCACAATATCGTCCATCATTTGACTTTCTGCTTGATTTAAAGTCAGGTTAGCAGAGAAGTCGAAATTTCGGGAAACATCAAATTCTTGTTCTTTATTGTCTAAGGTCTTTTTTAGTAATACATGCACAGTTACTGTTAATCTATTCGTGCTAGCTTGTTGAGCACTTACACCTACTGTTTGAGAGGGGTCGTAAGTTGTGATAGTTGCATAAATTTGATAATGCGCGTCGTCGTTATTAGTTCTAATTAATTTAGTTTGACTAATAATTTTTTGTTGCAATTTGTCCGTTAAAAGTGGAGCTAACTGAGGGTTTACATATCTAGCTTTGTTTTCAATAAAACCAATCTTGATAGTTTTTACATTCTCAGGAATCACCGCATCCTTAAAACTATAAACACCACAACTTGATAGGGTGGAAACAAGAACCACAGCAAATACTTTCAAAATAGTATTTGAAGTAAATAAAGTGGACGAAAATTGGTATGGTTTATTATTCTTCAATGTCGTATTCTTTAATTTTTCGGTATAAAGTTCTTTCACTTATTCCTAAATCGGTGGAAGCGTCTTTACGACGACCTCTGTGTTTTTTCAAGGCCTTTAAAATTAGTTCTTTTTCCTTATCCATAATGTTTAAAGATTCCTCTACTTCATAATGACCTTGCATTTCATTGTCAATAATGACAGGTTGTTGATGCGGAAGTTGAACGGTAGGAGCAGGGTTATTACTTACAGGGATATTTGAATGACCAGTGGTAGGTAATAAATCTTCTTTCAATTCGTTCATTAAAGCCTCTCTTGAAAAGCTTGTAGTTTGTCCTGAAATAGAAGGATTCTGCAAAATTTCCAAGAACATTTTTTTTAATTCATTCACATCCTTCTTCATATCAAAGAATAACTTGTATAGTATTTCTCTTTCATTGGCAAATTCACCAACTGGAGTATTGCCAGTAAGCATTGGCATTTTATTTGCTTGTTGCTGTGGTAAGAAACCGGCTAATTCTAATTCAGTAATATGATCTGTCTTGCTTAAAACAGAAATTTGTTCAGCAATATTTTTTAATTCGCGAACGTTGCCCGGCCAAGAATATTTTGTCAATAGTTCTCTAGCAGTCTCGTCTAAGTAGATAGGTTTAGTTTTATATTTTTCTGCAAAGTCAACTACAAATTTTCTAAATAATAAAGGAATGTCCTCTTTGCGATCTCTTAAACTTGGAACTCTAATTGGCACTGTATTTAAACGATAATATAAATCCTCTCTGAATCTTCCTTTTTGAGTGAACTCTAATAATTCACGGTTGGTTGCTGCAATTACACGAACGTCAGATTTTTGAACTTTGGAAGAACCTACACGAATAAATTCCCCTGTTTCTAAAACACGAAGTAATCTAGCTTGCGTACCTAATGGCAATTCTCCAATTTCATCTAAGAAAATGGTACCACCACTTACCGTTTCAAAATAACCTTTACGACTATCTACTGCTCCTGTGAAAGATCCTTTTTCGTGGCCAAATAATTCAGAGTCAATAGTGCCTTCTGGAATAGCACCACAGTTCACTGCAATAAATGGATTGTGTTTACGTGCAGACAAACTATGAATAATTTGAGAAAACACTTCCTTTCCAACTCCACTTTCTCCTACAATTAATACAGTCAAGTCTGTTGCCGCAACTTGTTCTGCAGTATTTAAAGCATGGTTTAGGGAAGGCGTATTGCCTATAATACTAAACCTGTTTTTTAATGATTGTAAATCCATCTTAATTATTTTTTAATGCACCTAGTAAAGTGCCTTTAGTGAAATTAGAAACTGTCACATGAACATAATCGCCTTTCTTCAATTCGTGATTGCCTTTAGGAAAAACAACTACTTTACTTTGACTTGTTCTACCCATCCATTCGTCAGCATTTTTTTTACTATTGCCTTCAATTAAAACTTCAAAGGTTTTGCCTACATCTCTTTTATTACTTTCGTTTGACAATATCCATTGAGCGTCTACAATTTCTTGCAATCTCCTTTTTTTAGTAAGTTCTGGAATATCGTCCTGGTAACGCTTTGCGGCTAGTGTGCCTGGGCGTTCAGAATAAAAATACATATAGCTTAAATCATATTGAGCAACTTGCATTAAGCTAATTGTTTCTTGATGATCTTCTTCAGTTTCAGTACAAAAACCTGCAATAATATCTGCAGTGATACTACAGTCAGGAAGGATTTCCCTAATACGTGCCACTTTTGCTAAATACCATTCTCTTGTATAAGTACGATTCATTAATTGCAACATTCTACTGCTACCGCTTTGTACAGGCAAGTGTATATGCTTGCAAATATTAGCGTACTTGGCCATGATATGTAAAACCTCGTCTGTAATATCTTTAGGATGAGACGTGCTAAAACGAACTCTAAAATTCGGGCTTATTAATGCTACACTTTCTAGTAGTTGTGCAAAAGTTACAGACACATTAGTTTCCGGGTTATTCCAATAATAGCTATCTACATTTTGTCCTAATAAAGTGATCTCTTTAAATCCTTTTTCAAACAAGTCTCTACTTTCTGCAACAATACTAAAGGCATCACGACTACGCTCACGTCCCCTTGTAAAAGGAACAACACAAAAACTACACATATTATTACAACCACGCATAATGGAAACAAAGCCACTAATGCCATTACTGTCAAGTCTTACTGGTGCAATGTCACCATAGGTTTCCTCTCTACTTAATATTACATTCACTGCTTTTTGTCCAGTACCTGCTTCCGCAATTAAATCGGGTAGGGTACGATACGCGTCAGGCCCAACCACTATATCTACTAATTTTTCTTCTTCTAATAATTGAGATTTTAAACGTTCTGCCATACAGCCTAAAATTCCAACTAAAGTACCTGGTTTGGCTTCTTTAAGTTTTCTAAATTCAGTTAAACGTTTACGAACAGTTTGTTCTGCTTTTTCACGAACAGAACAAGTATTAACTAATATCAAATCGGCTAATTCCACATTGCGAGTACTTCCGTAACCGTTATTTTCTAAAATAGAAGCAACTACTTCACTGTCTGCAAAGTTCATTGCACAACCATATGATTCCACGTAAAAAAACTTATCAAAATGTCGTTCCATTGGGATTGATTCAAAAGCTTCTCCTTGCCTAGATTCGTCATGCGCTTTTGTATCGGTCGAATATAATTCCATTCAGTTTTGTTTGAACTGCAAATTTACTTAAAAAATTAGAATATGTCAACTTGTCAGCTTTATTAGTCTAATTATTTGATAATGAAAGGATTGAAATAATTGTAGAGATATTAAATTAATTACTATATGTTATTATAAATCAATCATTTAGATTACAGTTATTATCTTCGTAAAAATTTGGCGCATGCGAAAAAGTCTTCTGTTTATTCTATTGGTTTTAATGGTGAATTTGTCATTTGCGCAGGATGTAGTAGTGGCGAAACTAAGATCAGAGACTTCTAGAAGCATTAAGCAGGAAGCAGATACTTCAGTTTGGAACTGGAAGCAGGGTGGAATGTATAATTTTAATTTATCACAAAGTTCCTTGAGTAATTGGGCCGCGGGAGGTGATAATTTCAACTTAGCTTTAAATAGCTATTTCAATTATTTTAAATTTTATAGAAAAGAACGACAAAGTTGGGACAATAATATTGATGTGAATTTAGGGTTTGTACAATCCACTAGTTTGGGTGGACGTAAAAACGATGATCGTGCAGACTTCTTAAGTAAATATGGATATAAGATAGATACAACGGGAGTTTGGTACTTGTCTGGTTTATTCAATTTTCGTTCTCAATTTTTTGATGGATATAGTTTTGGGGGCACTCCAGTTTTTACTTCCTCTTTCTTATCTCCAGCGTATATTATTTTATCTGCCGGTTTGGATTACAAACCAGACAATAAATTGTCTATTTTCTTTTCTCCAATAACGTCAAGAACCACTTTATTATTGAACAATAAGTTGTCTGCATTGGGTAAGTATGGATTGGATTCTGGCCAACACGTTAAAAGAGAAACTGGTTTATTTATAACGGTGAACTACAACAATACAATAGCCCCAAATGTAATTTATAAAGGTCGTGCTGATTTGTTTTCTAATTACTATGAGAAACCTGAAAATATTAATCTGTACATGACTAATATGTTCACTTTTAAAATTCTAAAGAATTTTTCAGCGACCTATAGTTTAGATTTAATTTATGATGACAAAATCCGCATTTTTGGGCCACTTAAAAAATCACCAGGATTACAAGTTAAAAGCATCATTGGAATAGGGTATACCAAGAGTTTGCAACAAAAGAAAAAGCTAAGTAAGCCTGTGTTTAAAGCGGATTCAACAAAATAAAAAATTACAGTTATTTTAATAGCTAAATAATTACTTAGTTATAGCTTTCAACGTATGTTTAATTTTATTAGCCTTATGGGTTAAATCCTGATAGTCGCTGCTAATAATAGTCACATGGCCCATTTTCCTGCCAGGCTTGGTTTGTAGCTTGCCATACAAGTGAACAAATACATTATCCATTTTTAAAACATCGTCAAGTCCTTCATAATATACCTCACCTGTGAATCCGTCTGCACCAATAATATTTACAATAGCAGAAGGTAAAATTTCGTTCGCATTACCTAAAGGATAATTTAATAAAATACGTAAAAGGGTATCGTATTGACTACTGTAATTCGCTTCAATAGTATGGTGCCCACTATTATGCACACGAGGTGCAGTTTCGTTTACCCATACATCCCCATTGGTATCAATAAATAATTCAATGGCGAATAAACCAGGGCTTTTTAAACCAGTCACTACTTTACGAGCCATTGCTTGCGCTTTCCATAATATGCGTTCTTCTAATTTAGCAGGGCTTAATTGGTAGTCTAATAAATTATATACGGAATCAAAAATCATTTCTGCAGCAGGATAAATAATTGTTTTTCCTTGCGCATCCATGGCCACTATTAATGCAATCTCTTTAGCAATCTTTACCTTCTTTTCTAGTATGGAAGGTGCGTTAAATCCTAATTCAATTTCAGATTCATTATTAATTACTTGAACCCCTTTTCCATCATAGCCACCTTCTGCTAGTTTATGCACTGCCGGCAAAAAGTCAATATGTTGCAATAAGTCAGACCTGTGTTGTGTAATATGATAAGGTGAAGTTGGAATTTCCTGGTCGGAATAGAACTGTTTTTGTAAAAT
Source organism: Chitinophagaceae bacterium (assembly GCA_947374225.1). Taxonomy (GTDB): domain Bacteria; phylum Bacteroidota; class Bacteroidia; order Chitinophagales; family Chitinophagaceae; genus Sediminibacterium. The sequence goes on along the minus strand of CANCAY010000042.1, from coordinate 8,620 downwards.
TTTATTCTTGATGGTTTTAATAGCAGCAGGAGTAGGGTAAACTTTTACGCCTTCTTTTTCTAATTGCTCCAATGCTTCCACATTCACGGCTTCAATTTCGATGGTTAAAGCGTCTAGTTGTTTCCCAAAATTATAAACCGCATCATAGTCTAAAATATCCCCCATGGTAAAATGGTGGCAAAGATGAGCTGCGGGACATTGGGGATCTTTCTCAAGCACATAAGTAGTAATATCATAGTTGGCAGCTGCTTGTAATAACATTCTGCCCAATTGTCCACCTCCTAAAATGCCTACTTTCATATGCGCCATTAATTTGAACAAAGATAAGGTGAAAAACAGTTAAATTTGTTTACTATAATTCCATTCTAATGTCAAAAGCACCCATCATATCAGTTCAAAATCTAGTAAAAAACTATGGAGAATTTCAAGCAGTAAAGGGGATTAGTTTTGAAGTGCAGGATGGAGAAATTTTCGGATTGCTTGGACCCAATGGCGCAGGTAAGTCAACTACGCTTGAAATTATAGAAACCCTAAGAGAAAAGACTAGTGGTACTGTATTAGTAAATGGATTGGATTTAGATAAGTCACCTGAAGCGATTAAAAAAATCATAGGGGTACAATTACAAACAGCTGGATTTTATCCAAATCTGAATTTAACAGAATTGATTCACTTATTTGTAGGGTTATACCAAACGGACATTGATCCTATTGCATTATTAGAAAAAGTAAATTTAGTTGACAAAGCAAAAGCAAAATTCAAGGAATTAAGTGGTGGACAAAAGCAAAGATTCTCTATTGCTACAACCTTAATAAATAAACCTAAAATTATTTTTCTTGATGAACCTACTACTGGCTTAGACCCTCAGGCAAGACGAAACTTGTGGGATTTAATTAAAGAAATTAGAGATAATGGAACAACTGTTATTATAACTACACATTATATGGACGAGGCGGAAATACTATGTGATAGAGTAGCCATTATTGATAGTGGGAAAATTATAGCTATCAATACACCTAATGAATTAATTGATGAGTTGGTGGCTACTGGTTTCGAAAAAGTAAAAGAAGTAAAAAAAGCCAATTTAGAAGACGTGTTTATAGCAAGAACTGGAAGAGCGTTGAGAGAAGATTAATCAAAAAAAATAAATTTCATATATGCAAGACCCAAAGTACCCAATTGGAAAATTTGAGACAGCTCCATTTTCTCCCGAGCAAAAAGCAAAATGGATAAGTGATTTACGTCATTTACCTAAGGATGTAGAAATGGCAGTGCAAAATTTAGATAAAGCACAACTAGATACGCCCTACAGAGAAGGTGGTTGGATGATCCAGCAATTAGTGCATCATATTGCAGACAGTCATATGAATGCATTTGCTAGATTCAAATTAGGGTTAACCGAAGAAGTGCCTACTATTAAAGCTTATAATGAAAATGCTTGGGTTTCAATGGCAGACGCATTGGATACACCTATTAATTATTCAATGACTTTATTACACGCATTACATGAGCGTTGGGCTAATTTATTAGATAGTTTAACAGAGGAACAATGGCAGAGAAAAATATTTCACCCAGGTAGAAATGCAGAAGTGAGTTTATGGGATTTGTTTGCAGTATACGCTTGGCATGGTAAGCATCATGTTGCTCACATTACAACATTAAGAGATCAGAAGGGTTGGTAGGGGATGAAAAATAGTTAAGCTAATTTCTTAATTCTTAATTATTGCGATCCACTTCAGCAACTAAAAATACACTGCCAATCACAAGAATTAAATCTTGTTGGTTGGCATTTTTTTTGGCGACGTCTAATGCAAAATTTACGTGCTCATAATAGTCGCCTTTTAATCCTAGTGCATTTCCTTTTACTGCAAGCTCATTTGCCGCTAAAGCCCTTGGAATATGTGATTGGGTATAATAATATTTAGCATTGGTTGGCAATAGTTTTAATACAGCATCAATATCCTTATCCTTAACCATTCCTGTAACAATATGTAGTGTTTGATAACTAATGGTCTCCAACTGTTCCAATAATGCATGAATACCATGTTCATTATGCGCCACATCTAAAACGATTCTTGGGTTTTGAGAGATGCATTCCCAACGTCCCATGAGCCCCGTTTTTTGTTTAATATTTAAAAGGGCTTTTAAAATTTTAGACGATTTTAATTTCCAGCCCATGCCTGCTAATAATTGAACTGCCACTAAGACTCCTTTTAAATTCTTGTATTGATACTTACCTGGCAAGTCGCATTCCACCGTAAATAATTTTGAAAAAAGTGGAGCATCCAATAAATGTATCAAGGGCTGTTGAAATTCAAATAAAGCAGTTTGCCAATTATTTTGAAATGCTTTTAATTCTAAAAAGTCTTCTGCAAAATAGATAGGAGCGTTTAGTTTATTTGCTGTTGCAATGAAAATAGTTTTTGATTCTGGAATAGCTTCATTAATAACTATAGGAATGCCTGCTTTTATAATACCCGCTTTTTCGGCTGCAATTTCCTCCAAGCTATTGCCTAATAAAGCCATATGATCCCAACCTATATTCGTAATGATACTTAATTCGGGATTTATGATATTAGTACTATCTAGTCGTCCACCTAATCCTGTTTCAATAATAGCAATGTCAACTTTTTGTTCTGCAAAATATTCAAAAGCCATACCAACAGTTATTTCAAAAAAAGAAGGTTCCACTTCCTCAATAAATCCTTTCATTTTATTAGTAAAAGAAACCACAAAATCCTGGGTACACATTTCGCCATTTATCTTAATACGTTCTCTAAAATCATATAAATGAGGAGAGGTATACAATCCAGTTTTATATCCTGCTTCTTGAAATATGGAAGCAAGCATATGGCTTGTAGAACCTTTGCCATTAGTGCCTGCAACGTGAATGGTTTTAAATTTATGTTGTGGGTTGCCTAAAAAATCACAAATGGCAATGGTATTATGTAAATCTTTTTTTATTGCCGCAGCACCAATACGACTAAACATAGGAAGTCTGGTATATAAATAGTCTAAAGTGTCTTTGTAGGACATAAAAAAGAAGATAAAATTAATTAGAATTAATTACAACAATTATTGCACTTCAAATTTGAATTTTACTGTTACAGTAGAACTATGATCTGAGGGATTAAATCCAATTTTAGTAAGGTATTCAGTAATTGCTTTTTTATATTTAGCGTCATTAGAAGAAGACCCTTTAACGATTTGAATAAATCGTCCAGTGCCAGAAGGGCTCACTTCAATTTCTGCATAAATAGTAGCAGCTTCCACATCGCCATTAAAGGCATATACTTTGGTAACATGTCTATCACCTTTAGTAACAAATGGGCCACCTTTTCCAGTATATACATTGCCATTGATACTGCCATTCGCAACCCCTTGGTCACCTTTTCCGCCAGCAATACCTTGATCTTTTACATTATTATAACTGTCTTGATTGTTACCGCCTTTGCCATTACCACCAGCATATTTACCCATAATTGCTTTAGGTTTAGAATTAGCGGGTAGTGGTGGATTCTTTATATTAGTCTTAGCGTTGTCGGATTTTATAGCTTCGTCGTTAGGGTCGTTTGAATTAGCATTAATTTTCACTGACTTATTAATAGCAGTAGCTTTTGCAAATTTAGAGGCACCTGTTTTAGGAGCTGGTGCTTCTTTGCTCATTGGAGGAATGTCACCTGATCCCGTTTCTGAATTTCCTAAATTCACTTCCAAGAACTGTGGTTCTGGAGGAGTAACAATTGGAGCCGCTTGTTTCCATTGCAACAGGAAAAATAATAAATACAGTGCAACACATATTATTGTGGTGTACACCGACGCTTTAATATTTTTTTGTTGTTCGAAGCTTAATTGCATGGATATAAAATTAATGCAAAAATACGTCATATCCCAATCTGCATAATGTTGCAATAATGACAATTAGGAATATAGTACGTATAAATTGATTTCCCCTTTTAATAGCCATTTTAGACCCTAAAAAGCCTCCCAGTGCATTGCAAATGGCCATGGGTAAAGCCACACTCCACATAATAGAGCCCTTAATCATAAATAAAACTATAGAACCTAAATTGGTAGCTAAGTTGACCACTTTGGCATGTGCATTGGCTTGTAGAAAATCAAATCCTAACATACTAATAAAAGCCAGTACCAATAAACTACCAGCACCTGGCCCAATAAAGCCATCATAGAATCCAATTAATAAACAAATTAAAGCGCCTTTATACCAAGGGAAAAAGGTATTCGCTTTTTTAGCATCCAGCCCTAAGTCTTTTTTAGTGTAGGTATAAATGGCAATAAGCACTAGCACTATAAAAATAACGGGCTTCATGAACTTATTACTTACTTGTGTTAAGCAGTATGATCCAATAAAAGCGGAACTAAATGCGATACTTGTAAACAGCATCAGTCTTGCAAATGGGATTTGTACTTTTTTCAAATATTGCCTAGCTGCAAATAAGGTACCCGTAAAAGAAGGAATTTTTAAGGATCCTATAACACGTGCAATTGGTTCATTGGGGAATAAGATTAAACCAGCTGGAGTTTGAATTAATCCGCCTCCTCCAACAATGGCATCCACAAAGCCGGCTAAGAAAGCAATTAAACAAAGTAATATCAATGTTGAACTCATTCTTAAAAGTTATTATGCTGCTGTAATTTTTTTCACTGGACTTGGCCAGGTATTTACTATGATACCCGTTACAATAATTAAACCACTCACCATTTGAGTACTTGAGAATTTTTCATCTAAGAAAAACACGGCTTCTAATGAACTTAATAATGGGATCAATGTACCAAATAATGCTGCTTTGCCAGCGCCAATTTTTTGAATAGCATTATTCCAAATTAAATAGGAGATAGTAGAATTGCCAATTCCTATATATAATACAATCCATAATAAATGGCTATTAAATATGACTGGTTGCACATAGTTCATTTCGTAAATAGCAGCAGGAAATAATAAAATTGAACCAATAGCGAACAAACATAATAAGAAACTATTATTTGAAATACCTGACGGTTTTTTACGAACAAAAACATTGTAAGATCCAAAACAAAAACCGGCTCCTATCATCCATAAGTCACCTGTGCCAATTTTAAAGTGAATAATATTGGCCATATCACCTTTGGTTAAAAGATATACGGTTCCAATTAATCCTAAAACAATACCGGTAATATTTTTCCAATGTAGTTTTTCATGTACAATATAAGCTGCTAATAAGGCCGCTACTATTGGATGTACGGTAGAACCAAATAAGGCCATATTAATAGCGGTAGTATAATGTCCTGCTGTATAAATTAGTGTATTGTAAATGGCAAATCCTACTAAACCCATTAGGAAAAAGTAAATGGCATTGGCTTTAAAAATGGCACGTTCGCGTATGAAATTTTTATACGCAAATGGGAACATGAAAATGGTAGCAGTTGTCCATCTAAAAAAAGCCAAACTGATTGGACCCGACAAATGAATTGCATACCTTGACACGATAAAATTACCTGACCATATTACGGTTGATATAATAGCGTATAATGCACCTAATTGATTTTGTTTTTTCAATGATGCGCAAAATTTTGAGTAAAGTCTCCTTTAATCCTTTCAATTGGTGGATTGTAATAACCGAATTTTAAATTTGGAAATTCTTCTTGAATTAATTCCATCATTTGTTTTACACCCATGATGTCTCCAATTTCTGTAACTCCAATTTTGCCTAAATACCAATCAGGGTCAATATTGAAATTTCTCCATTGAATCATTTTCAAATCAGTGTCTATAATTAACTGTCTTAATGCTTCATATTCTGCTTCACTATCAGTCATGCCAGGGAATACAAAATAATTAATGCTAGTCCATTTTCCAGCAGCCGACATAACACGTAAACTTTCCTTAATGTCTGCGAACTTATAATTATTAGGACGGTAATAAGCGTTGTAGATAGACTCTTGCGCAGAATTCAAACTCACTCTTAAACTATCTAAACCAACGGCAGCTAATTCCGCCACTGCTTTAGGATTAGAACCATTTGAGTTGATATTAATACTTCCTTTATCGGTATGCTTTCTGATTTCTATAATAGCTTCCTTAATAGTCTCCCACATTAATAATGGTTCCCCTTCACAGCCTTGTCCAAAACTCACTATAGGAAAAGGAGCTGTCATTAAATGTGGAACTGTATATTCTACTACTTCTGCAGCAGTGGGTCTAAAACTTAATCTTTCTTGGTTCGATACAATTTCTTCTTCAATAGGTTGGAATGAAATACAGCCTATGCAGTTCGCATTACAAGCAGGGGAGATTGGTATTGGACATTCCCATCTTCCCATTGCAAAGTTTCTTGCAGCAGGACAGGTATAGGTTTGGCAGCAATTTTCCATCAAATGCTGCACTAAACGGTTCGACTTATATGTTTCTAATAATTTTTCAGTTCCTTCATCAATGATGTCTTGATCATAACCTTCACAATCCTGTCTAATATCTTTTTCTATTCGAATAGCTGGTACATAATGTTTACCGTCCTGCCATCCAACTGCTGTATAACAAAATAAAGGTAACAAAGGAGCATCTTCCTTAGTTTCATAAGCAGCTACATACAATCCTGTATGAGCAGGAGGAATGAAAGCGGCAACAGCCCAACCTTTTTCGCAAAGGCGCATCAAGCCAGTTTCTACGTCAATACCAATGCCACGACGACCTGGTAATTCATATAAACTACCACCTTCTGGAAGCTCTATCCAATCTTCCTCTGGAATAGGGTAAGCGTCCCAGCCAGCACGGCCAGCCGTATATAAACTAGTATCTTCAAAAATTTGGCCTTCGCCATCAGAATACAATAAAAAAGGGGAGTCTAGTAATGCCATTCGTCAAAGGTACCAAATAGGAATTAATTAGCCGCCATTTGACTTGATTTTGCGATCTGTTCCGCACAAAAAGTATTGAATTCATCAGTAACAGTAGCAGTTACAGGTTCATTTATGTCTTTTTGGATCAATTTATTGTTTTTAAAGTCAACGGTAATGATATCGTCTTTAATAATAGCATTTTGAATAAGAGCCCAAGGGAAATGTTTTTTTGGGAAGGTATTTATTACAATTCCAGCTGGATCAAAAGCAATTTCGTAAGGAAATTTTACCTGGCGCTCAAACAAAGCGGCAATTAAAAATACACCAGAAATAATCAAGCCATTGGGTTGTAAGAACCAGCCCCAGCTTGCTAATAAAAGGCCTAGGCGGTAATAAGGAACTACTCCTCTTTTACGTTGAAATAGGCAAAAAATCCACCAGCTTGTGAAGGAAGTCATAATAGCAATCATTAAAGCCGGCTTAGGGTAAAGGCCTAGAAAAATGGAATAGGAGAACCCCGCTAAAGAGATAAATAACATGAACTGACTAATACGATCTACGTTTTTGAAGTCAGGACTTTTGCAAACAATGATATAGTCAAAAATGCGCATATAATTTATTTATGATATTGGTAAAATATAGTGCAATTTAAGACCATTTGGCTAACTTTGTGCTATGAAGAAAACTCATCTAATATTATTAGTTTTAATAGCAGCAGCCATTGTAGTGTTAATAAGCTATACAGGTGATTTAAGCAGCTATGAAACAGTTTCGTCTGCCAAGCAAAAACAAGGCAAGTTTGTGAACTTAATCGTAAAAATGGATAAGACAATTCCCGTGCAGTATGACCCAGTGAAAGACCCTAATTTGTTAAAATTTAATGTACAAGATAGTTTAGGGGGTAAGATTGCCGTAGTCTACCATAATACCATGCCAACCGATATGGAAAAATCTGAGCGTTTGGTATTGAAAGGAAAAGTACAAGGCGAGGTTTTTGAATGTTCTGCGATCGTAATGAAATGTCCTTCAAAGTACAAGGACAATCCTAACGCAATGAAAGAACAACCGGTGACTATTGCCAATTAATTTACAAACTTATTCATGAATACAACACAGCAACCTGCAACAATGCAATTTATTGGAGAGCATTTATTACCAGGTCAATTTGGATATTTCTTTACCATACTTTCTTTAGTGGCTTCCTTGGTAGCCACTTTTGCGTTTGCGAAATCCTTTTTCTCCAATGAATTAGACAAGCAGCAGTCTTGGAAGAAATTAGCAAGAACCGCTTTTGCCATTGAAGCGTTTACTGTTTTTGCAAGTTTTATTATTTTGTTTTATGTTATTTCAAATCATTTATTTGAATACAAATACGCATACACACATAGTGATAAAAACATGCCAATAAAATATTTATTGAGTTGTTTTTGGGAAGGACAGGAAGGAAGCTTCTTGCTATGGAGCTTTTGGCATTGTGTGTTAGGAATTGTAGTAATGGCTAAAGTAAAATCAAGAGAATCAGGAGTGATGATGGTATTGAGTTTTACGCAAGTTTTATTAGCGACCATGGTATTGGGATTGTATTTCTTTGGATCTAAGATTGGATCTAATCCATTTATCATGTTAAGACATGAAATGAGTTGGCCAATTTTACAAAGACCAGACTATTTAAATTTAATTAAAGACGGAACAGGTTTAAATACTTTATTACAGAACTATTGGATGGTGATACATCCTCCTATATTATTTTTAGGTTTTGCTTCAACAGTGATACCATTCTCTTTT
>CANCAY010000041.1 GCA_947374225.1 Chitinophagaceae bacterium | reverse complement strand
TCTTAAATTGATATAAATAAGGTGCTTTATTTTGTGCGCCAGTAAATTTTTTCTCAAGACGAACTAGTACATTTAAGTCAAGCATTTTCTTTTGAAAATTATTATTAGCGAAAGTTCGCTCAAATACAGCTTCATATAATTCTTGAAGTTCTTTCATGGTGAAAGTATTTGGCAAGAGATTAAATCCAATTAGCTTTTGATCAAAATTTTGTCTAAGTGCGTCCAATGCCGCCAACGTTATTTCAGAATGATCGTGCATCATTTTTGGAATGTCATTAATACTTCTCCATTCCAGCAACTCATCAAAATCTCCGGGTTGTGGCTGTACTTTCTGTATATCAACTAACGCATAATAACCTATACAAACAAATCGACTAGTCATCCACTCTGTAACTTTAGTACTAAAAATTTTTGGATCAAATTTGTGCAACTCTTGTTTTAATGTTTTTTTTAAGTTACTCTTTACAATTCTATCCTTGTCTCCAAATACTTTAAATTGTTCTAAATATATTTGTTTCAAACTGGTTTTTTCATTTAGAATACGACTAGCTGCTTTATCTATATTTTCTGTTTTTTTAATATAACCTCCAGGTAAATTCCAACTACTTTTACCAAATTTCGATTTGGCAATTAAGATCTTCAATTCTTTATCTTGATATCCAAAAATCACACAGTCAATGGATAAGTGGGGTAGGTATTGCTCAATATCAAAATCCTTCATATTTGCTTGTTTTTTCTCTAAATCCTAATACGAAATTAAGATAATTATGTCCGAATTGGCTAAATGCTTAATTAATATTGATTAAAAATGTTTTATTATCTTTTTTATAGATAATAAAAATAAACTATTATATTTGGATTAACGATAAAAATTAAACCTATGAAAAAACTTAGTTTCTTGCTCATTTCCAAATCCGTTCTTAAGCTAATTTCTTGCAATATTTTGTTTGTATTAATTTCAGTAAACTCATACGCAGCTTCTGTTTCCGACACAACAAGTTATATACAAACCTTAGATATTTCAAATGGTAAAATTGACACTGTTTTGTCTACAAAGTCACATTTCGAAGCCCCTAATTGGCATCCAGACAATTACCTTGTGGTTAATAGTTATGGCAAACTATATAAATTGGATCTTGCTTCAAAGCAGACTTCCGAGATAAATACTGGTTTTGCAACTTCTTGTAACAATGACCACGGAATTTCTCCAGATAAGAAATGGTTGGTGGTAAGTCATAATGATACTGCCGATCCTTCCTCCAAAGCGTATAAATCAGCCATTTATGTGCTACCAATAAAAGGCGGTATACCTAGGCGTATTACGTCGGAAGTAATGTCCTTTTGGCATGGCTGGAACCCAGACGGGAAAACTTTAGCCTATTGTGCGGAGCGTAATGGTAACTATGATATCTATTCCATTGGTATTGAAGGTGGTAAGGAATCAAGATTGACAAGTTCAGAAGGATTAGATGATGGACCGGATTATTCCCCTGATGGAAAATTCATTTATTTTAATTCATATAGAACTGGACATATGCAAATATGGAGAATGCTTGCAAATGGTTCTAATCCTGAACAATTGACTTTTGACGACAATTCAAATTGGTTTGCACATCCTTCACCAGATAATAAATGGATTGTTTATATTGCTTATACTTCCGACGAGAAGCAAAGCCATTTATTTGGTAAAAATGTAAAACTTCGTCTTATGAATATTCAAACTAAAAAAATAAAGGATATTACACCAGAGTTTTTTGGAGGTCAAGGTACCATTAACGTTCCTTCTTGGAGCGCGGATAGTAAAAAGATTGCTTTTGTTAGTTACTCAGTTAAATAATTTATAAACACTAAAATTTAATTTCATGAAAAATGATAATTCAAATTCAAGGAGGAAATTCTTACAACAGATTGGAGCGACAAGTTTATTCGCAGCTGCTTCACCTTTGTCGTCTTTAGCTGCAAGTGCTAAAGTGGAAGAGCGTATTTTAACGTATAACAAAAAAATATCGTCCAATGACAAAATACGAATTGGTGTAATTGGATACGGTGTGCAAGGACATTTTGATTTAAGAACTGCGCTAAAAGTCCCAGGTGTAGAATTAGCAGGTATTTGTGATTTATATACAGGGAGACTAGAAAATGCAAAGGAGCAATTTGGAAAGGAACTTTATACCACAAGTAATTATAAAGACTTATTAGACAGAAAAGACATTGATGCAGTTTTAATATGTACTACAGACGTTTGGCATGCTCGCATCACTCTTGATGCTTTAGCCAAAGGAAAGCATGTATACTGCGAAAAGCCAATGGTATTTAAAATAAGTGAAGGTCATCCAGTAATTGAGGCAGCTAAAAAATCTGGCAAAGTATTACAAGTAGGTAGTCAAAGGGTTAGTAGTATTGGATACCAAAAGGCAAAAGAATTGTTAGCAGCAGGTGAAATTGGCGAGTTGAATATGGTGAATGCTGTTTATGACAGACAAAGTTCCATTGGCGCTTGGGAATATACGATCCCTAAGGATGCAAATGCTACCACTACAAATTGGGATACTTTTATTGAAGCCACTGAAAAAATGAATTTTGATGCTAAGAAATTCTTTTGGTGGAGAGCATTTAAAGAAGTGGGAACAGGGGTTGCCGGAGATTTATTTATTCATTTATTAAGTGGGACACATTTAATAACCAATTCAAAAGGACCTGAAAATATTTACAGTACTGGTCAATTTAGTTATTGGAAAGACGGTCGAAATTTACCTGATGTAATGTCTGGCGTATTGCAATATCCTAAAACTAAAGAGCATGCAGCATTTTTAATGACATTGCAGGTGAATTTTATAAGTGGAACAGGCGGACAAGAAGTAATTAGATTGATTGGTTCGGAAGGGATAATAGAAGTTAACGGTAATAATATTACTTTAAAGCATAGTCTAATGCCAGAAGCACCTGGTTTTGGTGGGTATGATTCTTTATTTACATTTTCTAAAAGTATGCAAGACGAAATGCAAAAAGACTATGATGCAAAATGGACCGCAGATCAAAGAAAGAGAAAAACAAAAGAGGATATTGTATTTAAAGCACCTGTAGGGTATGACGATCATTTAGATCATTTTACTAATTTCTTTGATTCCATCAGAACAGGAAGTCCAGTAATTGAGAATGCTGAATTTGGATTTAGAGCAGCAGCTCCAGCATTGTCTTGTAATGAAAGTTATCTGTCTAAAAAGATAGTAAACTGGGATCCTATTAATATGAAGTTGAAATAAGACAATTCATTTTTAAAATGTATTTCATATTAAAAGACCCTTGCCAAAAAGCAAGGGTCTTTTAGATTATTTTAAAGGCTACTTATCGGTATATAATTATCTTATACAGACTATAAAATCCAATAATTTGGCTGCCAGATTTGCTGTTAAATTATCAGTATCTAATGTTGGATTTAACTCAGCTATATCACAGGAAATAACTTTCTTAGTATCAAATAAAAATTGCAACATTTTATACATAAAATTTGGAGTAAATCCTAATGGGGAAGGAGCACTTACTCCAGGTGCATAAGCAGATGAAAAACCATCAAGGTCAATGGTTATATACAAGTAGTCATTAGTCGCTATAAAGGAAGCTAATTTTAGTTGTAAATTTTGTATGTCCAAACTAGATGACTCACAATTGAAATTATCCACAAAATCAACATGCTCTTTTTTCGCTATCTCAAATAACTCTTTTGTATTGGACTGTTGTTGTATTCCGATAGCAAAATAATCCACTGTTTCATTTGATTGCTTTAATTCTGAAATAATTTGATTAAATGGAGTTCCTGAATTAGGTTGGCTTTCAACAGGTCTTAAATCAAAATGAGCATCAAAATTTATGATGCCTATTTTATTTTTTAGGGTATGTTTAACAGCTTCATGAATGCCCATAAAATGCGCATATGCCATATCATGTCCTCCTCCAATACCAATGGTAAAAATATGTTGAGAAATAAGCTGGCTTACTATTGTTGAAAAAGCTTTTTGGCAGGATTCCATGTCTTGTTCAATACAAACTATATCCCCAAAATCAGCCACTCTAATTGAATCAAAATGAAGTGGTAATTTTGCTAGTTTTTCTCTAAGTGCTAGTGGACCTTGCTTTGCTCCAACTCTGCCAAAATTTCGTCGAACTCCTTCATCGCAACTATATCCAACTAGTGCAATAGCTATTTCTTCTTCTTTTGTTAAATGCGTAATATCCCATAACTCAATTGCTTGATGCCAATATTGTTTTCCGATAGCTGGATTAGAACTTCTTCCTGTCCAATGCGCAGCTTGACCTGGTAGATAATCGGCATTTATTTCAGCTATTTTATTTTTTATTTTTTCCATTGTATTAAAACATATTATAATTCAACGCTCATTTTAATATTTAATTTCAATCCCTTTTAAATATACTTTCTCAATTTGATTACATCCAAAAGCATAAGGAATGAAAGCATAAGAGTTAATTGGTTTAGTAAGTATTAAGTTAGCTTGTTTGCCAATAGTAATCGATCCTACCTCCTGCTCCAATCCCATAGCGTAAGCGCCATTAATGGTTGCGGCATTGATAGCTTCTTCTGGAGTCATCTTCATTTTAATACAAGCTGTGGATACTACAAAATTCATATTGCCAGATGGAGTTGATCCTGGATTGTAATCTGTAGCCAAAGCCAATGGTAATCCTGCGTCTATCATTTTTCGTGCTGGCGTATAGGGGATGCTTAAAAAGTAAGAGCAACTTGGCAGTGCTACGGGCATTGTGCTAGTTCCTTTCAACGCTTCAATATCTTCATCCCGCATTTCTTCTAAATGATCGACAGACAAGGCGTTGTATTTAATGCCGGCCTGCACTCCTCCAATAGCAGTAAACTGATTGACGTGAATTTTTGGAATCAATCCATACTTTTTACCTGCATCTAAAATCAATTCTGTATCAGCAACACTAAAATATCCGGTTTCGCAAAATATGTCAATATATTCTGCTAATTTTTCAGCTGCTATTTTTGGAATAAGATCAACAATAAGCATTTGCAAATACCCTTCCTTGTTGCCTTTGAAATCTGCAGGAACTGCATGCGCACCTAAGAAGGTAGCTTTAATTTCAATTGGATAATTGTCTTTTAATTTTTTAATTACTCGAAGCATTTTTAATTCGGATGCTACAGTCAATCCATATCCTGATTTAATTTCAACAGCTCCAGTTCCTAAGTTTATCACTTCCTTTACACGAACTTCACTTTCTAGATAAAGTGCTTCCTCTGAAGTTTCGTTTAATTTTTTAGCTGAGTTTAAAATTCCTCCACCTCTGTTTGCTATTTCTTCATAACTCATTCCGTTTATTCTATCTACAAATTCACCCTCTCTATTTCCTGCATATACAATATGCGTATGAGAATCGCACCAAGAAGGTAGTATCATTTTTCCAGTAGCATCTATTACTTCATCTGTTTGTGTCAATGGGCAAGCATCCATACTACCAAAATCTGCAATTCTTCCATTTTCTATCAGTAAATACGCATTTTTAATGCTTGGCAACTCCTTCATTTCTTTTCCAGATACAAACGAAAGATTTGCTGTACGAACCTGTACTAATTCTTTGATATTCTTAAATAAAATAGGCATTAAAAAAGGTTTTTTAAAATTGAATCATCAACAAGATTAGGGATAGTCACTTTTAATGCAGGAGTACGTTCCATTTCTCTCTTAATGGCAAATAATGCTTCCTCGTTACGTGCCCAGCTACGTCGGGCAATGCCATTATTCACATCGTAAAACAACATACTTCTTAAACGAGTATCCGCTTCTGGACTTCCATCAAGCAGCATTCCGAATCCTCCATTAATTACTTCTCCCCACCCAACGCCACCGCCATTATGAATAGAAACCCATGTAGCACCTCTAAAACTATCTCCAATTACATTGTGAATGGCCATGTCTGCTGTGAATTTACTTCCATCATAAATATTGGAAGTTTCTCTATAAGGCGAATCTGTTCCACTTACATCATGATGGTCTCTCCCAATAACTACTGCTCCAATGTCACCAGCTGCAATTGCGTTATTAAAAGCAGCTGCTATTTTAGTTCGTCCTTCCGCATCTGTATATAAAATTCTTGCTTGTGAACCTACTACCAATTTATTCTTTTTTGCATCTTTTATCCAAGTAATATTGTCTTGCATTTGTAATTGAATTTCTTCCGGAGAATTTTCAATCATATTTTGCAAAACGTCCATTGCTATCTGATCCGTTTTATCCAAGTCTTCTGCTTTTCCTGAAGTACATACCCAGCGAAAAGGACCAAAACCGTAATCAAAACACATTGGACCTAATATATCCTGTACATAAGATGAATATTTAAAATCAATTTTATTTTCAGCCATTACATCTGCACCTGCACGAGAGGCTTCTAATAAGAAGGCATTTCCGTAGTCGAAAAAATAAGTTCCTTTTGCAGTATGCTTATTTATAGAAGCTGCATGTCGACGTAAAGAAGCTTGTACTTTTTCTTTAAATAACTCAGCGTTTTCTCTTATCAAATGATTTGATTCCTCATATGAAAGATCAACCGGGTAATAACCGCCAGTCCAAGGAATATGTAATGAGGTTTGGTCTGAACCAACATGTATATATATTTCTTCTTTATCAAAACGTTCCCAGACATCCACTATATTTCCAATAAAAGCAATAGATACAATCTCATTATTTTCTTTTGCTAGCTTTACTCTAGTAACTAAATCATTCATATTATCAATCAATACGTCAACCCAGCCTTGATCATGACGTTTCTTAGCGGCTTTTGGGTTTACTTCTGCACAAATAGAAATACAACCAGCAATATTACCAGCCTTTGGTTGTGCACCACTCATTCCGCCTAATCCAGCCGTTAAAAAAATCTTCCCTGCTGGTGTTTCTCCTTTTGACAATATTTTTCTAAAAGCATTCATAATAGTAATGGTAGTTCCATGTACAATACCCTGCGGACCAATATACATAAAAGAACCTGCTGTCATTTGTCCATACTGCGTTACCCCTAGTGCATTAAATTTTTCCCAATCATCTGGTTTAGAATAATTAGGGATCATCATACCATTAGTTACAATTACTCTTGGTGCATTTATGGAGGAGGGGAATAATCCCATTGGATGACCAGAATACATATGTAATGTTTGTTCATCTGTCATCATTGACAAATATTGCATAGTTACTAAATATTGTGCCCAGTTTTGAAACACAGCACCATTTCCTCCATATGTAATCAATTCCTCTGGGTGTTGCGCTACAGCAGGATCTAGGTTATTATGCATCATTAACATAATTGCTGCTGCTTGTTTAGATTTTGCTGGATATTCGTCAATAGGCCTAGCGTATATTTTATAATCTGGTTTAAACCTATGCATATAAATACGACCAAGTTCTTTTAATTCTTGTGCAAATTCAACTGCTAATTCTTGGTGCCATTGTTTTGGAAAATATCGTAATGCATTCCTAATTGCCAAGTATTTTTCCTCTTTGGATAAAATGTCTTTTCTTTTTGGTGCACTATTGGCATCCGTTGGGTAGCTTTTTTTTGCTGGTAACACGGCCGGTATTCCTTGCAGTATTTGTTCTTTAAAATTCATAATTTTCCTTTTATCCAATAATAATTTTTCCGACTAATTAACAATTAATGATTTATTTTTCACCAGGGTAATCATAGCATAGATATCATCTTTTAAAATCCGATCTTCTTCTAATTTAGCTACTTTCTCTCTGATGATTTTAAAGTTTTCTTCTATTATAGTTGAAAAAGTATTCGGCCTTCTAAATTCCATCGCTTGAGCAGCATACATTAATTCGATTGCTAATATTTTTTCAAGATTACCTAAAATCTGATTGAATTTACGACCGGAAATACTTCCCATAGAAACGTGGTCTTCTTGTCCTAATGAGGTTGGAATACTATCGGCAGAAGGAGGGAAGCACAATGATTTATTTTCTGTAACCAATGCTGCAGTGGTATATTGTGGAATCATGAAACCGGAATTTAAGCCTCCAGCTTCTGTTAATAATCTAGGTAGTCCGTATTTTCCCTCAATCAATAAGTAACATCTTCTGTCTGAAATATTTCCTAACTCGGAAGCAGCTATTGAATTATAATCTAAGGCCATAGCTAAAGGTTGTCCGTGAAAGTTTCCACCAGATATTGCTTCCGTCTCACTTAATACAATGGGATTGTCGGTTACCGAATTCATTTCAATTTCTGCTAATTCATTTAAATGGTAATATGCATTTCTAGAGGCACCATGCACCTGCGGAATACATCGCATTGAATAAGGGTCTTGTACACGATCACAAGTCTCGTGAGAAGTTAAATTCTGAGAATTCACCAATAACATCCTCATTCTTTCAGCCACTTTTATGCTTCCCTTAAATGGACGAATTTTATGTAATGCCTCTTTAAAAGGAGATGCACTTCCTTGATAGCCTTCTATACTCATGGCCCCAGTAACATCCGCTAAATCAAGTAAGTATTCCATTTTCTTCAAACCAGTAATAGTATGCGCTAAAATAAATTGAGTGCCATTGATTAATGCTAGCCCCTCTTTTGCTTCTAATGTTAAATGTGTAAGTCCGTGACTTGATAAAACTTTTTTTGCATCTATGATTTCATTGCCAACCCAAAATTCTCCTTCCCCTATTAAGGGTAAAAACAAATGGGACAATGGCGCTAAATCACCTGAAGCGCCCACTGAGCCTTGTTCTGGTACAATAGGAAGTAATTCATTTTCAATAAAAAATAAAATACGCTCAATGACTTCTAGTCGGATACCTGAAAAACCTTGACATAAAGCATGCACTTTACAAATCATCATAATTTTTGATAAACTACTGTCAATAGGATTCCCTACACCAACGGCATGTGTGATCAATAGATTTTCTTGTAGTTTACTTGTTTCAGCTGGAGAAATTTGCACATCACACAAGGGACCAAAACCTGTATTTATTCCATAAACAGCTTTATTTGAATTCGCCATATGTTCCACTTTCCTTCTACATTCATTTATATTTAATATGGCAGTTTCATTAATGGTTGCTTTTAAGGTTCCATTAGCAATATTTAATATTTTATCAACTGTTAAGTGATCAATTCCGTAGTTAAATGTCATTTTGTATAGTTTCAATTATATTAAATAAAGTTATTCATAATTTTGGTATTGAATAAGACTAATTTTGCCATAATTCTTAGCCATGAAATTTAAAACCATATTCACATTATCCGCATTTCTATTGTCTGGGAGTGTCTTTTCTCAGACTGACAGTAGTGCTACTTTAGAAAAAGTGACTTTGTATAAAAAGCTGCCTTCGCCTATTTCAGTAGTAAATGAAAGATATGCTTCTAGAGGTATGTTTAAAAATACAATGAATGTGAAAATGTTAGATTTAATTAATAATCCACCTCCTGCAACTAATTTCACAATTCTGGAATATTTAAGAGGGAAATTTGCAGGGCTAAATATTGAACGTGGAATGAGTGGGAATTATGTAATTACCTCAGGTAGGGTAAGAACATTTTCAGACGATGCTACTGTCAAGCTTTATTTAGATGAGCAACAAACCGATCCAGATTTTCTGGCAGACGTATTTCCCAGCGATGTTGCATTAGTTAAATATTTTCAACCTGGAGCTTCAATGAGTACAGCACTCGCATCTTCTGCTGGCACTTTAGCTATTTATACCAAAAAAGGAGCTGACATGTATAATATCTCAGATAAAACAGAGATGAAGAATATTAATAAGATTGTTGATTCCCTAAAGAAGCATCAAAAACTATAAAATTGAAGTTTAGCGAACTAGTTTTCCTTAATTTTGCTGCATAAATTGTTATTCTTGGAATCACCTATTTTTCTTATTACTCCTCCATTCACGCAACTGAATACGCCATACCCGGCTACGGCATATTTGAAAGGTTTTTTTAACACCAAGCATATTGCTACAATACAAGCCGACTTAGGTATTGAAGTGACATTGGAGCTGTTTTCAAAACAAGGATTAACTAAATTATTTTCTTCAATAGCTTCGAAGGAAAGGACGCTTAGCCCGAATAGTGAAAGAATTGTAGCGCTAAGCGAAAGCTATATTAATTGCATAGATAATGTCATCCTCTTTCTTCAAGGAAAGCTACCTACATTGGCTCATTTAATTTGTACAAGACAATTTTTGCCAGAGGCATCGGCTTTTGAACAATTGGATGATTTAAAATGGGCATTTGGCAGCATGGGTAAGCAGGATATGGCTAAGCACATTGCTACTATGTATTTGGAAGATTTAAGTAATTTGATAAAAGAAAATGTAGACGAGCATTTTGGGTTTAGTCGTTATGCAGAAAGCTTAGGTAGGTCAGCTAATACTTTTGATGAATTATATAATGCTTTAGGATCGCCATTAACTTATTTAGACGAAATCTTAATTGATATTTTATCACAAAGAATTGAAACTATACAACCCAAATTAGTTTGTATATCAGTTCCTTTTCCTGGCAATCTATATACTTCTTTACGTTGTGGTCAATGGATAAAAAAACATTATCCAAACATCAAAGTGGCCATGGGTGGGGGATTCGCAAATACGGAACTAAGGTCTTTAAGCGATGCTAGGGTATTTGAGTTTTATGATTTTATCACTTTAGACGACGGAGAAGCACCTTTAGAAATATTAGTTGAATATATTGAGGGTAAAAGAACACAACAAGAATTAAAGCGTTGTTTTACATTGGTTGATGGGACTGTTAAATATATTAATAATACAAGTTGTTCAGACTATAAACAAGGACAGGTTGGTACACCAGACTATGATGGCCTTTGGTTAGATAAATATATTTCGGCTATTGAAGTTACTAATCCAATGCATAGTTTATGGAGTGATGGTCGTTGGAATAAACTAACTATGGCACATGGCTGCTATTGGGGTAAATGTACTTTTTGCGACATCTCTTTAGATTATATAAAAAGCTATGAGCCTATCACAGCTTCTTTATTGGTAGATAGGATGGAGGAGCTGATTGCCAAGACCGGACAGAATGGTTTTCATTTTGTGGATGAAGCTGCACCTCCTTCTTTAATGAAGGCATTGGCAATTGAAATTATAAGACGTAAAATAATAGTGAGTTGGTGGGCGAATGTAAGATTTGAGAAAAGCTTTACGCAGGATCTTTGTCAATTATTAAAAGCATCTGGCTGTATTGCAGTGAGCGGAGGATTAGAAGTAGCTTCAGACAGATTATTGGAATTAATTCAAAAGGGAATTACTGTTTCGCAGGTAGCAAAAGTGAGCAAGCATTTTACAGAAGCAGGTATTATGGTTCATGCATATTTGATGTATGGTTTCCCGACACAGACTGTTCAGGAA
Organism: Chitinophagaceae bacterium; assembly: GCA_947374225.1. GTDB lineage: Bacteria > Bacteroidota > Bacteroidia > Chitinophagales > Chitinophagaceae > Sediminibacterium. The sequence continues at coordinate 4,852 of CANCAY010000041.1, read as the reverse complement.
ACAGTTGATTCTTTAGAGATGGTTAGACAACTTTTTGAAACTGGAGTATTGCAATCTGCATTTTGGCATTTGTTTACCATGACGGCACATAGCCCTATTGGGCTAAACCCAGACAAGTACTTAGTAAAAAAAGTGTCAAACGAGATTGGGACTTTCGCTAATAATGATATTCAGCATACCGATCCCACTGGAGCCAATCATGAAATTTTTGGTTATGGTTTGAAGAAAGCATTGTTAAATTATATGCATGGTGCTTGTTTTGAATTCCCACTACAGAAATGGTTTGAATTCAAAATACCTAAAACTACTATTGCGCCTGATTATATTAAAAAAGAAATTGAATCTCCTGAATATGGTGTTTCAAATAATTATAAGGCCATTTGGTTAGGAGTAATGCCAGTATCGACAATAGTACAGCGTAGTAAGAAAGGAAGTAAATGGGAAGAAATGAATTTACAATTTCAAACTAACAAAAATACATTTACAATAAGTGTGGAACCTGCAAAAGGGGAGTGGTTAATGAGCATGTTGCCAAAGTTAAGTGTGTCAAATTCAAGTGGCCTTTCATATGCTGCCATTAAAGAAAGCTATGAAGCAACTGGTTTATCATCTTTTGAATTGTTCTGGGATAATAAACCAGTTACAACATTATATAAAGCAGGTTTGTTAAGAGTTTAATTTAAAAAGTACCAGTTAGTTCCGTCTGTAGTAATTTGAATTGTTTTAATTAAATTTCCTCCAGCAGTACCTGCGTTAATTGTAGTGCCTGCTGATCCGTTTTCTATACTTTCACTTCCATTTGGTGCCAAGTTCAAATTCTTATTTGATCCACTAGTATTTCTAAATTTTATAATAAAAATTTTCCCAATATTACTTGCAGGGGAGGGTAAAGTAAAAGTAGGAGCATTAGTACCTGAATAATATATAAGTGTATTTAAAGCAGTTGCATTTGATATAGAATAAGTGGAAGTTACTCCAGAAGTTATGAAACTAAAATTACTTGTCCATACTGGACTACCTGTTCCTGCGGAAGTTAAAATTTGACCACTTGTTCCTGCAGCAGTTGTAGCAGCTGCTGTAGTAGAGGATCCATACATAATACCTCCTTGAGTGAGTGCAGTTGTTTGCCCTGTTCCTCCATTTGCAACAGGGAGGGTGCCAGAAACCGTAGTTGATAAACTTATTTTTCCATAAGAAGGAGCAACGCCTACACCACCACTTATTAAGGCATTTCCAGTAGCAATATCTGCTAACTTAGAAACTGCAGTTGAAGTAGAAGCATATAATATATCACCAATTGCATAACTCGTTTGGCCTGTTCCTCCATTTGCCGCAGCAACAGTACCAGTGACATTCGCTGCAGTGCCCGTTGTGTTTTGATTTAATGTAGGATATAGGCTTGTAGTTGTTGGTAATGATGTCAAACTAGAGCCTGCTCCCACAAAACTTTCGGCTGTCATACTACTATTAATACTAATTGCAGAAGGTAAACTTAATGTTACTGTTCCTGAATTTGTAGAGGCACTAATTTGATTATTGGTGCCAATTATTGAATTTACAGTAGAGCTATTATTTGATGGTGTAAAACCCAATGCATTTGTAATATCTGAAGATGATAAGCTAGCCCATGTTGGAATTGTAGAACTACTTCCGTTTCCTGTTTGAGAAAGAAATTGTTTTACAGATGTCGTGTTGCCAACAATCATTCCTGTAGTTCCAGCAGCAGATTGATAAGGGATACTCCCTAATGATCCACCACTAATATTTGTTGAACTACTTGCAGATGTTGCATTGCCAGTTACATTGCCTGTTAAGTTTCCTGTAATAGTCCCTGTGAATGTTGGTGATGCTAATGGAGCTTTTAAATTAAGTTCTGATACACTTGCTTTTGCGGCAAGTCCAGAACTTAATTCTGTTTTTGTTGCCTTGTCATTTAAGTCTGCGGTATTTGCTTTTAAATCTAATGCTGTTTGAGTTTCAGATGCGTTTGCTTTTAGTGCTAATCCATTTGACAATTCGGTTTTCGAAGCCTTATCATTTAAACTATTTGTCACATCAGAAGTATTTGCTTTTGTATCTAAATCTGATTTGTTTGCTTTAAGTTCTAATGCTGTTGTTAATTCGGTTTTATCTGCTTTAGGAGCAAGTCCATCAGTCAACTCTTTCTTTGTAGCCTTTTCTGCAAGTCCAATTGTTAAATCATCCGTGCTTGCTTTTGAAGCCAATTCAATTTTTGTGGCTTTTAAATCTAATGCATTTTGAGTTTCACTAGCATTTGCTTTAAATGCTAAGCCATTTGAAAGTTCAGTTTTCGAAGCCTTATCACTTAAACTATTTGTCACATCAGAAGTATTTGCTTTTGTATCTAATCCATCAGCTAATTCTTTCTTTGATGCTTTATCGGCAAGTCCAATTGTTAAATCATCCATACTTACTTTTGCAGCTAATTCAATTTTTGTAGCTTTTAAATCTAATGCAGTCTGTGTTTCCAAAGCATTTGCTTTATTTGCTAATCCATTTGAAAGTTCAGTTTTCGAAGCTTTGTCATTTAAACTGGCTGTTACATCAGTGGTATTTGCTTTTATATCTAACTCTAATTTTGTAGCTTTTAAATCTAATGCGGTTTGAGTTTCACTAGCGTTTGCTTTAGTTGCCAATCCATTTGATAGTTCAGTTTTCGAAGCCTTATCATTTAAACTATTTGTCACATCAGAAGTATTTGCTTTTGCATCTAATTCGATTCTCGTAGCTTTTAAATCTAGTCCATCGGTTAATTCTTTCTTTGATGCTTTGTCGGCAAGTCCAGATGTTAAATCATCTGCGTTTGCTTTTGTTGCTAATTCGATTCTCGTAGCTTTTAAATCTAATGCAGTCTGAGTTTCTAAAGCATTCGCTTTGGTTGCTAAGCCATTTGATAGGTCAGTTTTTGAAGCTTTGTCATTTAAGCTAGTTGTTACATCAGAGGTATTTGCTTTATCAGCTAATCCATTAGCAAATTCTATTTTAGTAGCTTTTAAATCTAATGCGGCCTGAATTTCAGTTGCGTTTGCTTTTAATGCCAAACCGTTTGAAAGTTCAGTTTTCGAAGCCTTATCATTTAAACTGGTTGTTACATCAGAAGTATTTGCTTTTGTATCTAAGTCCGTTTTGTTTGCTTTAAGTTCTAAGCCTGTAGTTAAGTCTGCAACATTTGCTTTTAAATCTAATGCTGTCTTAGTTTCAGATGAATTTGCTTTTGTCGCTAATTCGACTTTCGTAGCTTTTAAATCCAATGCAGCCTGAGTTTCAGATGCGTTTGCTTTTAGTGCTAAGCCAGAAGTTAATTCAGAAGCGTTTGCTTTTGAAGCAAGTCCAGTATTTAATTCAGTTTTAGTTGCCTTGTCATTTAAGTCTGCGGCATTTGCTTTTAAATCTAAGGCATTTTGAGTTGCAGATGCGTTTGCTTTTGATGCAAGTCCATCCGCTAGTTCTTTCCTTGTAGCCTTATCTGCAAGTCCTGTTGTTAAATCATCCGTGCTTGCTTTTGCAGCTAATTCTAATTTTGTAGCTTTTAAATCTAATGCTGTTTGAGTTTCATTGGCATTGGCCTTTGTTGATAAGCCATTTGATAGATCTGTTTTCGAAGCTTTTTCATTTAAACTATTTGATACATCTGAAGCATTTGCTTTTGCATCTAATTCTGTTTTATCTGCTTTAAGTGCTAAAGCTGTATTTAATTCAGAAGTACTAACTTTTGTTGCAAGTCCAGAACTTAACTCAGTTTTTGTTGCTTTATCATTTAAGTCTGCAGCATTTGCTTTCAGTGCTAAGCCTGTTGTTACATCTGTAGTAGTTGCTTTGGCTTCTAATTCTGTTTTATCTGCTTTAAGTGCTAACGCAGTAGTTAATTCAGAAGCGTTTGCTTTTGAAGCAAGACCGGAACTTAATTCAGTTTTAGTTGCTTTGTCAATTAAGTCTGCAGCATTTGCTTTTAATGTTAAGCTTGCTGTTACATCTGCTGTATTTGCTTTTGTATCTAATTCTGTTTTATCTGCTTTAAGTGTTAAAGCAGTAGTCAAATCAGAAGTGCTAGCTTTTGAAGCTAGACCAGAACTTAATTCAGTTTTTGTTGCTTTGTTAATTAAGTCTGCAGCATTTGCTTTTAATGTTAAGCTTGCTGTTACATCTGCTGTATTTGCTTTTAAATCTAATGCTGCCTGAGTTTCAGATGCGTTTGCTTTTAGTGCTAAGCTTGTTGCTACATCAGCATTATTTGCTTTTAATGATAATCCTGAAGTAAGGTCAGAAGTGCTAGCCTTTGTTGCAAGTCCAGAACTTAATTCAGTTTTGGATGCTTTGTCTGCAAGTCCAGTTGTTAAATCATCTGCATTTGCTTTTGTCGCTAATTCGACTTTCGTAGCTTTTAAATCCAATGCTGCCTGAGTTTCAGATGCGTTTGCTTTTGTTAATAAGCCATTTGAAAGTTCTGATTTCGAAGCCTTATCATTTAAACTATTTGTTACATCAGAAGTATTTGCTTTTGTATCTAATCCGTCAGTTAATTCTTTCTTTGATGCTTTGTCAGCAAGCCCAATTGTTAAATCATCCGTGCTTACTTTTGAAGCTAATTCTAATTTTGTAGCTTTTAAATCCAATGCGGTTTGAGTTTCACTAGCGTTTGCTTTAGTTGCCAATCCATTTGATAGATCAGATTTTGTTGCTTTTAAATCAAGTCCATCAGTTAGTTCTTTCTTTGATGCCTTGTCGCTTAAACTATTTGTTACATCTAAAGTATTTGCTTTTGTATCTAATTCTAATTTTGTAGCTTTTAAATCCAATGCGGTTTGAGTTTCACTAGCGTTTGCTTTTAATG
>CANCAY010000040.1 GCA_947374225.1 Chitinophagaceae bacterium | reverse complement strand
AATGCACTTTCTCCCACCCACATTCTAATGGCCATTTCTGCTAGCTTATGTCTTATCGCACCAAACTTTACAATAGGTAATTTAAATTGTTCTCTTGTAATTGCATATTGTACAGTAGTTGATAATGCTCTTCTTGCGCCGCCCAATGTTGCTGCGCCTAGCTTTAAACGTCCTATGTTTAAAATATTGAATGCTATGATATGTCCTTTGCCAATTTCTCCTAATACATTTTCTACCGGTACTTTACAATCTTGAAAATATAATTGTACTGTACTTGAACCTTTGATTCCCATTTTATGCTCCTCTGGGCCTTGTGTAAATCCTTCCATTCCTCTTTCTAAAATAAATGCAGTAAACAACTCTCCGTCTATTTTTGCAAATACAGTATATACATCTGCGAAGCCTCCGTTAGTGATCCAACATTTTTGACCATTCAATAAATAATATTTTCCGTCGTCTGAAAGCTTGGCTGTTGTTTTTGCGCCCAATGCGTCTGATCCACTATTGGGCTCTGTTAATCCGTATGCTCCTTTAAATTCCCCACTCGCTAATTTTGGAATGTATTTTTCTCTTTGCGCTTCAGTTCCAAAATATAAAATTGGTAATGTTCCAATTCCAGTATGTGCTGCATTGGCTACAGAGAAAGAATATCCTCCTCCTAAGTATTCTGCAACAATGGTGGAAGTAATAAAATCTTTTCCTAGTCCTCCATAATTTTCTGGAACTGACACACCTAATAATCCCTGTGCCCCTGCTTTTTCTAACAACCCGGGCATTAATCCTGGTTCTAATTTATCTATACGGTCAGCCACTGGTAATACTTCACCGTCTACAAATTGGGTACACATGTCGCGTACCATAATTTGTTCTTCATTAAATTCTTCAGGAATAAAAATATCATTCGCTGCTACTTCTTTAATGATCCACTCTCCACCTTTGATTGCTGTTATTGTGTTTTCCATGGTTGTATTTTTAAAATAGATTGAATTGTATTATGCTAAATCTGGATGTGTTAGATTATCGTACACGCGTTGAAACACATTTTTTACTGTTTCAATTTCTTCCTTTGTAATATTTGACAATGCTTCATTCATTGTTTGATTGGCTAAATGATAGGTAGTTTCTTGTAAAGGCCTAGCCGTGTCTGTTAAGCAAACCAAATTGATTCTTCTGTCACTTGTACTTGCTACTCGAGTAACCAGGCCTAGTTTTTCTAAATTATCAATGAGTCTTGTGATACTTGCTTTGTCTCTAAAAGTGCGGGTTCCTAATTCTTGCTGACTTAATGAGTCTTCTCTCCATAAATGACATAGTACCGACCATTGTTCAATGGTGATTTCTAGGCCCGCATTTCGGAAGTTTTTTTGTAGTCTTCTTGCAACTGCAGTAGTAGCCATGCCATTAATGACACTGTATAATTCCCCTCGTTTAAATTGGTTGTTTGACATATAGTTAGTTATGCAACTAATTCAAAAATACAACCAATTTGGGGAATGAAACAAAAAATTGTTCCATTTTAGGCCTAATCTAAGGTTCTTCGTCGAATTTTTATTTGAATGGCATTTTCTATGGGCTGCTCACTCACTATAATTAGGTAGCCCCCACCTCCTGCTCCTGATAACTTATAGCCAAGCCCTTGCCCCTTGTATTTTTCAATAATTCCCGCTGTAATGGGGTCCAGCATATTAGGGAACATCTCAATTTGTGCATGGAAAGAATCTAGAAAGTACTTCCCAAATGCTTTTGTGTCTTTTTGTTGAATTGCTTCCCAACATCCTTCGGCCGCTATGGCTAATTTTTTTGCTCCCGCTTCGTCGATATTGGTATTTGCTAAAACATCATAATCGCTGTTTCGAGGATCCAATGGTATTAAAAACAAATGGGCTTCCAGCCAGTCTAATATCTCTTCTTCATCTACATTTTCAATTTGTGCTGGCCAATAACTATTCTTTTCATAATTCAATTTATTCAAGCCCGGCATTACAATTCCTATTGCATCCTGTGAGCCTGCCACATGTTTGGTGCCTGGCGGATTTTCGTAACTAAATAATATCTTACTTAACATTAAAGGGTCTCCGTCTGGTAGTTGTGCTTTCCAAAGTTCTATGGCTTTATTTCTTGTACTACTTGACATACCACTTCTATTATTAAATTCTATTGTTGGCTCAATGGAGATAGTAAGTACGGGTCCTGTATGATATGAATTTACATAAGGTTGATCCAACCATCCTCCTGCTAAATCTATTCTAAATGGAATTACAGAATGCGTTCTTAAACTGGTTGTAGACCTTACTGGCAGGCCTTCTGATGGAATTCTATCTAATACAAAATACTCAATTCCCTTGGCTGCACATATTGCTTTTTTAGAAGGCGTGTTGCCGTCTTCATTGACTACAAATATTGCTGGTTGAATTTCATTTAACTCTTGTTCAAAATCTATGATACCCGATCCCTTATTAATTCTACACTCCGTTACACATCTTAATGCTTGTATCATATACCTTCTTTCCTGCTGTGTGATTATTGGATACCTTCCTTTTAAATCATGTACTGTGGTGTCCGATCCAATACAAACATATAAATCTCCATAAGTTGCAGCAGTTTCTAGAAATGCAATATGCCCGCTATGCAATAAATCAAAGCAGCCACTTACAAAAACTTTTTTCTTTTCACCCTCCATGGATTTTATTTTAGTGTAAGTAAAGAAGAATTTCTTAAAAAATCTCATTTATCAATCCTTCATTCCTTAAAAAACCGGTTAACTTTGTCTCATGCTTAATTTTCTAGATTGGACTGTTACAATTTTGACCATTTTATATGCGCTTGTTTTAATGGCCTATCGCTATTGGTTTAGTAAATTAACCCTGTTCAAAATGGAGGAGTCCATTTCACAGTTTACCCGTTTCACTATCATCATTCCTGCTCGTAATGAGTCTGCTAATATTAAAGCCTGCGTTGATTCTATCATGAAACAGGATTATCCTTTAGATGCTTTTGAAGTGATTGTTATGGATGACTTTTCAGAGGACGACACCGCTTTTATTGTGGAAGCATTACATCATCAATATGAGAACGTTCGTTTAATGCGTTTGTCTGATTATTTTAAACCAGGGGAATTAACTGCATTCAAAAAGAAAGCGATTGAAAAAGCAGTTGCACATGCTAAAGGGGATTGGATTATTACTACCGACGCCGATTGCGTAGTGCCTTCCACTTGGTTGAATTTATACAATCAATATATTCTTAAAGAAAAGCCGGTGTTTGTTGCTGCTCCTGTTATGTTTATTAAAACTAAAGGCATTTTAAATCAGTTTCAGGTACTTGACTTTTTAGCATTACAAGGTATTACAGCCGCTGCAGTAGGCGCTGGCAAACACTCTATGAGTAATGGAGCCAATTTGGCTTTTGAAAAATCCGCTTTTATTGCCGTGGGTGGTTATCAAGGGGTGGATCATATTGCTAGCGGAGACGATATGTTCTTGATGCATAAAATGAAACAAACTTTAACCAAACCTATTGGTTATTTATATCATCCAGGTGCTATTGTTTTAACAGCTGCTATGACTAGTTGGAAAGATTTTATCATGCAAAGAATTAGATGGTCTAGCAAAGCCAGATACTATGATGACAATTCCATTATTTGGGTTTTGGCATTGGTATATCTGTTCAACTTTAGCTTTTTGATTATGTTACTTGTTGGCGATTTTAGCAGCTTATTGATTGCACTTGCTTTTAAAACATTCTTCGAATTGTTCTTCTTGGATCCGGTGGCTCGTTTTTATAAGCTAAAAGGTGAATTACGCTATTTTGTATTGTATCAACCCTTACATATCTGCTACAATATTGTGGCTGGCTTTTTTGGCCAAATTAAAACCTATACCTGGAAGGGCAGAAAGGTGAAATAAATCATGAAATAAAGGGTCCTTTAGAAAGCTATTTTTCGTAATTTAGTGTTCTAATACTTTTGCGTATGTCTGTTGAAACTATTACTCCAGGAACTACTCCATTAACCTCTAAAGATTTTGCTACTGACCAAGAAGTACGTTGGTGCCCAGGTTGTGGTGATTATTCAATTTTAGCGCAGGTTCAAAAAGTAATGCCAACGATTGGTGTTCCAAAGGAAAATATTGTTATCATTAGTGGAATTGGCTGTAGTAGTCGTTTTCCTTATTACATGAACACTTACGGAATGCACTCTATTCACGGGCGTGCAACTACTATTGCGAGTGGCTTAAAAGCATCTCGTCCTGAACTAAGTGTTTGGATTGTTGCTGGTGACGGTGACTCCATGAGTATTGGTGGTAATCATACCATTCACATGTTGAGAAGAAATTTGAACGTTAATTTTTTGGTGTTCAATAATCAAATATATGGTTTAACAAAAGGTCAATATTCTCCAACTTCTGAAATTAATAAAGTCACGAAGAGTTCTCCTATGGGAAGCATTGATCATCCATTTAATCCTGCTGCTTTAGCTTTAGGTGCAGACGCTACTTTCATTGCTAGAAGCATGGACCGTGACCCTAAGCATTTACAAGCAACTTTAACAAGAGCGGAGAAGCATCAGGGTACAAGCTTTGTTGAGATCTATCAAAACTGTAACATTTTTAATGACGGTGCTTTTGAAATTTTCACTGAAAAATCTACTAAACCTTTACATGCTTTATTTTTAGAGCAAGGCAAGCCGTTGACTTTTGGTGCGAATGGTGAGATGGGTATTCGTTTTGACGGTATGCGTCCTCAGGTGGTTACCATTGGTGAAAAATATAGCGCTGACGATTTATGGATTCATGACGAAGCTGATTTTTATAAAGCACAAGTTTTAACACGCTTGTTTGATAATCCTAACGAACCAGGTGCGGTATTCCCTCGTCCTTTTGGCGTATTTTATGCAACTGAACGTCCTTGCTACGAAGAGATGATGGCTTTGCAAATTGAAGAAGCTATGACTAGCAAAGGCATGGGTGATTTAGATAAATTAATTCGTGGCAGAGAGACTTGGGAAATTAAATAGTATTGAGTGATTCACTTGATCAATTATATTATATCAGGTTTTATTTATAGATCAATATAATTTCTTTTAAGGGCCGTCATTACCATGGCGGTCCTTTGTTTTACCTGTAACTTTTTAAACACGCGGTCTCTGTAGCCATAAATGGTATTTACACTTTTATGCAAGTTGGTTGCTATCTCGTCATAACTTAAGTCCTTGGTACATGCTTGTATGAATATGATTTCATTTTGAGTAAGCGGCGCACTATTATAATTCAACTCCTTGATATTTATATCCCCTAATAAATTACTGGTTATTAGTTTCGTCTTATCGGATGATAAATTGAATCTTGTTTTGGTACGCACGCATTTTTTAAAATCGATTATTGCTTCGTCTGTGAAGAAAATTCCATTCAAGCCGTTCTTCATTAAATAGCATATGGCTTTCATAAACTTGGAATCTGACTTGAGTAATATAAATGTATGATTACTCTTTTCTTTAATTGCTTTTATGACAGTTAGTATTTCAATATAATTATAGCTGTCGGCGATAATGCATAAGTCTGGATGTTTTGATTCCTTATTTATGTAGTCACAAAATTCTTTGATAGAACCATTGCTGTATATGACTTTACAGTCCTCCTGCTTTTCAATGGCCATTTGAAAAGAAGTCCTTGTTAATACTTTTTCTTCTAGGTAAATGATGCTAAACATATTCTTTATTTTAATTCAATTTAGTAGTTACTGATTGGAATAAAAAGAGGTAAATTTGTACCACAGACATTATGCTAATTAGTATTCATCCAGACAATCCACAAGTCAGACAGCTTTCTATGGTGAAAGACTGTTTGGAAAAAGGCGGCATCATCGCGTATCCCACTGATACCATCTATGGTTTAGGTTGTGATATTTTTCATCCCGAAGCGATTGAGAAAATATGTGCAATTAAAAAAGTGGATCCTGAAAAAGCACAATTATCTTTTATCTGCGCTGATCTAAGTGATTTGAGTACCTATGCGAAGGCAATTGACAACGGTTTGTTCCGTATTATGAAAAGTTTATTACCTGGCCCTTATACTTTTATATTACCTGCTAGTAAACAAGTACCTAAAATTTTACAGTCTAAGAAGAAAACAATTGGATTGCGTATCCCTGATAACAATATTGCATTGTCTATTATTAAAACTTTAGGGCATCCTATTTTATCTGCCAGTTTTCCTGGTAATGATGTAGAAGAATATACCGACCCTGAAGTGATTTATGAAAACTGGGGCAACCAAATTGATATGGTTATTGACGGTGGCATTGGCGGCATTGTTCCTTCCACGGTGGTGGACTGCACTACCGACGAGTACAGTTTAATTCGTCAAGGTGCTGGCGTTTGGGATTATTAATTATTCTGGAAGTATCTTAAAACTTTTACGGTGTTCAAAACATAAACCATATTGGGCGATGGCCGCGCGGTGCGCGGCCGTGCCGTATCCTTTATTTTTATCCCATCCATATTGCGGATACTGCTCATGCAATGCTAACATATAAGTATCACGGGCCGTTTTGGCAAGGATACTGGCAGCGGCAATATGTGCATATTTGCCGTCGCCCTTTATGATAGTTTGATGGGGCACTTTTTTATAAGGATAAAATCGATTTCCGTCTACTGCGATAAACTTGGGCCTTTTCTTAAGTTGGTCTAGTGCTAAGTGCATACACTTAATAGAACACTTCAAAATATTGGATGCGTCTATGTCGGCGGCAGATTGCGATGCAATCGCCCAAGAAAGGGCGGATGCTTTTATAATGGGTTCCAATAAGCTTCGCTGTTTTTCACTAAGCTGTTTACTGTCATTTAATAGGGGATGATAAAAATCGGGGGGCAGCACCACCGCCGCCGCAAACACTGGTCCAGCATAGCAACCTCTGCCTGCTTCGTCGCAGCCTGCTTCTATGAATTGGTCTTGGAAATGGTTGAGTAGTACTGGCAAGTTTTGATTATTCTTTGCTGTAAATTTCCTTAATCTTTTTCACAAACCAAAATGATTTAACAAAACGGGAGAATCAATCTCCAATTTAATATTATCCATTTATATTACTTAGTACCTTTGTGCTATCTCTATTTATTCAAGTAATTACATGCAAATACAAGATCAAAAATCCAGCGCGGTAGCCAATTGGTTATTATTAGGAGTAGGAATGACAGTGATTCAAATTGCCTTAGGCGGCATTACTCGTTTAACGGGTAGTGGCCTTTCCATTACAGAATGGGATGTTGTTACTGGTGCTTTACCCCCTATGAGTGAAGCTGCATGGCAAGCTTTGTTTGCTAAATATAAAACCACGCCTCAGTTTCAATTGTTGAACTTTGATTTTACATTGTCTAATTTTAAATTTATTTTCTTCTGGGAATGGTTCCATCGTTTATGGGCACGCACTATTGGTTTAGTTTTTGCTTTTGGGTTTATTTATTTTTTGGTGAAAAAATATTTCCAACCTAAAATGATCAAACCTTTAGTGATTTTATTTTTATTAGGTGCATTACAAGGAGCGATTGGCTGGATTATGGTGGCAAGTGGATTAGAAGGTGACGCCGTGTATGTAAAACCTACTCGTTTAGCACTTCATTTTATTTTTGCATTAGGTTTACTTTCTTATACTTATTGGTTTGCGCTTTCTTTAAAAGTAACTCCATTAATGAAACAAGCAGAATTAGCAAACGCCAATAAGGATAAAGCTTTTTTGAAACATTTGAAAAGTATCAAAACAGGAGCTTGGTTTATTTTAATTATTTTATGTTTTCAATTAATATATGGTGCACTTATGGCGGGGCATAAAGCTGCAAATGTTGCAGCTACTTGGCCTACTATTAATGGTGCCTGGATTCCTGCTGGTTTATTTGGTAAAGAAGGCTTCTTTTTAAATGCAGTGAACAATACTATTTGGATTCATTTTATACATCGTGGTTTGGCTTATCTTTTATTAATTGTAATTGTTTTATGGTCCTTGAAATTGTTCAGAATTAATGGTAGCTTTTTTTGGAACACCGTGCGTCGCATGCCATTGACTTTAGTATTGTTCCAAGTAGCTTTGGGTATTTTTACTGTTTTAGCTAGTGCACATATTGTACCTGGTGTATGGGCTGGTTTTGAATGGATGGCACAATTGCATCAATTAGTAGGTATGTTATTATTATTGAGTGTGGTAAATATTATTTACTCAACAAAAGATTAAATTATGAACAGAGACATCTCTTCCATTCGTCGTGACTATCAAATGGCTTCTTTAGAGGAAGCAACCAGTGCAGATGCTCCAATGGATCAATTTGAACATTGGTGGGAGGACGCTATTGCTAGTAATATTGACGAAGTAAATGCTTTTGTACTTTCCACAGTGAGGGCTGGGGGAATACCAAATTCTAGAGTGGTATTGTTAAAAGGGTATACACCTGAAGGTTTCGTATTTTTTACAAATTACCAAAGTGCAAAAGGACAGGATATAGAAGCGCATCCAATTGCTGCTATGAATTTTTTCTGGAAGGAATTGGAACGTCAAGTTCGTATTACAGGGAAGATTGAAAAAATCAGCAAAGCGGAGAGTGAAGAATATTTTCATTCAAGACCTGCTGGTAGTCAAATTGGCGCATGGTCTTCACCTCAAAGCAGAATCATTCCCGATAGAGAATTTTTAGAAGAGCTAGTTGCAGAGAATACGGAAAAATATAAAGAAGGAATTATTCCTTTGCCTCCAGATTGGGGTGGTTATATTATTAAACCAACCGAAATGGAATTTTGGCAGGGTCGTAGTTCTCGTTTACATGATCGTATTCAATACAGTTTGCATACAGACGGTCATTGGGTTAAAGTGAGATTAGCACCTTAAGAAATTTAGATCTCAACTTTTTTCCAACTATCAGGAATTTTAATCTTATATCCTGTCGAACTGACAATTTCTTCATTTAATTGTGATGCCACTAATTTTTTTCGACCAATCACAAAAGATCCTTTTGCTGCTATTGCTAAAACCTTATTATGTCTTTTTGGGGGGAAGGCGATCATAACTCTTTTGTCTTTAAAAATAGCGTGTACTTCTCTAATTGGTGGAATTAAATCTGTGTCTCCTGATATCAACATTGCCATATCATATTCGTTTTTATAAGCGTCGATTATGATTGCAGTAGCTATATTCACATCTGTCATTTTCTCTTTTGCAGATTTCCAAATGTGGCCACATCTTAAACATTTTACATTCCCGTCTTGATAATTTCCATAAATTATTTTTATTCCTATACTTTCGAGGGCATCTATATATAAGGATTGTCGTTTTTGTTTATCTGGGTTATTATTAACTCTACTAGTAAAATATTTTACTTCTGTTAATTCTTGGGATGGCTTTAATAAATTTTGAACTAACTGTTTCAAATCAAGCCATTTACAATAATCAAACCCAGCTTCGACCATGCCAAAGTATAAATTGAACCCATCTATATATGCGATTACTTTTTCTTTTCTCTCGAAATTAATTTTCATTGTCAAATAAATTAATATACTTTTGTATACATGAACCGCACCAAGGATAGTATCCTCGGTCTGACGCCTCTTAATTGAGGCGTTTCTTTTTTAAAGTTCTTTTTTAAAGTCTACATAAATCTATTTCAAGGGTAAAAGTTATTCGTTCGATTTTTTTCTATATTCTTAATAAGTTTATTTACAAGTACATTTAGAATACGAAACAAAAAACCCGAAGCATGCTTCGGGTTTTTTAATATTATCAGAGTAGCTTAAAAAATTAATTTTTTCACAAATTTTAATTTTTGACTTTTCTCGCTATAACTTTTTTAGCTGCAGCTACAATATTTACTGCGTCTAATCCATATTTAGTTAACAATTGGTTAGGTGTTCCGCTTTCTCCAAATGTATCCTGTGTTCCAATAAATTCTTGCGGCACTGGACAATTTTTAGCTGCTGCTTGTGCGACTACATCACCCATTCCACCAATCACATTATGCTCTTCTGCAGTTACAACACATCCTGTTTTTTGTAAACTTTTTATAATTGCTGCTTCGTCAAATGGTTTAATAGTATGCAAGTTGATCACTTCTACACTGATACCTTCTGCTTCTAATTGCTTTGCTGCTTCAATAGACTTCCATACTAAGTGACCACATGCAACTATAGTTACATCTGTTCCCTCTGCTAATATCTGTGCTTTGCCAATTACAAAATCAGATCCGTCTTCCTTTGTAAAGTTGGGCCATTTTGGACGACCAAAACGTAAGTATACAGGTCCTTCATAACTAGCGATCATTTTAGTCGCCGTCTTTGTTTGATTATAGTCACATGGTACAATCACGGTCATACCTGGTAACATTTTCATTAAACCTATATCTTCTAATATCTGATGCGTTGCTCCGTCCTCTCCTAATGTTAATCCTGCATGTGATGCACAGATTTTTACATTCTTGTCCGAGTAAGCTACACTTTGTCTAATTTGATCATACACACGTCCTGTACTAAACACTGCGAATGTAGTTGTGTAAGGAATTTTACCACCAATAGTTAAACCAGCAGCAATACCAATCATATTCGCTTCTGCTATACCCATTTCAATAAATTGATTTGGCATCTCTTTCATTAATGGCCCTAACTTAAAAGATCCAGCTAAGTCAGCAGACAATACTACTACGTCTTTGTTTTCTCTAGCTATTTCTAAAATACCATCTCCAAATCCACCTCTTGTTTCTTTTTCGTTTTGTACTACGATATCTGTTGCCTTCATAATTTTAATTTTCAAATGTTGAATAGAAATAAGGTGTTTTTGCTTCAAACTCGGCAGCACAAGTGTCTACCATTTTATATACTCTTGTTATACCTAATGCTTTTCGCTTTTCGTATACTTCGTCGTCTGTTACTTTTCCTTGTAAAACTTTTGCAATTTGCATATCACTAAAGCCATGCTTCTTCGATTCTTTTAAAACGTCGGTTGGTAATGTCTCCAAACTATATTTTGCAATTTCTTTTTCAATATCGCAAATGATTCTGATTTGGTATAAGAACCAATTGTCAATACCTGTTGCTGCTGCAATAGAACGTACTGTTGAACCTTGCATTAATGCATCTTTAATTCTGAAGATACGATCCCATTTCGGTGTCTTGATATATTCCATCAATTCTTCGTTCTTCATCAAACTCTTTCCGTAATATCCTAATCCTATTGCTTCATTCTCTAATGACTGACATGCTTTTTGAATGGCTTCTGTAAAGCTTCTACCTATTGCCATTACTTCTCCTACACTTTTCATTTGCAATCCTAATGTATCATTCGCACCTTTGAATTTATCAAAGTTCCATCTTGGTACTTTTACAATCACATAATCCAATGCTGGTTCAAAGTAAGCAGAAGTAGTTTGTGTGATTTGATTTTTCAATTCGTCTAAGTGATATCCAATGGCCAACTTAGCTGCTATTTTTGCAATAGGGTAGCCAGTTGCTTTGGATGCTAATGCGGAAGAACGAGATACACGCGGATTAATTTCAACTGCAATCAATTCTTCTGTTACTGGATTTAATGCAAACTGTACATTACAACCTCCAGAAAAATTACCTAAACTACGCATCATCAACATGGCTTTATTACGCATGTCTTGAAACGCTGTATCACTTAATGTCATTGCTGGTGCAACGGTGATGGAATCTCCTGTATGCACTCCCATTGGATCCAAGTTTTCAACGGTACATATAATTACTACGTTGTCCGCTTGGTCTCTTAATAATTCTAATTCATATTCTTTCCAACCTAATACAGCCTTCTCGACTAATACTTCATGCATTGGAGATGCTTTCAATCCTTTCTCTAATGCAGCGTCTAATTCACTTGCATCATGTACAAATCCTCCACCTGTTCCACCCAATGTGAAAGAAGGTCTTATTACTAATGGAAATCCTATTACTTGTGCAAATTCTTTTCCTTCTAAAAAACTATTCGCTACTCTACTTGGTGCAACAGCAATTCCTATTTTCACCATTAACTGTCTGAATAATTCTCTGTCCTCTGCAGTATTAATTGCGGCAACGTCTACCCCAATCATTCTACAGTTATATTGTTCCCAAATTCCTAATTCGTCTGCTTCCTTACATAAGTTCAATGCGGTTTGTCCTCCCATAGTTGGAAGTACTGCGTCAATTTGATTCTCTTGTAATATTTTTTCTATGCTTTCTATGGTTAATGGCAACAAATAAACTTTGTCGGCCATCATGGGATCGGTCATAATTGTAGCTGGATTGCTATTAATTAATATGACTTTAATTCCTTCTTCTCTTAAAGAACGAGCGGCTTGTGAACCAGAATAGTCAAACTCGCAGGCTTGTCCAATAATAATGGGTCCAGAACCTACAATTAATACGGATTTGATGGATGTGTCTCTAGGCATGTCTACAAAAATATAAATTGCGCAAATCTACCAAAAAATGGGCGCATTTACCCCCTTTTTAGGTCTAAACATTTTTGTCCTTTTTAAATGCTACCTTCACCGTAATTCAAGCATTATGGCAGTTATAAAAGAAGGTTCAAAAGCGCCTGCCTTTAAAGGCGTAGATCAAAATGGGAAATCAGTGTCTTTATTAGATTTTAAAGGCCAAAAGTTGGTTTTATACTTTTACCCTAAGGACGATACACCTGGTTGTACAGCTCAGGCTTGCAATTTGCGCGATAATTATAAGAAGTTGATTAAGAAGGGTATAGCTATATTAGGCGTGAGTGTGGATTCTGTAAAGTCTCATGAGCAATTTATTACTAAATATGACCTTCCTTTCTCATTAGTTTCAGACGAAGACAAGAAAATTGTAGACAAATACAATTTATGGGGCCAAAAGAAGTTCATGGGCCGTACTTATATGAGTACTACAAGAACTACCTTCTTGATTGATGAAGCTGGAATGGTTCAACATATTATAGAAAAACCAGATACCAAAGACCATACTAAAGAGATTTTAGAGATCAGCGGTTGGTAAGCATTACTTCTATTTTTGTTTTAAATGACCATAATATTTAACTTATACTTTTCTATTGTAGTACTAGCTATTATTGTGCTTATTGATGTATTTGTTAAGTTTAGAAATCCTCCTGTATTAAAATTCTTCTTTTTATTACTTCCCTTTTCGATTGCACTAATTGCATTAATCAATGCGACAAGTGCAGTTAATTTTGTGTTTTTTTTAGCCCCTCTTAAAACATCT
Source organism: Chitinophagaceae bacterium (assembly GCA_947374225.1). GTDB lineage: Bacteria > Bacteroidota > Bacteroidia > Chitinophagales > Chitinophagaceae > Sediminibacterium. Next base: position 7,366 of record CANCAY010000040.1, on the reverse strand, counting down.
ATGGCGGTTGCTATTTTGAATATTTTTTCCATTTTGTATTTTCCAAAATTTAAAAAATGGGTACTTATTATTTCTAGTAGCATGTTGCTTTTTACGATTTTTTTAATGCTCGTAAATAAAGACATACTTCCCCGAAACGCTTTCACAGAAAGCTTTAGAGTGATTTCGGTTGATGAAAATTTAAATGTAAAAATTACGCCACTTGTTAGATTCATTCGCCTTTCATTTCTTTTTTTTGTGGCTTTAAATGTTGGATATTTTTGGTATGTAATTTATAAGAAACTAAACCTGAACAATATTTATTATGAAAAAATTAAAAATTGGACATCCTTGGTTTTTATTCTGTGTTGCTCTATAGTCTTGATGAATATATTAATTGGCTTCACAAGTAATCGTGAAATTTGGATTAATGCTTTAACTATTTTTATCTTGTTCTATATTTTATTATTAGTCTTAAAAAGGCCTGGTTTCTTGAACCATTCTGCTATCAAAATTGCCTTTGGTCAAAAATTCAATCAAGACACAGATGCTATAATTGACGAAAAAGAATTCATGGAGGTCTTTTACAATAACAGATATTTTACTAATCCGGATGCGAGTTTGGAAAACCTATCTAAGCTACTTAAAGCAAATGCTGGGGAACTCTCCAGTTTTGTGAACGCCGAATACCAAATGACATTTAATGAGTTGGTCAATAAAAACAGGATCACATATTTTTTAGAAGTTGTTCAAGATCCTCAATTTCAAAATTTTACAATTGACGCATTAGCGAAAAAAGTGGGATTCTCCTCAAGGCAACATTTGCATAAGCCCTTTAAGAAATTCCATGGCGGCAAACCTTCCGACTTAATTGATTCAGTTAATGAGGGAGGTATACCCCTTTAAAACTTGGTATTTCTTTTACTTTATTAGTCTCTTTACTGCATAAAAAGCCTTTAATCAGTCTCCATCTGAACTGATTTATAAAAACATATTGTTATTATAAATTTTGTAACTATTTGATTAACAATGAATCATATTTTGTTACATCGTATTTTCTCTATTTGCCCCCAATTTTTGGTTTCCCTTTTGTAAACTTTGATATTGTACATTCAACATGAAGACTTAAGTCGAAGAATAGTTTCGATTTATTATTAATTATTATTATATGAAAAAAAAGAAATTAGACATTTTTAATCTTTTTTACAGCGGTGCAGCGGTAGTTATTTTGATTGGCGTAATTGCCAAATTATTAGAATGGCCGGCTCAGGATTTATTAATCACTGGGGGCTTAGCCATTGAAGCCTTGGTGTTTGGTGTATCTGCAATTAAATTTGTGGACGTAAAAGAGAAGCTTGAAGGCGCAACGGAAGCTACTTTAGCTAAAGTGGCTGACGGTTTAGGTAATATAGCAAGCTCTGGTGTTGGTTCAAATGCAGATACCTACATTAATATACAAGCAGGGAATGGTCAGCCCTTAGAAAATACAGAAGCGTCTCCCGTACCTCCTTCTTACCAATCTGCTACAGCAAGCGCAACTGCTCGAATGAGTTCGGCACAAGCAACAACTAGTAAATTAGCAATTGACATTGCAAATAATCCTAATACTGTTTCCTCTAATAATGCGGCACATACTTTATGGCAGTTGGAGCAAATGGACATTTTGAGTTTAGCTAAGGATTTATTCTTCCAACCAGAATGGGATAAGCTTAGTTCAGAACAGTACAGCCAAATAAGTAAATTATTCAAAAGAATTTTTGATAAAAAGTTACCTAATAAAGAAGCATTACCATTTTTAATTCAGTTTCCTGTTAAGTTACCTATCCCAGAAATGAGTAAGTTGACTTTAGACAAAACGCATTCTTTAACTATTGGCGAAATTGAACTTTTATGTACTGCGTTCTCTATTATTAATTTTAACGCATTCTTTGACTTGTTTATTTTAGAAGCGAATGGAGAAAACTTTGATATTAGAAATAGAAAGGCAAATGAAACTCAAATATTCGGAGGAGAAGATGAGCTGCTATTAAACCATACCAAACAGTTCTATGCTAATGAGTTAATTATTAGTCCAAATGTAGAGTGCTTAAATACTTTCATTAAAGTAAAAGGACAGGGTTTATTAGAGCATTTGATTCAAAAAGTGGATGTTAAAGCAGAAGCTGAGTTTATCTCATTGACTAATATTCTTCAAACACAGTCTGACGAATTGAAGAAGAAATTATTTAATAAGTTTAAGAAAATCAGGTACAATGTTGTCAACGAAACTGGCTATAGCTATTTGAAAACTTTAGTACAGACTGCCATTAGCTTTACGGACGCAGTAGCAGGTCAAACATTATTCAATAAAATTATTGAAGTTCAAATTGATAACAATGTAGTTATTACTTTAGACGACGTAGTTAACTGTTATGCGGACACTATTTACTTTGGCCCAAAAAACGAGTATAGTGTTAATTTAAGTGAGTTATTCGTGAATGGCGAATTGCATAATTTGAACTTTATCAACGCTATTATTGAAAAATTGGCAACCGACGGCATAGCTAATAAATCGAAATTATTAGAAGTGTTTAATTTAAAAGAGCAAGACTCTAAAAAAGATGTGTTCAATAAATTAAACTACCATTTAAATAAAACCAATACAGCACCTAGCGGAGCTCAATTGGCATTCATATTATTATACAAGCAATACAGCTAATTCTAAAAATCTAGTATATGGCCGAAGGTCACGTTGACGTCAAAAGATACCAGATCATAAGTCTTTTGTACATTGTCTTTATTTGTTTCTCTGTAATCAATATCAAAATATCGGTATTGGACTCTAATATCTACACTATTAAGTCATTGCAATCAATCGAGAAAGAAGAATTAAAGAAAGTTGCTATTAGTAATAAAATCATTAACGATAACCTGTCTTTAATAAATAAAAGTTCTAAAGCAATTAGTTATTTAAAAATTAGAACCAGGTTAACAGAGAGTTATGCAATTGTGAATAGTGTTCTAAAACACGTAGATGATGAATTTGCCAAGGAAAAAACCGATATCTCAAAACAGTTTAATAGTAGAAATTTAATTGAAGAGATTTTAAAAAGCGAGAAAGGAGTTAAGTTATTGGATAAAGATTTGTTTGAATTATCTGATTTTATAAAAAAATCACCCTTTAAATTAGACGCATCTTTAGATGAAGTAATTCCTTTAAAGAAAACGGTTACAACTATTAAGGGCAAGCAAGAGGACTGGCAGTATTATTTATTTTTTCACAAGCCTACTGCGATTAGTTATATGCAGTTGGAGCGTATAAAATTATTAATTACAAAAACGCAGTTATTATATCAAGAAGCTGCTTTGGCCGAAATTGGCTATATGCCTACTTATTTCTCTCAGTTCAATCCTAAATTGTATGTTTTAAAAGCATCCGTAAAGGAGTATAAAGAAGAGGATATTATTAAGCCAGGCCAAAAAGTGGTGAATATTACAGATGAAGTTTACGATGATTTATTTAAAAAGATTTTAAACTCTTTACATACTGAAAATATATTTGTTGGCTTGAATAATACTTTATTAAATGACTTTGATTTTATGATGGGTAGAGATTTCGATGTAGATATTTCACCTAAAGTAAATTTGGTAAAATCTGATAAAAATTATCGGGTAGTCTTTAATAAGACTGGTGACTACCTATTACGTTTTTATGATTTAAGGCATGAGCCAAGAAAAGTGTTATTTGAAAAGCGAATTGTTGTAAATCCAATACCAGATCCTATAGTTCGTGTAAAAGGCGACAATTTAAACAGCTATGCTATAAGTGTTAAGGATTTATTAAGCTCTGAAAGACTAGAGGCAACCTTGCAAATAAATAATTTAAATTATTTTCCAGGAAGAATTAATAGTTATAAAGTTATAAGAATTCATAATGGGAAAGAGGAAGAATCTGTAAGTAATTATGGAGAACTTTTTCAATCTACCACTCAAAAAGTATTGGGAGCCTTAAAGAAAAACGATTTATTAATTTTCGACAATGTGAATATTTCTCTTGTGGATGGTTCCACCAGATCTTCTGCGCCTATCATCTATAAAATAATCGATTAATGAAAAGGCTGTTTATTATAATTTTAACATTACAAATTATTACTAATGTGTCTTTTGCTCAAGATACACTTGCAGGCAATTATTCGAAATTGAATATACCTTCTGGAAGGCATATTATTAAAGAAGTGGTAAGCGTTTCTGGAAAATTAACAGTAGAAGCAGGGGCTAAGATTGAATTTATAGAGCCAGGTGTATTAGTATGTGAAAGTGGGGTTGAAATTGTTGGTAAAAATCATAATATCGAATTTTCAGGCAAGAGCAAACAAGAGGGCGTGGGCCTTATTATTAAGAATGTAGATTCTAGCTTGGTTGATATTAGTAATGTTGTTTTTAAGGGATTACAGCTACCCATTTTCTTTGACTTTGGATGGAAAAGAACTGCAGTTAATATTGTCGATAATGAATTCATTAATAATATTGGGAAGATTTCTGTATTACAAGTATTAAATCCTCCTTTTAACTTTAATCAAAGTGCCGACTTCATTCCTTTTCGTATAAACCATAATTTATTTACCGGTAATAATGCGGCATTGTATTTTGAAGATTTAAAAAGCGATCACGTTAAAATTGAGATTACCAATAATACTTTCGCTAATAATAGTGTGTACGGATTTAAGAACTATAATATTTCTACAAACTTGGTATATGGAAGGGCCGATCAGCTTTTTTCAAGATTCAGCACAAAATTAGAAGGGAATAGTTTTGTTTCCAATTATCTTATTGATAACCTTTCCGACACTATAGTTCATATTGCCAATTTTGGTGTTTATGGTTCCGACAAAACTTTTGACTTAGCAAATAACTATTGGGGCTTTCCAAACAAAGAAAACATTTTTAAAGGTTTATACGATCAGACTTTAAACTATAATGCGCCTAAAATAAATATAGATCCATTTTTAACAGAACCAGATAGAAAAGCACCTACACATGTATTTTCCATAAAGAATGGTGAAACGGATGTTGAAATAGCAGATACGCTTACTTTAAAAGAAAACCTTAAGTCTATTAAATTATTAAGTAACAATAAATTAGATATCAATAATTTAGTATTTGGGTATAGCTTTTTCAAAGACGATAGTGGTATGAAAAAAACTGATACTACTTTAACTTATTCTATTCAGGCTATTAATGACCTTTCTAATAAAATTTCAATAACAAAACAGACAAATCCACTAAAGAAAATTGGATACTATCATTTGTCAGGATTGTTAGACGTGAATGGCAATACGGTTCCTGAAATTCGTATTGGTTATAGTAATTATTTAAAGGACTTAAGAAGAAGAAAATTACTTGCTGATATTTTTAAAGAGAAGAAATTGGAGGATAGTTTAAAAACCCCACCAAGAGCTATGGATTCTATTAAAAATACATTCCAAAAAATAGAAGCACCTTTAAAGAGTAGATTCGAAGTGGGCATACAAACTGGAGGTGCCATCTTCACCGGTACCATTAGTAATCAAAATATTTTCAAGAATGAGATGAACTTGTATAATGCTTTACATATAAATTATACAGTATTTTCTAATATTAGTGCGGGACTAACTATTGCTTCTTTCAAACTTAGCAATTCGGATTATGCTTCTTCTAATAATGATGAAATTGCTAGGGGTATGAAATTTAGTACTTCTATGTTGTCCATTTCACCTTCTTTACAATATGACTATGTAGACAACAGATTGTATTCAAAGGCTAGAAAAATTAGACCTTCTATTGGAGTAGGTTTAGATATTGCTACTTTTAGTCCAACTGGTATTTATAAAGGCAAGGTTTATAATTTACAACCATTAGGAACGGGTGGTCAATTAACTGATAGTGCTAAAGCTCCTTACTCATTAATGGCTTTAGGATACTTTATCAATTTCAAAATCAAGTATCAACTAAACAGGTTTAATAGTGTTGGTATCCACTTCTCATTCCATAAGAGTATGTCTGATTATTTGGATGACGTAGGTCCCGATCCTTATCCTAATGTAAAAACATTATTAGCCAATACAAAAATTGACGGAATAGCAGCAGCATATTTCTCTAATCCAACGTCAAGATATGTAAGTACGGGTCAGTTAAGAAGTAGTCCTTCTAAACCAACCGATAGCTTTATTCAATTTGGTGTATTTTATTCAAGACGATTATTTAAATAATATAATATAGACGACCATTCGTATGATAATAAATAATAAATCCATTCGTATTTCAGTGAAACATTTTGCTTTTATATTACTTTCAAGTTTCCTTTTTTTTGCATGTGCTAAAGAAGTGCCTGTTGACGATATCGATTTTCAGAGACAACTAGTAGGTGGCACCGGAAGTTACGATGACACTAAAAAAATATGGAAATTGGATTCTTTAGCTATTGATGGTAAAGCATTTGCACTTACAACGAATCAAAAGAAATACACAAAAACATTTAATCACGATGGGACATATTCCGATAGTGATGGGTATAGTGGTAGTTGGGAAATAGCAACTATTGATAATTTATCTCATGTGACAAGTGGGGTAATAGCAGGATCCAAGATTACTACAAAGTTTCAAATTTCAGAAGTGAATGCAGCTCAGTTAAACGTTAAATTATTAAATACTAATGCTAAATATGAGTATTTCTTTGTTATCGTTAATTAATAGATTAATTTCGAATCGAGAAAAGTCTATATAAATATATTATAATATAAACTTTAACCAACAGGTCCATATGGAAGTCATTTCTTCATTATATTTTTCAGTGTTTATTTTCTCCATTTTGGTGTTGGTTGATCTAATGCTTAAGTTTAAGCGACCATTGATATTGAAATTTTATTTCAGTATGCTAATCCTCGCAACTGGTGCTGCGGCAGTGGCACATTATTCGTATGATGATAGTAATACTTTAGTTTTATTTTTCTACTTGACTAAGGCAATTATTGCTGGAGCATTCTTAAATATTTTCTCCATTTTGTATTTTCCAAAATTCAAATTAATTGTCGGTATTTTATTTGTTGCAATGGTCATAACTGTCGGATCTATTTTCTCTTACAGTGTATTAGTTGAAAATAGTTATTTACAATACAGACAGCAACCAAGTACGATTGTTGCGTTTAGTGTGGGAATAGAAACCCCTCTGTCTATAAGATTATTAAGGTTCTTTTTTATATTATGTTTTTTTGGCATTATGTTATATTTCATTTACGCAATAATAAAAAAGTATCAATATAATAATATCTATTTTGATAAGATAAAACAATGGACTAGCTTCATTTTAGTTTTTTGTATTGGATTACTATTACTTTATTTACCATTGCCAATATTTCGTAACAGCTATATT
>CANCAY010000039.1 GCA_947374225.1 Chitinophagaceae bacterium | reverse complement strand
AAAGATAGTTATGATATGATTCAAGGTCATATTATCATCAATAATACTTCAGGTAGTGCAAAGACTTATTATTTATGGACATCGCAATGTGATCTTAATGGTGCAGATGGTAGTTCTATTTTGGAGAAATTATCATGTTCGTGTTTTGGAGAAAATTTAATTTTTGCTTTACCAATTTATTAACAATAGCATTCATCAAAACTTAATTATATAAAATTTACATCAGAAGTTAAACCCATAATATGAATTCAACAACTAACCTAAATCCTTTCGAAAAACTTTCTAAGCGTGAAAAGCAAATACTTGATTTAATGCTTAGTGGTTTATTGGTAAAAGATATTGGCTTGAAATTGGGCTTAAAATCGAATACAATTTCGACAGTTAAAAAAAGTGTTTTAATGAAAACTGGGACGAATAATATTATTGAATTATTCAAATTATCCAATAATTCAAACAAGTAGTTTTATTGGTTGCTTGATTAATTGTTATTTAAGAAAATAACTGTTTGTATAATAAATGGCAAGGTTAAATAACTTAATGATAAGTGTTTTAAATAGAAGCTGTGCTTAATATTTTTTAATTAAGACTCCCCATTGCCCATAGATTCTTGTAGATGCTTAGGTAGAACTTGGTTTTCAAGGCTATATGCTTTTGTTCGGTTTCGATAAATTTAAGCTCTCTATTGTTGATGAGAAATAAGCTACTTTCTCCCATTTGGAACTTAGTATTTTCGGTATCAAATAGAAGTTTATTGGCGCTTAAAATAGCTTCGTTGGTTTTGATTTGTTGCTTTAATGCATGAAACTCGGCGAAGGTGTTTTTTACTTTATTGTCAATTTCTAATTGAATGTATTTCTTATTCCAATTTTGTTCTTCAATTTTGTTTTTCGCTTTACTTAATTCAGCTCTTGCTTGTCTTTGAAATAAAGGCATGCTTAGAGAAATCCCATATTTTGAATTATTGGTATTATTTAAATTACTTATAATATTATTGAGCCCACTGTTATTATCTAGAACATTATAATTCATTTTTAAACTTGGGAAAAGTTCAATTGTTTTTAGTCTTTTTTCAACATCCAATATGGTTAATTTATTTTCGGCCATTTTTATTTTTGGATGATTTTCGGATGCATTTTGAAGAAGGGTTTCAAGGTTGGATAATTCAATCGCACTAATTTTAGTTACTTCAAAAGCTTGATCTGGCTGAATATTATCATTTAATTCATAAGGCAATCCATTTTCTGACCAAAAGAAATTACTCAATTCGTTTTTTGCTTTCTGAACATCCAATGCTGCTTGAGACGCAAGTATCTCAAAAGTTTGTAATTGTGTTAAAGATTCTGTCGTATCAATTGGAGCTCTATCGCCTGATAAAAAAGATTTCTTAATAACATCAAATCTTTCTTTATTATTTATGACAGATTTGTTTAAGGTTTGAAAGTTATAGTAGGAATTTACCCAGTTCCAATAGGCATTGCTTGCGTCTAGTAAAAGATCATTAATCACTAATAACTGCTCGTTTTTAGTGAGTTCAATGAAATTTTTAGCTTGTGTAACTACAGCCTTCCTCTTGTCTACTAATAAGCCTCTAAATGGATCGATACTTACTCCTAAAAAAGAGCTTGAATTCTTTGTTAATGTTGGATCAATTCTATCTCCAATATTATTTTCAATGCCTGCTTTAAAGTCTATCCCATACCATGTGGGAATTTTAATTTCTGCATTATTGTATCTGTAGTATAGTTTTTTGTCAAAAGTTTTCTCTTGCGTGTTAAATTGAAAGCTTGGGTCAAAAACGCTTTTTGCGGAAGTTAATTGGTTTTCAGCTATTTTATTTTGAAGATTGGATTGCTTAACAATTGGATGGTATTTTTTGACAATACTTAATACATTTTCAATCGACAGCTTATTGTCTTGACCAAGTCCAACGAATTGAATACTGGTAAAAATGAATAGATATGATAGTATTTTATATTTCATTTTTTATTTCTGTTTTACACTTGTAACTTTTGTTTTATAATAATCTGGAGGAAATCCATTGATTTGACGCCATAACTCATACCATATAGGCACTGTATTCAATAAAGCGAATCCTCTTGCACCAGTACCTGTTTTTAATTCTTTTGGCCAGGTTTTTTGTGTCGCATCAGGGATTACTAAAATTCTAAATTTCCCATTTTCATTCCTATTGTTTTCTACCATCGAAATTTCACCTGCAAATGTGCCATAGCTATTGTCAGGCCAGCCAGAGAATACAATTGCTGGGAAACCATCAAATATCATTCTAATTTTTTGACCTGGATTAATCAACATTAAATCCATAGGGTCAATAAACAATTCAATTGCATGGTCAATTTTAGTGGGCACCATTTCTATAATCATTTCGCCTTCTTTTACCATTTCATTTATGCCCGATTTCTTTGCCTTAATGATTTGACCATCTTGTGGAGCAATCAGCCATTTTTGATTTCCCCTGCTAATATAATTGGCTAAGACATTCTTGTTTTTTGCTACTTCACCTGTGGTTCCTGCAATTTCACCTCTAGAACTAGCAATCTCACTTCTGGATTTAAATATTTTATCATCTGCTTCTTGTTTAATAGAATTGATATCAATTTTTAGGATATTTATTTCCTGTCTAGCATTCAATAATTTTTGTTGCTTCTCTGTTAGAATAGCCAGAGCTTTAGTGTTTTGAGCAGTTCTTTTTTCTAATTCTACCAAAGAGATTACTCCTTGATTATACAATTGTCTACCTCTATTTAATTGTTCAGTAGCAATTTTATAATCCACTTCAGCAGCCACTACTTCTGAACTGTCGCTGATTAATTTTCTTTTGTATTGCTCGGTTTTATTTTCGTAAGCGTTTATTTTAAGATCTCTATTGTTTTCAATTGCATTTATCTGACTTTCAATAGCATTGATTTTTTCACTATAGAATAATAATTTCTGTTCTTTAGAAATTAATTGATCCTTGGTTCTTTCCACCAAATTAGAGTCTAGGTAATCGTCTTTTGTGTCAGCTAATTGTACTATGGTGTCACCCTTCTTCACAAAATCTCCTTCTTTGATAAACCATTTTACAATCTTACCAGGTATAACTGTATTTATTTCTTGTGGTCTTTGGTCTTGGTATAAGGTAGTCACATGTCCACTGCTGGATATGTTTTGAGTCCAAGGCAAAAAGAGTACAATCAATAAGAATACAATTACACCCAAAAGCCAATAGCCAATCTTGCTATTCTTCTCGTATCTATAAATAGACTTAACCGACTTGGGCGTGAAATTCGCTTCTGCGTTAATATTTTCTATTATTCTTTTCATAAGTTGTTTACTAAGGGTAATACAGAATCTGGGTGACCAATATGTTTAATTTTTCCTTTTTCTAACCAAATAATCAAGTCTGCTTCTTTTGCAAAAGGGATATAACCACTTACTACCATACAAGTTGTGTTTTGCAGCTCGATTAAGTATTTAGATATCTTCTTACTTGACTCGGCACCTGCTAATTCAAATGGTTCATCAAGGATAAGTAATTCTGGCTGGTTAGCGATAGCCCTAAGCAATAATATCTTCTTTGCTATAATCGTACTTAGGCCTTTGCCAGTTGGCTGTAATGTGGCATATAGCCCTTCAGGCAATATGCTGATAAATTCTTTTATCTCCAGCATTTCTGCTAATTGCATAATCTGACTAGGGGTAATTTTCTCATTCCCTAAACAGATATTATCATAGATAGTTCCATCAAATATATCTTGCTCATTATAGAAGATGCCAATTTTCTTTCTGTATTCAGTTTGATTAATATTATTCAACGGAATATTATTGATATTAATTACTCCGTCAAAATTTTTCAAAGTACCGCCTATCAATTCCAATAATATTGATTTGCCCGATCCTCCATCACCCATTACACAAATCTTAGTGCCAGGTTGAATATCGAAGTGGAGGTTTTCTAATAGTGGTCGGTTTTGCTCAAATTTAAAATTCAAGTTCCTTACTTCTATTGCAATGCCTTTTTCATTAGAAACAAAAGGCATTTTACCTTGTAGTTCTGTTTTCTTTTCGCTAATAACATTTAATTTCTCTACACCCGTTAAGATATTATAGGCAACTTCTAAATTTAGTATAAGCTTTTCTACCGCAGAAAGAATTAATAATATGACAATCTCTGCTGCAATAAATTGACCAATATTCAATTGCTGTCTAATTAACAATACCGCTCCAATAATCAACATCATTGCAGATATCAATAATTTAAATACAATCAAGCTCCAATACTGAAACTTCAGAATTTCAAAATGCTTTGTCTTGGATACTAAATAATTTTTTACAAGCTCGTCAGTCTTTTTTAAATGAAAATTGTTCTGACTTGATATCTTGAATGTTTTATATGACCTAGCTATTTCTTCTAACCAACTTGCTACTTCATATTTGTTCTCACTTTCATTATAAGAAGCGATTAAACCTTTTTTAGTCGTGTATTTAAAGATAAAGAAAAGCAATAAGATCAGTAAAAGGCCTAGCACAATGAATGTTGAATTGTAAAAAGATAATAATACCAATCCAAACACAATCTGGATGACTGCTAATGGGATATCTAATAGTATTTTAGATAATCCTTTCTGTAAACTAATGATCTCGAAGAATCTATTCATTAGTTCTGGTAAGTGATTGTTGTTTAATTCACTACTTTCTATTTTGGGTATTTTGTGCGCAAAGTCTAAGGAGAATCTAGTAAAGATGCTTTGCTCTATCTTCTCTACAATCTTCATTTGGTTTACTTGTAAAATACCCGATACTAATATACCTACTAATACGATGAATATAAGTAGTATAATAGATACAGGTAATTCACCAATGCCCGCTGCTGCTTGGGAGAAGTTGATGATGGTTTGTATTCCTAATGGAAGCGTTAACTGTATGACACCGCTTAAGATGGCATAAAAGTATATAGCAGTCACTTCTTTTTTCTCTAATCTTATTATTTTAAAGAATTTATTGAGTGACTGTCTGATAGAGATATCGTTGTAGTTTTTGGCCATTGTATTATTTTTGAATACTTGAAAACACTAGATGGTTTAAAAAGTCTATTATTTGATCTTCTTGTCTTGTTTTATCGAAATCTGTTAATGCAGGTAAATTATGCATGAAGAAATTTTGTAAATGTGCTACTTCAATAATAGTAGAAGCAAGCGAGTGGGGGTATTTATAATTTGCATTACACTCTAATATGATTCCTCCAATGGTATTGCATAAATCTTTATAAGGTTTGAAATATTGTAGTTTATTATCTTCTCCTACATGCTTGGTTAAATAAGATTTTGATCCTTCTGCAATTAATATTTGATGCAATAAGCTTTCATCCACATGGCTTGTCATTAAATCATCTTCAATTGTTGTTGATAATAGGGTAATGACTTGTTTTAATTTAACAATAGGGTCCTGTATATTCTTGGTTTGGTATTCAATCTGAAACTCTAACCATCCCCAATACCAGGATATGATGTATACTAGTAGCTTATGTTTGTTTTCGAAGTATCTATACACTCCTGCTTCGGTAGTGCCAATTGCTTCTGCTAGTTTTTTAAATGTGAAAGATTCAAATCCATTTTTTTGGATTAATTGAATACTGTGCTTGATTATGTTTTTACCTAATTCAGACTGCTCAGGATCCCTTAAATAGAGGGTATCATTCATCTTTATTTGTACTTCTAGTTTCATAGGAATCTTTCTTTAGAAACTAAAAATAGTATATTTACCATTACAAATGATAGTAATACTATTATTTGTTAAAAATAGTATGTAAAGTATTGATTGTTATTATATTAGAAAATATACTAAACAAAAAAAAGTTCAAATTTTCTTAGGATTGGACTGTCAACTAACATCACAGCCGGGGTTGTCGGCTTCGTTTCACTTCGCCGACCTCCCAATCCATTGGCCTTACCCAAAGCCTTTCAAACAAACACGCAGTGTTTGTTTGGCTTTTTTGCTTCTCGTCAACTCCCGAAAGCAAGCTTTCGTCGTTGCCTCAAAACAAAAAAGCCTCTCATTTGCATGAGAGGCTTTGTAGCCGGTACGGGAGTCGAACCCGTCTTTCCAGGATGAAAACCTGGCGACCTAACCGATAGTCGAACCGGCCTTCTTTCGAAGACCTCGATGTTTCAATCGGGTCGCAAAAATAGGATTCAAACGCTTTACTGCCAAATCATTTTGTGTTTTTCCTTGAAAAAATAGGAAAGTTTTTTTTCAGCTGGGCTAATGGGATAGGGCTTTTAAGCTCAAAAACGATCAGCTGTTTGTTTAAAAACCTTGATTTTGTTGAATTTTTCTCAGTTTTTAGCCCCGTTTTAAAGGAATATTTTTAAAATGATTGTACCTTCGGCGTTCCTTAATAAAAAAAACAAAAACAATAAATTTAATACAATGAGTTCAGTTAAAGTAGCAATCAACGGTTTTGGCCGTATCGGACGTTTAGTTTTTCGTCAAATTTATAATACACCAGGTATCGAAGTAGTGGCAATCAATGACCTTACGTCTCCAGCTGCCTTAGCTCACTTATTAAAATACGACAGTGCACAAGGTCGTTTTGACGCAGAAGTAAAAGCAACTGAAGATTCAGTAGTAGTTAACGGACATGCTGTTAAAATTTATGCTCAACGTGATCCTTCTCAAATTCCTTGGGGAGCGCATGATGTTGACGTAGTTATTGAGTCAACAGGATTCTTTACAGACAAAGAAAAAGCTGAATTACATATTAAAGCAGGTGCTAAGAGAGTAGTAATTTCTGCTCCAGCAACTGGCGAAATGAAAACAGTAGTGTTCAACACGAACCACGAAATTTTAGATGGTACTGAAACAGTGATCTCTGGTGCATCTTGTACTACCAACTGTTTAGCTCCAATGGCTAAAGTTTTAGAAGATAAATTCGGAATTGTTACAGGTTTAATGTTAACAGTTCATGCTTATACAAACGACCAAAACACTTTAGACGGTCCTCATCCTAAAGGTGATTTAAGAAGAGCGCGTGCTGCAGCTGCAAACATTGTACCTAACAGTACAGGTGCTGCAAAAGCAATTGGTTTAGTATTACCTTCTTTAAAAGGTAAATTAGACGGTTCTGCACAACGTGTTCCTACTATTACTGGTTCTTTAACTGAATTGACTACAATCTTATCTAAGAAAGTAACTGTGGAAGAAGTGAATGCAGCAATGCATGCAGCAGCTAACGAATCTTTTGGTTACACAGAAGACGAGATTGTAAGCTCTGACGTTATTGGAATTTCTTATGGTTCTTTATTTGACGCAACTCAAACTAAAGTAATGACACAAGGTGATATTCAATTAGTGAAAACTGTGGCTTGGTACGATAACGAAATGAGTTATGTAAGCCAGTTAGTGCGCACTGTGAAGTACTTTGCAAGCAAAATTAAATAAGTCTAACTTATAAATACAATGCCTCCGATTATCTAATTAATTGGAGGCATTTTTCATACTACTATTAATTAAACGTTTTAAATAAAATATCATGAGTTCTTTTAAAGACTTTCAATTTGCTGGTAAAAAAGCATTGGTTCGCGTAGACTTTAATGTGCCCTTAAATGACACATTTCAAATTACCGACGACACACGTATGCGTGCAACGGTTAATACTATTTCTAAAATATTAAAGGACGGTGGTAGTGTAATTTTAATGAGCCATTTAGGTCGTCCAAAAGACGGTCCAACAGATAAGTATTCTTTAAAGCATGTAGTTGCTCATTTATCTGAATTACTTGGTGGTGCAGACGTTCAGTTTGCAAATGACTGCATTGGTGCAGAAGCGGTAGACAAAGCAGCAGCATTACAAGCAGGGCAAGTTTTATTATTAGAGAATTTACGTTTTTATAAAGAGGAAGAGAAGGGAGATATCGCTTTTGCAGAGAAGTTAGCAAAGTTAGGTAACGTATATGTGAACGATGCTTTTGGAACAGCGCACAGAGCGCACGCTTCTACAGCTGTGATTGCTCAATTCTTTACTCCAGAAAATAGAACATTTGGTTTCTTAATGGAAGCAGAAGTAGTAAGTGCTGAAAAAGTATTACATGAATCTAAAAAACCTTTCACAGCAATTATTGGTGGTGCTAAAGTGTCTGATAAAATTTTAATTATTGAAAATTTATTAGATCGTGCAACCGATATTATTATTGGTGGTGGAATGGCTTACACTTTCTTTAAAGCACAGGGTGGTAGCATTGGAACTTCAATTTGTGAAGACGACCGTATGCCATTGGCTTTAGAAATTTTAGCGAAAGCAAAAGCAAAAGGTGTGAATATTCATTTGCCAGTTGATAATATTATTACAACTGATTTCTCTAATGACACTGAAAGAAAAAATTGTGAGAGCATGTCTATTCCAGACGGTTGGATGGGTTTAGATATTGGAGAGCAATCTAGAATTAATTTTACGAATGTAATTTTAGCAAGCAAGACAATTTTATGGAATGGTCCAATGGGTGTTTTTGAAATGTCTAATTACCAAGCTGGAACTAAAGCAATTGCAGTGGCAGTGGCAGAAGCTACTCAAAATGGCGCATTTAGTTTAGTGGGTGGTGGTGATAGCGTTTCTGCTGTAAACCAGTTTGGATTTAATGACAAAGTGAGCTATGTGAGTACAGGTGGTGGCGCTTTATTAGAGTATTTTGAAGGTAAAACATTGCCAGGTATTGCAGCTATTAAAGGCTAAAAAGCAATTTTAAACATAATAGGATGTTAAAGTAGTCCCCTCAGCAACCCTGGGGGGATCTTTTTGTCAGGACTTTCCGTCAGTATTTGAGTTTGGTCCTTGGTTTGCTCTATCTTTATAAACAAATTAAAAATTATGTTACGTAAAAATTTAGGTTTATTCATTTTCTTAGGAGTACTCTTAATCTTAGTTGGATATGGCTGTAATGGCTACAACGGACTTGTAAACCAAGACGAGAATGTAAACCAAGCATGGAACAATGTGCAAAGTGATTATCAACGTCGTGCGGATTTGATCCCGAACTTGGTAAACACAGTTAAAGGAGAAGCCAACTTTGAGCAAACAACTTTACAAAATGTAATTGCTGCACGTGCAAGCGCTACACAAATGAAAGTAGATGCAAAGGACTTGACTCCTGAAAAATTACAACAGTTCCAAGCAAATCAAGGTCAATTGTCTTCTGCTTTAGGACGTTTATTAGTTGTTTCAGAGAACTATCCTAATTTAAGAGCGAATGACGCATTCCGTGGATTGCAAGCGCAATTAGAAGGCACAGAGAACAGAATTAAAGTTTCTAGAAATGATTTTAACGCTGCTATTGCCGACTATAACAAAAGAGCAAGATCATTCCCTTTAAATATGGTAGCTGGTATGTTCGGATTTAAAACTAAAGAAGGATTCAAAGCAGAAGAAAGTGCGTCTAAAGCACCGGAGGTTAAATTTTAGTCATTCTGTTTTAATACCCAACAACCCTATGTGGAATCCCTTTAAAAGAAAAGCGGAAAATTTATTGAGTGCCTCGGACAAGCAAATGCTTGTCCAGGCTATTCAGGCTGCTGAAAAAACAACAAGTGGAGAAATTCGCGTGTTTATTGAAAGCCATATTCCTAAAAAATTAGACGCTTTACAAAGAGCCACTGAAATTTTCTTCAAAAACAACATGAACGAAACCAAGGACCGTAATGGGGTATTGATTTATGTTGCAATAGAAGATAAAAAATTAGCCATTTATGGGGATCAAGCTATTTATGAAAAATTAGGTATTGAATTTTGGTATAGTCAAGTGCAGGATATGACAGAGCATTTTAAAAAGACCAATTATGTAAGCGGGATGGCTCAAGTAATTGAAGCTGTTGGCCATGCACTCACTGCTCATTTTCCTTATGATAGAGCGAATGATACAAATGAATTGTCTGACGAAATCATGGTAGGGAAATGAAAAAAATAAATCATTTTATTAGTGCTTTGTTGTTAGCAGTTGCCCTTTTTATGGGTTCAACTTTACAAGCTCAAAATGTATTAGCAAAGCCTAATCCACCACAATTAGTGAATGATATTGCTGGCATTTTAAGCCCTGAGCAAAAACAAGCACTAGAAAATAAATTAGTTGCTATAGACGACAGTAGTTCTAATCAAATTGCAGTTGTTATATTATCAACTTTGGACGGCAACCCCATTGAAGAATATGCTACTAAGCTTTTTAGAGAATGGGGTATTGGGAATAAAAAAACCAATAATGGTATTTTGTTATTGGTAGCAATTCAAGATAGAAAAGTACGGATTGAAGTAGGATATGGACTTGAAGGCGCCATTCCAGACATTACAGCTAACAATATTATCGAATACGATATCAAGCCAGCTTTTAAACAAGGCGCTTATTATGAGGGCATAGACAAGGCAACTGACGACATTGCAAAAGCAGCGGTAGGTGAATACAAAACCAAGCGAGTTAAAAAAGGGAAGGATAGCGGCGGAAATTTATTGTTGCTAGTATTTATCATCATCATCATTGTTGCTGTTGTTGGCAAAGGTGGCGGCGGAAATAATAGAGGCGGTGGTTTTGGAGATATTGCTACTGGAATGTTATTAGGCTCGTTATTAGGTGGCGGAGGAAGTAACAGAGGTGGTGGTTTTGGAGACAGTGGCGGAGGTTTTGGAGGCTTCGGCGGTGGAAGTTCTGGCGGTGGTGGTTCCAGCGGTGGTTGGTAAGCTTTCTACTTACATCAAATAGCAGATTCTATTTTTGAATCGCTATTGTTTAACTGATTTTAGTATTTTCGTAGAAATCTATCTACGAATGCGTTCTGCAATTTTAATTTTCTTCTCCTGCTTATTTACAATACAGTCATTTTCTCAAAGCAATAGTTTTGAGAAGCTAGACGGGTATTTAAAGGAAACAACGCGTTCTGATAAATGGTATGAAGCTGCTATTGCTGAATTACAAATAGTGCAACATGTTGATCTAAATAAGACAGTTAGTTATATTGATAAAATACTTAAGTCTTCTAATTTAGAACTAGATAATTCTTACAGGTTTGAATTATATTTATTAAAAGCAGAGATTCTTTCTGACAATAGTAATTATGAAGCGTCTTTTAAAATAATGCGTCAGCTAAAACTAGACTTAGAAGACAAACTTGAAGACAAAAAATATGCACGTTATTGGATTACATTAGGTTATTGTTATCATGATATTGGCAAGAACGATTCCCTTAAAATCTGTTTAAAAAAGATACAGGACAAGGTTCAAGCGCCCGACCCGGCCTACTATAATTATTTAGTTTTGCTTTCTATTTTACAACAAAAGGAAGGTCAAATTTCAGATGCCATAAAAAATTCACAAGCAGCAGCCAAGTATTTTGAAAAAGCTAATCTGCGCACTAATCTTGCAGGCACTTATAATATGCTTGCCGAGAATTACAAGAATTTAAAAAATTACAAGGAAGCTTTAGTATATTATAATTTGACAATAGCGCTGTTTAAGAAGGCGAATAATCAATTGGAATTAGGGCGTAATTATTCCAATATTGGTTCTGTTTATTCCAGCTTAAATAAGTTAGACGATGCATTGCTATATTATGATTCAGGATATAAAGTAGCTGTTCAAATTAATAATCCACTTTCTATTGCACAAAACTTAACGAATAAAGGAAATGTGTATGAGAAATTAGGAAAATACGATCAATCAAAAGCCGCATTCGAACAATGTTTACAAATTTCAAATCAATTTGGAATTGAATACGGGAAATTACTTTCACTAACCAACCTAGGGAACACGAGTAGGCTTTTGAAAGACTTTACAAAAGGTCAGGATTACTTAAATGCAGCTTTGGAACTAGCTTTAAAATTAAAAGCTACTAATATTGAAGTTGTCATATACAAACAACAAGCAAAGTTGTATGAAGACTTAGGAGATTATCGTAAAGCCTATTCACTTATAAATAAATTTCACACATTAGACGACAGCTTACATAGT
The DNA here is from genome assembly GCA_947374225.1 of Chitinophagaceae bacterium. Classification (GTDB taxonomy): domain Bacteria; phylum Bacteroidota; class Bacteroidia; order Chitinophagales; family Chitinophagaceae; genus Sediminibacterium. The sequence continues at coordinate 8,812 of CANCAY010000039.1, read as the reverse complement.
GAAAAAGTGGAACAAGAATCTTTAGCATTAAAAGAAAAGTATGATACAGAGAAAAAGTCCAATGAGATTAATGAATTAAAAAGCAAGGCGGTAAAGAGTCAAACTATGATTTTAGTTTTGGCATTACTTGCGTTGACATTAATTATTATTATTCAATGGAGTAGGAGTAAAAGAAAACAAACAAGATCCAAGCTAGTAGACGAGGAGAAGGAACGTAAGTATTTAAAGAAGATTGTAGAAACTAGGGAAAATGAAATGACCGCTCAAATAACTCAAATTGCAATATTGGAAGAGGACATCAAAACCATGCACGAAGAATTAGTCACTATCATTGACAATAGTTCGGAAGGTGCAGAAAAACTGAAGCATCAATTAAAGTCCCAATTAATAGACAAGAATGAATTCGTGAAGATCAATGAAGGATTTGAGGAACGCATCACCGATTTTAACCAAGACTATTTCAAACTATTACTATCTAAATATCCCGAACTAACGCTGTCTGAATTAAAATTATGTGCTTATTTAAGACTGGGCTTAAGTACCAAAGAGATAGCCCAAGTACTCAATAGAAGCGTAAGAACCATCGAATCTTCCAGAACGGATATACGAAAAAAGATGAAATTGACCAATGAGGACAATTTAACTAGCCATTTGATTGTAATGAGTAATTAAAATCAACCCTGTTAACTAGTTTACGATCAATTTACTTACATATTATATATTTTTAATATAGTATTATCTCCGTAGTAAAATAACACGAAATATTTAGGTATGCGCAATTGTCCCGTACCTACAATTCTATACTACCAATTCCTTTATTCTATTATTGCGCCTCGAATTGTTTTCTAAAAAAACCAATCTAAAATTATGCGCAAAAGTTTACTCTTATTTATTATTATTTTATTTAATGTATTTGTGTCAACGGCTGGCACTATTACTGTCAAAGAATCAAATACAACAGTGACTTCTTTGTCATCATTTTCAGGTTGTTCTGGTAGTGCTTCAAACTCCAAACTTATAAATGTTGCTGGTTTTTCACTTACAAGTGATGTTGTTATTACTCCATCTTCGTCAGATTTTGAAGTTTCTACAAGTGCAAACTTCTTGACTAATGTTGGTACAAGTAGTGTCGGAATCACTTTATCAAGAACGGGCAATGTTGGGAATATTGGTGAATTTGTATACGTACGAATGACTGGTTCCGCAACCGGAAGTCCTTCAGGTAATTTAATCATCACAAGTACTGGTTCAACAACCTCGAATATTGGCTTGTCAGGATTAGTAGGTCCTTCTGCGCCTACGTTAACTGTTGGTTCAGTTTCAAATATTACAACCAATAGTTCAACTTTTAATGTGCCTTTTACAACAACTGGTTCGCCAAATCAATATACAGTCACACCTAACAATTCAGGAACTAGAATGTATAGTTTTAATAGTATCAGTTATATGAATCAAACACTAACTTCAAGTCCAATTAGTTTAAGTACTACTGGCGGTGGAAGTATGTTGACTACTGGGACATATGATTTTATAATGAACGTTAAAAATACATTAACTGGTTGTATGAGTGCGAATGCTTCATTTACTGTAACAGTTAACGCACCGGTTGTTCCTGCATTATATGCAACTGCCTCATTGTCTTCATTTACAACTTGTGCAGGAACGGCATCCACTGGTCAAGCTGTAAATTTAACAGCTACTAACCTTGGTACTACACTTTTTGTAAGACCGCCTAATGGATATGAAATAAGTACAACTTCTAATTTTGCCACTACTTATACAAGAACTACAACGCCACAACTTTCAATTGTAACTACGGCTGGAAGTGTAAATTCTGCTATATATTTGAGACTTTCATCAAGTGCAAGTGAAGGAGCTTATACGGCGGGTACATTTAGTTACATGAGCGATGGTAGTCCAATTGGGGCATCGTCTATGCCAATTTTTCCATCTGGTACTGTTACTGCAGTACCAACCATTTCTTTAGGAACTATAAGTAATGTTAGTGCAACTGCTACTAGTTTTGACATTCCATTTACAGCCACAACAGGCACTCCGAATCAATATAGTATCATACCAGGAACCAATGCCTTGCCAGGCTTCACGCCAGTAGGTTATACTTCTTTAGGATCTTCACCAATTAGAGTGACAATTCCAGCAGGGCAAAGTGGTACCAAGGATTTCAATTTGAGAGTTAAAAATACAACAACAGGTTGTTCTTCTCCATCCTATGCAATTTCATTAACAGTGGATGCTTCTCAATCACAAGCTGCTACTTTAGTAACTTCTGCAACCACTTTAGCTACAATGAACAAATGTGAAGGCGCTAGTAGTTCAATGGTTAGCTCTTTCAATGTAAGTGGATCTAATATTGATTCAGGCGGTGTGACTATCACGCCTCCAGTGGGTTTTGAATTAAGTACTAGTTCTGATTTTGCTACGGTAGTTTCCGCACCGAATACTTTAAGTTTAACTGCTGCAGCAGGAACGGTTTCTACAACAGTATATGCGAGACTAGCAAGTAACAATACCGCAGGAGACTATAATGGTTCTATTGTATTTGCTACTACTGCAGGTACTTTATCTACAAGTGTTTCTCTTGTAGGAACAGTGAATGCTTTACCAACCATAACAGTAGGTAAAGTGACTTCTTTCAGAGCAACTGAAACTAGTTTTGCAATTCCTTATACTGCTACTACAGGTAGTCCAGATTTGTATAGCATTAGTGCTGGATCAATTCCATTAGCAGGCTTTACAGATGTATCCAATTCAAGTTTAACAACGAGTCCAATTAATATTACAATTCCTGCAAGTTTACAGGGTGCTTATAATTTTAATTTAACAGTTAAGAATGCGACTACAGCTTGTAGTTCATCAAGTGTAACTGTTCCAGTAACTATTTTACCAGCTTTGGATTCTATCACAGGTTTAAATTTGCTATGTGGTAAAACCAATATCCAGTTGGCGAATACAACGCAAGGCGGTGTATGGACAAGTAGCAATACTAATTTACTAACAGTGAATACCAATGGTAAATTAACGGGTGTTGGAGATGCTGACGGTCAAGTAGTCATTACGTATACGGTTATTATTCACGGCATTACTTATTCTACTACAAAAACAGTGAACTATGTAGGAAGCCCATTAGCTGCAATTAAAATGCCAACTGTTGACGCGGTAGCAAATCAATTAACGCCGTTACAAGCTAGAACTTTTGGAGTAAGTTATAATTGGATTACAAAGAGTACATCTAATGTTGGAAGCTCTGCATTTTTAACTAACACAGCAATTTCAAATCCAAATTTAGTAATTAACGCAGCTTCTCTTTTCAATATTGAAATCAAAGCAGCGAATGGTTGTATCACTGTTGATACTTTAGAAGCAAAAGTGTTTACGGAAAGAGCAGCTTATTTGCCAACCGCGTTCAGTCCTAACGGCGACGGAATTAACGACGAGTTTAAAATTGTACCAGTGGGTATTACAGGGTTAAGATATTTCAGAATTATGAATCAATTTGGTCAGATTGTTTTTGAAACTACCAACCTAAGTCAGGGCTGGGATGGAAGAACCGGTGGTGTTGCACAACCTATCGCTACTTATATATGGGTAGTGGCGTCTCTTGATATTAATGGGAATGTAATTAATCAAAACGGTTCTATCACATTAATCAGATAATCTTCAAAATTGATCAGATTATCTACAAAATTCTGTAAGCGAAAAAAAAGTATAATGAAAAAAATCACAATCATATTAGTTCTGTCATTGATAGTTAAATCTTCAATTGCACAGGATCAACCCTTCTCTCAGTATTCGGCGTCTTTACTAACCTTTAATCCAGCATTAATTGGTTCTAATTTGGAAACGGACAATCGTGTTTCTTTAATTTCTAAAAACCAGTGGTGGGGAACACAGTCTTATGTTACAAATACAATTGGCTTGGAAAGAAAAATATTCCCTAATAAGTTTAACAATAATCAATTAACATTAGGTTTAATGATGTTGAATGAACGCTCTAACGGTGGTGTATTAAGTAATAGCTACTTCAATGCTGCTATTGCGGACAAAGTGAGAATTTCTGAACAAGGCGCTATCAAAGGGGCTTTGTCGTTTTCCTACGTAAATAAATTAATCGATTTGTCGGGTGCTACTTTTGGATCTCAATTTGGAAGCTTTGGATTTACTAACCCATCTAACAATTTTGATCCAGTTGGCGGTTCTAATATGAAATACATTGACATTAATTTAGGATTAGCGTATGAGCACACTAGTGAACAATTTGATTATGAAATTGGCGCTGCGGTGTTTCATGCTAATCGTCCAAAGGAAGGCGTATTAAGTAGTTCTAATTTTCATTTAGAGCCTAGAGCGGTAGTACATGGTTCATTAGTATGGAAGCCTACTTCAGAAGGTGAATTTTTATTGACAGGGAATGTGCAGTCTATTGCTTCAAAGAAGAGCACCACAATTGGTGGGGCTTATAGTTATAAATTAAATGACGAGGCTGGACATAAATTAACAGTAGGTATTTGGGATAGACTTGATGAATATGTTTCTCCTTATGCTGCCCTTCAAATGCATGATTTTAAAATTGGGTTAAGTTATGATGTAGCTTCAAGTAAATTAAAGTCTACTTCTAAATCTTTATCTAGTATTGAAGCTTCTTTGATTTGGAGCTTTGGCCGACATAAAAATTAAGCATCTTTAGTCCACTTATTTTAGGACTATACGATAAATAAAATGCCCCTTCAATTGGAGGGGCATTTTATTTGTATTAGGAAATTAGTTATTGAATCGCAGGTAGTACTGCACTCACTATTTTCACTAATTCGTCATTGCCTTTTTGCTTCTTCGCTTTTAATATGGTGCCTAATATTTTTACATTAAAATAAGGATCGCTTTGTGCGCGATATTCCTGCGGAATGGACTCTCTAAATGATACAATTAAATCAATTCCTATTTTAAATTTAATGGGGTCGTCAATTTTTATTAGCAGTTCGGAGAAAGAAGTGGTCATATAGAATTTATCAGTCGACTCTGAATTAGTGCCTTTGTATTTTGCAGCTATAAAGTCAAAATCTGTTTCGTCCCCGTATTTAGAAATGATATTCGTAACTGATGTATTCAATCTTTTCTTTAATACTTGTTTTGAAAACTCAACGGCTAGTTTTTTAGCGCTTATTGAGTCTATTTTTGCTAACGCTTCCAATGCGGCCCCTGAAACTAAATAGGAACTATCTTTCGCCCATTTAATAAATCTTTCTTTATACTGATCCTTAGCTAATGCAGCTAGTATATCAATAGCTTCTTCTCTAACTAAGCTAGAAGGGTCATTGCCAGCTTTGTTTGCTATAATAGCTTCTATAGTGTCGTCAATGGACAATGGATTATAACTATGTAATGCTTTGACGCGCAATGCTGGAAAGCTATCATTTAAAGCTGCTTTGATTAATTGTTTTGCGTCAGCAGATTGTAAATTTTCTGAAGCTTCATTAACAGCTTCTAATCTGTCCACAAAATTACGTGCATGCTTATATTGGTAGGCGTATTGTGCAAATGGCTTGGACTCGTCTTTATCCCATAATAAAATTTTATCACTATCGACATTCACATTGTTTGGTGCCGTTGCAGCCGGGAAGTAAAAACTATCTATTCTATTTTTACTCCATACCTCATAATGATTTCTTTGGTCGTTTACATAAATGTCAATGCCTACTGGCAACTCAAATACTTTCTCCTGTGTTTGTGTTTGTTGAATCGACACTAATACTTGTTTCTTGTCTGCCTGATATTGTTGTACTATTCTTACATAAGGATGGCCATTATCGAAATACCATTGATTAAAGAACCAGTTCAGGTCCTTGCCAGTTACGGATTCAAAAGCTAATTTTAATTTGATAGCGCTACCATTACTGAATTTATTATCCTCTAAATATTTATGTAAAGAAGCAAAAAAAGCCTCGTCTCCCACAAAATGCCTTAACATATGTAATATTCTACCGCCTTTCTGATAGCTTACTAAATCAAACATATCTTCCTTGTCATTATAATAAAAACGCACTAATTTTTTTTCTGCTTCTACTGGACTTCCTAAATAACGTTTAAGACTATTGTAGTTTTCGTAATCCCCTGCGTCCTTGCCTTGGCTATGTTCTGCCCATAAAACCTCACTATAGTCTGCAAAGCTTTCATTCACAGTCAAGTTGCTCCAGCTTTCAGCAGTGACTAAGTCTCCAAACCATTGATGGAATAATTCATGTGCAATGGTAGATTCCCAAGCATTGCCGTCTTTTAATTCTCTCGCGTTTTGTTGCACACCATCGCCGTGTAAAGTACAGGTGGTGTTTTCCATCGCGCCTGAAACATAATCACGCCCACTTATTTGCGCATATTTTGCCCAAGGATATTTAACGCCAAGTATTTGCTCGTAATAAGCAATCATAGCAGGGGTTTTGCCGTATATCTGTTTTGCTACATTTGCATATTCTTTCTCAATATAGTAGCTAATTTCAGTTTCTTTCGCGGCTACTCCTATATATCTGTCCTTTACAATTGCATAGTCTCCAATACCTATGAAAAATAAATAGGGGGAATGGGGCTGGTCCATTTTCCAAACGTCTAATCGGGTGCCATTTTTATTGTCAATTTGTTTTACAAGTAGGCCATTTGATAAAGAGACATATTTATTAGGGACTATTAAATTAAATTCCTGAGTGCATTTTTGATTGGGTTTGTCAATGGTAGGAATCCAAACAGAAGTCCCTTCGGTTTCACCTTGGGTCCATATTTGAGTAGGTTTTGAAGCGTCAGTTCCTAATGGGTTAATAAAATATAAGCCCTTAGCGTCCGTAATAGCAGCACTGCCATTGGCTTTATAATCGTTTGGTTTAGCAGTATACTTTATATAAACTGTATATTTTTCCGTTGCTTTATAGGTTCTGTCTAATTTAATATTCAACAATAGACTATCATAACTATAGGAAAGCTTTTGTAGTTTATTGTTATTATAAATGGACACGTCGTGAATATTCATGCCTTTCGCATCCAAGGTTAAAGTATGAGTGGCGTAAAAATGCGGCTTCAGTTGTAACCAAACTTCTCCGTTTAACTGAGACTTAGTATAGTCGAAACCCGCCACCAGCTTAGTGTGTACGAGATCGTTTTCTTTAGTTGCAAAAGCGCGATAATTAGTTTTCCAACTGGTATCTTTTAAAATAAGGTCGTCTTGCGCAAATAGATTTACAATTATCGTAAAGAATAAAACGGGGATTAAGAAAAGCTGCTTCATGATTTATTATTATTGCTACTAAGTTAAGACAGGCTTTTTAATTGATTCGTTAAAACTAGTAGAATGAAAAATTTTGTAGTTTAGTGCTCTAATTATATTGTATGCCTAGGTATTTTATTGAAGTTTGTTACGATGGAGCCGGTTTTGGAGGATTTCAAATTCAAAATAACCATATTACTATACAAGGAGAGTTAGAAAAAGCTTTGGCAACTTTATTTAGAGCGCCAATAGCGTTAACAGGAGCTTCAAGAACCGATGCTGGCGTGCATGCTTTACAGAATTTCCTACATTTTGACTCAGAATTGATCATTACAGCCAAGCATATTTATAATCTCAACTCAATTTTACCCAATTCAATTGTAGTTAGAGGTATATATATAGTACCAGCAGACGCTCATAGTAGGTTCGATGCTACAAAACGTACTTATATATATAGACTAAACACTGTTAAGAATCCCTTTTTAGAGGGCAGGTCCTGGTATTATCCTTTTCCCATAAGCATTTCATTACTTCAGGAAGCAGCAAATACACTATTAGAATATACTGATTTTGAGAGTTTCTCAAAGAAAAATACCGCTGTAAACACATTTGACTGTACAATTACTAAGGCAGAATGGCTTCAAGAGGGCGATAATCTCCTTTTTCATATCCATTCTAACCGTTTTTTAAGAGGAATGATACGTGGATTAGTGGGAACTATGCTTCAAGTGGGTAGGGGACAGCTTAGTTTGGAGCAATGGCATGAGATAATTCGCTCAAAAAACGAACAAAAAGTCGATTTTTCAACCCCTGCATATGGCTTGTATTTAGAAGCCATCAACTATCCTGATTATTTTCAAAAAATAGTATAATTCCTAAACCCTTACTAGGACTACATTTCATAGCTAAAGTGCGGGTATTGAGCAGGTTGAACGAAAAAAAATACAAAATAGTATACAATATATTTGGCCAGTAGTATTATCTCCCTATCTTTGCCGCCCGTTAACGATATAACATCATAACGGACAGATCATTGAAGCAGATTTACAGGAATAAAAAAGTTCAAAAAACTTTAAAATATTTTCACCAAAATTTGGTGGTTCAAAATAAAGCCTGCATCTTTGCTCTCCCAATAAAAAAGGGAATAGCTCTAAGAAATAATCGCCGAAAGAATTTGAAAAATAACTTTAAATTAATTTTAAATTATTTGATAAAAGATTTGGCAGTTTAAAATAATGTGTCTACCTTTGCACCCCGCTACTAATAATAGCGAGCAAAAAAAACACAAAGATCTTTGAAAGTTTGGAAACAATAGTAACTGTATAATTGAAAAATACAGGTAAAGGTTATAGCATCAACAGAATTATATCAGACCGTTAATTTCGGATTTATTTGAGATTGATAGTCATGATCAAACAACATTTACAATGGAGAGTTTGATCCTGGCTCAGGATGAACGCTAGCGGCAGGCTTAATACATGCAAGTCGAGGGGCAGCATGAACTAGCAATAGTTTGATGGCGACCGGCAAACGGGTGCGGAACACGTA
>CANCAY010000038.1 GCA_947374225.1 Chitinophagaceae bacterium | reverse complement strand
AATGGAAGAACTAATTTGATTTTGGTAGTTCTGGAATGGATTATTTAATAAACTCTTATTGTATTTAGTACTACCAAAATTTACGTTAGCTGAAAAATTAGTTCCTGGCAAAGCCCTTGAATCCATTGAGTGTGACCAGTTAATCATATAGGTTCTACCACCAGTAAATTCTTCTGCAATACTTGTATTTCTATTTAACGCTCTCGTATTTTGTAAAGCTAAATTAAAGTTACCTAAATACTTATATCGTTGAATGTATTTACTATTCAAGTTAATATTCCACCCACCATAAGAATAAATATTGGCTCTTAGTGTTGCATCAACATGATCATTAATGACTTTATAATATCCAATACCTTCAAATCCTAAACCAAAATCTTCACTAGAGCTAAAAGCAGGAGCCATCATACCAGAATGTCTTCCTTTAGTAAGCGGGAAAATACCAAATGGAATACCTATAGGAAATGGCACGCCTTCAAACTCTGGAAAAGTGGGTCCAGCAACTCCTATCTTATCTGTAATTATTTTTAATTTGTTGGTTCTAAATGCAAAATGGGGTTCATCTAAATTACAAGTAGTAAAGCGTGCTCTCCAAGCAAAAGCCTCCTCCTTATTCACCTTCTTCATTGCTGTAGCATTGATATAAATTTCACCCTGCTGAAAATTGGTATTTTTTGTTAACCCTTTACCAGTTTTCATATTAAAGAAAATAGAATCATTTAAAGAGACAATATCAGCTTCTGTAAATTTTGGATTACTCATTGGATTACCGGAAGTGTCCTTGGCTCCAAAAGCGCGAATATTTTGACTTTGTTGGTCATAAATTATATTAGCAGCTTCTAATTGAGATCCTTTATTTACAACTCTTGCTTTACCATATAAAAAGAATTCCTTGGTATCTAGGTCCATCAAAGCAGAATCGTCAGCATTATACATAACTGGCGATTCCAATGTATCTTTTGAAAAACGTAAAGAAATTGTATTTGAAGTATCCTTTATAGGCTGAGTCGTGTCTTTTTTAAGTGAATCTGCCATTTTTTTAAGCGTAATTTGATCCTTGGACTTGTTTAATTGCTTACTTGACTGGGCAAACCCTGTATTGACAAAAAATAAACCAAGTGTTAATATTAGTAAAAAGCCAATATTAACAATACTAGGGGTGAATTTTACGTTATTTTTGTATCCTGAATGTATCACTGCTGCAAAAATAACTAAAACAGCGATAAGGAACTGATTATGAAGCAAAATAGACTGAATTTAGCATTTCGTTTTGGCTTAATTGCCCTTTTTACTATTTTTTCCCTTGCAGTTACTGCACAGAACAGCCCAAAGTCCTTAAAAAGGATTGTCATTGACCCTGGTCATGGAGGTACAGATCCTGGTGCTTATGGTAAATTCTCTACTGAAGCAGCAGTATCCCTTGCCATTTCACTCAAATTAGAGCAATATTTACGTGAGGCATTACCTGATGTGGACGTTTTAATGACCAGAACTACCGATGTCTATAATTCAGTGGTTGAAAAAGCTAAAATAGCGAACCAAATGAAAGGCGATCTTTTCATTTGTATACATACTAATTCCGCGGATCCAAGTAGAAAGAGTGAGGTTGTTGGTCATACTACTAAGACTTATACAGTTAAAAAGAAGGGTAAGAAACATAAAGTTACAAGACAGGTGCCTACTTATAAAGTGACTTATACACCCAACACAGCTAGAGGGACAGAAACATTTATCTATGGTGTAGGAAAATCTGACGAGAAAAAAGAAGCTGCTGGTGGAATGGTAGATGATGTTGTAGAAAAATTAGACTCAGAATCTGAAAAGCAAATTAAAGAGCTAAATGAGGAAGATCCTACAAGATCCATGATGGCAAGCTTATTAACTCAACAGTTTTTCCAAAGAGCAGCAAGTTTAGCTTTAACTATAGAAGAAGAATTTAAAAATGCAGGTAGATTAAGTCGTGAAGCGAAACAAAGACCAAAAGGTATTTGGGTATTACAAGCCGTGTCAATGCCAGCGGTACTGGTAGAAACAGGATTTATTTCTAATCCAGAAGATGAAGAGTATTTAAATAGTGAAGAAGGCCAAAATCAAATCTGTGAAGCCATTACAAAAGCTATCATAAGATATAAAACTTCTTTATCCAATCAAAAGAGCGGTAACGCTAACTAAATAGCAGCTTTTTAACTAAATTTGTACAAACATATATCCAACCAATTCCAATGCGTGTATCAAATGAAACAAAAGTAGGTGCTTTAACAGTTATTGCTGTTACCTTGATAATTCTTGGATTTAACTTTCTTAGAGGTAAAACTATTTTCAAGTCAGGAACTTTTATTTACGCAAAATACACAGACACTAAAGGACTCATTGTTTCTAACCCAGTATATGTAAATGGTTTTCAAGTTGGCGCTGTTTTTGAAATTGAAAATATTAAAGACAATTTATCAGAAATTGTGGTTTCCATTAAAATGAATGATGTTTATAAAATTCCAAAGAATTCAGTAGCAACCATTCAGGAAAATCCATTAGGTACTAATAGCATTAGTATTGTACTTGGTAATGCGCCAAGTTTTTTACACAATGGCGATACAGTTAATACTGCTCCTGCAACTAGTTTATTAGGTGACTTTATGAATACCCTTTCGCCTCTTGGTGAACAAATAAAGAATACCATTACTTCCTTAGAAAAAGTATTAGGCAATGTAAATAAAGTATTAGATGATGATAATAAAGAAAACTTTAAAACCATTTTAGCTAATCTGGCAACTACTACAGAGAAATTAAATAGTGCTATGGCTTCTATTGAGTCCATGGTAGAAAAACAGAATGGTTCCATTGCGCAGTCTTTTGAGAATGTAAATAGTTTTACTAAAAACTTAAATGAGAACAATAAGAAGATCAATAATATTATCAATAATTTAGATAGTACTAGCCAGTCATTAAAAGATGCGAATTTGTATAAAACGATAAAAGATGTTCAAGCAGCTTTAGCAGGCATCACACTTACTTTGCAAAAAGTAAATACTGGAACAGGCACGGCAGCTAAATTAATGAACGACCCTAAAGTTTATATAGAATTAGAAAATACTATTAAAAGTGTTAACACCTTAGTTGATGATATTAAAGTACATCCTAAGCGCTATGTCAACATTTCCGTATTTGGCAAAAAAGATAAGTCAAAGCCGTTAACTAAGCCTTTGGCAGATACCACTTTGCATGATTAAATTTTTCGCATTCATATCAGTTTTTATTTTGTCCTTGTTTCAGGCGGCTGCACAACAAACGGCCCCTATTACTGTTGACAGTAATTCTAAATTAATTGAATTTCTTTCCGCTGAATCTTATAATGTCAAAAAGATAGATAGTAATGACTTTCTTATTTTAGTTGGTCATGTAAAAATTAGACAAGGAAAAACTTTATTATTTGGAGACAGCTTAATTTTGAATACTACCTTAAATACCTTGGAAGGATTTGGCAATGTTCATATAAATGACGCAGACAGTGTTCATACTTATTCCGATTATTTAAAGTATGTTGGCTCCACTAAAAAAGCCTACCTAAGAAAAAAAGTTAAACTTACAGACGGTAAAGGAATTTTAACTACTGATTCTCTTGATTATGATGTGTCGGTTAAACTTGGCCATTTTACAAAAGGTGGAAAGATGGTAAGAAATAAAACTGTTTTAAAAAGCAAGGAAGGATATTACTATGGAGTTACAAGAGATGTCATATTCAGAAATAAAGTTGAATTAAACGACCCCGAGAATAGCATCCTTACAGATACGCTGGAATACAATACCTATTCTCAATTGGCTAATTTTATTAGCCCTACAAAAATCTTTTCTGGAACTAGAATTATTAAAACAAGCAATGGCAATTACAATACAGGAACTAGAAAAGGTTACTTATATGAAAGATCTTCTATAGACGACAGTACTTATACATTCATTGCAGACGAGATGGCTATTGACGATTCTTTAGGACTAGGAGAATTCAGAGGGAATGCAGTATACAAATCAAAAGATTCTTTGTCATTCGACATGATGGCCAATAATATTAAAACAGATAAAAATAAAAGTATTTTATTGGCAACAGAGCTCCCTACTCTTTTGATTAAACAACAGAAAGATACCTTATACTTAACGGCAGACACATTATATTCAGGAAAAATATCTGATCTAAAAAGACCATTTCCTAAAGCTAGAGATTCCGTTGGGATTATCAAGGATACTAGTTTGAATAAATACTTTGAAGCTTTTCATAATGTAAAAATATATTCAGACTCCTTACAAGCTAAATGTGACAGTTTATTTTATTCCCTTTCTGATTCTACTATAAGATTATTGAACAAGCCAATTATCTGGACTAACGGGAATCAAATTTCTGGTGACACTATTTATATGTATGTTCAAAATAAAAAACCTGAACAACTGAATGTTATAGACAATGCGTTTGCAATTAATAAAGTGGACACCACTAATTATTATAACCAGATAAAAGGCAATAAATTGAACGTGTGGTTCTCAGACGGAACCATAACAAAAATGCGTACAAAGGGCAATGCAGAGAATATTTATTTTGTATTAGATGATTCCAAAAAATTCATAGGTGTCAACCATTCTGCTTCACAAATAATTGAAATCCTTTTTAAGGACGGCACACCTTCAAAAGTAAAATGGATTAACCGCCTACAAGGTGGCATGAACCCCATTGGTAAAGTAACTGCAGAAGAATTAATAATAAGAGGATTTAAATGGCAGGAAGAGCTAAGACCTAAAACCAAGTTTGACATACTTTCCCCGAAATTCTAATAACTAATTTTCGCCTTTTTCTGACATCAAATAAGCTTTGATAAATCCATCAATTTCTCCGTCCATAACTGGTCCCACATTTCCTACTTCAAAATCGGTTCTATGGTCTTTGATCATTTTATAAGGATGGAAAACGTAGGATCTTATTTGACTACCCCATTCTATTTTTTTCTTAGTAGCATTATTGGCATTTAAAGCTTCTTGCTTTTTACGCATTTCTTCCTCATATAATCTACTCTTTAACATCTTCATTGCAATCTCTCTATTCTCTCCTTGTGTTCTGGATTGTTGACATTCCACAATAATACCAGAGGGCGCATGTCTTAAACGTACTGCAGTTTCAACTTTATTTACATTCTGTCCGCCTTTACCACCACTTCTATAAAACTCCCATTCAATATCGGCAGGGTTTACATTGATCTCGATGGTATCGTCAATTAAAGGATATACATATACGGAAGCAAAACTAGTATGTCGTCTTGCATTGCTATCAAAAGGAGAAATTCTAACCAAACGATGTACACCGGATTCTGCTTTTAAGAAGCCATAAGCGAAAGGTCCATCAAATTGAATTGTTGCAGATTTTATACCAGCACCGTCGCCTTCTTGATAATCTAATGAACTAACGGTCCAGCCTTGTTTCTCTCCGTACATGGTATACATTCGAAGGAGCATTTCAGCCCAATCCTGACTCTCTGTTCCTCCAGCCCCAGGATTGATCTGCATAATTGCAGGAAGCTCGTCTTCGGGCTTATTTAAAGTGCTTTTGAATTCGGCTTCTTCAATTGCAGTAACTGCTTTCTCATAGGCTTCTTTGGTTTCTTCTTCGGTAGCATCCCCCGCTTTCCAAAACTCAAAAAGCACTGCAAAATCTTCCATATTGGTTTCCACAGCTTGATACATGTGAATCCAATATTCATTCAACTTTATTTCTTTCATGATGCCCGTTGCACGGGTATTGTCATCCCAAAAACCGGGAGACAATGACATTTGTTTGTCTTGGTCTACTTTTTGTAATCGATTCTCGACGTCAAAGAAACCTCCTCAGGACACTTACTTGGTCCCTCATACGCTTTATCTGCTCAATGGTCATGTATGATCAAGTTTACTATTAAACCTTTAAAAAAGGTATAATATGATATTAAAAAAAGTAACTACAAACCTCGTAAGCCGGATTCTGTTTCTAAACTATCATTTATCTAGCTTCAACATTACTGCTGAAGTCTTGCTGCCTACCCTGGAACTCGAGCGAGTAGCTCTCAAGCGTTCCTTTACGTGGCATTACAGCACCCAAGGTTTACCCTATAAATTGATTACTCAACTTATCCGTGAGCTCTTACCTCACGTTTTCACCTTTTCCTCTTGCGAGGTAGTAATTTTCTGTGGCACTTTCTCTGCCTCTTGCGAGACGCCGGCTATTCACCGGTAGGTTACTCTATGCTGTCCAGACTTTCCTTGGCAATTACTTGCCACGATAGTTCGGGATTGTAGTCATTGCAAATGTACAACTTTTAATATTGGAAGAAAACTTCGGTAGCACCGTATCCATATAAATCTGAATATTGATTTATAAAATGCTTAACCCCTTTTTTAACTTTTAGCAAATCGTGAATTTCTGCTTTCAATTTTCCTTTACCGACGCCATGAATAATAACCATGGAAGGCAAATGATTAAATTGAGCTAGTTCAAACCATTTTTCGAATTCATCTAATTGGATTTGAATAATTTCCGCATTGGTTAAATGACTATGACGGTCTAGTATTTTTTCAATATGCAAGTCAATTACAGATCTTGCAGCAGGAATATGTTGTTTAATTTTAGAAGCATCATATACTTTAAAACCAGCATTTCTTAAAATGTCTATTGTGATATGATTGTCTTCTTCTTTATCTGGATAGGTTTCAAATAATGGGTAACTTATTGAAATTTTGTTATCCTCCTTTAATTGTTCGATTTTTTGAAACAATTGTTTTGGTTTGATTTTTACAGAAGTTTCAAAATGGTCTGCTTTCTTTTTATGGGGCTCCATTAAAGAAAAGTCAATGAAAAAACTAAGGCTGTCATTAACTGCAGCAAAAGGAATATCATGAATATAAAAATCGGTATGCGGAGGAACTGTAGACGCCAAAGAAAAATCAGCAGCTCCAGCAAATAATTGCTCATAGTCAAACTGATATCCTACTCTAGTTCTATTGGATAAGAATATTTTTAAGCTCTCCACCACTTCGTCATTAAAATCATCGAGGCTAAATTTAGGAACCAAATTCAACCAAATACCTTCGTCCTCTTTACTGTCGTTCTTTTGAATTTTCTCCTTAGGTATTTGATCTACATAAATTTTCTGAGGAGCTGCTTTAGACGGGAATAATTTTTTCTCAGTGAAACGTTTGAAATAGGGGAAGTCAATTTGGTCCATATAAGCAGGGAACTTTACACCTCGTACTTCAATCATTACCATTTCGTCGTTCATGATTTCAATGATACGTCCTTCCTCATTGCTTAACAATACTAATATTTCGTCACCAACCTGATACTTCATGTTCCTATTGTTTTGCTAATAAGCTTTTGTGTCGGCCATAAAAAGAATAAATCACTAAACCAATTGTCATCCATATGAAAAACCATAACCAACTCACTGGAGGTATTTCTATCATTAAATACAAACAGCATAATGCGCCAATAATTGGTATAATGGAGTATTTACGAATAAAACTCATTATTGCAACAATGATTAAAATAAATACAAATACCAAGAATAGAAATTCTTGATAACTTTCATTACCCGACATGCTAAATGCATTAACAATTCTATCTTTCCCAAAATAAAGGAATATAGCTGCTAATGCTGGTATAATATATTGACCATTTATATAAGGTAATCTAAAAGCTTGTTGTTTTACTGATGGTGCTAATTTAGGTAAGACTAAAACACCAAAACATACTAATACAAAAGCGAATAAGGTACCAATACTTGTAAGGTCTGTCATTCTACTTATGGACATAAACAAGGAAGGCACCCCTACGAAAATTCCAGTAATAATTGTTGCGAAAGCTGGGGTACCAAATTTAGGATGCACATTTGAAAACTTCTTAGGCAATAAACCATCACGACTCATGCTCATCCATATTCTAGGTTGCCCTAATTGGAAAACTAACAATACACTAGTAGTAGCTACTACAGCACTAACTGAAATAATATACCCAATTTTATGTAAGCCAATTTTTTCAAAAACAAAAGCTAAAGGATCATCCACTTTTAATTGTGTATAGCTAACCATACCAGTTAAAACCAATGCAATTAAAATATAAAGTACAGTACAAATAATTAAAGAGTAAATCATTCCTTTAGGTAAATCTCGCTGTGGATTTTTACATTCCTCCGCAGTTGTTGATATTGCATCAAATCCAATATAGGCATAAAACACAGCTGAAACACCAGCTAACACTCCTTTAAAGCCATTTGGCATAAAGGGAGTCCAATTGGAAGTATCTACATAAAAGAATCCAAGTATGATTACAAATACAATTACGCAAATTTTAAAAATCACCATTAAGTTAGTCGTCTTCTTACTTTCCTTAATACCTCTATACACGAGCATTGTAATAAGTACTACAATAATAAAAGCGGGAACATTTAAAATAATTCTTGCACCACCAATTAATGGAGCATTCGTCATTGCATCGTATCCTATTCTTGCTAATTTACTAAAGGTTGCTTGTGTGCCTCCATTTGCTAAATGTTTTAATGCTTCATCATATCCTTGCTGCGCTTGTTCGTAATTCGTACTAAGCCATCCAGGTAAATGAATATGGAATCCCTCTAATAAATTTACAAAATAACCGCTCCAACTAATAGCCACTACAATATTGCCAATGGCATATTCTAAAATCAAAGCCCAACCTATGATCCAAGCAACTACTTCACCAAAAGTTACATAAGCGTATGTATAGGCACTGCCTGCAATAGGAACTCTACTTGCAAATTCTGCATAACATAAAGCACTAAAGCCACAAGTGATTGCTGTTATTACAAATAACAATGAAATACCAGGTCCACCATGAAATGCGGCAGTTCCAATAGTTGAAAATATTCCGGCACCAACAACTGCAGCTATACCCATAAAAGTAAGGTCCTTTACACCAAGGACTCTTTTCATTCCACTTGCACTATGACCATCACTCATTCCTGCTTCTGCATCCCTAACTATTTTATCAATCGATTTTTTTCTGAATAATGACATTTGTATTTTTTGTAAAAAAGTGATTGAATTACTGAGCGCGATTCATTAAATAATTGGCTAAATCTATTAAAGGCTTTTTACGAGCAGACATTACCGCAATAGCTTCTAAATGTCCAAATGCTTCTTGTAAATATTTAGCTTTTAAGTCTTCCGCCCATTCCTTCACACCGCATTCTGTAAATATGGCTAATACTTTTTCAACTTTATCTTCCGTGTTGTTTTTAAGTAATATTTCTAATTGCTCTTTTTGATCTTTATTTGCTACGGCTAGTGCATGTAGTAATAAAAATGTCTTTTTATTTTGCTTGATATCCCCGCCCGCTTCTTTTCCAAAAATGGCAGCATCACCAAAAGCATCTAAATAGTCGTCTTGTATTTGAAATGCGATACCAATTTTTCGACCAAACTCATATAACTGTTTACAGTTATTTTCTCCAGCTCCACCAATAATTGCACCCATTTCTAAACTTGCGGCTAACAATACAGAAGTTTTCAATGTAATCATATGAATATATTGATCCATTGTCACATTATCCATTTTGGAATAATCCATATCCAATTGTTGTCCTTCACAAACTTCTCTTGCAGTTCGATTAAACAATTGTAAAATTTTAGGCAAATAAGAAGGTTGGATTTTTTGCAAATATTCATACGCTCTTATAATCATCACATCTCCAACTAGTAAAGCGGTATTGTAATCATATTTAGTATGCACCGTAGCTTTGCCTCGACGTAAGGAAGCTTCGTCCATCATGTCGTCATGTACTAAAGTGAAATTGTGAAATAACTCTATAGCGCCTGCGGTATGAATAGCGTCTTCATGCAAGTCGTTAAATAGCTCATTCCCTAATAAACAAAGGACAGGTCGTATACGCTTACCCCCTATTTTTAAAAAATATTCACCTGGCTCATATAAAGTAGCAGGACTAGACGGGAAATGGGATTTATCAAATCCTTTATTAAATTGTTCTGATAATTCTTGAAAACTTAACATGTTACAAACCTAACCAAATTTTAGCATTTATTAAACAGTGTATTTGCTAAAACTTCTTAAATTTGTTTACCCCCAAAATACAGGAACATGAAACTTACCCCCCTATTGGTTTGCACTTTAATTCTTTTAAGTTTTAACGGTCTTTTTGCTCAGGGTTTCACCCCAGACCCTGTTTCAGAAAGTAAAACCAGTTTTAATAGCAATTCTTATACAAAAGCGATTGGAGTTAAAGTGTCCCCAGGCGCGATTACCTATAAAAGCTTTTTTAAACAGAATAAAGCCATTGAAGCCATAGGTTATATTACGTTGGACGGTTTTAGTGTTTCTGTTTTGAAAGAATTTTATACGCCAATTGAAGGCGCTGAATCTTTATCTTGGTATTATGGATATGGAGGCCACTTAGGAATATGGAGTGAGGAGTGGAAAAGAACCAATTCAGGTACTAGTAATTCAAATATTGCAGTTGGAGTAGATGGTATAATTGGGCTGGATTATAAGATCAAAAATACCCCATTAAACTTGAGTATCGACTGGCAGCCAGCGTTTAGCATCATTCAATCTTACTTTAAAAATCACGGAGGTATCAGCATACGTTATATCCTGAAATAAGCACAATAGTTAATTGAACTAATTAACTTAAAAATTGAAGGGATTACATTAACGATTCAAGCTAAATAGAGAATCTACAAATTCGTCTTTGTCAAATAAGACTAAGTCTTTTATTTGTTCTCCTACTCCAATATATTTAACTGGGATTTTACATTGATGCGCAATAGCCAATACCACACCACCTTTCGCGGTACCATCTAATTTAGTTATAGCTAAAGCATTAACATTTGTGACTGCCATAAATTGTTTTGCTTGCTCTAATGCATTCTGTCCTGTAGAACCATCTAATACCAATAATACTTCATGCGGTGCTTCAGGTATTTGCTTTTGAATCACACGCTTGATTTTATTTAATTCATCCATCAAATGTGCTTTATTATGTAAACGTCCTGCGGTATCAATTAATACAACATCCGACTTTCTAGCAATAGCTGATTGTATGGTATCAAAAGCGACTGCACTTGGATCCGAGCCCATATTTTGCTTCACAATTGGTACACCTACTCTTTCACTCCATATAGTTAGTTGATCCACTGCTGCGGCTCTAAAGGTATCTGCAGCGCCTAATATAACTTCATTGCCAGCTTCTTTATAATGATGTGCCAATTTACCTATGGTAGTCGTTTTACCAACACCATTAACACCAACAACTAGTATAACGTATGGCTTTTTATTTGCAGGGGGCTGAAATCCAATTTGGTCCGACGGCGCATCCACCAAAAGAGAAGCTAATTCGTCGTGTAAAATTTGGTTTAATTCTGTAGTGGAAATGTATTTATCCTTTTTTACCCTTAATTGTATTTTCTCAATGAGTGCTAAAGTGGTATCTACCCCAACATCGGCGCCTATTAAGGCTTCTTCCAATTGATCCAGTACTTCGTCATCCACACTGGTTTTACCAATAATGACTTTAGATATACGCTCAAAAAAACCTTGTTTGGTTTGCGCTAGACCTTGATCCAAGGTTTCTTTCTCTTTTTTACCGAATAGTTTTCCTAAAAAGCTCATGGTGCAAATTTAAGTAATCCTTAGTGTATATCTAAAATAAAAAAAGCCCCGACAAGTCGGAGCTTCAATATTTTTCGTTGCGAAAAGTATTAGTTGGAAATATTATTTACCAGCTAAGAAATCTTTAACAAGATCTTTGTGAACTATATTTTCTTTAAATGTATACGCACCTGTTTTAGGGCTACGTATTGCTTTAATTACTTTAGTCCAGTTTTTAGCTTCAGCAGAAGCCTTAAGATCCTTGATTTTCGCGTTTTTAGAAGCTGCTTTTGCCATGATTATTTAATTTCTTTGTGAACAGTTACTTTTTTCAAAATTGAATTATACTTTTTGAACTCCAAACGATCTGGAGTATTCTTTTTGTTCTTAGTTGTAATATAACGACTAGTTCCTGGTAAACCAGTAGTCTTGTGCTCTGTGCACTCTAATATTACTTGAACTCTGTTTCCTTTACGTGCCATGATGGTATATTATAAGTTATACTTAATTATTTACAATTAGATTTTATCGCCAGCGGCTCTTAAATCTTTTACTACTGCTGCTAAACCATTTTTGTTGATGGTTCTTAAAGCATCAGTAGATACTTTTAAAGTGATCCAACGATCTTCTTCAACAAAGTAGAAACGCTTCTTTTGTAAGTTCGGAAGAAAACGACGCTTTGTTTTAATGTTAGAATGCGATACGCTGTTTCCAGTGATCGGCTTCTTTCCTGTTACCTGACATACTCTAGCCATGAGAAATAATTTTTTACGGACGGCAAAGGTAACTAAATATACCTTACAGTCCCATTTTTTTTAAGTTTTTTTATTCATAACGCAGAAAAAGGTTGATTTATTGCTAAATCCTTGATTTTCTGAGAAATATAATTGGCTTTTAAGCCTAAGAATACATTTCAGCTCTTAATTCCTGTACTCTTTTGTCCTCCATATATTCGTCAAATGTCATTAATCGGTCAATTACCCCTTTAGGCGTTAGTTCAATAACTCTATTTGCCACAGTTTGCATGAATGTGTGGTCATGGGAAGTCATTAAAACAACACCTGAATAATTCTGACATCCTTCGTTAAAGCTCTGTATACTCTCCAAGTCCAAGTGATTGGTAGGTTGGTCCAAAATAACCAAGTTAGGGTTCTGAAGCATCATCTTACTTACCATACAACGCACTTTCTCCCCTCCACTCAATACATTGGTCTTTTTCATTACGTCGTCACCACTAAATAACATCTTACCTAAGAAACCTCTAATAAAAGGCTCATCAGCATCTGTCACATTCGCTGGAACAAATTGTCTTAACCAGTCCATTAAAGTTAAAGCCACTTTGAACTCTTCATTATGCTCCATTGGCAAATAGGCTTTTGTAATGGTAGTTCCCCACTCAAAACTTCCGCTATCTGATTTTACTGCGTCGTTAATGATTTCAAAAAAGTAAGTTATTGCTAAAGCATCCTTACTTAAAAATGCAATTTTATCATTCTTACTTACTGAGAAAGAAACGTCTTTAAATAAGTTACGGCCATCAATTGAGTATGCTAACTTTTCAACATTCAAAATTTGATTTCCTACTTCACGCAATGGCTGAAAGATAATACCAGGGTACTTTCTGTTCGATGGCTCTATTTCCTCAATTGTTAATTTCTCTAAAGCTTTCTTACGAGAAGTTGCTTGCTTACTCTTACTTGCGTTGGCAGAGAAACGTGCAATAAAATCTAATAAAGCAGCACGCTTGTCTTCATTCTTTTTATTCTTATCACTCATCTGACGTGCCATCAATTGAGATGACTCATACCAGAATGAATAGTTACCTGTAAATGTTTTAATTTTTGAACGATCAACGTCGGATACATGGGTACAAACCGTATCCAAAAAGTGACGATCGTGACTCACCACCAATACAATGTTTTCGTAGTCTGCTAAGAAGTTTTCTAACCAGCCAATAGTCTCAATATCCAAACCGTTGGTAGGCTCATCCAGTAATAAGATATCTGGATTACCGAATAAAGACTGTGCTAATAACACACGTAATTTATAATTACTTGCTACGTCCTTCATTAATACCTGGTGCATGTCCTCTTTAACGCCTAAATCACTCAATAAGCTTGCAGCATTACTTTCTGCCTCATATCCACCCATTTCGCCAAATTCGCCTTCTAATTCCCCTGCTCTTAATCCGTCCGCCTCTGTAAAGTCCTCTTTAGCGTACAAAGCGTCTTTCTCATGCATTACTTCCCACATACGCTTATGACCCTGCATAACAGTGTTAAGTACTGTTTGCTCATCAAACTCAAATTGATTCTGCTTTAAGAAAGACATACGCTCACCAGGAGTAATCTCTACAGATCCCTTATTAGGCTCAATTTCTCCACTTAAAATTTTTAAGAAAGTAGACTTTCCTGCACCATTGGCGCCAATGATACCATAACAGTTTCCCTTGGTGAAGCTTATATTAACCTCGTCAAACAATACTCTTTTACCAAAGGACAATGTGATGTTTCTTGCACTAATCATAGTTTCAACTATTTTGAAGCCGCAAAGTTAAGTAATTTATCCTTACCAATTTGATCGTGCAGTGGCACTGGTACTTAAGGGCTCAAAAGTCCCTGATAAATATTTATAATGTGCTGTAATAGCTATCATTGCAGCATTATCGGTGCAAAATTCGAATTGTGGCAAATAAATATTGGCCTGCATTTTATTCCCTAATTCTTGAATTCCATTTCTTAGCCCAGAATTGGCACTTACACCTCCTGCAATACAAACCTCCTTGATGCCAGTTTCCTGCATTGCTTTTTTTAATTTTTTAAGCAAAATAGTGACAATGGTATATTGAACAGAAGCACATAAATCATTCAAATTAGCTTCTATAAATCCAGGTGCTTGTTTTTGTAAAAAATATAAAACACTGGTTTTTAAACCGCTAAAAGAATAGTTCAATTCGGGTACTAAGGGCTTCGCAAATTCAAAAGCTTTGGGATTTCCTTGTTGTGCTAATTTATCTAATAAAGGGCCACCTGGATAAGGTAAGCCAAGTAGTTTTGCAATTTTATCAAAAGCTTCTCCAGCAGCATCGTCAATGGTTTCACCCAATATTTGCATATCGGAAGGACTATTACATTTTACAATTTGAGTATGACCTCCGCTCACCGTTAAACATAAAAAAGGAAAACTTGGACTTGGTGTGCCAATTAAATTTGCCATCACATGTGCTTGCATATGATGCACCGCAATTAAAGGCTTATTCAAAGACAATGCCAATGACTTAGCAAACTGTGCACCCACTAACAAACTTCCAATTAAACCAGGCGCTTGTGTAAAAGCAATAGCGTCTAATTGAGCCAATCTTTCCGTATGCGTTAAATTAGGAAAAGCCGTTTTTAAAGACTCGTCCACCACAGGAACTATATTTTCCATATGTGCTCTACTTGCTAATTCTGGCACTACTCCACCAAATTTTTCATGCACTGTTTGATTGGCAATAAAATTGGACAGTATTTTACCATCTACCACAATAGACGCAGCTGTTTCATCACATGATGACTCAATGGCTAATATGGTTATTGATTTTGCTGACACGATGCAAAGGTAAAGCTAATTACTTTGTTCTGATGGCTTCCACTGGATTCATTTTAGCTGCAATGGAGGCTGGAATAATTCCAGAAATTACACCTAAAATAATACAAATACTTAAAGCTAAAACAACAATACTAGGGGCAATGAAAATTGGGAAAGGCAATACCGCACCTAATGCTACCGTGAGTAACCAGACCAGAAAGAGTCCCACCAGTCCGCCAATAATACATAAGAATGCAGACTCTAAAAGGAACTCATATAATATGGTAGAACTTTTAGCACCAATTGCTTTTTTAAGACCAATTTGACTGGTTCTTTCTCTAACAGTTACAAACATAATATTGGCAACCCCAAAAGCACCCACCAATAATGACAAGCCCGCAATGGCCCATCCACCTTGGTTAATAGCGCCAAATACGCTTTCAATTTGATCCTTAAATTGAGCAACGTCATTGCAAGTAAAATTATCCTCCTGTGTAGGACTTAATTTTCTTAATTGTCGCATCACTCCTATTAATTCTTCCTGCAAAGCTTTTGACGGAATACCCGGCTTTGCTTGCACCATGATATAAGGATTGTTATTATCTGGGTTGAAAATGGATGCATAATAATTGTATGGGACAATGGTGGTTTTATCATAATCAAAACCGCCAAGCATAGAACTACCCTGCTTTTCAATAATTCCTATAATTAATAAACGACGACCTCCGTAGGAAATAGTTTTTCCTAATGCCTTATCCGCTTTTACAAAAAGTTCTTCCGCTACTTTATTTCCAATAACACAATAAGGAACGCCTCTTATAAAATCATTTTCATTAAAATACCTACCAGTGCCTATATTGAAAGTTTGTATGGAATTAAAGTCCTTGGTTACACCATATAAATTAACTCCTTTTAGTTGGTTCTCTTCATAACTAAAACTAGCAGAAGTTGAAACGAAGAATGCAATATTGGAAGCCAAAGTGGACTTTTTCTGAATCATTTCCATTTCAGCCACTTTCATGCTTGGACGTTTAACAAATTTCCACCAAGGGTATTCTGGTCCGCCGCTATAGTCCCATTTGTCAATAAATATGGTGTTATTGCCCATGCCAGACAAGTCACTACTAATTTTTGTCTTTAAACTATCAATAGTAGCCAGCACTCCAATAATGCAAAAAATGCCTATTGTGATGCCAAAAAGAGACAAGAAAGTCCTTAATTTATTGACTTTAAGCTCCTGAAGGGCCATCTTAAAACTGTTCCAAAGTATGCCTAGCACTTTTATCATGTTGTAAATTTAAGCCAAACAAGCATTCCATTCATAAATTTATGCAAACGGTTAATTACTTATCTAAATGCACAATTTGTTAAGGTATTTAGGAAACTTGCTTAAAATCATAAGACGAATTATGTCTTGTGTGTAATTACTCCCTACTTTTGCAAAGATTTTAAAATTCAACGACTTATGACGTTTACACAAATGTTTACATCCTCTGTGGGGAAAAAATTGATCATGGGATTCACAGGTATCTTTTTAGTTTTATTCTTAGTAGTACATGCCGGACTAAATGCTTGCATTTGGGCCATGGATGGCGGTGTTATGTTTAACAGAGCTGGCCATTTTATGGGAAGCAATGTAGTACCTAGAATTCTAGAAGTAGGTTTATTCTTTTTTATATTCTTGCACATTATACAAGGATATATGTTGACCCTACAAAATAGAAGTAAAAGAGCTATTGGTTACGCAGTGAATTATACAAAAGGTAGTAAATGGTATAGCCGTAGTATGGCAGTATTAGGTACTATTCTTTTAATGTTCTTCGTCCTTCACTGGAAACACTTTTGGGTTCCTTCAAGAATCACAGGTGTGGAAGAAGTTACTTTACCAAATGGATTACAAGTACATAATTTATATGCAGTAATGCAATCTACTTTCCAAGATATTTGGGTAGTTGTATTTTATGTAATTGCTTGTATGTCTCTGGGCTACCACTTAGCACATGGATTCCAAAGTGCCTTCAAAACAATTGGTGTGCACAATAAAAGATACCATGCTATGATTAGCACCATTGGTTATGGCTTTGCCATATTGATCCCATTGGCTTTTGCTATGATGCCTATTAGTTTTTATTTACATTGGGTAAACTAAAATTAATTAAGTAAAAATTATTTCTAAACGATAGATAAAAGATTGAAATATGTTAGATTCTAAAATACCTGCTGGAAAACTAGAAGAAAAATGGGTCGACTATAAAGGACATTGTAAACTAGTAAACCCTGCCAACAAAAGAAAGATGGAAGTGATTATTGTTGGTACTGGATTAGCTGGTGCTTCTGCTGCTGCTGCAATGGGAGAACTAGGCTATAAAGTAAAAGCATTTTGTTTTCAAGATTCCCCACGTCGTGCTCATAGTATTGCCGCGCAAGGTGGAATTAATGCTGCTAAAAACTATCAGAATGATGGCGATAGCGTTTTCAGATTATTCTACGACACTATTAAAGGTGGTGACTATAGAGCTCGTGAAGCAAACGTTCATCGTTTAGCGGAAGTGAGTGCTAATATTATTGACCAATGCGTTGCACAAGGTGTTCCTTTTGCACGTGAGTACGGGGGATTATTAAGTAACCGTAGCTTTGGTGGTACGCAAGTACAAAGAACATTTTATGCTGCAGGTCAAACTGGCCAACAATTATTAATTGGTGCCTACCAAGCTTTAGAGCGTCAGGTGGCATTAGGTAATGTAACAATGTATTCTCGTCATGAGATGTTAGACGTTGTAAAAATTGATGGAAAAGCAAAAGGAATTATTGCACGTAATTTAATTACAGGTGAATTAGAAAAGCATTTTGGTCACGCTGTTTTATTATGTACTGGTGGATACGGAAACGTATTTTACTTGTCTACAAACGCAATGGGATCGAATGTAACCGCTGCTTGGAAAGCGCATAAGCAAGGTGCTTATTTTGCAAATCCTTGCTTTACACAGATCCACCCAACTTGTATTCCAGTATCTGGAGATCACCAATCTAAATTGACTTTGATGTCAGAGTCATTAAGAAATGATGGTCGTATTTGGGTACCTAAAACTAAAGGCGAGCCACGTAAATCAATCGACATTCCAGAAGAAGAAAGAGATTATTATTTAGAGCGTCGCTACCCTGCTTTCGGAAACTTAGTACCTCGTGACGTTGCGTCTCGTGCTGCAAAAGAAAGATGCGATGCAGGTTATGGTGTAGGAACTTCAAAGCAAGCAGTGTATTTAGATTTTGCTGCAGCTATTGAAAGATACGGTAAAATTGAAGTGAGCAAGCAAGGTTTAAAAGACGTGACTGCTGAACATATTATAGCAATGGGTAAGGAAGTTGTGAAAGAAAAATATGGCAACTTGTTTGACATGTATGCTAAAATCACTGGCGAAAATCCATACGAAGTTCCAATGCGTATTTATCCTGCGGTTCACTATACAATGGGTGGCTTATGGGTAGATTATGAATTACAAACTAACGTACAAGGTTTATATGCATTAGGTGAAGCAAACTTTAGTGATCATGGTGCCAACCGTTTAGGTGCAAGTGCATTGATGCAAGGATTAGCGGATGGTTATTTTGTTGCTCCTTATACAGTGGGTAATAATTTAGCTGACGAAATTTACAACGCAGCTATACCTACTACACATCCAGCATTCGAGGCAGCTGCAAAAGCTGTAGCAGATCGTATTGCTTCTTTGAAAAACATTAACGGTAAACAATCTGTTGAAAGTTTCCATAAGCGTTTAGGTAAAATTATCTGGGACAAATGTGGAATGGCTAGAAACAAAGAAGGTTTAACGCAAGCAATTGCTGAAGTACAAGCATTGAAAAAAGAATTCTGGAGTGATGTAAGAGTGCCGGGAGAAATTAACGAATACAATCCTGAATTAGATAAAGCAAACCGTGTTGCGGATTTTATTGAATTAGGTGAGTTAATGTGTATTGACGCATTGAATAGAGAAGAAAGTTGTGGTGGTCACTTTAGAGAAGAGTATCAAACTCCAGAAGGAGAAGCGTTGAGAGACGACGAAAACTTCATGTATGTTGCTGCTTGGGAAAACAAAGGCGATCATGAATGGCAATTACACAAAGAAGAATTGAAATATGATGTAATTAAACCAAGTCAACGTAACTACAAATAATCAATTACTTCACAACTATTTATTTACTACTAGTATAACTTATAAAATATGGCACATAATAACTTGAATTTAAAATTGAAAGTTTGGCGTCAAAAAAACGCAAACACTACTGGTGCTTTTGTGAAATATGACGTGAATGATATCTCTGATGAAATGTCTTTCTTAGAAATGTTGGACGTGTTAAACGAAAAATTGATTGTAACTGGCGAAGAGCCAATTGCATTTGACCATGATTGTAGAGAAGGTATCTGTGGAATGTGTTCATTATACATTGACGGAAAACCACACGGTCCTTGGCAAGCAAACACAACTTGTCAATTGCATATGCGTGCATTCAAAGACGGAGATACTATTACCATTGAACCATGGAGATCTAATGCATTCCCTATTGTTAAGGATTTAACAGTAGACAGAGGTGCTTTTGATAGAATCATACAAGCAGGTGGATATATTAGCGTAAACACAGGTAATGCTGTAGACGGCAATAGCTTACCAATCGAAAAAGCGAAAGCAGATGCTTCATTTGCTGCTGCAATGTGTATTGGTTGTGGTGCTTGTGTAGCCGCTTGTAAAAATAGCTCTGCCATGTTATTCTTAAGTGCGAAAGTTTCTCACTTAGCATTATTACCACAAGGTGAGCCAGAAAGAAAATCACGCGTATTAAATATGGTGGCTCAAATGGATAAAGAAGGTTTCGGATCTTGTACTAATACTGGTGCTTGTGAAGCAGCTTGTCCAAAAGAAATATCTATTGCTAATATTGCTCGTTTAAATAAAGAGTATTTAGGAGCTAGTTTGACTGCTGAATAGTGGCTAACACTTTCTTTCAGTTCAAAAAATTTATCGTGCATCAGGAACATTCCGCTATGAAGGTTTGTACTGATGCATGTTTATTTGGTGCCTGGGCTGTAACAGATCCACAAATAAAATCGGCGCAAAAAATATTGGATATTGGATCTGGTACTGGCTTATTAAGTTTAATGTTGGCACAAGCAACTGAAAATTCAAATACAGAAATAACTGCCATTGAAATTGAAACGGCTGCTGCTAAAGAAGCTGCCAGTAATTTTGCATTAAGTCCTTGGACAAGTAGAATGAATTTAGTGAATAGTGCTATACAAACTTATAGTACCCAATTAAATACAAATAACCTTGATAATAATAAAAATGATTTAGGTTTTTCAAAATTTGATTGCATCATAAGTAACCCTCCATTTTTTGAAGGAGATTTAAAATCACCCGACGAGAAAAAAAACCTAGCATCTCATAGTTCGGAATTGCCATGGAATGAGTTGGTTGAAAATGTATTCGGTTTATTAAAGGAAGGTGGAACTTATTATGTTTTAATTCCTGCATTGAGGTCTTACACTATGCAGAAACTTTGTGATCAAAATGGGCTACAATTAGTGGAAGAAGTTTTAGTACATAATAACGCTAAGACCTTACCTATACGTGCAATGCAAAAATTTGTCAAACCATTTAGTAATGATACAAGGCAAAATAATAACGCAGTAAAACAAACTGAAAACTTTATTAAGCGATCTAAGATTTACATTAAAGACGCTGAAAACAATTACACTACTCAATTTACTTCCTTACTAAAGGAATACTATTTGCATCTTTAGTGCTTAGCATAGTCTTCTAAATGAATATAGTTAGCTGTAAGCTTACCCTTATCCAACATAGTGGCTTTCCTTATAATTTCATTTCCTCCAGACAACAAATCTGATAATACATACTTAATTAGTTGCTCACCAAAAAAACGACTAGCGTCTCTTGGTAATTCATTGGGCAAATTACCCACAGCCATAACATCAATACAGTTATGATGATAAGGAGCTTCTTTTTCAAAAGTTATCGTATTCACGCCATAGATAGGATCGTCAGAATGGGCATCTCCTAAATTACAAGGTACGCTACCATGTGCATCGTCAGTAATATCAGCAATAGTAGTTAAATTAAACTCATCGTCTTTTAAATCATCTTTCGTAAATAATGGAGGAATACCTGGCTCCCAATAAATGCCATTCATTAAGATATGAGTATGAGGCAAGAAGTCTTTAAATAAACAATCGTATTGATCTGGGTGTGCATGAAAATCATTGCGCTCATAAGTATTTGTTTCTTTATGTAAATACAAATCACGCCCTTTTAAATGTACATAAACAGGATACGTATAGTTACGGCTTTTAAATTCATCTGGTTCCACTTGTTGCACGTCCATCAGGTTCATAATTTCTAATATGCCATGTGCTACTCTACCCGACCCAGTTACTGCAATTTTGATAGCAGGTAATTTTAAACCAAAATACGTATGAATTAATTCCAAATAATCTTTCACTTCTTTAACTCT
>CANCAY010000037.1 GCA_947374225.1 Chitinophagaceae bacterium | reverse complement strand
TTCCACCTGGAATATAGATCCCCACTTTTTCAATCCCTACTGACTTTCTCCAACACCATACTCCTGGCATGGTTTCCACTTTTTCTACTTTTTGAACCTGCGTAGCATGGAACTTCTCAATGTTAACTTTTGCCGATTGTATTGCATTTTTTAAACTACTTGAAAGCTTATCAGTTGCAGCTTTAATAGTAGCCTGATCTAATTGAATAGCAGTCAATTGAATTTTGTCAAATTCTAAAGTATAAGCAATTAATGCAGCATCCCCTTTTGACTTTACTTCATCAAGCACTTTTTGTACCATGGGCAATAAATTAGCCGCATCAATGCTTGGACGCTTTAATATACTTGACCAATCTTTTCTGTCTGGACTTATCAACAAATTCATTTTATAAAATCATTTTTTCTATTGGTATAACTAATATGCCTTCTGCTCCCGCAGCTTTTAACTGTTCAATGATTTCCCAGAAATCACTTTCAGCAATCACACTATGAACACTACTCCAACCTGGTGTAGCTAAAGCAAGCACTGTCGGGCTTTTCATGCCTGGTAATAGAGAAATGATTTTTTCAATATTATCATTAGGGGCATTTAATAAAACGTATTTGTTTTTCTTAGCTTTCTTCACAGATTCCATTCTGAACATTAAACGCTCCAAAATCGCATTTGCTTCAACACTGAAATTTTTATGCTTAATTAGAACTGCTTGTGACTCAAGAATTGTTTCTGACTCCTTTAAGCCGTTCATAAATAAAGTGGATCCACTACTTACCAAATCACAAACTACGTCTGCCAAGCCAATTCCAGGAGCAATCTCAACACTTCCACTGATTTCATGAATTTCTGCAGTGATTTTATGCGCATCTAAATATTTTTGTACTAAAACAGGGTAACTGGTTGCAATTTTTTTATTAGCTAAAAAAGAAGCACCTGTAAATTCTTCGTTTTTCCTAACTGCAAAACTCAATCTACATTTTCCGAAACCTAAAGCATAAGCAACGTCAACTTTTTTAGCTTTTTCATATACTACATTCTCTCCAACGAATCCGATATCTGCCACTCCGTCTTCTACATATTGTGGTATATCGTCGTCTCTTAAAAAGAAAAGCTCAATGGGGAAATTGGTGGCTTCTGCTTTTAATTTGTTTACTCCGTTGGCAATGTCAATGCCGCATTCCTTCAACAAACGCATTGAATCGTCATGTAATCTTCCTGATTTTTGAATCGCTAATTTTAAACGCATGTTCTAGTTATTATAAATTAAAAGGGCTTACTGTTTAGTAAGCCCTTTGGTTGAATATAGTAATACATACCTACACCTCAGCTTACCCCTTGGATAACAAATGATGATGATGGATATGTTTGTTTAATGTCATGTAGCAAATTTACACCCCTTTTGTAAAATACCCAAGTAAAAAGGAATAATTTGACTAAATTGGCTCAGATATTCAATTATTTATACCACTAATATTGTTTTTCATGCGATTGCTCCCATTTACTGTAGTAATTACGATCCTGTCTTTAAGTTTTTGTGCGCAGAAAGAAGCACCAACCGTTACTACTCCAATAACTAATACCCCCACTAGTCCAACAGTTCCTGTTACCCCTGTAGTAGTAGACACTACCAGGAAATTAGTATGGTCTGACGAATTTGATAGTGGCACCAGGCCCGATACTTCAAAATGGGCTTATAATATAGGTACTGGCTCCAATGGATGGGGCAATAATGAGGCACAGTATTATACAAGTGATTCTACTAACGCTAGAATTGAAAATGGAAACTTAGTTATTGAAGCAAGAAAAGAAGCTAAAGGAGGAAAAAGTTACACGTCGGCAAGACTGCTTACTCAAGGTAAAAAAGCATGGACTTTTGGACGATTTGAAATACGTGCTAAATTACCAAAAGGCATTGGCTCTTGGCCTGCTATATGGATGTTAGGTGCTAATATTAACACCGCTGGTTGGCCATTATGTGGAGAGATAGATATTATGGAACATGTAGGTTCTGAGCAAGATGTTGTCAATTTTTCTACTCATTCAAAACTATTAAACTGGACCTTAGGAACGCAAAGAACTTATAAAACAAATATTGCAGACGTGAGTGCCGGATTTCACGTTTATAAAATAGACTGGACTAAAGACTGGATTCAGTTTTTTGTAGATGATAAATTATATTACACAAGTAATAACGACGGCCGTGGTCGGGACTCTTATCCGTTTCTGGACGACCAGTTTTTATTATTAAATTTAGCAGTAGGTGGAAATATGGGTGGGACAAAAGGGGTTGATGATGCTATTTTCCCGATTAAAATGGAAGTAGACTACGTTAGAGTATATCAATAAAATTTAAGGAAAGAAGCGCATGAAACAAATATATTGTATCGCATTTATTGCATTTGAACTATTAGTGAGTAGCTTTTACGGAACTGCTCAATCTGCTAATTTAATAGTAGGGACTTATACCCAAAAAGGGAGCAAAGGGATTTATCTTTTTCAGTTCGACACAGCGACTGGTAAAGCGATTGAATTAAGTCATACAGAGAATATTTCAAACCCCTCATTTTTAGCCATCACAAAGGACAAACAATTTGTATATGCTGTAAATGAAAATACAGAAGGCGGGCTGAGTGCTTTTAGTTTGTCAAATAACAAACTAAAGCTAATCAACCAAGTAGCAACAAATGGCGCAGACCCATGTTATATTAGCATTAGCAAGGATCAAAAAAATATATTAGTTGCTAACTATAGTGGAGGTAGTATTGCACAATTTTACAAATTTGCAGATGGTCGAGTTTCAAATGTCCGTCAATTAATAAAGCATACAGGCAATAGTATTAATAAAGTAAGGCAAGAAAAAGCGCATGTGCATGGCAGCTTTTTTTCACCTGACGGCAACTTTCTTCTTACACCCGACTTAGGAATGGACCAAGTTGCTATTTATCCTTTTCAATACAAAAACAATCCTCCATTAAATGTAGCTAAAGCAAAATACATTCAAACAGAAGCAGGGTCAGGGCCAAGGCATCTTAGTTTTTCAAAAAATGGAAACACTTTATATTTAGTGGAAGAATTGACTGGGGCTGTTGCCGTTTATCAATTTAAAGACGGAAACGCAACCTTAATACAGACAGTTAAAACGCACCCATCTAATTTTAATGGAGCACCTGGAAGTGCTGATATTCATGTTTCTCCTAATGGACAATTTTTATATGTAACTAATAGAGGGGAAGAAAATAATATTGTAAAATTTCCTATTTTGTCTAACGGCAAATTGGTTGCAGACAAAGCAACTTATTGCTCAACACAAGGAATCAGTCCAAGAAATTTCACCATTAGCGAAGACGGAAAATGGATACTGGTAGCTAATCAAAACACAGACAATATTGTAGTATTTAAAGTCAACGAAACAACAGGCGATTTAATAAATACGGGAAATAGTATTAAAGTTTCTATGCCAGTTTGTTTGGTATTATTTTAATTCGAACCATACAGGATCCAGTCCTTCTTCGTCAGCATTATAATTTATAAATAATTCTGCACCTATTTCGATATCCTTTATTGTTTTAATCGTAATGGTCTCAAATTCAAAGTCCATTTCGTAAATGCAATTGGGTTGTTTAGCATGGTTATAAATAGATATATATCCCAATGCTACTGCAGCACTTTTCTGGTCCTCACCCCATTCAAAAATATAATCATATAACAAGGTTTTTTCAAGATGTATCCTGTCTGTAGCATTCATTACAATAACGGGTGCAATCTCAATCACAGTACCCTTCGCAATGAATTCAGTCGTAAAAACACCTCTGCCACGATTGGGAGAGGAAGCAATTGTTAAGAATGGAAGAATCATGGCATAAATATAATGTATCCTTTAGTATTTTTCTTAACTTGCACGCATGTCAGATGAATTAATAGAAGAAGTACAAAATTTATCGGAAATTTTCTTAGAGATCTTAGCTAAGGAAGACGCTCAACTACTAAAAGAATTTTTAGACGAGCAAAATATCAGCGATGTAGTGGAACTGGTGAATGAATTCCCAGAACAAGAAGCTACCATCATTGATAACATGACTGTGCACAGAGCTGTAAGTGTGTTCAAAATTTTGGACATTAATCAGCAAAAAGATATTGTCAAAGAATTGCCTGCTCGTAAGACAGCAAAAATTTTGAACGAATTACCTCCCGATGATAGAACTGACTTTTTAGAAGAATTACCAAAAGCAGCTATTAGAGATTTAATTAAATTATTAGACCCAGAAGAAAGAAAAATTACCCTTTCTTTATTGGGTTATCCAGAAGACAGTGTTGGACGTTTAATGACGCCCGATTATGTATATGTTTACCCTCATTATACGGTGGCTCAGGTTTTAGATACTATTCGTAAGTATGGTAAAAATTCAGAGACCATTGACGTTATTTATATCATTGACGAAGTGGGTGGATTAGTGGATGATATGAGAATTAGAGATTTGTTATTAGCAAAGCCGAACGACATTGTTGCAGATATTATAGACGGACGGTTTGTTGCGTTGAACGTGTATGATGACCAAGAGCATGCAAGTCAGGTTTTTAAAATGAACAACCGTACTGCGATTCCAGTAGTGGATGACAACAACGTATTATTAGGAATTGTAACTATAGATGATATCCTTTGGGTGACGAACGAAGAGTTCAGTGAGGATATGCAAAAAATGGGAGGTACCGAGGCATTGAATGAACCATACCTAGATATTTCCTTGAAAAAATTATTCCAAAAAAGAATTACTTGGTTGGTGATATTATTCTTTGGAGAAATGTTCACTGCTACTGCCATGGGCTATTTTGAAGGAGAAATGCAAAAAGCAATTGTCCTGACTTTATTTATTCCATTGATTTTGTCTAGTGGCGGTAATTCTGGATCGCAAGCTTCTACGCTAATTATTCAAGCCATGTCTATTGGCGAAATTACCATTGCAGATTGGTGGAGAATTTTGAAAAGAGAATTAACAAGTGGCCTCTTACTGGGTGGGGTCTTGGGTATCATTGGATTTTTCAGAATTATGATATGGCATTATATCAAACCTGGATATTATGGCTTACACCCAATACTTGTAGCAATTACAATTGGGTTCACTTTATTAGGAGTTGTAATCTGGGGTACTATAACCGGTTCTATGTTGCCAATTCTATTAAAAAGGCTAGGTGCCGATCCTGCCGCTTCCTCTGCTCCATTTGTTGCAACATTAGTAGACGTGACCGCTTTAATCATCTATTTCAGCGTTGCCTTGCTAATACTTAAAGGGACTTTGCTTTAATTCCATAATTCTTGGTTTTCATTGTCCAATTCTGTATCTGACTTGCTAATTATTGGCATACATTATCATTTAATGTTTATTTTTGGTCAAATTATTGATTTAACTCAAATAGATACTTATGTGCGGAATCGTAGGATATATTGGAAAAAGAGAAGCATACCCAGTTGTAATTAAGGGATTAAGACGCTTAGAATATCGTGGATATGATAGTACAGGAGTTGCTATTATTCAAGACGGGAAATTGTCTGTGTATAAAAAGAAAGGCAAAGTGGCTGAATTGGAAGAAGCCGTTTTAGGAAAAAACCTACATTCTAATATTTGTATTGGACACACAAGATGGGCAACTCATGGAGAACCTTCTGACAGAAATGCACATCCACATTTATCAAACAATGGCCGATTTGCCATGTTGCATAATGGAATTATTGAGAACTATGCTCCCATCAAAAAAGAATTATTAAGCAAGGGTTATACTTTTAAAAGCGACACCGATACGGAAGTTTTATTAAATTTTATTCAAGACATTCAAGACAATAATAAAAGTACTTTAGAAGAAGCATTAAGAATTGCACTAAAAAGAATTGTTGGAGCTTATTGTATTTTATTAATTGACCAAGACGATCCTGAAACCATTATTGCTGCAAGAAAGGGAAGTCCTTTAGTAATAGGCATTGGCAAGGGGGAACATTTTTTAGCGAGTGACGCCTCTCCTATCATTGAATACACCAAGGAAGTAGTATATGTTAATGATTACGAAATTGCAATTGTAAAAGCAGACGAATTAATATTAAAGAATTTAGGAAACGAAAAGCAAACTCCTTTTATTCAGAAATTGGATTTAGAATTAGCAGCTATTGAAAAAGGTGGATATGACCATTTCATGTTGAAAGAAATATTTGAGCAACCTGAAACTATATTTGACTGTTTAAGAGGTCGCTTATTACATGAACAAAAGCAAATTATAATGGCAGGTGTGGATAATCATATTGAGGCTTTAACTAAGGCTTCTAGAATTATGATTGTTGCTTGTGGTACTAGCTGGCACGCAGGTTTATATGCCGAGTATTTGATTGAAGAACTTTGCCGCATCCCTGTGGAAGTAGAATATGCCTCTGAATTTAGATATCGCAATCCTATTATACATCCAGGTGACGTTATTATTGCTATTTCTCAAAGTGGAGAGACCGCTGATACCTTAGTGGCATTGGAAAGTGCGAAAGAAAAAGGCGCATTCATATTTGGTATTGTAAACGTAGTAGGAAGTAGTATTGCTAGATTAAGTCATGCAGGTGCTTACACGCATGCAGGACCAGAAATTGGCGTAGCAAGTACTAAAGCATTTACTGGTCAATTAGCGGTATTAAGTATGATGGCCTTAAAAATGGCACATGCAAAAGGCAGTATCACACAAGAAAGATACGAGCACTTGGTTAATGAATTAGCTACCGTACCAGAAAAAATAAAAGAAATAATTGCAGACACTTCTGTTATTGAAAGTATCGCGAAAAAATATAAAGACGCTAGCGACTTCTTGTTCCTAGGAAGAGGTTATAATTTTCCTATTGCATTAGAAGGCGCTTTAAAACTAAAGGAGATTTCCTATATACATGCCGAAGGCTACCCTGCTGCCGAAATGAAACATGGTCCAATCGCTTTAGTAGACGAAACACTTCCAGTAGTGTTTGTGGCAACAAAGGATTTGTATTATGATAAAGTAGTTTCTAATATCCAAGAAATTAAAGCTAGAAAGGGTCAAATTATTGCAGTAGCCACACAAGGTGATACTGTATTACCAACGCTTGCTGAAAACATAATGTACGTTCCAGATATTGACGAAGTAATAGCACCATTATTAAGCGTAATACCAATGCAATTGCTTAGCTACTATGTGGGTGTTGCAAAAGGAATTGACGTTGACAAGCCAAGAAATTTGGCAAAATCAGTAACGGTGGAATAGCCGCCAACTGGTTGATGCTTATTTAAAGGTTTAATTTCAAGTGAATTTTAAATAATAGTATTCTAAAAAATATTTATCTCAAATAATTTCAAAATGAAAAAAATAGTATTTGCAGTTTTATTAGTGATTGGTTTTGGCGCTTGTAAACAAACAAGTAAAGACAATCAAAAATTCACCACATTCCTTGAGAACTACTATCAAGAGCAGCTAAAGCTAAGCCCATTGCAGGCTACTTTTGCAGGTGACAACAGATATAACGACTTACTTCCAAATGACGGGTCTGTAGCCTTCTTGAAAGAATGGACTTCCTTTAATACGCGCTTTTTAGACAGCTTGAAAAACTATGATCGTGCCGCTTTGAACACCAATGATCAACTTTCATACGATGTATTAAAATATCAATTAGACCTTAATTTAGAGGGAGATAAATATCATTTCGAATACCTGCCATTTAATCAAATGACTGCTTTGCCATTGACCATTGGACAATTAGGCTCTGGTACAGGTGCACAGCCTTTTAAGACAGTTAAAGACTATGAGGATTGGATAAAGCGTGTAAATGCATTTTCAGTATGGGCAGACACTGCCATTGGAAATTTCAAAAAAGGAATGGCGAGCGGAATAGTTTTACCAAAATCATTAGTTGTAAAAATGATTCCTCAAATGCAAGGAATGATAGTTGCCGACCCAAAGAAAAGTTTATTCTATGGTCCTATCGAATTAATGCCAAAAAGCTTTTCTGCTGCTGACAAAGATCGATTAACGAAAGAATACAGCAATATGATTCTTACTGTTATTGCTCCTACTTATAAAAAACTAGGCGATTTTTTACAAAACGAATACTTAGCTAAAGCAACAACTACTTCTGGATTGTCTTCTCTCCCTGGAGGAACTGAAATGTATGCTTACCAAGTAAAATCGCAGACTACAACTAATAAGACTCCAGAGGAAATTTATCAAACTGGATTAAGTGAAGTCGCTAGAATTAGAGCGTTAATGGATAGTATCAAAACAAGTGTTGGTTATAAAGGTGACTTAGCTTCGTTTTTTGAATATATGAAAACGGATAAGCAATTCATGCCTTATCACACACCAAAGGAAGTCATTGCTGCTTTTGAAGACATTCATCAACGCATGAAACCTAATTTGAAAACAATGTTTGAGAGTGAGCCTAAAACGCCATTTGAAATAAGACAAACAGAAGCGTTTAGAGCAGCATCTGCAAGTGCAGAATACAATCAAGGTTCTGCAGACGGATCACGCCCAGGTATTTTTTATGTACCAATTTTAGATGCTACTAGTTTCAATACTACTTCTGGAATGGAGTCTTTATTCTTACATGAAGCAATTCCTGGTCACCATTACCAAATTTCATTAACACAGGAGAATACGAATCTTCCTAAGTTCCGTCGATTTGGTGGACATAATGCTTATGTTGAAGGTTGGGCACTATACTGTGAGTCATTAGGTAAAGAATTAGGATTGTACAAAGACCCTTACCAATATATGGGTGCTTTAGGTGACGAGATGCACCGTGCCATTCGTTTAGTGGTAGACGTTGCAATTCATACAAAAAATATGAGCAGAGAAGACGCCATTAAATATATGATGGACAATGAAGCTATTAGCGAGCAAGGAGCAACTGCCGAAATTGAACGTTATATGGGCATGCCAGGACAAGCTTTAGGTTATAAAACAGGTGCCATGAAAATTAGAGCACTTAGAACTAAATACGAGAACGAATTAGGCAACAAATTTAAGTTGGCTGAATTTCATACTGCCATTTTAAAAGACGGTTCTTTGCCTTTGAGCGTATTAGAAGCTAAAATGGACGAATGGGCTGCTAGTAAGAAATAAGCCTTGATTTACAGCCGTTTTATGGCTCAAAAATAAAAGGTGTACCTTGCAGACCATTATGAGTACGAATTTTAAAGAACTAGGGTTAATAGAACCCATTTTATTGGCATTATTTGAAGAAGGTTACACAACCCCTACGCCTATACAAGCGCAGTCCATCCCTATATTACTAGAGGGAAAAGACTTACTAGGTTGTGCCCAAACAGGAACGGGTAAAACGGCTGCATTCACACTTCCTATAATACAGTTGTTATTAAAGAATAAGCCTGCTGAGAGAAGAAAGAAAATTAGAACATTAATTGTTACTCCAACACGTGAGTTAGCAATTCAGATAGCGGAGAGTTTTAATGCATATGGACGTCATACCGCATTAAATTGCACTGTGATATTTGGTGGTGTAGGACAAGGACCACAGGTTACTGCATTGAGAAATGGTGTAGACGTTGTAATTGCAACTCCTGGTCGTTTACTAGACTTAATGAATCAAGGACATATCAGTTTAAGAGATGTTGAATTTTTCGTTTTAGACGAAGCAGACAGAATGTTAGACATGGGATTTGTTAATGATGTAAGAAAGTTATTAGCAGTATTGCCTAAGAAAAGACAATCTCTATTTTTCTCTGCTACCATGCCTCCAGAAATTGTAAAATTAGCAAGTACTATTTTACATGATCCAAGTTCGGTAACGGTTACTCCAGTATCTTCTACAGTAGAAATTATTGACCAGTCTGTTTATTTTGTGGACAAAGCCAATAAGAACTCTTTGTTGATGGAGTTATTGAAAGACGATAAAATAAAGAACGTGCTTGTATTCACAAGAACCAAACACGGAGCAGACAAAGTGGTAAATCTTTTGATTAAAAATAATATTGTTGCTGAAGCAATTCATGGTAACAAATCGCAAAATGCTAGACAAAGAGCATTAACCAACTTCAAAGAACAAACTACAAGAGTTTTAGTAGCAACAGATATTGCTGCAAGAGGAATTGACGTAGACGAATTAGCACACGTTGTTAATTTCGAGATCCCTAATATTCCAGAAACCTATGTACACCGTATTGGAAGAACAGGAAGAGCGGGTGCTTCAGGTACTGCTTATACTTTCTGCGACTATGAGGAAAAAGCTTTTTTAAATGATATTGAAAAACTAATTGGTAAAAAGATTCCAGTGGTAGAAGAACATCCATACCCAATGAAGCAGTTTCATGCAAATAAAACTTCTGAAGACGCAGGCTGGGGAAGAAAAAGCCAACCAAGAGGTCGAGCTCCAAGAGAAGGTGGACAACCCGGTGGTCAAAGAGGTGGACAACCCGGTGGTCAAAAAAGAAGATTTCCTACCGCTAAAACGGGCAGGTAATATTATTTTTGATTAACTTATACATTGTAAGTTTTAATGACTCCCCTATTTAGGTATATTTATTAGTTTTAATTCAATTGAATCTATTATATGAATAATATAAAAAAGATAGCTGTAGGCCAATTAGGCTATGGGTTTATTCAGAATCCTCCAAAAGGTAAAGACGAATATTATTTACGTGATAAACAGAACCGCAGCGGAATTA
The DNA here is from genome assembly GCA_947374225.1 of Chitinophagaceae bacterium. Taxonomy (GTDB): domain Bacteria; phylum Bacteroidota; class Bacteroidia; order Chitinophagales; family Chitinophagaceae; genus Sediminibacterium. The sequence continues at coordinate 11,987 of CANCAY010000037.1, read as the reverse complement.
AATACAGAAGTCTAACTGCATTAGAAATTGAGATATTAGTTAGAAATAGAAATACAAGTGACGACTGGAATAAAATACAAGTGTCAAATTTCTTCAATCCTGAATTGGTAAAAAATTGCTCCTTCTTTGGCTTAAATAGAATTGGAAATTTAGAAAACAATTGCCTTTGCTTTAGTGATTTAGTAGTCCCTGAAGGACTTTACAATTCAACTATCATAAGTTGTGATTTTGGTAACCATGTTGCTATTCATAACGTGAATTATCTCTCGCATTATATAATAGGAAACGAAGTTATTATCACCAATGTGAACGAATTGGTTACAACGAATCATTCCAAATTTGGCAATGGTATTATAAAAAAAGGAGAGCAAGAGTCTGTTCGTATTTGGATGGAATTGTGTAATGAGAATACCGGAAGAAAAGTATTGCCTTTTAATGGTATGACTTCTGGCGATGCTTATTTATGGACAAGAAATAGACATGACGACCTTTTACAAGCGAAATTTATAGCATTAACAGATAAACGATTTGATGATAAGTTGGGTTACTATGGTAAAATTGGGGACAGAACTGTTATTAAAAATTGTAAGATAATTAAGGACGTATGGATAGGTCCTGATGCCTATTTAAAAGGTGCTAATAAAATAAAGAACGTAACAATTAACTCAGATCCAAAAGCTAAAACTCAAATTGGGGAAGGCTGTGAACTAGTAAACGGAATTATTGGATACGGCTGTCGCATATTTTATGGTATTAAGGCAGTTCGTTTTATTTTATCAGACTATTCTCAGTTAAAATATGGCGCTAGACTTATTAACTCTTTCTTAGGGCCCAACGCCACAATTTCTTGTTGCGAGGTTTTGAATTCTTTAATATTTCCTGCGCATGAGCAACATCATAATAATTCATTTTTATGTGCTGCATTAGTGATGGGGCAATCCAATATTGCAGCGGGTGCTACGCTTGGATCGAATCATAATAGTAGAAGTGCCGACGGTGAAGTGATTATGGGACGTGGATTCTGGCCAGGCTTATGTGTAAGTATAAAACACAATTCTATATTCTCTAGCTTTACATTATTGAATAAAGGCGACTATGCTTATGAATTAAATATCCCGATACCTTTTTCTTTAATTAGCAATGACACTATTAAAGACGAATTGGTGGTAATGCCAGGATACTGGTTTCTTTATAATTTTTATGCCTTAGCTAGAAATGCTTGGAAATATATTGACAGAGATAAACGTATTGACAAGACGCCAATTATAGAATTTGATTATTTAGCGCCAGACTCTGTAAATGAAATGATCAAGTCCTTAGACATATTGGCCTTGGCTGTTGCCAAAGCATATGCTGAAAAGGATAAAAAACTAACTGTCACAACAGAAAAAGCTCTTATTGAAGTAGGTAAGAAACTACTTGCTACAAAAACTAAAAAAGAAATAGACAGTTTAGATATTTTTGCAGAGGGTTTTGAAAATAGCAAACGAAAAACTAGATTAATTAAAGTATTCGACGCCTATCATAGTTTTGAAAAAATGATTTTGGTATACGGAATGGACACTTTAATTGAAACCTTAGTAGACAGTAAAAGTAAAGACATATTAGCTGCTATTCATGCATTAAAGCCAAGCAGCAAAGAAATGGATTGGACCAATGTGGGTGGACAGTTAATGCCAAATAAGTCTGTTCAAGCTTTATTAAGTCAAATAAAAGACGATACCATTACAGAATGGGAGGAAGTACATGCCTATTATCAAAAAGCTTCTTCAAAATACAAACAACAGAAAGCAGCCCATGCCCTAGCCTGCCTTGAAATCATAACAGGTGATAAATTAAGTGCAATTAAGCCAGCTACATTAACAGTGCATTTAGACAAATACCTTGCTATTAAATCAGATATTACACATAGTATTTTATATACAAGAGCCAAGGATTATAAAAATCCATTCAGAAAAATGGTATACGAAAATGAGGCAGAAATGAACAAAGTGATTGGAAGTATCGAAAACAATAGTTTCATACTTGAACAAAACGAATTACTAGATCAACTTAAATTGAATATCACAAGTTTGAAAAAACAATTAAAAGCTAAATAAGTTTAAAGACTATAGGCCAAATAGCGTCATACTAATTCCTAATTGCCATTGTCTTGTTTTCCACTTATTCTGATCCTGTATTGCATTTATATCTTGCATGCCTACAACATATCTTCCATAAGCAGCGAAGCCGCCAAGATTCAATTTGGCACCGCTAACAAATGCGAATTCTCCAGACTTAAATGCCATGCTTGCGATTTCCTTTCCATCCTTAGACTGATTTAGTAAAACGCTATACTGTGGGCCTAATTCAATTATAAACTTACTAATGGGCTTTATTTGCAGCAATACCGGGAAGGAGATATAGTTCAAGTGATAGGTTGCAGGTTGTAAATTATTCGCCCCTACTACATCTAAAATACTTGGATCCGCTTCTAATTTAGTTTGGGATAGAATTACTTCAGGGGCAATTCCTAAATGCGGTGTGATACCAAATTGAGTTACAACACCTACATGATAAGACGCACTCGTTTTATCTGCAATCACATTATTTATTTTGGAGAAATTTTGACCCAATTTAATGCCAATTGTAAAATGATCTTGAGCAAAAATGGGTGCAGTACAAATCATGATAAGAAAAACGAAAATGATTTTTTTCATAGTAATTAATATTGGGGGTTATAATTAATTTTCAGATAAAACGATAAAATATATAAAATGTTACCTAAGCCAACTCTAGTAAAGTAATTTCTGGCATGATTCCTACCCTCCCAGGGTAGCCTAAAAATCCAAATCCTCTATTCACATAAATTTGTTGATCCTTGTTTTGATAAATGCCTGCCCATTGTTTGTAAACCCATTGCACTGGGCTCCATTTGAAATATGGATTCTCTAAACCAAATTGCATACCATGGGTATGCCCTGAAAGCATCAAATTGATTTGAGGATATTCTGTTAATACCTGTGCTTCCCAATGACTAGGGTCATGACTCATTAAAATAATAACTTCGTCATGATTAACGCCTTTCATTGCCAAATCCATTTTACCATATTTTGGAAATCTAGCTTTGGCACCCCAGTTCTCAATTCCAACTAGCCTTATACTCGACCCATCTTTTTCAATTGTCACATTTTCATTCATTAATAAACGCCATCCTAATTCATGGTGCACTTGTTTAAGGTCCTCTAAGTTCTTCATTTTGGCAATAGGCGAATCCCATTGCACATAATCTCCATAATCGTGATTTCCTAAAGTACTAAATACTCCATGCGGTGCTTTAATCTGGCTAAACACGTCCATCCACTCATGCATTTCAGTAGCTCTATCGTTTACTAAATCTCCAGTAAATAAAACAAGGTCGGCATTTTGATCCTGTATCATTTTAATTCCTTTCAACACAGCTTCACGCTCTTTTAAACTACCACTATGAATATCACTGATATGAATAATTTTGAACCCTTTAAAAATCTCAGGCAATCCTTTTAATGCTATTTTCTTTCGTACTATTTTGTAATTATATTTATTACCAAATCCATAAAGCAAGGAAAAGAATAAAGTAGTGGATAATCCTAAGCCTAACCAACTTAAGAATAGCGATCTAGGAATCCCATTTTCTGTACTAATGAATTTCGCGCCTGTACTAGATGCAATCTGTCCAACCGTCCAAAAAGTACCACGTCTAATATCGTCCACTGCAAAAAACAAGGACAACATTACTTGACATATCACCCACCCGATACTTATGGAAAAAATATACTGTTTGAAATAGGGATTTACAATAAAGGGGAATAATAAGAAGCTGCCTAAACTAATGATACATAAAGCCCAATAAGCTATACCAATGGCAGTTTTAGTATTAGATGGTCCGCCCTGAAAAAGGGTTCTAATTACATGAAATATGTAAAAGTCAACTAGTATCAGTACAGATACCAAAACGAATAAAAAAAGGGGATTCCTCATAAGTAGGTTTAAAGGGCAAAATTAGGGCCAAAATGTTACCATTTATACCTTATTTTTGGCATTAATTAAGGATACCTATTATATGGCTAGAATTATTGGAATCGCGAATCAAAAAGGAGGGGTAGGTAAAACTACTTCTGCAATCAATATTGCGGCAAGTTTGGCTGTTTTAGAATACAGAACCTTACTAATAGACGCTGATCCTCAAGCAAATAGCACAACAGGTGTCGGTTTTGACTTGCATAATATCACCACCAGTTTATATGATGGTATGATTAATGGAACTCCATTAAATGATATTATCTTAAAAACAGAAATTCCGCATTTAGACGTTATCCCTTCTCATATTGACCTAGTTGGAGCCGAAATTGAGCTAGTTAACTTCCCCAATAGAGAAAATGTATTAAAAGAGCTTTTGGCTCCTATTAGAGATAATTACGACTTTATCATCATTGACTGTCTTCCTTCTTTAGGTTTAATTACAGTTAATGCCTTGGTAGCAGCAGACAGCGTGATAGTTCCGGTACAATGTGAATTCTTCGCATTAGAAGGCTTAGGGAAACTCTTAAACACTATTAAAATTGTACAAAGCAGATTGAATCCTGAATTACAAATTGAAGGTATTTTAATGACTATGTATGATGGGCGTTTGCGTTTAAGTAACCAAGTAGTAAGTGAAGTTAGAAAGCATTTTGACGATATGGTATTCTCTACAATTATTCACAGAAACACGCGTTTAAGTGAAGCACCTAGTGTAGGCAAGCCCGTAATTTTATATGACGCAGACAGCAAGGGTACTGTTAACTACCTAAACCTAGCTAAGGAAATTTTACAAAAAAATGGCATGACCAATATGAGTAATGCCGAGCGTATAATTGATTAAATATGAGTAAGAGTACCCCAAATAAAGATATGATTGGAAAAGGACTACGTTCTTTATTACAAGGAATAGACGCGGAATATAAAAACAAAGCTGGTCAAGTACAACCAGCTGTTATACAAAAAGCAGTTGCGTCTAATCGTATACCGCTAGCAGATATTCAAATAAACCCAAAGAATCCAAGAAAGGATTTTGATGAAATCGCATTACAAGAATTAAGACATTCTATAAAATTACATGACCTTATTCAGCCAGTAACAGTTGCACAATTACCAAATGGTAAATATCAATTGATTGCTGGTGAAAGAAGATTCCGTGCATCTAAATTAGCAGGCTTAACAGATATTCCTGCATATATCCGTTCTGGCAATGACCAAGAACTTTTGGAATTAGCTTTATTGGAGAATTTGCAAAGAGTTGACTTGAATGAAATTGAAGTGGCATTAAGCTACCAAAGAATGATGCAAGAGTTGAACTATACGCAAGAAAAGGTTTCAGAAAGAATGGGCAAGGACAGGTCTACTATTGCAAACTATATTCGTTTACTTGAATTACCTCCTGCAATACAAGCTGCAGTTCGAAAAGGGACTTTAAGTGTGAGTTTGGCTAAAATATTAATTGGCAAAGAAATTGACAAGCAATTATTTCTTTTCAAAGAGATTACTGAAAAAGGTTTAACCGTTCGCCAAACGGAAGAATTAGTTAAGAAGATGGGAAATGCTAACAAGGTAAGTCCTACTCCTACTGGCGCAAATAAAAATCAATTGTCTCCTGTTTATAAAAAATTAGAAGATAAATTATGCGATCATTTTTCTACTAAAGTGCATTTACAACATCAAAAAAACGGAAGTGGTAAGATCACTGTTGAGTATGCAGACTTAAACGGATTAAACAAGATTTTAGAAGCAATGCAATTAAGCATCAGCTAATGAAGCCGGTTCTATTTATATTTTTATTTATTGCAATGCAGTTAACTGCATTTTGTCAAGATAGTACCAAACTAAAAAAAGATACTGTTTTTTCAATGCCACGTCATATTCCAAGTCGTGCTACTAAAAGGTCTGCATTAATTCCTGGATGGGGGCAAGCATATAATAAGCAATACTGGAAAATTCCTTTAGTGTACGGCGCATTAGCTATCCCTGCAGCCACTTTTCAATACAATTCAGACCTATACAAAAAAGCAAAATTCGCATACGAAGCAAAATTCAAAGCTGCTAATGGAGACGAATCTGATTTAGCAAAGATTGACCCGACTTTAAAAAATTTAAGCTTAGGTTCTCTGCAGAGTTATCGAAATGTATTCAGAAAAGACAGAGACTATTCCATTATGTGGTTCATCTTAGCATGGGGAATTAATGTGGTGGATGCTACCGTGTCTGGGCAACTAAAAGAGTTTGATATTACAAATAATCTTGCATTTAAGGTTCAACCAACCTACCAACCACAGTTTCGACAAGCTGGATTAAGTTTTCAACTTCATTTTAAAAACAATAGCACAAAGTAATTATTGCGACTAAATAAATACATTATGAAAATAGCACTCATTGGATATGGTAAAATGGGAAAAACAATCGAAGAAATAGCCATCCAAAAAGGTCATGAAATTGTACTTAAGATCGATTTGAACAATAACCAAGATTTTACAGCAGCAAATTTGCAAAAAGCAGATGTAGCTATTGAATTTACTGGACCTCATAGTGCTTTTGAAAATGTGATGAAATGTATTGAATTTGGAGTTCCCGTTGTTAGCGGATCTACAGGATGGTTAGATAATTGGAATGAAGTAACTACAGCTTGTAAAGCAAAAAACGGATGTGTTGTTTATTCAAGTAATTATAGCATTGGTGTTAATTTATTTTTTGAACTTAATAAGACATTAGCTCAGCTTATGGAACCTTATGCAGACTATGATGTGTCTATGACCGAAATACATCATACAGAAAAGAAAGATGCGCCAAGTGGTACGGCTATTTCATTAGCAGAACAGGTTTTAGCTGCCATTGGGCGAAAAAACAAATGGGTAAATGCTGCATCTGCAAATGCAGATGATTTAATAATCAACTCAGAACGTATTGACCCAGCTCCTGGCACACATATTGTAAAATACAGTTCCCCTATTGATGATATTGAAATTATTCACACTGCACATACTAGAAAAGGTTTTGCAAGTGGCGCTGTTTTAGCGGCAGAATTTGCGAATAAAAAAAGTGGTATCTTCACTATGAAAGACGTACTAGGATTATAAGTTATTTATAAATTATGTTATCAAAAAAAGCACAATACGCATTACAAGCACTTTCTTATATGGCAGAAACTGCCACTGAGGAGCCTATATTAATAGCCGACATAGCTGCGAACAAACATATCCCTTTAAAGTTTTTAGAGAACATTTTATTAGAACTTAAAAAAGCAGGATTCCTAGACAGTAAAAAAGGAAAACATGGCGGATATTTTTTCGCTATGCCACCTAGCAAAATTAAATTATCTGCTATTTTCAGGATCGTGGAAGGACCTATTGCTTTACTACCTTGCGTGAGTCTCAACTATTATAAAAAATGTGATGAGTGCAATGAGAAAAAATGTGGTATTAACAAAGTGATGTTGGAAGTTAGAGATAATACATTAGCTATATTAGATAAGCGCACTGTTGCAGACCTCTCCTATAAGAAGTCAAAATAATTTCATTTATTCACTCCCCCGTTAAATTAAACACTATGAAAAAGTTAGTTTTATTTACATTTCTATTTGCGGCATTGCAAACAAATGCTCAAAGCTTAATTGGTGGTGATAATATATTAAAGACCAACCTTTCAGCAGATGCCTTAAAGAACTATAACTTAACTTATGAAAAAAACATACTTCCTTTTGTTTCTCTTTCCATAAGCTATAGAACCATGCCAAAGTCGAATCTCCCATTAAAAGCATTGGCAAAGAAATTCATTAAAAGTGAGGACATTAATTTTGATAATTTAAAAATTGGAAACAATGCCATTACATTTGAAAGCCGTTTCTATTTAGGAATACAAAAAATGTCAGGCTTCTATATTGCACCCTATGCTAGGTTCGCTAATTTTGATTTATCCGTGCCGGTTGCTTATACTTATACACCTAATATTGCAGGTATTGGTTTAAATCCAATTACAAAAACTGCCGACTTAGAAGGTACTATTAGATCCCAAAGTTTGGGTGTGTATGTGGGTATTCAAAAGCAGTTACTGACAAAACTGGTCTTAGATATTTGGGTTATTGGAGGACATTATGGATCTTCTAACGGAAAATTGGAATTCGTGGCTCCAGAGAAATTGCCTGTTGAAGCACAAACAGCTTTACAAAAAAGCCTTAATAACATTCAAGCAAACCCTTTCAAAATTAAAGCAACTGTAACAAGTGCAGGCGCCGAAGCTGACATGACTGGACCTTGGGCTGGACTTAGAGGCGCTGGAATTACTTTAGGTTTAAGATTTTAACTAGTCCTGCTCTGCATTGAAATCATTATCTTTGATATCGAAAATTTAAACACATGATCCCTTCTTATTTACAAGACCATTTTAAAGCACAATCGTACGACCCGAATAATTTCTTCTTAATCGCCGGGCCTTGTGTTGTAGAAAGTGAGGACTTGGTAATGGAAATTGGAGAAAAGGTTTCTACTATTTGTAAAAACTTAGGCATTCCTTATGTGTTTAAAGCTAGTTATAGAAAAGCGAATAGAACAAGTGCCAATTCTTTCACTGGCATTGGGGACGATACTGGAATGGAATTAATAAAAAAAGTTGGTGCCAAATTTAATGTTCCTACTACTTCTGATATTCACGCACACGACGAAGCAGCTATTGCAGCTCAGTTTATTGACATCTTACAAATACCTGCCTTCTTATGTCGTCAAACTGACTTATTAATTGCAGCAGCAGAAACAGGCAAAATTATAAATGTAAAAAAAGGTCAATTTTTAAGTGGCGCTTCTATGAAATTTGCAGTGGATAAAATAAGACTGGCTGGTAATGAGAAAATAATGCTTACTGAAAGAGGTAACACTTTTGGTTACCAGGACTTAGTGGTAGACTACAGAAATATTCCAGCTATGGCAGAGAACAATGTTCCTGTGATTATGGACTGTACTCATTCCTTACAACAACCCAACCAAACTTCTGGTATTACTGGAGGAAACCCGGCTTTAATTGAAACCATTGCCAAAGCGGCCATTGCTACTGGAGCCGATGGTTTGTTTATTGAAACCCACCCTAACCCTGCGATTGCTAAAAGCGACGGTGCTAATATGTTAAGATTAGAATTATTAGAACCTTTATTAGAGAAATTAGTAAGATTAAGAAAAGCTGTTATTTAATTTAAAGGATTTCGCTTCCCTAAAAGCATATAATGCTTAATACTGCGTACAAAAGCTAGTATCATGTATACAATTACAGGGGACCCGAAAGTCAGGAAAGAAATGTAGATAAACCACATTCTAATCTTAGAACTTGCTATTCCAAGGCGCTCCCCTATAGCGGAACATACCCCAAAAGCGTGCAATTCTAGAAAATCTCTCATTTTTTGGATCATAACCTGTTGAATTCTTTAGCCAAATCTATCAAAAAAAATCCGCATTTTGGCTTACCTTCGCAGCAGTTTTAACACTAAAATCTACAACTATGGCTTTTGATATCGAAATGATCAAAAAAGTGTATGCTGAAATGCCAGCAAAAGTGGAAGCAGCTCGCAAAATGTTGGGCCGCCCCCTTACCTTATCAGAGAAAATTTTATTCTCTCATTTACATAGTGATCAAAAATTAGAGGGCTTCGAAAGAGGTGGTTCTTATGTTGATTTTGCACCAGACCGTGTTGCAATGCAAGACGCAACAGCGCAAATGGCTTTATTGCAATTTATGCAAGCAGGTCGTCCAAAAGTGGCAGTGCCAAGTACAGTGCATTGTGATCACTTGATCTCTGCAAAAGTAGAAGCAAAACAAGATTTACAAGTTGCGACAACAGAAAGTAAAGAAGTTTATGATTTCTTAGCTTCAGTGTCTAACAAATATGGTTTAGGATTTTGGAAGCCAGGCGCAGGTATTATTCACCAAGTAGTTTTAGAGAACTATGCATTCCCAGGAGGTTTAATGATTGGTACCGATTCTCATACAGTTAATGCTGGTGGATTAGGTATGTTAGCAATTGGTGTTGGTGGTGCTGATGCTTGTGATGTTATGGCAGGATTGGCTTGGGAATTAAAATGGCCTAAACTAATTGGTATCAAATTAAAAGGAAAATTGAGCGGATGGACTGCTCCTAAAGACGTTATTTTAAAAGTAGCTGGTATCTTAACTGTAAAAGGTGGTACTGGTGCAATAGTTGAATATTTTGGTGAAGGTGCTACAAGCATGAGCTGTACAGGTAAAGGAACCATTTGTAATATGGGTGCTGAAATTGGTGCAACTACTTCTACTTTTGGTTACGACTCAAGTATGAGCCGCTATTTGGCTTCTACAGGACGTGCAGACGTTGCTGCATTAGCTGATGGCATTGCTGAACATTTAACTGCAGACGCTGAAGTATATGCTAATCCAGAAAAATATTTTGACGAAGTAATAGAAATAGATTTAAATACTTTAGAACCACATTTAAACGGACCATTCACTCCAGATTTAGCAACACCAATTTCTAAAATGAAAGAAGTGGCTTTAGCTAACGGATGGCCTACCAAAATTGAAGTGGGTTTAATTGGAAGTTGTACTAACTCTTCTTATGAAGATATTAGTCGTGCAGTAAGTTTAGCAAAACAAGTTGCAGAAAAAGGGTTAACAACTAAGGCAGAATACATGATCACTCCTGGTTCTGAGCAAGTAAGATATACTATTGAAAGAGATGGTTTCTTAGACGTATTCAGCAAGATTGGCGCGAAGGTTTTCGCTAATGCTTGTGGACCTTGTATTGGAATGTGGGAGCGTGTAGGTGCAGAGAAAAAAGAAAAAAACACCATTGTACATTCTTTCAACAGAAACTTTGCAAAGCGTGCAGATGGCAATCCAAATACTTATGCTTTTGTGGGTTCTCCTGAATTGGTTACTGCATTAGCAATTGCTGGTGATTTAACTTTCAACCCATTAACAGATACTTTAACTAACGATAAAGGTGAACAAGTAAAACTAGATCCTCCAACTGGATATGAATTACCAGTGAAAGGTTTTGCTGTAGAAGATGCAGGTTACCAAGCTCCAGCAGAAGACGGTTCTCATATTGTAGTTGCAGTAGACCCGACATCAAAGCGTTTACAATTATTAGATCCTTTCGCTGCTTGGGAAGGAACTGACTTGAAATCTTTGAAATTATTAATCAAAGCAAAAGGTAAATGTACAACGGATCATATCTCAATGGCAGGTCCTTGGTTAAAATTCCGTGGTCACTTAGATAATATTTCTAATAACTTATTAATTGGTGCTGTAAACTTCTTCAACGAAAAAACAGACAATGTTAAGAGTCAAATAAATGGCAACTACGATACCGTTCCAAACACACAAAGAGCTTATAAAGCGGCTGGTGTTGGTACGATTGTAGTGGGAGACGAAAACTACGGAGAAGGAAGTTCAAGAGAGCATGCGGCAATGGAACCAAGACATTTAGGTGTAAGAGTGGTATTGACTAAATCTTTTGCACGTATTCATGAAACGAACTTGAAAAAACAAGGTATGTTGGCTTTGACTTTTGCAGACAAAGCAGATTACGATAAAATTCAAGAAGACGATTCTATTGATGTAATTGGTTTAACCAACTTTGCTCCAGGCACTCCGTTAACTTTGGTGTTAACACATAAAGACGGATCTTCTGATACTATCAAGGCAAACCATACTTATAACCAACAACAAATTGAGTGGTTTAAAGCAGGTGGCGCCTTAAACATTATCAGAAAGCAAGTAGCTGGATAGTACAAGCTCTTAATATTTTTAAAATACCTCTGATAACTCAGAGGTATTTTTTTTACCTTTAATATATGATAAACGCAGCACTAGTATCCTTTGGCATGAGTGGACGAGTATTCCATGCTCCATTCTTAGACAGTAACCCTAATTTCAATTTAGTTGGGAGTTGGGAAAGAAGTCAAAAAAATATTCAG
>CANCAY010000036.1 GCA_947374225.1 Chitinophagaceae bacterium | reverse complement strand
AAATGATTCTAGCCTTTTGGCATCATCTATTTCAGAGTTATTATTTGATAAAGATAAACTATGAAATAACTTAGATTTTTTTTCAATAAAAAAACCTCTCCCTTTAAATGTTGGGTTTTCTATAATAATTTTAAAACGGGCACATATTTCATCACTATTTAAAGGACTATGATATTTTGAAACACAATATTTATTTTCATAAGTAAATGACTTTTTACTTTCCCAGTTTTCAAAAACAGTTTTCATTTCAAGCCTCTTTTGTTCGATAGTTTTCATATTTACTTTGTTTAATGTATAATAACTGAAATTTTTTTATTATTATTTTTAAATTACGATTTTATATTCACATTATGTGAATATAAAGCCAATGGAAAAATCGGTTTTCATTTCTAAGGCTGCATTGAAGCTTTTGCCTGCCTTCGATTTAAAACCTTTAATTAAACCAGTTCTATTTTTAGTTATCAAATCTTCAATTTGTTTTTCTGTAATTGTTTTACCTGCAACTGTTTTCCATATTTTAATGTCGCAGCCATTTTTATATTCACTACAAAATATGCTACTATTACCATTTACCAAAACACCCTTTTTGCATTTAGGACAATTCTTTCTTTGTTTGGGAGCAGGAGTAACGAAACTAACTTCATTTTTAAGTAGATCACTTGTAAGTGTTTTTGTGTAAGCAATTATATCGTCCATAAATTCTGCTGCAATCTCATTGCCCCGATTAATTGCTTCTAGCCTTTTTTCCCAATTGCCCGTTAATTCAGCAGAAGCGAAGGGCTTGTCTTTTACTAAGTGGTAAACATTTAAACCCTTCTCTAAGGGTACAAGTTGCTTTTTTTGCCTTTCTATATAACCTCTATGTAAAAGCGTTTCTATTACACTAGCCCTTGTCGCTGGAGTACCTATGCCAATGTCCTTTAAGGCTTCTTTTAAGGTTTCATCTTCGATATGCTTGCCGCAGGTTTCCATTGCCTCCAGTAAACTTGCTTCCGTATGGATAGGCTTTGGCTTGGTTTGCTTAGTTTCTACGCTTTCTTTTGTTTTAGCAACTTCTTCGCCTAGGGCTAAAGCAGGTAATTGTGTATTTTCTTCTTCTTCTTCAATAACTGTTTTTTTAACACGCTTTACCTCTCTCCAGCCTAATTGCTTAATTACCGTTCCGTTGGACTTGAAGGGTATTCCTGCGCAATCAAAAATTACATTGGTAATGTCTTTTATACAAGGTGTAGAAAAAGACTCTAAAACTCGGTATAAAACCAATAAATACACTTTTAAGTTCGTTTCTGTTAAATTAGAAGGGCTATTTTCAGTGATTAAAATTGCGTGGTGATCGGTAACCTTGTTTCCGTTTACACTTCTTTTATTTAATCCAATTTTAAGCGTATTGTTAACGATAGGTTTTAAGTCTTCGTCCACAATTGTTTTCAGTAAAGTTGGAATTTCCTCTAAAACGTCTTCTGAAATATATCTACTACCCGTTCTAGGATAGGTAAGAAATTTAGATTCATACAAATTTTGGGCCGCTTTAAGGGTATCGTCTGCACTTAATCCATAAGCTTTGTTTGCATCTTGTTGAAGGGTAGTTAAATCGTACAATAGGGGCGCATTTTCAACCTTTTCTTTTGTCGCAACCTCTTTTATTGACGCGGTTTTCCCGTCCTTTATTTTAGCTATAATCGTTTCTGCGGCTGTTTTTTCTTTCAATGCTTCCGTTATGGACGTGAATTCAATATTATCCTTGAATAAATAAATTTTAACAACAAAATAGGTAACAGGTACAAAGTTTTTATTTTCGATAAATCTTGAACAAATCATAGCAAGTGTTGGGGTTTGCACCCTTCCCAAAGAATACCCAGTTTGATTGTTTGCAACAATGGTTAAACTTCTACTTGCATTCATTCCTACAAGCCAGTCGGCCTCACTCCTACACTTCGCTGCATCAAAAAGGTTATCAAACTTATTACCCGGTACAAGTTCCTTAAATCCCTTTTCAATGGCTTTATCAGTTAAAGAAGAAATCCATAATCTTTTAAACGGCAAATTACAGTCCAAAAATTGGTATATGTACCTAAATATTAATTCGCCCTCTCTCCCAGCGTCAGTAGCTACAATAATTTCAGTTGAAACATTTAAAAGCACTTTGATTGTATTTAACTGCTTTTTAATTCCTTCGTCTATATACCATTCCTTTGCTTTTACATCAAATTTATGCGAAGGTCGTGTGATAAACTTTTCGGGTATCATAGGAAGCGTTTCAGTACTCCATTTTCCCCAACCATAAACATCAGGTGGTGCTAATTCGATTAAATGGCCAAAAGCCCATGTTAAATAATATTCATTATTATTTAAAAATCCGTCGTGTTTGTTGGTAATACCTAACACTTTTCCAATTTCCCTAGCTACACTAGGTTTTTCTGTTAGTATTAATTTCATAGCGAACTTTTTAAAGTGGAAGCTAAAATAGGATTGCCAATACCACTTAATAATACATAACCACAAAGTGGGCTACGTTCGCTATAAATGGAGATAATTTTGTGGGCATTGCCCTTGTATAAAACGCTAGAGCCTATTGCCATACCTAATTCTAAAACATTGCCAAATTCAGCAATTTTGACTCTAGGAGGTAATTCAAGTTTTGTGGTTTCGATTAACATAATTTATAAGTTTAAGCGGTGAGATGCTATTTTCCTTTGATTGTTATTTTGAATTAAAAATTAAAATTAGTAGTAGATTTAGTTACTAATAAGACATCGGTATTAGGTAGTTTATAACTAATATTTTTAGAGGATAGCGAACCCGTCATTCCTTGTGTAACTCCTTGTGCTGCCCTCCCCCCCAATCCTGGTACCATTGATGCAACTCCATTAGCAACGCTGTTAATTGCATTACGCGCACCACTTGTACTACCTGTTTTTAATGATTGTTCGCCTAAGTTAATTCCTTCCAATCCGTCGCTTTGATCATAGCATTTTGCTTTTATTTCTATAATCCTACTATTTACAATCGCGGAATTAAACCTTAGGTTTAACCTGCCTCCCGAAATATAACCAATAGCGGCAATACGTTGTCCTGCTTCAATAACTCCATCATCAGTAGGCAGGTTCCCTTTAAGTATTATTATTATTGAAGATCCTGAAGTAAAATTAGTTGCGTTAATATGGCCAATAACTTGCTGGGCTGGTGCGCTATTGTTTGAATTTTGGTTATAACTATTATTTTGGGGTTTTGCCTTTTGGCTTTGTTTAGATTTACTTAAATTAAGAGGTGTAAACTCTTCTACACTTATATCTTCATCTTCGGGCTTTGTTTTAATAGTAGGCGACTTTGTTTGAGGGGGTATTGTATTAATATTAACTGTTTTAGGTTTGGCTATTATTGTTGTTGGTTTTATTATTTTAATATTATTATTTGGGTGATTACTATTTATTACTTTTGCTTCTTGATTATTTGTATTTGAAGGAATCTTTGACGAATCAACATTGTTATTTGTTGGGACAACTGATTTTTTAGTATCTCCTGTAGTAACAAGGGCATTAACCAAACTACTACGCCCAGTAGTATCTGTACTTTGTTTTTGTACAGGTCGTGAATCTTTTGAAACTTCACTAATACTTTTAAAATTTTCATCTTGATTATTACTTGAACAACCAAAAAGTACAATTACAGATAATATATAAACGGGGTTTTTCATATTTATTTTTATTAAAGTGTTAATATTAGTCAGGTAGTTTTTGAACTATTTCAGCATTTACAGTAAAGTTTGAGCATTCAAATCCATGCGGATTTAAGTCACTTCTATATGTATCAACTAAATTTATATTATAGGTAATATGTTTATATTGAGCGCCTACATATACATAGAAGTCAACCAAAACCTTATATGGACTTATAGCGGTTTGGGCGGTTATTTTTATTTTTTCACTGCCTGGGCTTGAAACAATTGTTTGACTCAGGTTCTTACTTGCTAATTCTGCAAAATATCCATTGTTACCTAACGTTGCAATATAATTAGTTAAGCTGCCATCACGAAAGAATGTATTCGCTGTATTAAGATTTTCAGCATTGAAATTCTTATCGGGAGCAAATGCAAATGTTAGGTTTGTAATGTTTTTAAGGAAATCTCTTACCTCATAAATTCTATTGTCTTTTATATTTTGAATCTTAGCAAGTTTGTAAGCATTAGTTTGATCTAATACATATATTTTTTGTTCTTTATTGTTTATATAATATAAACAAATGAAGAACATGAAAACAACAGCTACAATAGCACTAAGAACAACAATTAACATTATTTTTCTTAAACTATCCCTTTCTTTAGAAATGTCTTTAAAAGTGTTATACATAGATTAATATTTAAGGGGTTTTGGTTATTGCAGTTTTTGCCACTTGAGCAGCACCCTTTAAGACACCACCAGCAACACCTGATGCACTACTTGTAGTATCAAGGGCCATTAATTTACCAGCAAATTTTTCTGAATTGAATATCATTCCAATTATTAGCGCCGCAAAGGCATACAAAAGAAATGTAATTAAAACAATTGTAATGACACCAACTTGCGAGGGCAAGGAGCTAATTAGTGTCATTGCAACAGACCTAAAAATTAGTATAAAAATTGATGCAATGGCTTGCGCAATTGTTAGTGCAAAATATGAATTAAGCCAGTTTAAACCCGACTTACGATATATGGGTATTGCAGATAACCCTATACTAAAAGGCCCAAATAGATACAGCATCATTTTTTTAATTGTAAATAATATATTGAAAATCAAATTAACAAGTGTTATGATTAGCATTAATGATCCCGTTGCAATACCTAGTATTAAATAATTAAATGCCCTCGTCATTCCTGTTGTGGCAGTATCTATTGGGTGCGATACAGCATCGGCAACATTACTAAAAAAAGAACTATTAGTTGAATCTTTTGTAGTGTTATTCTGTTCGTTACTTTTATTGATTTCAGCTAAATGAGCTTGTACCTTTTTTGTTAAATCTTCCTGATTCACACTTTTGGTAATACCCATTTGTATGAAAAGGCCCGTACGATCGATAGCAGAAGTTATAAATGGAAATGCTGATAAAGCAACAACTATTATAAATAATGGGTACAATTCTTTTAATACAATAGGATCACCATTTATTTGACATTTTTGATAGTAGATTATTAAAGTATATATTGCTCCAAATAAACCAAGAGCCCTGCCAAAAGAATTAACATCTGATATTACCCCGCTTTGGATAGTATTAATTATTGTGTTTAATGTTGCAGTGAAACTTTGGTAATCTCCTACATAATTTGAGGCATCAGGTATAGTTTGTAATAATATCATATAATTTTTTTTAAAATAAAAATCTTAAAACTCCGAAAAGAAATAGGAAAAATAGTGTACTCCAAAACCAGGTACTTGCTTTATTAACGAAAATTTGATTATCATTATCATCAAATCCAGGCGATTTAATTAATTTAACACCCATTAAACTAAATAACCCAATAAACATATTTAGTACGATAAATAATCCTATAATAATTTCTGCCTGCCTACTTCCACCACCTGATGAAAATATTATAGTATAATCGCTAATATTAGCAGTACTACCCCCAGTTGCTCGTATATGATAAGCATCTCTCATTTGTTGTAAAGAAGGAATAGCTTCTATACTATGATTGCTATCTAATGGGATAAGGTTTCCAGTTGTTGGATCATAATAACCAGCCATAGAGGGGACATAAACTAAACTTTTAGCCATTATTGGCTCACTATTGATCTTTGCTAATAAAACACTATCGGAAATCCTTGTAATACTATCCTGTACCTTTTTAGTGTATTTTGATTTTAATTGATTAGCAAAATATACACCTGAATTCAATTCAGTGATTGATTTGGATAAACTAGTTTCAACATCAGCCAATATTTTTAGTCTGTCTGCATCAGACATATTAAAATTTGTACTTAATACCTCTTTAATTTTAGAAAGGTCTTCTCCCGAACGTCTTAATATATTAGATGCCAAACTAACTAATTGGTCTCTTTGGGAGGCATTGATATAATTAGCCGAAGCAGCTTGAGTAAATAGATTGTTTGTTGTTGCTAAAATTTGATTGTAATCTTCGTATACCCTTTTAAGGGTAACTGAACCTTGAAGAAATGGATTTAATTTTTTATATAAGTCGTTTATATCGTTTAATTGGCCAATCATATCAGCCATTTTAAGAGATCCATCAGATAGTAATTCTAAATTTTTTGCAGTAAATAAGCTGTTTTGTGTTTTTGAATCAATTAATTGTGCAAGTTGTTGAGCTGAATTTGATGCAGCAGTCGGATCAAATACAATTGACGGAATTTGGCAATATCCTCTTTGCAGAGAAAAAAGAAAAAAAGCTAATAATAGATACCTTTTAAGCATTACCATATTTATTTATTTTATCTTGAAGAAATTCATTTGTAATTGTTTCAATACTTTCACCCCTATCACTTATTTTTTTAGCTTCTTTTAAGTAGCTATTAAATTCAGGTTTTGTAATTTGATTAATTACGTCCAAAGCCGCCATTACATCACCATTTAGCAATTCTTTAAGCTTCATAACTAAGAATTTATCTTCTTTGTTTGTATTAAAAGCCCAAAACATTTTAGGGGTAATTTCAACAGAATAGGCAACGGCTGGGCTTGTTCCTTGTTTTATCCATACTTCTTTTCGTTTATCCCTTTTATTTAGAATGTTTGGAAAAAATTTATTTAAGCTATTTAGTAGTTCTTTGTCTGCCTCATCTAATGACAGAATATCATACACTTCGTTTATCTTTGATTTATAGTCTGCTAAATCTAATAAAATGATTGTTGGACAGTTTACCAGGATCGTGCGGCCCACTTCTTTATTCTCGAAAATATCTTGCAATTCTTGTGTTACGATTATGGGTTTACCTTTGTGTTTTCTGCTTGTTTTCAGCATCCACTTGTAAAAGTTTATATATTTTGGATCCCCTAATGAATCCCATGCTTCCTCAAATACTGCATAGGTAAAATAGGCGGGATTTTCACCTGCGGCCAAAAGTTTTGAAATATATAAATTGGTATAAATTAGGGATACAACCTGATACAATTCTTTATTTTCCTTAATACCATTGGTTTCAAAAACGGTTAATTTTTGCGTAACTAAATCTACCTCCTTTTCATTATTCAACAAATATGGGAACTCTCCAGTAACGGAAAAGCGCTTCATTACAAACTCCCATTTATCAAAGTCAATTTTACTTCTTATATAATCATTTGCGTTTTCTTTGTAGGTATTAACGTAATGATAAAACGAATCAAAGTTTAATTTAAAACTATTTTTTTCAAAATATTCTTTGTAGTAATTATATATAATATCATCAAAAAAGGTAATGTTTACTTTATCGTCGAAATCTTCTTCTTTTTCAAAATACAAGGAGAAAATTAATGATCTTATGAATAATTTCTTTTGTGTAGAAATATCATCAAGACTCGCTACATAAAAAGGATTGAAAGAAAATGACTTAGGATCGGTATATACAAAATAATTACCTCCAAATATCTCTAATAGGTTGTCATAACTCCCTCCCTTGTCAAGTATCATAACATCATCTTTATTTAATAAAGCAGGAAATAAAATCGCATTCATTAAAAAAGACTTTCCCGATCCCGACGGGCCGAATACGGCCATGTTATAATTATTGATATACCCCTGACTTTTTGGGAGATTATTTAAGTCAATATCGATCGGATTGCCGAATACTCGGTCGCTTAATCTAAATTGTATTTGACTATCAATACCCGATTTATCCCTAATAGGCGCCTCGTTAATTATAAATGCCATTGCAGCGTCAAGGTGCATGGTCATATAATTATAAGGCTTTAAATCCGTTCCATTGTTAGGAAATCCAGCCCAAAATAATTGCGGCAAATCTACTGTACAAATATTTGTTCTAATATTCAAATCTGCGAGTATAGACGTTACACTTGTTCTTCTTGAATTCAACTCCGCTTCCGTTGGGGCGGTGTATAATATATTAAAATGACTTGCAGTTATTGTTTTCTTTTGTTCTTCCGTTTCCGCTAGGAATTGTATAATAGATTTTGAAATAGACGCATTAATAGAGGAAAAGTTAGCTAGTAAATTAACGGCTCTTTGCTTCGTTTCTAAACTAACTATTAGTTTCTTTTGATTCGGCTTGTAATAATACGCATTGGTAGTGTGGTTAAATGGCAACATAAAGCCCAATGCGTGCATAAAAGAAAGGTTTACTTTCCATGTCTTTTGTGCAGTAATAGGACTTATTACACGGCCTGTAAATGCGTTTAAATCGTCCACTGCAATAATTTGAGCAAACTCACCCCCTACTGAAATTCTATCACTTAGAAATTTAATGTCAGACGTTGCCGTAGCGCCTTGATACAAATATTGATCAATTGCCCCCTTATATAAATTTTCTTCTGTGCCTAAATAATCTTCTTGTGTTAATGTTTTAATTGTACACCTATAATCTACCAATACTTTTGCAATGGTTTCTTTCACCGCCTGCATTACCTCAACAAAATTTTCCACTTCTTGTTTTTGAACTGGTTGCTTTAATAGGTCGTTTTTCTTTTTAAATAAAATACCAATAGAGCCGAATAAACTCTCCTCTTTACTTTCGCTTACACTTGTTGTAATTTTTGAAAAGTATAGGCGCGTTTTTTGTTCCATATACTTACGGCCATACATTCCATTAATATAATCATTCAACAAAGGATTATCACTACTTTCACTAAATACAGGCGACCATTCCTTCACATTGTATTGATCCTGCTTGTGCATTACACAATCGTCAGGCAAACTATTGTATATGTTTTGCCAAAGCTTGTTCATATTGTCGTATCCGCTTAAACCAAGCGTTCCCACTTCGGGCATAGTAAGTTCGAAACCAACCCCGAAAGAACCATTTTTCATAAACATAACCTCGTTTTCAATGGAGAGTACGGGGATTCTTTTAGATAAAAACATAATGCGATAATTTAAAAATGGCTGTTTTTAATGGCCTTTGCTTGATTCTTGTTTACTTGCTCTTTGTCAAACCCTGACTTGCCAAATTGGGTTTCCCTTTTCTTTATTTTTCTGTAAATCCAAATAAAATAGAAAATGGCAACAATAATTAAATAGAAGCTAATAAAAAGCGCTGCCAGTACTAAAACAATACCACCCGAAGCGTACATAAAAAATGTATTTAAGTACTTGCCCGATAAGCCTATGGCAGTTCTTTCCTGATCTATCCTCGTATTAATAGGAATACTCTTTAAAAACTCGTATTCGTTTATTGTTGCCATAATTATAATTTAGTTATAACCAAATTTTGAAGCAATCATAGCCGTAATTGCGAAAGCAATTAATCCAGCAATAATGAAGACAACAAAGTTTATAATTGGCTTTGTAGCATCTCCTTGTTCTTTAAGAACACTATTCTTTTTAATGGTAATTAATAAGCCCACCCCTGCTATTAACATTACACAGGCACTAATTACATATACCCATATTTTAATGGTGGCAAAAAGGGTGTTAGATTGACTTTGCGAAGTACTTTGAAAGTCTTGTAAGGTCGCTTGCGCTAATACCGTGTTAAATGTTGCAAATAATAGCATTGCAATTGCTGTGATTTTCTTTTTCATTGGTTTTTTGTTTAATTAATCAATATTGGTAATATATTCCTCAATATTGGGAATAATAGGGGCGCTGTGTTCTTCTGATACTGCTATTTCATCTTTAGCATCTACTATTAATTCTTCGTTTACTGTTACTGGCAATTCGCTCATAATTTCTTCTTTTGGCTTCTTATCAAGCATTTCAACAATGGCTTGTACTTTTCTTTTTTCCATAATTATTGATTTAAAATGTTTTGAATGTCTAATAAGCTAGGTTTTATAAATACTATCCTTTTTGTGCTATCTAATAAGTAATAGGTCGGGGCCGAACTTATTTTATACAATTTTTTAAGGTCAAATCCTCCATTGTTATAGTTTTCCTTAAAATTTGAAATTGACCTACCCGGTAATGAATCCGTAAAAAACATGTTTTCACTCATTGTATTTAAAGCTATATGTTGCGTATAAACGTTTTTTCTAAAGTTTACATCATTAAACCACTGCGAATAAATACTATCTATAAAGGGTTCACGGTATGCGTATGCAGTAGTATCTGAAAAATACAAAAGCATAAATTTAGAGGCAATGCCATACAAATACTTTTTTTCCTCATTTTCATTGATAAAATAGAAAGGAGGAATTTGCGTTCCAATTTGTAAGCCATATTGTATGCTATCGCACCTTTCAATTTGTAAAGCAAGTGCAGAATCAATCTTTTCTTGGTGTTTACTTTTAAATGTGATTAAGGGATCAAATTTTTCTACGATTTCCGATTCTTCGGCACCTAATATTATTTCCTCTTTTTTATCTATTTTTTTTAATAGCGGTTTTTTGTGGTGAATTGTGTTCGGCTTGTTTACTGCTATTACCAATTTTGTCGTGTCTATATGCAGGGGTACGGTATCAATAGCAACTTTCTTAACTTCTTTTTGGGGTACGGCGGTTATCGGGGGGGTAATGATTTTTTCATTAACACTGTCTTTACAAGCACCAATTAAAAGAATGGAAATAAATAGACTTATTTTATATACGTTTTGTTTCATATTTTTGAGCGTGAAACTCCGATGCCTTTTGGCTCGGAGAGGTAAGCGACTACGCTACGGTCGTTTTAATTGTTAGTAAATGTTCCAAAATGAAATGTTTTTTGAATATTTTTAATTGTGATGCTTTTCTTTTCTATGATTACTCTTGACCCATTACAATGTACACCTGTGGCTGCTTTCCGTTCGCCATCAATCCACACCAAATCTTTTGGTTGTATCGCATATCGTTGTCTGCGAATAGATGGTGCGTACCCTTTTCTATTGAGTTGTAGTACACGATTGTTTTTGTGTTTTTGGATGATATCGATTGGATGGTGTCTTTGTTGCATTGTGCCTCCAGCAATAACAAACGCATCGGTATAGTGTGTTTTTGCTAAACCTAGTTCTATTCTCTTAACAAAAGTGATATAACCATAGCTTACTTTTAAATCAGGAATATCACTCCAAAACTTCTTTCTAATAATGGCCATATAGGTATTAGGCTTATAGCTTCTTGGAGCTGGAAGTTTTAAGCCTTTCTTATGCAACTTCTCATGACACTTCTTATGCAGTATCGCCAAGTTCTTTGCGCGGTTACTACCAGCTTCGCTTCGTTCTTTACAGTGGTGGATATGTGAAGGATCTCCTTTGCTGAAAGCTTTGCGACATAACTGACAATACCCTTTCTCTCTAGCCATTAAGTAACTTCGCATATTTTGATATCCGTACATATCTCCTTGTTGGTATTCTACCCCTTCAATTGTTGGATTTTCAATTTTTGGAATATCAAAATTTGCAACTTCAATAGTTACGCTTGTTATGGGTAAGCGTTTTTTAAATTCACGAATAATCTTTAAATGGGTATCATAGCGTCTTTGTGTAGACGGCGGTAACCAGCCATCCCTTTTTTTGCGATTCAAAAAACGGGGTTGGCGATACCATAATTTGTTTCTTCTACCACGGCGATACATTCTTCTTTCTGTTAAACGATCAGAAGTTTTAGCATCTAAAACAACCGTTCCTGATGCAAGCTCTTTGTTTGCACTAATGCAGCTAAAACCAATGTTTTTAAAGCCACTATCAATACCCATATGCACATCTTGTACTTTGTTCTCACAAACAAAATTTAGTTGCACCGTGAATGGGTAACAAGTAACTACACAAGCCTTTTTTGCCTTTAATAGCTTACGGGCTTTGGCCTGGTTACAAGGCATCAAAGGCAAACCATCGATAGATAATACATACACAACGGCTTTAGGCCCACCTGTATGTTGGTGTAGATCCACTTCGAGGTTGTTAGCAGAGGTTTTTGAGCCTGCCACACTAAGAGTTTCCTCTTTGTTTAATGGCAAGCCACAGTTGCTACGGACTTGTGGAGCATCCGTAGGTGTGTTGGTTTTCCTTCTCTTTGCTAACTGCTGCATAATTTAATTTTTAATTAAGCCCTCTAATCAACCAATTACTCTTGTAGATCACTCCACAAGCCCCTTTGGCTTTAGCCTAGGGGTGATTGACTTTATTTCGATTTTAAAATTGGTAGCGTTTGAATTTGTTTTACAGGTAAGTTTAAATCTGCATCTCGCCCATTGGTTAACTCTTTAATACTGATAATCAAATCATCATCTATTGAAATATTATTATTAGCAATTATAATAGTTCCCTCAACACTTGATTGAGGCTTTATTACATTAAAAACGAAATCACTTGTTCTAAAATTTACTGGCGCAACATTATCCTTTATGGAAATTTGCAAATCGTCGGGCGAAAAGTCTTTTAAGCTTTTATTGCTAATTTTTAACTTAATAAAAATTAAGTCTTTGTCTATGTAGGCTTTTTTAACCGAATAAAATACATATTTATTGGCCTTAAAGCAGTCGACAATATTTGTTTTTGCATTTTCAAATGAAACTATTTGTTTTGAGGTATAGCTAATTGTTTTAGTGGTTAAAGGTTCTTCCTCTTTGTCAATAGACTTTTTTTCTTCAACTGCTGGAGGGGCGGTTTTAAGCGTAATTTTATAATATGACCTCGTAATTGTATCACTATACTTAATAACAAAGTTTAATCCGTCGTCGCTTATAATGGTTCCATACACTAATTCCGAAAAAGGTCTAATTGCTTTTAAACGATAAATCCTAGAACCATTATCGTCTAGGTCGTCCGCTTTGTAATAAATTAGCTTACCTCTAGTGTTTTTTGGATCCAAAGTACTTTTGGGGATTTCTATACTATTTACAAATGCTGTATTACCAGCCACTTGTATAATGGTAGTTCTGTCTGTATTAATGTAAATAGTGTCTTTGTATTGTTGGGCCTTTGCAGAACCAACTATTAGTATAAATAATACAATTACTAGGTTTTTCATATTTTAATTTTAATTATTCTCGTTTTCAACTTCTTCCGTTTGTGTTGCCCTTCTTTCAAAAACTTCAAATCGTTGGACATTCACACTAATAGTGTCTTTTACCTCTCCATTACTATCTACATAGTGTTTTGAAGTCGGTTCACCGTCAACAAGTACGACAAGGCCTTTTTTTAATAGCAATACCGCCGCTTCACTTTGCGCCCATTTAGTGCAATGCACCCATTTGGTTACTTTTACATACTCGTTTGTTTCTTTGTTTTTGTAGGACTTATTGATTGCGACATCAAAATTAATAGCAATGCTATTTTTTGTTTTAACTGCGGTTGCATCATCACCAATAATTCCCGTAAATGTGTAGTTTTCCATGTTTTTAAAATTTTAATTTAATACCCGTAAATAAATAATA
Organism: Chitinophagaceae bacterium; assembly: GCA_947374225.1. GTDB lineage: Bacteria > Bacteroidota > Bacteroidia > Chitinophagales > Chitinophagaceae > Sediminibacterium. The sequence continues at coordinate 9,669 of CANCAY010000036.1, read as the reverse complement.
ATCGTTTCCAAAGTCTTTATTGATAAGCACTAAGTCTTGTTCATATTTAATAATTAAACTGGTTCTTGGGGTTATTAAATAACCTGCTTCAATAAGTGGCTTAATTCCAAAAGAGAAAGCACTAATGTTTTTATTATTCAATAATATTTTATCAAAGGCGTGTTTGCCGTAAAATTGCAATCCAGCAAATAAATCTATTTTGCGTTTATGGTCTTCTGCATTTTTATCGTCATTAATTACTTTAATCTTAGCTCCAGTATTAAATTGAATTGAATTGAATTTATCACCATGCAAGTATTGATTTTCATAATTCAATCCACAAATAAAAATTTCAACTGACTTATTAACTGTTTCATTCAAAGTGTCTATATTAGTCTTTATTGGCTTTTCAAAGGATAAAGACATAGCTAATCCCTTCATGCCGCTAGTTCCAGCTAAAACACTTATTTGGTTTTGGGCTGCAACCTTAAAGCCGTGAAAGAACAAGAAAATAATAATTATGTACTTATATTTTACCATTTTGCGCCCATTTTATATTTAATAGATAAAGAGAAAATATTTTTATATAAAATCCCGTTCGGAGCCGCAGGAATGATATAACCTAGATCAATGTTATAAATATCATTGTCTTTTATAAACGTGTAACCAGCACCAACGGTGAAAAAATTCCTACTCCCAACAATCGTATTTTCGTAACTATACCCAGTTCGCAGCGCGAATTCAGGGATTAGATTAATTTCGGAGTATAATTGAACCCTCCATTTTTGCAAATTCTTCTTATATGGATCGTCAAGGAAGGAATTAAGAATAGTACTAATCCCTGCAATATTTTTGGGATCCCTACCCTTTGTAATGTTTCCAACACTATCATAAATAGGCAAGGAAGGAACTAATAGTTTAGACAATTCAATCCCAATTAAAAAAGGGAATTTCGTACCAGTGTGGTCATTATAGCCTTGCATGAAGGTCGTTCCTATGGATAGCGTAGTGGGTAAAAAATAACCATCTCTCGTTTTAGAACCAATATTTTCTAATGCCACGCCAGTAAGTAATTCACGATCTTTACTTTCTGAAAGCGTATGTTTTTGTATATATCCTATTGCTCCCATTAAGCTTGAAGTTCCAGGTATACTACTATATAATAATTGTGTCTTATTAATATAGTCGAAACTTATACCGATGCTACTATTATCAGTAATAAGCATTGCATCGGCAATGCTTATTTTGTACTCGTTTGGTAAGCTAATGGTTCTTGTGCCTCCTGTTTCGGAAACTTGATTAATATCGCCTAAACTATAAGAGTTGATGCCTATTCCGAACGAATTATAAGATTGGTTATATACATATTTAAGGCTCACATATTTACTTGTGTTGGTTGTAGCTAAGGCTGGTATAGTATATGTATCTAATGAAAAATTAACTTTTTCATCAATCAAACTAAGTCTAGCTGGATTTAGATTTATGGCAGAAGCGTCAGCGCTTAACGCTGTTCCTGCTCCAGCCAAACCAATTGAACGTGTGGATTGTGGTAGTGTAAAGCTTGAAAATCCTAAAGGTGCATACTTCGTTTGAGCAAATATGCCAATAGAACCAACAATCAATAATATAGTAAAGAGTAGTTTCAATGTTTAAAAATTAATAGTTTGAAAAACATAAATTGAGGGTGTTCCTAAATCATCATTAACAATCAACCCGATTTCGTGCGTACCTGGTGTTAATGTTTTTAAAAATGTATTAGCTGAAATAGTGTAAGGAATGCCATCAATAAAATAGGTATAACTTATGATTTTACCATTTTGAGACGTAGAATTTGAAGCATCAATATTGACGATAGGGTTATTAATGTTTAATTGCATTACTGCGTTGGGGATAATAACTGGAACTACATTAACATTAAACGGCGTACTTGTAAATTTTCCAAATCTATCAAATGTGTTAAACGTTAATTTATAAATACCAACCCTAGAAGCCGATATAAATATCTTTCTTGTTTGTGATAGATCTATGGCAGTATTGACTACATTTTGTCCGTCTAATAGGATTGTAAATTTGCCACTTGTATCGACAATTTTAGCATAAGCAATTTTGTCGCTACCATTTATTCCATTGATATTTAGGTACCCTGCATTATTATTAGTATTATAATAATCATTAACCCTTATAGTTAAGTCCTGTTTAGAAAATGCAATTGTGGGCGCCTTATCGAAATTTAAAATATCTTCATATTGCTTAGAACAACCAAGCAATGAAACGCTTAAAACAAATAATATTATTGTTTTAGAAATTGATTGTGTGCGATACTCCATAAAATAATTGTTCGTGGTGAATAGATTCTGAATTGCATATGAACAAATACACTTTGTCTTTTTTCATTCTCCATAGTTCAGGGAAAGCGACTTCATTATTGCCCTTAATTAATGATACTTTAGTACTATATAGTGGAAATCCTTCCGTATCATATACGGCAAACGTTGCGACTTCGGTTTTTTCTAAATGGTATCTAAAACTTAAATGATCATTAAAGGGAACTGGAAGTAGTGTATTAGCCCAATTGTCTTTATCCGTTAATTTGGTAGGGATTGTGTCAAAGGCAGGTATAATCGCAGGAGTACCCAGTATATTAATTGTGTTCATAAATACTGAATAACAACCATACCTATTATTAACACCTATTGTAATTGTATTAATAGTATCAGTATTGTGATAATAATCCATAGTATATTTATCACTTGTTGTTCTAAATACAGGCAATCCAAATCCTAAATTCCATGTATTAATTCTACCTATTGTGTCGGAAGTTACAAATTGGAATGTGTCAATTTTGCCACTTAGTATTGTGTCGCTGCTTGCAACAAGTTTACCAAATGGGTTGGGTATAATTGAAACATTAAGCGTGTCAATTTTACTACATCCAAGAGCCGTCTGAGTACTAAAGAATTGAACTTGTTTTATGGTATTACTACTATTATGTAGTTGCGTTATGATTGTACCGCTAATTGGAGCTGGGCTAATATTTGTAGCTGTATCTTTTTTCATTGCCCATGCAACATTGTATGTTGAAGTAACATTCGTTTTAGGGATATATTTAAAATATGCACCATCACAAACATTAAAGATCTTATCCGTTAATAAATTAGGTGTTGGGTTTACTATGATCCTAAAGTTCATTGTAGGCCCTGTACAACCATTTGCAGTGGGGGTAACTGCAAGGTTGGCCGTAACCACATCACCCGTAATATTTGTGGCCGCGTAGGACGTAATACTATTGGTTCCACTTGCTAACACTCCTATTGTCGTGTTATCATTAGTCCAGGAATATGTAGATCCATTAGCCCACCCTGTAAGTGTTAAGGATGGTGCACTAGCTCCATTACAGTATGTAATGTCAGCCACAGAGTATACACTTACCGTTGGATGCACTAACACACTAATTACTTTTGTTGTGCTACAATTATTTGCACTTGTTACTACTGTATATAATGCCGTAGCGTCGTCATGGATAGTATTATTTAATGTCTCATTGATAATCGCCGTTGTACTTGATACCGTTCCGTTTTGGATTGACGTTGTTACTGTTCTAGTCCAGAAGTACGTAGCATAGTTTACATTACTTGTTAATGCTATCGGATTGGCCGCCTTGTTACAGATGGTGTCTGTAAGTGGAGTTAATAAATTAGGTGTTGGGTTTACTATGATCCTAAAGTTCATTGTAGGCCCTGTACAACCATTTGCAGTGGGGGTAACACTAATATTTGCCTGTATTGCATCACCACTTAAATTAGTCGCTACATAATTTGGTATAGTATTTGTTCCTGCCCCTAACACTCCTATTGTCGTGTTATCGTTCGTCCATGAATAAGTACTACCATTAGCCCAACCCGTAAAAGTTAATATGCCAGGTTCAATTCCATTACAATAACTCAAAGTAGGTAGTTGATCTGCGCTTACGCTTGGGTGTACCAATACATTGATTGTTGCATTGGTTGAACAACCATTTGCGCTAGTCGTAATAGAGTATGTTGCAGTAGTATTATCATTTGAAATATTATTTAAAATTTCACTGATTAATGAACTTGTAGATGATATTGTGGCGTTTTGAATGTTTACATTACTTGTCCTTGTCCATTGATAATTAGCACCAACCACATTACTTGTTAATGTAATTGGGTTAGAAGTAATATTACATATAGCATAACTCCTTGTAGTCAACATATTAGGAGTTGGGTTTACTACTAAAGCAAACTGATAAGGGGTTCCAATACAGCCGTTTGCTATCGGTGTTACATTAAAATTGGAAGTAATAGGAAGATTTGTTGTGTTTGATGCAGTGAAAGAAGAAATACTATTGGTTCCACTTGCTAACACTCCTATTGTCGTGTTATCGTTCGTCCACGAATAAGTAGAACTAACGACAGAGCCCGTAAAGGTTAATATTGTAGTAGTTGCAGTATTGCAATAAGCAATACTATTGGTTCCATTAATTGGTGTAACGGTTGGAACTGGGTAATTAGATAATACAATATTCGCAGCTTCAACTTTGTAATTTACAGAATATAAAACATATCCCGTGTGTGTACCAATGTTAGGTGTTGTTATAGATATTGTATTTTCGCCACTATCCCAATAATAACCATTGCCTGCTGATAATGTTAAATTCGTGCTAGCATTAGTACAAAATATAGAACCTAAAGTAGAAGTAATGGCAGTAGAGGATGCGTTGGGGGCCGCATCCACTGTGAAGGACTTCGTTGATTGACAACCATTTCCGTCGGTACCTGTTACTGCATAAATATTTGAAATATTTAGAACTTTAGAAATTGTTGTGACTGTTTCTCCACTAGACCACGAGTATATTGAAGCACCTGTTCCAGTTAATTCAACATTTGCTCCGACAATTGCAGAGGAAATATTAACGATCGGCAGAGCATTAATTGTAAGGCCTAGTGTTACGGCAGAAGTACATGTATTAGCATCGGTATAGGTGTATGTCAAAGTGCTAGTTCCAAAAGAAGTAGTAGTCACTTGTCCGCTATTATTTACCGAAGTAACAGTTGCGTTGCTGACAGCCCACAAACCACCAATTTGTGCATTTGTGTATGAATAAACATTATTGGTACAAATATTATTTAAACCATTAATCGGACTTAAAACAGGCAAGGCGTGAACAGTAATTGATTTAGATACTGTTGTAGTTCCGCAGGTGTTGGTTGCCGCGTATTGTATATTAACAGCATTAGTACCACTAATACCTGTAACTAATCCTGATGAATTAATAGTTGCAGTTCCATTGTCTAAACTAGACCAGGCGCCACCGCCAGTTAAATCAGATAGTTGAAGCTGTGAACCAACGCAAACATCAGCATTACCCGTAATGGCGGCGACACTTGGATTTAGTAAAGTTGTTATTGAAATAATATTACTATAAGGCGAGTTGCCGCAAGAATTAATCTCATAAGCTTTGTAGCTTCCTGCTGCACTTACACTTGTTGTTGTACCGTTATCGCCATCGCTCCATATTATAGTACCACCACCATTAGGAACAGAACTTGTAATAATAACAGATTCTCCATTGCAAAGAAGGGTTTTAGGACTATTAATAGAAGGGGCTGTTGCTGGAGCTTGATTTACGGTTATGCTGGAGGTTGAAAATCCAGTTCCGCAAACATTGGTTACAGCATATTTAATTGTTACACTTCCCGAAGCCACGCCAGTAACCAAACCTGTTGCATTTATGGTTGCTTTGGCAGCATCTAACGTACTCCATACCCCACTATTTGTAACATCTGCGAGTTGCGTAGTAGCTCCAGGACAAACATTTGTAGTGCCTGTAATTGCTGATACAATTGGAGTACTTAAAGCTGTAAGAACAATAGTATTGCTTTGTGGACTTGTACCACAAGAATTTGTTTCAGTTGCGTAATAGCTTCCTGCTGTGCTTATATTAGTTGTTGTGCCTGTTGCTGCGTTTGACCATGTATAAGTTCCACCTGCACCACTAGCCGTTAATGTTACACTACCTCCATCACAAATAGTTGTGCTTGGTGAACCAATTGAAGGTGCAGCAGGAGGACTGCCAGCTGTGATTGTAACAATATTAGAAGTTGGAGCAGTGCCGCAAGCATTTGATTCAATTACAGTATAATTACCCACTGTACTTGCACCATATGTGAGCGTACTTCCTGTTTGTACTTGTGTTCCACCATTATACCAAGTGTACGTACTATTTACACCACTAGTTGTAGTGGTTGTACTTAGTATTACAGTAGATCCTGCGCAAATTGAACCACTAGTTGGTGTAATACTTAGTGCTAAGTTTGGTGTTGTGTATGTTGTTATACTACTTATATTAGTATAAGTCTTTGTATCGTTATGCCCCGAATAAATACCAGTTCCAGTTAAGACTATTTGTACATCATCACCATTAATAATACTAGTACCAGTTGCATTTATCACTTGTGTACCCGTTGCGGTGCCTGATGCAGATAATGTACCATTAACATACACTTTCCAATTATATGTGGGAGTTAATGCTGGGGTTGTATTTACAGGAAACTGTACTTTATTATTACCTAAACCATCACAATTATATACACCAAAGCCATCAATAGTGATAGTTTGTGCATTAAGGTAAAATACAATTGCTATGAAAGAAAAAAGTAACGAGATTTTTTTAAACATTGATATTTATTGTTAGCGGTGAGATGCTATTTTTAATAATTAAATGGTCTTCTAATCATAGTTCTTCCAGCACTTGAGCCATCTGTATAGTTTACTTGATATTGAGCACTATTATAACCTTCGGGCGAAGCACTTGAGTTTTGGTTATTTGTTATTGGGATTATAAACAACCAACCATCGGTTGTTTTAAAAATACTAGGTTGGTGTTTATCCCATATTTGTAGTGTATTATAGTAAGTAAAATCACTTACATTATAAGTTTTGTCTATAAAAGGAACATAACTTGTATGTAGCCCCTTTATATATAATTCTAAGCGATAAGCGGACTCTACTCTAAATCGTATATTTTTTATTACATCACTAAGTTGTTTTCCTCCTGTATTCTTTACATAAAAAGCACAAGGGATAGTGTCATAACCATATTGTTGGACATTGTTTGTTACGTTACCACCAATTTCCCAATAACTAATTTGTGTGCGAGTATATCCTAATTTGTCCCAAAATGAAAGTAATGGTAATCTAAAATCACTTATTAACTTATACGTTTGAGCAATGTTTCCACCATTCACATATGTTTCATATATAGTAGTACTATCAAATCCGTCGAAAATTTGTGCATCAATGACGTATTTCATTGAGTCTGTTAATACAGTTGGGTTTGGATAATAATATGCGTTTGTTGGATCATAATATCTAGCTGGTGCAGCGTGAAGAATTGCAGGCAATGTTTGAGAAATAGACATTGCATATAACGAATTATACTGCGGGTTAGGTGTTGCTGATTGACTTGAAGATTTTGGGCCCTCGCCTTTTGAATTGACTGCTGCAATAGAGTAATAATATACACTTCCATTTGTAAGCCCTGTGTGAATGTATATAGCCTTATTTGTTGATCCTACTAATACTAAAGTTGATGCACTGCTTCCAGCATACACATTATATGTAGTAACATTATCAGTTGATAAATTTGCATTCCAAACTAAGGAATCTTTTCCATCTTGAGGCGTAACCGTTAATCCAGTTACTACCGCTGGAAGATTACCAGGTGTTGGCGTTGGGTTTGAGTCATTTTTAGAGCAAGCTGTTAAGCTTGATAATAAAGCAAATGCTAAAAATACAATTAGCAATCTTTGAATCCCTGTAACAACAGGGTTTTGGTTGGTTCTTTTTTCCATAATAAATGTTTAGCGCACTCGCTTGTGACGAGTACTTGTGGTGAGATGCGAAATTTTAATTTCTATATAAAGATAGTTTATTTTATTTAATAAACAAATTATTTTTTAATATTTTTTTTAATATTTTTTTTAGGTCATTTTTTTATTATAACGCTGTCCTGTAAAAGATTAATTAGTTTAGCGGTGAGATGCTATTTTGTTTTTTTATTTAACTTTTCTACAATCGGTTTTATTTTCTTCTTTGCTTCTTCGTGTTTACTAGCAACAATATAAAAGGTTAATGGGGCTTTCTTTTCGTCTTCGGTCATTGGCTTTCTACCTACATCACCTATACCCCCATTATTCTTCCTTCCGTCTTCTTTTTTCTTAGCCATTTTAATTCGATTTTGAGTTTTGTTTTAATTCTGCGTTCCTCAAAATACTAATATTTTTACTATTAGTTGTTTGTTTAATATCCCCTTTTGTTGGTAGCCGATATTGTACTCCGTTTAATTTAACGCCTGCATCTGCTACTATGATAGTTGTATGCAATTTTTTATTAGGAATCGTATATTCTGAATTAATATCGCACCCCCCTATTCCGCATACATATAGATCACATTTGGTTATTAGATAACTTGGCACACTAAATGCCTGGTCGCACCCTGCACATTTTAATCTTATTGTTTTTGTGTTTTGCATAACTTCGGTTTTGAGCCAATATGAAGGTAAGAAAAAAAAATACAATAGAAAAATATTATGTTTTTTTTTAAATAAACATTATCTTTATGCCACGACAAAGAATTTCAACAAAAAAGGATATGCCCAAAAAGAGTGAAAATAAACCCCGTTATATTGCCGATCGTGTTATTGCGGTGAGAATTGAACTAGGTTTAACACAGGTAGACGTTGGTAGGTTATTGGGGGTAACGGGGGCCGCAGTTCAACAAGCTGAACATTACAATAGAGCTTTAATATATGAAATGATAGTTTGCTTCTATATTAATTTTAAAATTAATCCTTCTTGGGTTATTGTAAAAGATAATAAGGCCATAGATAAATTTACAGGAGGAAAAATTCAACCTAAGCCAAACACTAAAAAAGACTTGGTATTTGATTTATACAATAAAATTGGGGTGTTGGGAGTTCAGTTAATGGGCTGTAAGGTTGAAAAAGATCAGTTAGAGGATAAAATAAAGGAGTTAAAAGCAGAGAAAAAATAAATTAGTTATAACAACATAAAGTTATAACTTTATGAAAATTATTAAAATGATAGATAGTGTAAAAAATATAACTACCCTACGGAAAGTTGGAAACTCTAAAGGAATTCTGTTATCAAAAGAGGTGATTGATTTCTTATCATTAGAAGTTGGTAATGAAATATTAATTTCTATAGAGAGTAATAAAATAATCCTACAAAAATCAGCAAGGTCAAAGAAACAAAATAAGTTAAATCTTAAACCTGAAACCTGGGAAGATCAGTTTAAAAAAGCAATTGCCAACGGTGATGAACCTGAAAAGGATGTATTTGAGGGAATTGGTAATGATTTTGATAAAACTTGGTAATATGGCTAAAAAAGTAAGAAATATAACCAGGTTTAGTGTTTGGTTAATTGAATTAGATCCAACTAGAGGTAGTGAAGTAATGAAAACAAGACCCTGTGTTGTGGTTTCTCCAGATTCTATTAATAATACTTTAAATACGGTTATTATAGCCCCGCTCACGCATACAAATAAAAAATTTCCAACAAGAATTGTTTCAAATTTTAAGGGGGAAAATGGTAATATAATGTTAGATCAAATTAGGTGTGTAGATAAAGAGAGGTTAATTCATAGG
>CANCAY010000035.1 GCA_947374225.1 Chitinophagaceae bacterium | reverse complement strand
AATATTTCTCGCTGTCCAAACCTTCTAATGCTTTACGGATCAAAGTGTTTTTAGCCACTTTCATTTCTACTTCCTTGTTAAAACAAGAACGACGTAAATTAGAGATTTGTTCTACGCTCAAAGATTCAGTATCTGTGATATAGAAGTTATTGTATTGACTGAATTTTCCTTTTAGGATTTCAATCACTTCGTTTTTTTGATCTTTGGTCATAACTAATTTTATTTAATTACCTGGGTCATTTCCTTGCGGATCACCAGGACTAGTTGATTAATGATTTAGTTTCTAATGCAATACCTGGACTCATTGTTGTTGCCATGCTTACTGCTTTAACATAAGTACCTTTTGAAGCAGATGGTTTCAACTTAACGATTGCATTTATTAATTCAGCACTGTTCTCTGCAATTTTTTCAGAAGAGAAAGATACACGGCCAATTGACGCGTGAACGATACCAGCTTTGTCAACTTTGAAAGCGATCTTACCGCCTTTTACTTCGTTAACAGCAGCTGCAACGTCGTTTGTTACAGTACCAGTTTTAGGATTCGGCATTAAGTTACGTGGTCCTAATACTTTACCTAATTTACCAATCTTAGGCATTACAGCTGGAGTAGCGATGATAACATCCATGTCTACCCATCCTGCTTCGATTTTTGCAACAAACTCATCTAAACCTACATAGTCAGCACCAGCTTCTCTTGCAGCAGCTTCTTTATCAGGAGTACAAAGAACTAAAACTTTTTTAGTTCTACCAGTACCATGAGGTAAAGAAACAGTACCACGAACTTGTTGGTCTGCTTTTTTAGGATCTACTCCTAAACGAATATGTAAATCTACAGAGCTATCAAACTTTGTACAGTTAATTTCTTTTACTAATTGTGATGCGTCTTTAAGGGAATAAAATTTATTCTTATCCACCTTTACTGCAGCGTCTTTTCTTTTTTTAGTCAATGACATTTTCATTAATATTTAAGGTGAATAAAATTTAGTTTTCCCATGGTGCTTTACCTTCTACAGTAATTCCCATTGAACGAGCAGTACCAGCAACCATGTTCATAGCGCTGTTTAAAGTAAATGCGTTCAAGTCTTCCATTTTATCTTTAGCGATAACTTCAACTTGATCCCATGTAACTTTTCCTACTTTATCACGGTTACTTTCTTTAGAACCTTTAGTGATTTTTGCAGCTTCCATTAATTGTACTGGAGCTGGTGCAGTTTTGATAACGAAGTCGAAAGACTTGTCTGTGTAAACTGTAATTAAAACAGGAACAACTTTTCCTTGTTTGTCTTGAGTTCTAGCATTGAACTGCTTACAGAACTCCATAATGTTAACACCTTTAGAACCAAGTGCTGGACCTACTGGAGGAGCTGGATTCGCAGCACCGCCTTTCACTTGCAACTTAACGTAGCCTGAGATTTCTTTAGCCATTTTGTTATGTTTTTTTGGTTAAGCGTCGGACCAATATAGCCTCGACTCCCAAATACCCACACTTCGAAAAGTGTAAATTGGATGGCAAAGGTACGTTTCTATTGACTTGTAGCCAAATAATTAGCAGATTATTTACCCTAATTGGGCCTTTTTGGGCAAAAAAAATCCCCCAATTTGCATTGGAGGACTCTTTACCTTTTTCCTTCTAACTCAGTTTCTCTACTTGCATGTAGTTTAACTCCACAGGAGTAGATCGACCGAATATTTTTACGGTCACTTTCAATTTCTTCTTTTCTTCATTCACCTCTTCTATGACACCATTAAAGTCATTGAAAGGTCCCTCAATTATTTTGATAGTCTCTCCAATAATGAAAGGCTCGCTGATTGAACCACCTAAGTCGTTCATCTCATCTACTTTACCCAACATTTTGTTGACTTCTGATTTTCTTAGAGATATAATATTTCCTTTAGATCCTTTACCGTCTGTTAAAAAGTGCATCACGTTGGTGATGTTACTAATATGCATAACGATATCATCTGCAATGGGAGCTTTGTTGTCAACCACTTCCATCATTACGTATCCAGGGAAATAGTTTTTCTCGCGCATTACTTTTTTACCATTTTGCACTTTATAAACCTTCTCCATTGGAAGAAAGACTTGCTTAATTACATTCGTCCATCCATTTCTAACAATATCTTTATCAAGGTACTCCTTAATTTTCTTCTCTTTCCCACTCACCACACGTAACACATACCATTTTGTTTCTGGTACAGGTACATTGTTAACTGGTACTTCTTGAGATATAACTTCTGTTTCCATGAGTTTACTTAAATAATGAGTATATCAACTTTAATAATTGGTTGCTTGAGAAATCCATAATCCAAACCAAAGCAGTAATAATGATAGTTGCTATCAAAACAATCACAGTGCTTTGTTGTAAATTAGCCCATGTAGGCCAAGTTACTTTTTCTTGCAACTCCAAATAACTTTCTTTAAAGTAGTTAGCTATTTTGTTCATAATTTTTTGTTTTAAAGCTTTTGTTTTTATTAATTATAACAAATCTTGTGCTATAAATTTCCTTAGCACGGGCACTAGGATTCGAACCCAGATCAAAGGTTTTGGAGACCCGTATGCTACCGTTGCACTATGCCCGTATGAACCAAAAGTCTCTGGTCAAAGCGTGTGCTTGAACCAAAGACTTTCAGTTATATGTTTAGTTAAATTACTTAACGATCTCAGTAACTTGACCAGCTCCTACAGTTCTTCCACCCTCACGGATAGCGAACTTAAGACCTTTCTCCATTGCGATAGGTTGGATCAACTTTACAGTGATGCTAACGTTATCACCTGGCATTACCATTTCAGTTCCTTCTGGTAGAGTACACTCTCCAGTAACGTCCGTAGTACGGAAGTAGAATTGAGGACGGTATTTATTGAAGAATGGAGTATGACGTCCACCTTCTTCTTTGCTCAATACGTAAACTTCAGCTTTGAAGTCAGTATGAGGAGTAATAGATTTTGGAGCACAGATTACCATACCACGACGGATATCTTTTTTCTCGATACCACGTAATAATAAACCTGCGTTATCACCAGCTTGACCTTGATCCAATAATTTTTTGAACATCTCAACACCTGTTACAGTTGAGCTCATTGGAGCATCCATCAAACCTACGATCTCACATGCTTCACCAACTTTGATGATTCCACGCTCGATACGACCTGTAGCAACTGTTCCACGACCAGTGATCGAGAAAACGTCCTCTACAGACATCAAGAATGGTTGGTCGATAGGACGAGGAGGCAATGGAATGTATGTATCAACAGCATCCATTAACTCATTCACTTTAGCTACCCATTGTGGCTCACCAGCTAAAGCGCCAGTTGCAGAACCACGGATAATTGGAGTGTTGTCACCATCAAATCCGTAAGAAGATAATAATTCACGAATTTCCATTTCAACTAAGTCTAACAATTCAGCATCGTCAACTAAGTCTACTTTGTTCATGAATACAACTACTTGAGGAACACCTACCTGACGTGCAAGTAAGATATGCTCTTTTGTTTGTGGCATAGGACCATCTGTAGCCGCAACTACAAGGATAGCACCGTCCATTTGTGCAGCACCAGTGATCATGTTTTTAACATAATCGGCGTGACCTGGACAGTCAACGTGCGCATAGTGACGAGTATCAGTTTGGTATTCTACGTGTGCAGTATTGATTGTGATACCACGCTCTTTTTCTTCTGGTGCACCATCAATTTCGTCGTAGTTTTTCTTAGCTGCTAATCCTCTTTGTGACAATACGTCTGTGATAGCTGCAGTCAATGTTGTTTTACCATGGTCAACGTGGCCAATAGTACCAACGTTTACGTGAGGTTTCTCCCTCTTAAAGGTCTCTTTAGACATCTTTATTAATTTTTGTTTTTTTTATAATCGCCGTCAATAGACCACCGAGTCCATCGACCATAGCTTTGTTTTGTTTTCTTTCAGAACCCAATTTAAGTCTTTTTTCGGAGACTTTGAGCCGTTGATGAGAATTGAACTCACGACCTCTTCCTTACCAAGGAAGTGCTCTACCACTGAGCCACAACGGCAGCTTTAATTCAACTAGCTTCCTTTGTAGTAACCTTCTCATCCATCTCATTGTCAAATTGGAGCGGGAGACGAGGCTCGAACTCGCCACCTATAGCTTGGAAGGCTATCGCTCTACCAAATGAGCTACTCCCGCATTTTCAATCAGATTCTAAAAGAACTTTAAATTTAAGCTAACTCCCACCCTTACGGAATGTAAGCTAGATAAATTTGGTGGGCAGAGTAGGGTTCGAACCTACGTACTCGTGAGAGAACAGATTTACAGTCTGTCGCCTTTAACCACTCGGCCATCTGCCCATATAGTTTTATCGATAAAGAAAAACTATAAAAAATTAAATGAGCCGGAAATGGGACTCGAACCCGCGACCTGCTGATTACAAATCAGCTGCTCTACCAACTGAGCTATTCCGGCTTATCATATCAAACACATAAAAGAACAATCCCCAATTTTGGGATGGCAAAGGTAATGGAATTCTTTATTTATCAAAATTTTAGGGACAAATTTTATCCCAAAAAGGCAGGAATTTTAAAAAAAGATTAAAAAAAAGCCCCAAATGGGGCTTTTACGATGTATTCAAGGTCAAAAAATCAAGCCGCAATGCGTTCTTTTTTCTTTTTTAATTGGTTCACAATGGAGTCGAAAGCATTTTCGAATGATGTTTCGAAGGTTTTTGAAGTGGATTTTACGAAACAATCCTGCTTTGGAATGTGGATTTTTATCTCTACTACTTTGTCTTTTATGGAGTGAACTAAGTTATCTAATTTCAAAAAAACCTCCACTTTAGTTATTCGGTCATGGAAAGTCTCTAATTTTTCTAATTTTCTGTTTACAAATTCTACTAATTTTTCATCTGCGTCAAAGTGTACTGTTTGGATGTTGATGTTCATACAATGATTTTTAAAATGATGATTAAAAGAAGATCTGATCAGGTTATACGGCTCTTCCACCTGCACCATTAAGTTACAACAATTTGTAGAAAACAAAAACAATTGCTTTGTTTTATGAAAACTTTAAGAGAACTGGATACAAGTATTATGCCTTACTATGAATGAAGCTTATGCCTTTGGATGCGCTTTAGCAAATACCTCTTTCAATTTCTCAATAGTATTATGTGTATACACTTGTGTGGCAGCTAAACTAGCATGCCCTAGAAGCTCTTTTACTGCATTTAAATCGGCCCCATTATTCATTAAGTGGGTTGCAAAACTATGTCTTAAAATATGCGGACTTTTCTTTTGTAATGTGGTTACTTGTGATAAATAAAACTTCACGAAAGTATACACTGCTCTAGGTTGTAGCGATTTACCGTTTTCGTTTATAAATAAAATTGGATTCCCAATTGCTGCTTCCGGTTTCTCTTTTATATAGTTTGATAAGTCTTTAGCAAGGGCTTCACTTATGGGTAAAATTCTTTCTTTATTTCCTTTACCTAATACTTTAATGATGCGCTTTGAAGCGTCTAGCTGCGTCTCCTTACATCCAATTAATTCGCTCAAACGCATACCTGTTGCATAGAATAATTGAATCACCAATTTTTCAGTTAGCCCCTTCCACCCTTCTGCAAAGGAAAGGTTAAGTAATAACTGCTCCATATCCTGTTCTGCAACAAATGCTGGTAAACGCTTCCTCACTTTAGGACTAATTACTGTCTCCATTGGACTTTTGGATAATCCGCCTTGTTGTATTTGATATTTAAAGAAAGATTTGAGCGAGGAAATTTTACGATTTAAAGTCTTACCAGTAAGCTCGGTTTCTTTCATACTAGCCAACCATGTTCGCACCATACTGCCTGTAATTTGAGGTAAGGGGATGGAATCATATTGTGTCTCAATAAAGTCGAAGAACTGAACTAAGTCGTTTGTATATGCTGTAATAGTATGAATAGAATAACGCTTCTCAAATTGGAGATAAGCCAGGAAGGCATTAACTGGTATGTAGCGTGTTTGTATGGACATAAAAAAAGTACTCTAAAGATACGAAACCTTTAGAGTACTTATAATATCTAAAATTTAGCAGTAGCTATAAAAAAGAAAATAGATACTATTTTCTCTCTCTTACTCCACTAAAAATTTCTTGCTTGTAAATAGCTTTTAACACTTGGAAACGACGTTTAACAGACGGTTTCGTAAATGCTTGACGCTCACGTAACTTTAATAAAGTCTTACTTTTTTCAAACTTTTTCTTGTACTTCTTAAGAGCCTTGTCAATGTTTTCGCAGTCTTTTGAATCAATAATTAACATAATATATACCTCCTCAGGCGTTTTTTTATTTGGATGGCAAAGATAGGATTCCTATTGAAATAACCAAATTTACTAGAAATCTTTATGCTGAATATCTTTTCCCCTTAGAGCTCCAGATACTGCTTGGTCCATTGCACGTTCCGCAAAAGGGCGTGTAATGTCGTTTAATTCCTCTGTTTTTGCTTGTATTAAGTCCTTGTCTGCCATAGTTATAGCAAGCTGTAGGGCCTGCATAGCCCCTGCTGCAAGGGTAATTTCTTCCTTAGTCAATATAGCAGCATTTTTACCCATAAATTTTTCAGTTACAGACAACATTTGCTCCGCTTCGGTGCTTGCTTCTACCAGTGCACGGGTTGCAATATCCGCTTTAGCATGGGTAATACTGTCCATTAATCGCTCTTCTACCTCCTCGTCTGACAACCCATTTTGAGGTGTTATATCAATACTTTGACTCACCCCACTCCTTAATTCTTTGGCACTCACTTGTAATATTCCGTCTGCATTTATTAAAAAACTTACATCCACTTTAGGCAATCCTGCTGGCATGGACGGTATTCCTTTTAAAGTAAACTCTCCTAATTTTCTATTGTCTTTTACTAAATCACGCTCCCCTTGATATACTGCTATTTGTATACCCGATTGTCCGTCTTTCTGCGTGGTATATTGACGGCCAGCCTTAGTTGGTATCTTAGCATTCCGTGGCAATAATACATCCATTAAACCTCCCATTGTTTCAATTCCTAAACTCAACGGTGTGATATCCAATAATAACATGGACTGATTATTTCCTGCTAAAATATCTGCTTGTACTGCAGCACCTAATGCCACCACCTCATCCGGATTAACGCTGTCGTTTACTTCTTGATTAAAAAATGTTGCTACCGTTTTCTTAACTAATGGAACTCGCGTACTTCCTCCAACCATTAACACTGTATTGATATCTGAAACCTTCAAACCCGCGTCCTTCATAGCATTCGTGCAACAGTCAATTGTTTTTTGAACTATTGGTTGTACTAAATTTTCAAAAACTTCTTTTGTTATTGAAATTTTTTCGCCTGCAAAATCTGTTTCGAATATTTCGTTATTTGATAAATGTATTTTAGCTTTTTCTGCAGCTAGTCTTAACTGTTGTTTTAATTCACGGTGTTGGTTTAAGTCCACCATTGCAAATTGTTGCATCCAATATTCAATAATCGCCCTGTCTAAATCATCGCCTCCTAAATAAGTATCTCCGTTCGTACTTAATACTTCAAAAATGCCATTAGCTATTTTTAAAATAGAAATGTCAAAAGTACCACCACCTAAATCGTATACCGCGATTGTTTTTTCTTCATTTGGATTCAGCCCTAATCCATACGCTAAACTAGCTGCGGTTGGCTCGTTAATAATTCTCAAAACGTCCAGCCCTGCTAACTTTCCAGCGTCACGAGTAGCTTGTCTTTGTGCATCATTAAAATAAGCAGGTACTGTGATTACTGCCTTAGTTACTGGAGTTTTTAAAATATGCTCTGCGCGTTTTTTTAATTCCTCCAAGATAAATGCACTCAACTCAATAGGCGTATAAAACTTATCTCCAACTTGTACTTTTACTAAACTCTCCGTATTGTCGTCAATAATTTTATAAGCGAAAAAATCTTGATGTGTTTCAACGTCCTTATATGTTTTGCCCATTAAACGCTTCGCGCTAAAAATTGTATGCTGAGGGTCTGACTCTAAAAAAGGTTTGGCAAGTGTACCCACTGTTGTATTGCCAAAATTATCAAAATGTATCACACTTGGCACAACACTGCTACCATCAAATTCTTTTAATGCAGTGGGCAATTTAGTTTCTGGATGTATGATTGCGACCAAACTATTGGTAGTTCCTAAGTCAATGCCTACAATCATTTCCGCTTGTTGTAAACTTCCCGTTGCAATATTTATACCGATCTTGGCCATTTAAAAAATTTTACAAATGTACTTCCCTAGCCGCTTTTATAAGTTGCGAATTAAGGAATGATTATGCTTTTACTAAAACTGTTTTTGAAAAAGTATCATGAAGGGGTTGGTCATTCCAGGCCAATCCAAACATGGACACTAGCGTGGTCCGGATTGTTGCGCGAATTAAAAATTGCAAAATATTAGGTCGTTTTCCGCTCGTTGACATGACTTTGGTTCCTGTAAACATTTTGCCAGGGGTTCTTAAAAAGATGAATTCGAATAAGAAAGTGTACACCCAAGTAAATGCAAAAAAGAAATAACCATATCGAATGGGTTTAAAGCCCCAGAAATAAACATAAAAATTATACCATTTGTATATTAAAAAACTAAGAATAAAGATCAAAATAGTGTCAATCAGAAAATGTATTATTCTGTTTCCTTCGCCAATTGTGGGAGTTGTTGGGTTCATGATGCGAAATTATTGCTTTTTAGTAGTTATTTTTGCCGAAAGTATAGATACTATGACATTGATCCAAGAACTAAGATGGAGAGGTATGATTCAAGACATTATGCCAGGCACTGAAGAATTGTTTGAAAAAGAGCAAGTATCAGGATATATAGGCTTTGACCCGACTTCCGATAGTTTACATATAGGTAGTTTGGTACCCATTTTACTATTGGTGCATTTACAAAAAGCAGGACATAAACCCTTTGCCTTAGTAGGTGGCGCAACTGGAATGGTGGGCGATCCAAGTGGAAAAAGTGAGGAACGTAATTTATTGAGTGAGGAAACCTTGGCTTTTAATATTGCAGGTGTAAAAAAACAATTATCACATTTCTTGGATTTTGATAGCACCCAAGCCAATGCGGCAGAAATGGTAAACAACTACGACTGGTTTAAAGATTTTAGTTTTTTATCTTTTATTAGAGAAGCGGGAAAACATATTACTGTCAATTATATGATGGCTAAGGACAGTGTTAAAAAAAGACTAGAAGGTGATACCGGCATGAGTTTTACGGAATTTACTTATCAGTTAATTCAAGGTTACGACTTCTACTGGTTATTTAAAAATAAGAACTGTAAAGTGCAAATGGGTGGCAGTGATCAGTGGGGAAATATTACCACAGGTACCGAATTGATACGTCGTAAAATGGGTGGAGAAGCTTATGCATTTACTTGCCCATTAATTAAGAAATCAGACGGTGGTAAATTTGGGAAAACAGAGAAGGGAAATATTTGGCTAGACGCTACTAAGACTTCTCCTTATCAGTTTTATCAGTTCTGGTTAAATGCCAGTGACGACGACGCTAAAACATGGATTAAAATATTCACTTTATTA
The DNA here is from genome assembly GCA_947374225.1 of Chitinophagaceae bacterium. Classification (GTDB taxonomy): domain Bacteria; phylum Bacteroidota; class Bacteroidia; order Chitinophagales; family Chitinophagaceae; genus Sediminibacterium. The sequence continues at coordinate 13,809 of CANCAY010000035.1, read as the reverse complement.
GACCCTGCTAAAATAGATGCGTTAATTGCTGAACACGATATTGCTCCACAACAAAGAATATTACAAAAAGCTTTAGCTGCGGAATTAACAAAATTTGTGCATAGCGAAGAAGATTTAAATTTTGCCATTAGAGCGACTGAGATATTATTTGGGAACGCTACTACCGACGTATTGTTATCCTTAAATGAAGCTCAATTATTACAGGTAATGGAAGGCGTTCCAACTGTGAATGTGACATTAGGACAATTACAAGCAGGTTACGATTTAGTAAGCTTATTGGCAGATACACAAATATTCCCAAGCAAAGGAGAAGCCCGTAAAATGTGGCAGGCAGGCGGTTTAAGTATTAATAAAGAAAAGATTAGTACTGAATTCACAACCGTACAAACTTCAAATTTATTACAAGGAAAATATATGCTAATCCAAAAAGGTAAAAAGAATTATTACTTAGTGGTAGCGAGTTAAAATGTTTTGAATTTTGATTCATAATTTGGGAATTCTTACCTATAAAAAAGCCTCCTTGCTAAATTGCTAGGAGGCTTTTTTATAATATTTTATAGAATACCGTTATTGGATTGCTTTCCACATTTCGGCTGCAACCAATTGATTGCCTTTTTCATTTAAATGCACTCTGTCGGTAGTTAAAATACCTTTTTCATTGTTTTCTGGATTGTGTACTAAGCTGTATTCATGGAATATCTTTCTTAAATCAACTAATCCTAACGCATTGTCAGCGGCGTATTTTCGGATCCAATTACTATAAATGTTCAAGTCTCCGTCTTGGGAATTAGAGTAGTCATTGCGCTCCCCTATTGCAGCAGGTGTAACTACGATAACCTTAGCACCCTGTGCTTGTATTTTTTTTACAACTGCGTCATAAAAAATACCAAACTTGTCATAATCTGTTCCAGTTCCAAAACTAGATTTATGCCAAACGTCATTGACACCTACAAAAATAACCACTACGTCTGGGTGTTGCGCTAAAACGTCTTTTTCCATTCTCAAATACAGATCATAAATCTTATTTCCGCCAATTCCTGCACCTATAATATCATATTGGCCGGCTTTACCCCATTGTTGTAGGTTATTATTCAAAATGTCAATATATCCGCCCTTATTTACCCCCATTTGGGTAATGGAATCCCCGAAAAATAAGACTTTTTTCTTCTTTTCCGCTTTAGTGAAAGCGAATAAAAACATAGAGGCTACAAAAGCCGATACAAGCAATAATTTGTTTCCCATGGCAAGGTGTTTAATTTATTAAAGGAATTTGAGGATTAAGTTAGGTCAAATTGATAATAAACTAGTTATCTCAGATAAAAATTTGGAAAATTTTGCGCTGACCCCTATTTTTGCACTCCATTCTTAGAATGGCTAGAGGATTGCCTGATGGTGTAACGGTAGCACAACTGTTTTTGGTGCAGTTTGTCTAGGTTCGAATCCTGGTCAGGCAACCAACGAAAAAAGCCGCAACGAAAGTTGTGGCTTTTTTTATGCCCCTATTTAATGGGAGTCAAAAGGACAAGCAGCGAGCGAAAAATCAAGCAGCGAGCGAAAAATCAAGCAGCGAGCGAAGCGAGCACAATACGAGTGAAAGACAAATGGGAGCTTGCTCACAATTTGGATGGAACGAGTATTGTAAAAATTGCAACGCAATTTGCTTGATGTATTGCAACGCAATTTACTTGATGTATTGCAAAGCAATTTGCTTGATGTGTTGCAAAGCAATTTGCTTGATCTTTAGCAACACAATATAAAATTGAGAAATAATTAAAATAGGCACTAAAAAAGACACAAAATATAAACTGCGGCTTTTTTAAGTTGGGATTTCCCAAAAAAATGGGATCAGCGAGCAAAGCAAGCTAATCCCATTTTTTATTAATACTATTATCAGCAATCCCATTCAAAATATTACTCAAAATATTACTCAAAACATATACTCAATTAAGTCACTTATTACCCAAAATATCATTTTTCCAACTTTAACTAATTTCTACTTTTAGTAAGCAAAAGTTAAATAATTCGATAGCATATTTAATTAAAATAATGTGAAAACATTTTTAATAAACTGTTTATGAAAAACGATTATGAAAAAATAAAAACTAAAGCAGCGGAAATATTGTACGCGAATAAGCATACGCTGATTGCTAAAATCCACTATCCTTCTTCTTGGAAATATAAAGATTCACAAATCTTTAAGCCTATTATACAGAAAGGGAAATACAAAGATTTAAGCAAGTTGAAATATGACGAGGATTGTGGTGAATAAATATTGACGAGAATCAAATTTTAAAACTATCTAGGTCATTTTTTAAGGTCAGATTAGATACTAGCTTAGCATATAATTACACGATTAAAAATGCCATTATGAAAAAGCAAGCTATGGGAAGGACTGACTCATTAGTATATCCAGGGACATATGTTCCACTAATGGATGATGCAATGGCATCAAAAAAAACAAGAGGCATGATTCCAGAGAAAATATCATTTCCACTAGTGAATATTATGGAACTAAATGATAGCTATAAGGTTGAAGTGGCTATCCCCGGAACCAGGAGAGAATATATAAGAATCAGTGTAGACAATGACGTAATTACTGTTAGTCTAGTAGATGAGGATACCAAACAACCTATTAAAAACTGTTTCTTAATGCATGAGTTTGAATATACTTGTTTTAAAACTCAGATCAAACTTCCTGAATATGCGGATCCAGAATTTATAAGTGCCGAATACAAAACTGGAATTTTATATATGTACATTCCAAAAACAACTGAAAAAATTTCAGTGCAACATAAAAGAATTATAGTTTATTAAAAACAAACCAATTTAGAATTACAATTAAAAATAAAAATCATGGAAACTACAACACTTGCAAAGAAAAAAGACAATTTGGCACCAAGTCTATTTAATGACTTTTTTAAGCCTTGGGACGAATGGTTTGATAATGGAGTTTGGTTAAAAACAATAAATACACCGTCTGTAAATGTAAAAGAAAGTAATAATCACTTCACAGTAACATTAGCTGCGCCTGGCTTAAAGAAGAATGATTTTAAAATTGAAGTGGAAGGGAATATTCTTACAGTAAGCAGCGAAAATGAAAAAGAAGTAGAAGAAAAAGATGAAAACTTTACTCGTAAAGAATTTAGTTACTCCGCTTTTACTAGAAGTTTGTCTTTACCTGATGATATCAACAAGGACAAAGTGGAAGCTACTTATCAAGATGGCATATTGAAAATTGAATTGCCTCGATTACATGAGAAGAAAACAGAAAATAGAAAATATATCCCTGTAAAATAACACTTAGTTGAATGTTTAGTTTGGTAGTCGTTCCAACTTAAGGGCATTGAGAATAATGATTCCCCCATCCTTGTCAAACTCAATAAGTTTTTCAGATTGGAAATCACTCAATGTCCTTACTAACGATTCTGTAGCAGTTCCTGCAATACTTGCCAAATTATACCTACTTATGTTAATACTACTTATTGGACTACCATTTGAATGATACTTTTGATGAATTTGGATCAAAGCGTCAGCTACCTTTCGACGAAGAGAATTATAAGCAATGGATAACAATTTATGCTCTTTAAAGTGAATATTTTTAGCCAGCATTTGAATCATATTTTTCGAAAAACTATGATTGGTATTTAATAAAGTTTCAAATTCTACAGTAGGTATTATAGCTAATTCAGATTTTTCAATCGCTACAGCATTATCATAATAATTAGAACCTTTGAAATAGGGCACAAACCCAAAGATGTCCCCGTCATTATATAAGTCCGTAATAATTGACTTACCAGAATCATTTGATAGATATGTTTTTACACTTCCCTTGACCAAATAATATAAGCCGTTTAAATGATTGCCTTCTGAATAAATAATCTCTTTTTTCTTGTATGTATTTATATTTCGATCATGGAAAAATTCTCTTATAATTAACTGTTCATCTGCAGACTGATTATTATGGATCCCATTATGATCTATATGCTGAGTTATAAATTCCTGTTTTCTTAAACGGATCTCTATTGCATTTAGTAGCTCCGTAAGTTCAAATGGCTTTGTTATAAAATCATCTGCGCCAAGTTCCATTGCTTTTCGATAGTCTTCTCTACTTGTTTTAGCAGATACAAAAATAAACGGGGTAACTCTTAATAATTCATGCCTTTGTAATAAATGAAGTACACTAAATCCGTCTAATATGGGAAGGACAATATCACAAATAATCAAATTAGGATGAAAATGTGTTGCCTTCTCTACCCCATCTTTACCATTACCAGCAATTAGCACTTCATAATTAGATAACTCAAGAAGCTCCTTAATGTTGTCTCTTAAATGTTCATCGTCTTCTATTAGTAAAATCTTTTTCATCCTTTTTATAATAAATTTTAAGGGACATAAATTGTGTGAGGAAATGGATATATAGTCAAAGAAGGAGGGTTGACAACTTTCACTTATTAAAAGTGATTAAGTCCCAACACCCCCTTCTTCAAAATTTTTATATTAATTCCAAAACCTAATTATTACCTGGGATAAATAAACTATTAGATAATTTTTTCCATTTGATTTAAAAAACTCATATTGTCCCAATAACCTATTTGAAGATTAATTTTCCCGTCAATCACTTGAAAAATACTATACCCTCTCAAAATGCCATCTTCATCTCCCTTCCATTCTAACATCCCCCAATCTCCATTTTCGAATATATTTTCAACATAACAAGTAATCTCGAACTGACTAAACTCTTCTACAAACATTTTTTTAATATTCGCTCTACCTTCAATTTGTATATTGGGGGTTTGATGACTTACTGAATTTTCATTGTATAAGTCTGTTAGTCCTTCCACGTCTTGCGAATTGAATAATTCAGCCCAGGTAGAAATTATTTCCTTGGTTGTCATAACTAAGAATATATATTTGTTTGTAAAATGCAATCCCCTTCGCTACTTCATCCCCTATAAATTGTTACTATAATCAAGCAGGTCTACAACAGATTTTGCATTGTATTTCTTGAAAATGATCTTTTTAATTGTTGACACTGTATTTTGCTTAATATTCAATGACTCTGCAATTTGTTTTGTTCTATATCCAGAAATTAAATACTCAAAAACCTTGCTTTGCCCATTAGACAAAACTGGATCTGGTCTAAATGTAATATCTCTATTAGATTCTATATTGAAAAAGTTTCTTATTTCCTTCTGGAAATTATTATAAGAAGTGTCTTCTTCCAAGAAATAAACATTTGGATTATTATTAGAAAGTATGTCACTGAAATTATATTTGCTTTTACAAATAATCATAAACTTAATCATAGGATATTCTTTTGCAAGATGCTGAATGATATCTCTTGATGTAGCTAATAATATTTGTTCGCTTATAAAGACGTGGGAGTACCTGCCTTCCTCTAATTTGGACTGCAATAATTCCATTTTTGAAATGATGTCAACTTTTCTGTCAACGAAAGTTGTAATGACTTTTTTTAGACCAATACTATTGATCACATTTGTGTTTACGAGTAAAATTTTCATAAATAATTAATTATTGATTTTTATAAATTATAAATTGGTTGTATAAATGCTAGTTTAATGAGCTTCAAATTAACAGGATAAAAATAGTAGCCATTTAAGCTGCTAACAATAGATAATTCGACTATTTTTTAACTAGAAAAAGTAGTTTTTACTACTTTTTGTCTATAATCGGCCGTCTACTAAGTCTCTAGACATAACCGATTTGGAGTCAAATATGACAGTATTACAATTTGTCATTAAGGATAAATCTAAATCATTGAATTCGTCATGGGATACCGCTAATATTAATGCATCATATGAATCCTCAATGGAATCTAGTAAGTCAATTCCATATTCTAATTTGACTTGTTCTTTATTAACCCAAGGGTCATATATATCCACGTCTAAACCAAATTGAGCCAATTCATTATGTATGTCTATTACTCTAGAATTTCTAATGTCAGGGCAATTCTCCTTAAAAGCAAAACCAATAATTAATGCTTTTGCACCATTAATCTTATGGTTCTTTTTAATCATTAACTTAATCACTTTATTGGCAACAAATTGTCCCATATGGTCATTCACTCGTCGTCCTGACAAAATAACTTCCGGATGATAGCCCAATGACTCCGCCTTATGTGCTAGGTAGTATGGATCCACCCCAATACAATGCCCTCCAACCAATCCGGGCTTATACTTTAAAAAGTTCCATTTCGTAGCTGCTGCTTCGATTACGTCATTGGTATCAATACCCATCCTATCAAATATGAGTGCCAACTCATTTACAAATGAAATATTAACGTCTCTTTGTGCATTTTCGATAGCCTTAGATGCTTCTGCAACTTTTAAACTTGGAGCTAAATGAGTACCCGCTGTAATGATACTTGCATATAAATCATTAACAATTTTAGCAATTTCAGGTGTTGACCCAGAAGTGACTTTTTTTATTTTTGTAAGTGTATTCACTTTATCTCCTGGATTGATCCTTTCAGGCGAATAGCCACAGAAAAAATCTTCATTATATCTTAATCCACTTATTCTTTCTAAAACAGGTACACAGTCTTCTTCCGTACAACCTGGATAAACGGTAGATTCATAAATAACAATATCGCCTCTTTTTAATACTTTGCCAATTGTTTCACTTGCTTTAATAAGTGGTGTTAAATCAGGTTTTTTATAATTGTCTATTGGTGTTGGAACTGTTACTATATAGGTATTCGCCAATGCCAAATCTATAGGGTTAGTTGAGAAAGTTAATCCATTACTCATTTTAGTTAATGGCTCATATACTATTACTGCGTGATCAACAGCAACATCCCCGTCTAAATCATCATTGGTAAACCAACGATGAACAAATGAGTTGGTAAAGTCTAATAAGTCCTCTTCATTCGCTTCTTTGGTACGATCAATGCCATTATTTAATTCACTGACCCTTTCATTACTAATGTCGAAACCTAAAACAGGATACTTTTTTGAAAACTCTAGTGCTAATGGAAGTCCAACATAACCCAGTCCAACAATAGCAATTTGATGATTGTAACTCATAATGATTTATTTAAATTATTAATATGCATTTTTATCGCCCTTGAAAATCTGATATACAGTTAGAAAAAGAATACGTATATCTAACCAAATAGTCCAATGTTCTAAATACCATAAATCACTGGCAATCCGCATTTCTAATTGAGAGTGATCCGTGATTTCACCTCTAAAACTGTTTATTTGTGCCCAGCCAGTGATTCCTGGTTTTAAAAACTGCCTTACCATATAATGATCTACCACTTTGGAAAAGTCAGTAGTGTGTTGGATCATATGTGGCCTGGGCCCTACAATACTCATCTTTCCAGTGAATACATTAATAAACTGAGGAAATTCATCTAAACTAGTTTTCCTAATAAATTTTCCAATCTTAGTCACTCTAAAGTCATTCTTTGTTGCTTGTTTAGCTTCTGAATCCTTACAAAATCTCATACTCCTAAACTTGAAACATTTAAAAGGTTTGTCATTTTTCCCTGTTCTTAATTGTGCAAAAAATATGGGGCCTCTAGATTCAAATAATATTATAATTCCTAATAATGGAATCAACCATGAAAGAACGAATACAATTGCAGTTGTACTTACAAAAAGGTCAAACACGCGCTTTTTTAATCTATTACCTATATCTTCTAATGGTTCATTTCGTAAAGAAAGAACTGGCAGATCTCTTATATAGTCAATAATTATTGGCTTTCTAAGGAAATAGGAAAGGTTGGGTACGATTTTAAAACGCATACACTTATTTTCTGCCTGTGTTATAAGATCATAAATACTAGTATTTAATTCTGGTGATAAAGTCGAATAAATTTCACTCACATGAAATTCAGTTGCCACATTAATAATATTCTGCACATTGGACAAAATGGGATAATTGCTTAACTCTTTCATATTCTCCTCGTCTTCTACAAACCCTATTAATTTAGTATTCTCTTCTTCTTCCTCAAAATAGGAAGCCAATTTCTTAGCGGTTTCATTATAGCCTAGAATAATAACTTTATTAGACAAATTTGATTGCATTAAAAAATAACTTCTTAATCCAAAATAAAAGAATCGGTTTATACATAATCCAATTGAATAATTCAAAAGGCTTAAAATTATAAATAGTCTAGAAAACTGCACTTCTCTTGAAAAAACAAGAAAGCATAGACCTGCAATAATCCATACTATATAAACTTGAGCTGTTCGTTTTATAAATAACTCGAATCTAATTAAAACAGAATCGGAATATAGCCTTAGTGTATTTGAAAGTATTACCCATGAAATATTTAAAAAAAATAGGTAATTCAGGAATGAATTAAATGAACTAAAACTTGTGTTATGATTAAATGAGTATAATGTAATTGAAAAAATAAAATTCAACAACAGTAGATCTAAAATAAAAATTAATAACTGGATATATATTTTCTTTTGTTTGTACATGAGAACATTTTAAAAGATTAATATATTTTACTATTAAAAGGAGCATAGACCCTATTTGCAAAAAGTACTTCTACGATCCTTTCTGAAGTTTTTCCATCCCATTTTTCAGGGATATCACCGTTCTTCCAATTACCGGATAAAATAATCTCCAGGCATTTTTTTAATTTATCGAAATCATCTCCCACTAATTCATTAGTACCTTGAAATACCGTTTCTGGCCTTTCAGTAGTGGTTCTCATTGTAAGGCATGGTATGTTCAGCACAGTTGCTTCTTCTGTAATACCTCCAGAATCAGTGATAATACCTTTAGCATTTTTAATTAGATAAATGAATTCTAGATATGCTTGAGGCTCTATTAAAATAAACTTGTCCGTATTAATTTCAAATGACTCAAGTATATTTTTTGTTCTTGGATGAACCGGGAATACAATTGGGAATTTACGTGTAGTCCTTGAAATAGTATTTAATATTTTTACTAATTTTTCAGGGTCGTCAACATTAGAAGGTCTATGTAATGTGAGTAGGAAATAATTGCCTTTTTCTAATTCATAGGCATCCCAAAATACAGGCTTTTTAATTCGATCAAGATTTTGCAATAAAGTATCAACCATTGTATTACCTACAAAATGTATCTTACTATTATCCACTTTTTGGTCTAATAAATTATTATTGGCAAAATGACTGGTGGTAAAATAACTATCGCAAATAGCATCTGTAACCATTCTATTTATCTCCTCCGGCATATTCACATCTCCAGAACGTATGCCCGCTTCTACATGAACTGTATCAATACCCATTTTTTTGGCGGTAATAGCACATGCCATTGTAGAAGTTACATCTCCCACAACAAGCACTATATCCGGTCTGTAACTTGCTAACTCAGTTTCGAATTTTAGCATAATTGCAGCAGTTTGTTGCGCATGCGACCCTCCTCCACATTCTAAATTTACATCGGGATCTGGCATTCCCAATTGATCAAAAAAATCACCACTCATTTTTTGATCGTAGTGTTGGCCAGTATGAACTAAACGATAATGAATGTCATTGCCGTTATCCTGAACCCTTTGAATTTCCTTTATGATAGGTGCGACTTTCATAAAGTTGGGGCGTGCGCCTGCTACAATTGTTATTTGCATAAAATTGTTTTTAAAAAATTTGAAAAAATTATAATTCTGAGAATTGAAACTGCTTATCGTATTGACGAATTAATGAAACAGTTTCTTGTATATTAGCTTTGGAAGATGCACCAAATAAAATAGATTCAATCCCAGGCAAAGAACAAATATATTCAATTGCCTTTTGAGGAGGGGTAGCTCCGCCTGACAAAACCTGCATTGCAATTGCCCTTAAATTCCTAGTTCTTAAAGTATGTTCATATAATTCCTTTCCACCAGACATTCTAAACCCATCAATATTAATTGAAGAGCATATAATTGGATTCTCAATCCCAGCTGATTCTAAAAAATCTAGCAGCTTAGGCATATTCATAGTAATATATCCAGGTTCCGCATTGTATTTATGCTTTATATAAGAATGGTAGGCTCTGAAAAAGTCCTTCATCCCTAATCCCAGCAATAAATCCGTAATTACGTTTTGTAAGAAAATTACTGGGGTATTAATTCCAGCGAACATCTTCATTTCTGCATCAATCATTAATTCCATCATGGAGATATAGTCTTTAGAAACAAAAGCATACCCCCCTTTAAAAATGGAAGCAAAAAAATTGCCAGGTACATACTGTTTCAATGTGCCTACAATACCTAGCTCAGTTACCGCATTTGCATATTTATGGGCATATGGAAGACATGGATACATCATAAACCCTTCATACTTTTCAGGGTCTTTCCTGATTGTGTCGCACAATGGAGCAATCCTGTCATGAGTAGTGCACATAAATGTGGTCACTCCATTAGAAATTGCTTTATCCAGCGTGTTCAGTATAGTAGCATCTTCTTTAAATCGAATGGCTTGTGCTCTTGATTTTTCATCAGAAATATGGTTTACTCCAAAGAACTGATTATCTCCAAATAATATTCTTTTCATATAGTTAGTTATTATAATTTCTTATTAAATCGATAACATAGTCAGTTTGAGCAGCACTTTCAAAATTATTGATATGATTAGGCACTTTTTGTTGAACTGCTTTAATGAAATGATCCATTTGAGCAGAATACTCCTCCCCTCTTAAATAAAAATCAACATCTTCAGAAAAATCGTTGATATGTTTTATGTTCCAACCTTTAGTATAATTACTGCTAACAATGTCATTTTTAAGATATACTTTCAATTCGGTAGCATCCACTATAATTTTACCTTCTGAACCTATAATGGTAACCTGTGTTGACATCTTCCTATAGGTTTCGTCACTCCAATTAACATTAATAACACCTGAGATATGATTTTCTGTTTCTACCAATGAGAAAACCGAGTCTTCTACAGCTCCGGAATAAAAGGATTTTAGAATAGCTCCTTGAATGTTAGATATAGGAGCAACTAGATAATTTATTAGATCTATTAAATGGGCTGCATAGTCCATCAAACAACCTCCACCTTCTTCGGGCTTAGAACGCCAGTTACTTTGCTTTTGCTTTATTACAACCGGCCCATTCATATCGCCAGAAAAATGAAGTATTTCTCCAATTGCTCCTTGGTCTATCAACTTCTTTGCTTCTAAAAATGTTCCAATAAATTTGTTATGATATCCAACTTGATTCACTAAATTTTTCTCATTAGCTATCTTAGTCAATGCAATTCCATCATTTACATTTAAACAAAAGGGTTTTTCAACAAAAACATGAATACCCTCATTTAACAACCTTTCTACTAATGATGCATGATACTTAGTTGGAACTGCTACTACTACAGCGTCAGGCCTTTCTTCTTCTATCATTTTGTTATAATCACTAAAGCATTGAAAATTAGTATATTTAGACAACACTTCTGTAACCATCTTTGTGGTATCAGCTACACCCACTACTTCTACATCAGGATGTGCACCAAGAATTGCCAAATGAGAAATTCCCATTTTGCCTGCTCCTATTAAAGCTATTTTTATCATACAATTGATTTTTTTAAAATTTGATACGCTTGCCTCCCCTTATTAATAAAACTAGTATTAGAAGTTGAATTTGAAATTCTGTGTAAATACTGTTCCACTTTAATTGCTGTTAATTTCAACTCATGCCACATTAGACCTTCTTCAATCAGCAATTGATCAACTTCTAATAGATCGTCTTGATAAACCGATATAGTAGGCACTCCTAATAAAGCCATTTCTCTTGTCATAGAACCTCCAGCTCCAATAAATAGAGTACAATTAAATGCAATATCTTCTAAAGGAATGGGGTTGATTGGTAGGTCTATAAATAGAAAAATAGGTTGACTATAATGTGTTATTTGGCTTTCATTCCTAGCTAAAATGATAATTTTAAATTTTGATTGTAAATCAATTATCAAATCATCTAAAAAATTCTGGTCTCCATTATAATACTGCGCAGTTTGTGGTTCAGGTCTTATATAAATATGAATTTCATTACTAGTTTTAGAGTCTCTAGCTTTATGTACTTTCTCTGCATTACGCCACAAGTATATCCCTTCCTTTATACCCGGATACCTTAAAATTTTATTATTTGAACAAAAAAGTCGATTAATCCAATTAAGTTCTAATTTTTCAGGTAGCAGTACTTTAGTAGCAAAAAGAAAACTTGGCAAATTGCCAAGTGCATGTTCATTGTCATTGGTATAAAGTGAAGGGACACCAAGTATTTTAGCAACTATTGGAGAATGAAAAGAACTTTGCGAAACTGCAAAATGAATATTTTTTGTCTTTAAATATTTTACTAATTGTATAACTCGAATTGGATAACCAAATATTTTTTTAAAAATATTCTTACCATAATGCTGGCCAATAATAGTGAACTTTAGACATTTTTGATTTAATAATGCTATCGTATTTGCTAAAGGCCTAGCAGTAATTTCTATTTCATGTCCTTCGGCTTCTAGTTCTTTGATTAAATCATAGAACATATTAATATGAGGAGAATTCGAGAGGTCAAACCATATACGCATAAATAAACTTTAAATATTTTACAAAACAGGCTCAGAGGTATTTATAATATGTCTATGTTTAGCATTATTGGAAGTCAAAAAAGGAGAATTAATGAAAATATTATAATCATTAAAATTTAAATTCTTCTTTACTTCCTCTAGATATCTATTATAATAACTTTTACTGTGCATTGACAAGTTTACATTCAAAAATATATTGATTGTATTCTGGTCAAACTGAACCTGGAATTGATTAATCGAGTTATCGTTTCTAAATAAAAAATGAAAAAAAGATCCATGAACGATATGTTGACTCCTATCGACAATAAAATCGTTCACTCTACCAATAACCTTTTTAATTATTGGAAAATGTCTACCGCATTTACAATTAACCTCCTCTGACATTTCAACCTTATCTCCAGTCAAATACTTTATCATAATAAACCCTTCATTAGTCAAATCCGTCGAAATCAAACTACCCTCTTGATCTACTTCAAAATAGGATCTTGTATTAATTAAATGCATATTATGATATTCACATTCAAATGCAGAAACCCCCGCTTCATTGCATCCATATTGATTAAATACATCCACATTAAATGCAGTTTTGATGTTCTGACGCATTTGTTCAGTGAGAATTTCTGCAGTACTCACAATCCCCTTTAATACAGGGAATGACGCCCGATGTTTTGTATTTATATAAGTTGCAAGTCTGTCTAAAACTGTGGCATAACCATATATAATTTTAACTTTCGACACAGAAATCTTATCAATATAAAGTGACATATTTTGCTCATCTAATTTATAGGCAGAATAAGTTTCAACATTTAATAGATTATAGAAAATTTGTCGCTTAAAACTTGATTTGATATCAATTAATGCAGACCCGGCAATAATGGCAATTTTATCCCCTTTTTCATATCCTGCTACTATCCAAGAAAGGATAATACCTGCCCATAAATATGATCTTGACTGGGCAGTTGAAAAATATACAAGAGATTTACCAGTTGATCCGCCTGTTGCTTTAGTATACAGTTTCTTTTTATAAGTATTAGATAAGAAATTGTCAAACTGGGCTCTAACCATCTCCTTTGTAAGAACAGCTAATTCACTATATGATATAGCCTTTTTATAAAATTCAGTTGTAGTTTTAGCAATATTGAATAATCTTTGAAATTTTTCTTCTTGAATTTTATGAAGTGTTTCTTTAGAATAATATTGTTGCTTAGAAAGTTCATCAAGTGACTTAGAAATAGTAATTCCACCAAGTAAATCAACAAGATAAATTCGGATAATTCCTATATAT
>CANCAY010000034.1 GCA_947374225.1 Chitinophagaceae bacterium | reverse complement strand
TTTTTTAAAATTCCAGTACCCAATCCGGCTAAACTTGTTCCATTTATTTTTACAACAGTTAATGCACTTGAGCCTACTGCATCTCCAGTGTGCGTTGCATTACTTACTAAACTGCTATAGTTTGAATTCACCGCATTGTCTCCAGTATTGGTTCCAGACAAATTAGCAACAGCCGTATTAGCCAGCATACTATTAGAAATAGTTCCACTTGATATTGAAGTTACGTTCCCTATACTTGTTACTACTCCTGTTAAGTTTGCATTAGTAGTTACTGTTGCAGCATTCCCTGTTATATTTCCTACTACTTTCGATCCATTTACTGTATTAATCTTGGCATCTGTAACCGCAGCATCTGCAATTTTTATTGTTGAGATGCCCCCATCCGCAATTCCAGCACTAGCGACATTAGCAGCAATATAAACCTTCACTGCTTTTTGAGTTGGGAATAAAATATCACTTGGCGACATACCTCCTAAATCAGCTGCAGAAGACATATCACTAATATTTGCTTTCAAAGAGAGTGCACTTAAAGTTGCATAAGAACTTAAATCTTGGTCTCCTGTATTTGTGCCAAGGATAACTGACAGCTTTGTTTTTTCAGCAGTTGTAAAATCATTAGTTGATAAGTCTTTTCCATTGACTTTATCTACTTTGGTCGCAAGCGACGCGGTAAGTTCTGAAGTATTTGCTTTTAAATTCAATGCTGTTTGTGTTGCAGTACTTATTGGCTTTTGTAAATCAGTCGTATTTTCAACATTAACTAAACCTAAACTAGCTTTATCAATAGATAATGCAGATTTAAGGGCTGAAAGGCTTTCTACTCCCGTACCTCCTTTTGAAACTGGGATTATACCAGAAATGTTTTCTGCATCCACGCTTTTAGCAAATTGAGCATATGCTACATATTGAAATTGTGTGGACCCCATGGTAGAAAAGTTATTTCCTCCTGTCGGATCCATTTCGATTTTTAAATACTTAGGTGTGTTTTTCCAATTGATGGTTGTTAAATTACCAAGCACATTGGTTGCCCCTATATCACCAATTACCACTGCAAATAATCCTTGCGCATTAGTAGTGACAGCTCGTGTTTCTGTATATTCCACATTACCATTAGCAGTTCCTTGCACTATGGATAATCTCAAGTTTATTGGTTGTGATGCTATAATAATATTATTGGCGCTTCTTGCTACTCCCTGAAAATTTAAACCTGTTTGGGCTTGTAAAATGATTGCTAAAAACAAAAAGAAAACGAGTAAAATACTGTTTTTAAAAAATGGATTTCTGTTTTTTAATAGATAGTTCATTAGATTTTTACAATTTTATAAATTCCGGTTTTTAAAACACCCACAATTGGCTTAAAAAATATCCTGACATAATAAATACCTGCAGGAAATAGCTCCATATCGATTTCTTTTTCATAGAATCTTCGAAGGCTACTTTCATTCCCTTCAATTATTTTTACAATCGCTGATTTTGAATCCACTAATTGTATGGTAATGCTACCCAATTGACTAAAATCACCTTTTATAAATAGCTTATTAGAAGTTGGATTTGGCCCCATCGTGATCGTATTTCCAAATACTAAAGGGCCATACTCAACAATATTAGTCACCACATAGGTGAGGGGCTGTAAAACACCTGTATTTAATTGACTCGTGGGACCAGAAAAATGTTCAATTGATATAGATTCCGAGATACTCCATTCAAGAGAGGATGCGAATCCACCACCATTATTTAAAGTAAAAGGAGTGATTGACTGAGCCCTTAAATTTGAAAAGCCAAATAAAAGAAGCACGATTATAAGTAATAATGAACTAAAATTTGAAAATGGCCTACCCATCAATTGGAATTATTTTTATTAGTTAATACAAAAAACGTAGATAAAAATAATAACCAAGAACTGGCATAAGGCTATTCAGGCGCTAAAGACTGTACGAAATTCAGAAATTCACACGATTTTCAATCAAAATAAGCCTTGAAGAACTCTTATATGAAAATTTGTTCTAATGTAAATTAGAAATAAACTCTGATGGAGTGCAATGATTGAATTTTTTAAATGCAAGGTTGAATGAACTTTTTGAAGCGAAACCCGCTTCCTTAACAATTGATTCAATAGTATAATTCCTTGCATATTCCTTAGTAAGCTTATTGGTAATGTACTCAATTCGATACTTGTTTAGGAAGTCGGTAAATCTTTGTCCAAAATGATTATTGATTATGAAAGACAACTCTCTAGATGCAATGCCTAAAGCCACAGAAACCTGATTGATATTCAAATCGGTTTTTAAATATGGCTTTTCAAGCTCAAAGTAGCGACTTATCTCCTCCATCTCCTTAGTATAGTCATAATTTACATAAGGCATACTGTAGCTTTTGTCTGTTCTAACTTTAGACGCTACTACTTCGTATTTAATAAATGGAAGGCCCGAAAGGACAGCTGGATGCGTTAAAAGATAGCCTGACATAACAAAAAATCCGCCTGCCACAAATAAGCTTAATATAAAAACCACAATTTGATTATTAATATATGCAGGTAACATTAACACAAAAAAGGTTAATATAAAAAACCCAGCTAAGATGATTGTTGTTGTCCATGAGAAAATCTTAAGCCAACTAATCACTTTTTTAATTTGAGTTTGAATATGCCCACTTGGTTGATTTTTCTTAAAGCTTAATAATAATTTCCACTGAAAAAATAAATATATCAAGGCCTGCAATGGTCTTAATAAAAAATTTACATATTCAGGCAAGATTCCAGTTTGGAACTTATAGGTATTCGACCAATCTAGAATTGTATTGTTAATAATTGCTAATTTCTCATTAGTTGGTAAAGCGTAAAATGGAATATGATTTATTATAAAAAGTAAAAAAGGAATAAAATGTAATAAATCCAACTTCTTAAGTTTAAACTCGTTATTTAATACTGCTTTAACATATAAATAAGAAAGTGGCGCAGCTAAATAATTTATTGGTACCCCCGTTTTATAAAGATGAGGGAAACTTAGTATGTACTTTGAATTCATAAATAAATAGACCAATACTCCCCATGCCTGGGATAGTAATAAAGAAGACAATAGATAATCAGAATAAGATTTGGTTGCATTTTCTGTAAACAACAATAAATAGACAGTCGCCAATACTAAAAAAATACTACCTAAAAAAAGGATATTGAACATGTTTACTATAAAATTTATTCGAATATAAAGAAACTATACTACTCCTTCCCTGCAACCACAATCACTATCTCTCCCTTCACTTGTTTTGCGGTAAAATGTATTATTAAATTTTCCAGGCTTTCCGTAATGTTTTCTTCAAACATTTTAGTTAGCTCTCTACTCACTGCAGCTTGACGGTCTGCTCCAAAATAGGATTTGAAAAGTTCTAAGGTTTTAACAAGTCGCATGGGACTTTCGTAAAATATCATTGTGCGTTCTTCATTAGCCAATGATTCCATTAAAGTTTTTTTCCCCTTTTTTAAAGGAATAAATCCTTCAAAGGTGAAACGGCTAGAAGGAATGCCACTATTTACAAGTGCTGGCACAAAAGCAGTTGCGCCAGGCAAACTAGTTACCTGCAATCCTGCTGCTTTACAAGCACGTACTAATAAAAAAGCAGGGTCTGATATTCCGGGAGTTCCCGCGTCGGTAATTAACGCAATATTTTTGCCTGCACTTAACTGTGTCACCAAATGATCCACTACCTTATGCTCATTGTGTTGATGATAAGGCGTTAATGGCTTTTTAATATTGTAATGCTGTAATAATTTAGAGGAAGTTCTTGTGTCTTCACATAAAATGAAATCCACTTCATTTAATACTTCTACTGCCCTGAAAGTGAAATCTTTTAAATTACCAATTGGCGTAGGTACTAAATATAACATTCGGTTGGTTTAATTATTTAACAAACTCAATCTCGAAATGCTCCATTACTGCATTTGCTAATAATTTCTTACTTGCTTCTTCCGCAATAGCACGAGCAGCTGATTCGTTGTCTGCATCAATTTGTAAAGTGATATTCTTACCTACTCTAACGTCTTGAATTCCACCCAATCCTAAATTATGTAAACCACCTAAGACTGCCTTTCCTTGAGGATCTAATAAATCCTTTAAAGGCATAATTTTAATTTGAACTTGAAATGTCATGATACAATTATTGAGTGATTGTTTTTTTGTAGAACAAAGATACTAAGCAATAGCCAATAAAGCCAAATGGGATAGCCCACCATTTGAAAAACACAGCGGTAAGTGTTACTTCCAAGCCTACTAGCGCCAATGGTAATAAGAGCTTTTTCTTTCCTGATAAGCTTTTCAAAGCTAGCATGGGGGTTTTCATGACCATTAAATAACTCACTAACAAAATATACACATACCAGAAAATGGGGCTTAATAATAACTGTGAGACAAAGGGAACTGGTGCCTGCCAATATATTAGCGGAAACACCGCTGTCAAGATACCTATCATGGGAATAGGCACTCCCTTAAAATATGTTTTTTGGTCAATATCAATATTGAATCTTCCAAGGCGATACGCACCTGCCATTGCAATAATAAATGCAGGTGCTAATAATATTGAATTATGAGATAAGGCATTGATGTCATTCGCTAATGATAATTTCAAAAACTGAAATACAATGGCTGCTGGAGCAACCCCAAAACTAATCACGTCAGCAAGCGAGTCTAATTGCTTGCCTAATTCTGAATGCACTTTTAATAATCTTGCAACATACCCATCAAAAAAATCTGCCACTGCAGCTAAAGCGATAAAAAAACTTGCAAAGTATAATTGTTCTGGTATTTCAATAATCATACTGCCAGCTTCGTCTATGGAAGCCTTGGTACCCTGTTGAAATGTTGCCACTATGGCACAACATCCAAAGAATAAATTTAGTAGCGTGATAAAATTAGGTATGTGTTTGCGCATGCTGGTTTAATTATTTTTTAGTACGTTTCATCAAAGCCTCAATTTCGTCTGCTTTGATTGGGACATTCTTAAATAAATCTTGATTACCCGTTTTAGTGATCCAAATATTATTTTCAATACGCACACCCATTGATTCTTCTTTTATATAAATACCAGGCTCTACCGTTAATAACATCCCCGCTTCTAAAGGAGCAGTTCTAGTGCCTAAATCATGTACATCTATTCCTAAATGATGAGAAATGCCATGGTATAAGTACTTTCTGTAAGCCATATTATCTGCATCTTCATTTTTTACATCCGACTTGGATAGTAAGCCAATTTTAATAAATTGTTTAGTCGCTTCTTCCCCTACTTTATCCGTATATTTTACAATAGAAATACCTGGTTTTAAAATTGACTTTGCATAATCATGTAAATGTAAGCAAGCATTATACACTTCCTTTTGACGCTTTGTAAACTTTCCGTTTACCGGAACTGTCCTTGTCATGTCGGCATTGTATCCACCATACTCTGCACCAAAGTCCATCAATATTAATTCGCCGTCCTTACAAATATTATTGTTACTTGTATAGTGCAATGTTCTTGCATTATCTCCACTTGCTAATATACTATGATATGCAGGTCCTGTGGCTCTTTGACTCAAAAATGAATGGTAAATTTCTGCTTCAATTTCGTATTCAAAAACACCTGGCTGAATAAATTTCAATAATCTTCTAAAAGCTGTTTCTGTAATATCAACCGCTTTTTGAACCACTACAATTTCTTCTTTTGTTTTAACCCCTCTTAGCTCTTTTAATAATTTAGCAGCACGCAAATACTGGTGTAATGGATATCTAGATTTCATTTCGTCAATGAATCGATACTCACTAGTTCTTACTAAATTATTTTTACGATCATTCTCATTTGAATCTAAATAAATACTATCTGCTAAATGAATCCACTGTTGTAAAGCACCGTCAAGAACGTCTACCCAAACAATGGTCTTAATACCTGAAATAGATGTGGCTTCATTGGCTCTTAATCTTTTACCATCCCATATTTCTTTTAATTCCTGTGGGCGAACCAATACCAAAACTTCTCTAAACTTAGGGTCTGGATTGTCCGGGAATAAAATAACCATGGAACCCTCCTGTTCAATACCTGACAACCATAATAAATCTGAATTCTGCTTATAGGTATGTAATGCATCTCCGTTATAAGGGAACTCGTCATTACTCACTATAATGGCAATACTGTTTTTTTGCATTTTTGACGCAAAACGTTTTCTATTTTGAGTAAAAATACTAGCATCAAGTTGTTGGTACTTCATAATATATATTTGAATGAGGTTTCGACTAGCAAGATACTTAAAAATGCCAGTTTTAGGCAATCTTGCCCCAGCCTATTTTACTTTTCTGAGACTGTAGATACGCTTTAATTACAGCATGTTCTGGCAAACTCAAACTAGGGTCTTTTTCACAAATGATAGTTGCTTGTTTTTTAGCCTCCTCTAATGCCTCGCGGTCATTAATAATACTTGCTAATTTAAAGTTCAATGCCCCGCTCTGCCTTGTCCCGTCTATATCTCCAGGACCTCTAATTTCTAAATCTTTCTCTGCAATTACAAAACCGTCATTGGTACTACACATAATTTTAAGCCTATCTTTTGCTTCTCTACTTGCTTTTACGCTACTTAATAAAACACAATAACTCTGTTCTGTTCCTCTTCCCACACGCCCTCTTAACTGATGCAATTGTGACAAACCAAATTTTTCAGCACTTTCAATGACCATTACACTGGCATTGGGCACATTTACACCAACTTCTATTACGGTGGTTCCTACTAATATTTGTGTATCTCCTGATTTGAATCTTTGCATATTCAATTCTTTCAGGTCATTAGGCATTCTCCCATGCACCATACTGATTTTATAAGTTGGCTCAGGGAAGAAGCTTTTTACTTGCTCATATCCTTCCATTAAATTCTCAAAACTCATTTTTTCACTCTCCTCTATTAATGGATATACATAATATGCCTGTCTGCCTTTCTCAATTTCTGTTTTAACAAAATCCATCACGCTGGCTCTTGCTGTCTCAAACCGATGCACTGTTTTAATAGGCTGTCTTCCTGGAGGCAATTCGTCCATCACACTATAATCCAAATCTCCATAAGCTGTCATGGCTAAAGTTCTTGGAATGGGAGTTGCTGTCATTACCAATACATGCGGTGGTATGGAAGACTTCTTCCATAGTTTTGCTCTTTGTGCAACTCCAAAACGATGCTGTTCGTCTATAACAGCCAACCCTAAATTTTTAAACTGTACTGTGTCTTCTATTATGGCATGGGTGCCTACTACAAAATGAATGGTGTCGTCTAATAATCCTTGTAATACTCTTCGTCTTTCTTTAATTTTAGTACTACCAGTTAACAATGCAACTTCAATTGGCATGTCTTTTAACAATTCCGTTAAGCTCACATAATGTTGCTGTGCTAATATTTCTGTTGGAGCCATTAAACAACTTTGATACCCGTTGTCTGCCGCAATAAGCATTGCCATTAAGGCTATCATAGTTTTACCACTTCCAACATCTCCCTGTAACAACCGATTCATTTGATAACCCTTTGCAGCATCCTGTCGTATTTCCTTAATCACTCTTTTCTGTGCCCCTGTTAATTCAAAAGGCAAATGCAGGTTATAAAAGTTATTAAAATAGTCTCCTACTTTACTAAACAAATGACCCTTACTATTTTTATGTCTTTCGATTTTTATGAGTCCCAATCTTATTTGTGCAATAAATAATTCTTCGAAAATCAATCGTTGCAATGCTTGCTTATACTTTTCTGGTGAACTTGGAAAATGCACTTGTCTAAATGCTTCCCATCTATTCATTCTGTCTTTCAATAAATGTGCCGGCAGGTTTTCTGGCAAATCCTTTTCACTGATCTGAGTAAATAATGCTTGTGTTAATTTGCCAATTTGTTTTCCATTTAAACCCCTAGCTTTTAGTTTTTCTGTGGAAGAATAGACCGGTTCTAAGGCAGATTTTTGCGCAATCACTTGCGGAATATAGGGCTCAATTTCGGGATGCACTATTTGTGCCCTTCCATTAAAAAAACTTACTCTGCCAAAAACTAGATACTGTTGACCTTCCACTAAATTCTTCTGAACCCAACTAATTCCCTGAAACCAGGCCAATTCGATTGTGCCAGTATTGTCCTTTAATTGCCCCACCATCCTTCTCGCTCTTTTTTCTCCAATGGTTCCCAAACCCTGTAAAACACCTCTAACTTGAACAAAATCATGCTCTGGTCTTATGTTACTTATATCCAAAACCAGAGTTTTGTCGATATGTCTATGCGGAAAATGCTGTAATAAATCACCGAAAGTGTACAAATTGAGCTCTTTTTTGAGCATATCTGCCCTCAAAGGACCCACTCCTTTAAGATATTCAATCGGGCTAGATAAAAGAGAAGCTTGGCTCAAACTGTTTTTTTTAAATTATGTACAAATATCCCAAAAAGATGGCAAAAAATGGGGTTGTGATTCATTATCTTCGCACAGCTATGAAAAAGGAAATTGTATTGAGTGGAATTCGCCCCACTGGCTTCTTACATTTAGGGAATTATTTTGGAGCCATGCGCAATTATGTGCGTATGCAGGACGAGTATGATTGTTATTTTTTTGTTGCCAATTGGCATAGTTTAACGACCCATCCGGACACTAAAACTTTACAACAAAGTGTATTAAGAGTAGTGGCAGAAAATATTGCATGTGGATTAGATCCAGAAAAAGTGGCATTATATGTGCAAAGTGATGTTCCAGAAATTGCTGAATTATATCTATACCTAAATATGTTGGCTTACAAAGGTGAATTGGAAAAAACCACCACTTTTAAAGACAAGATAAGAATGCAACCTGAAAATGTAAATGCAGGTTTATTAACCTACCCTGTTTTACAAGCTGCAGATATTTTAATTCATCGTGCTGTTAAAGTGCCTGTAGGTAAAGACCAAGAACAGAACTTAGAGATGGCGCGTAATTTTGCAGAACGTTTCAATCATAGATATGGAGAGACTTTCCCATTACCTTATGCTTTTAATTACAATAATGAACTAGTTAAAATATTAGGGCTTGATGGAGTTGGCAAAATGAGTAAGAGTGAAAATCAAATGACCACCCTATTCTTAGCCGACGAAGATGAAATGATTCGTAAAAAAGTAATGAAAGCTAAAACAGACCAAGGACCTTTAACTCCTAATGCTGTAAAGCCGGATTATATTGAAAACTTATTTACATTAATGAGTTTGGTAAGTAATCCTGACACTGTTAAGAAATTCGAGGACGACTTTAATAATAGTAGTGAAGGTAATTGTATCATTCGTTACGGCGATATGAAAAAACAATTAGCAGAAGATATGGTTGGATTTATTCAGCCTATTAGAACGCATGCACTAGACTTACAAAACAATAAAGATTTATTATTAAAAATAATTAAATCAGGTGCAGACAAAGCAAGATCAAGTGCTTCTGCAACATTGTCAACGGTAAGAAATGCTGTTGGAATGAATTACATTTAATAGACTTCAATTAATTAAAGAAAACTTATTTTATATAAACTAGATTATGGCAAAAGTTAAAAAACCAAAACACGTAGCAATAGCAGGTAATATTGGTGCAGGAAAGACAACACTTACCGAGGCATTAAGTAAACATTATCGCTGGATACCACAGTTTGAAGACGTAGACCATAACCCCTACCTAATGGACTTTTACGAGGACATGACACGTTGGAGTTTTAACTTACAGATCTATTTTTTACACGGAAGATTGAATCAGATTTTAGAAATCCAAAAAGGAACTGAAACGGTAATTCAGGATAGAACGATTTATGAAGATGCCAATATATTCGCTCCTAACTTACATGAAATGGGGTTGATGACTAAACGTGATTTTGATAACTATTATGCTTTCTTTACTACGATTAAAGGAATGGTTCAACCTCCTGATTTACTTATATACTTGAAAGCATCTGTACCAACTTTAGTTTCTCAGATTCAAAAAAGAGGAAGAGAATATGAAGAAAATATTCGTTTGGATTATTTAAAAAAGCTGAACGACTATTATAATAAATGGATTGAAAATTACAAGGAAGGTCCTTTGTTAATCATTGATTGTGACAAAAATAAATTTGGGGAGTCTGAAGAAGACTTGGGCGAAATTATTAGCAAAGTGGACGGCACTCTTTATGGCTTGTTTTAGGTGTTGAAATATAATTAGAGACTTTTAATCTTACTGAAATGAATAAAATCAATATTGAACTATTAGCACAGTTTAAAGCAATTGTTGGCGAAGCGTATACGTTTACAGACCAAGAGAGCTTTGAAAAATATGGCAAAGACGAAACTGAAAGATTACACTATAATCCAGAAGTGGTTGTAAAGCCAAGAACTGCAGAAGAAATTAGTGCTTTATTGAAATTATGTAACCAGCATTTAATTCCTGTTACTCCAAGAGGTGGTGGTACTGGACTAAGTGGTGGTGCATTACCTCATTTAGGTGGATTAGTTATTTCTATGGAACGTTTTAATAGTATTCTAGAAATTGATGAAAGAAATTTACAAATCACAACGGAGCCAGGGGTGATTACAGAAGTACTTCAAGATGCTGTTAAAGCAAAAAACTTATTCTACCCTCCTGACCCAAGTAGCAAAGGCAGTTGTTTTATTGGAGGAAATATTGCTGAAAATTCTGGTGGACCTAAGGCAGTAAAATACGGGGTCGTAAAAGACTATGTTTTGAATTTAGAAATTGTATTACCTACAGGTGATATTATTTGGACAGGATCTAATGTTTTGAAAAATTCAACAGGATATAACCTAACTCAATTATTAGTAGGAAGTGAGGGGACTTTGGGCATTGTGACTAAGATTGTTTTAAAATTAATTCCACTTCCTAAGTTTGATTTATTAATGTTGGCTCCTTTTAAAGATCTAGAAAAAGCAAGTGAAGCAGTAAGCGCCATTTTTAGAGCAGGCATTATACCAAGTGCGATGGAATTAATGGAGATTGACTCTATAAAAATTGTGAGCAAGATGGTAGATAGCACTGCTTTTCCAGTGTCCGACGATATTGCCGCACATTTGATTATTGAAGTGGACGGGAATAATATGGATGTATTGATGGGAGAAATGGAAGCTATTGCAGAAGTGTTGACTCATTATGATGCAGGTGAAATTTTCTTTGCTGACGATGCACAACAAAAAACAGAATTGTGGAAACTAAGAAGAAGAGTTGCTGAAGCTGTAAAAAGCGTTGGCTATACTATAGAAGAAGATACCGTGGTACCAAGAGCAGAACTTCCTAAATTAGTAAAAGGCGTGAAAGCATTAGGATTACAATATGGGTTTCATGCAGTTTGTTATGGACATGCAGGAGACGGCAATTTGCACATTAGAATCAACCACCCTACTATTAAAAATAGTTATGGCAGTGAGGAGATGAATAAAATATTAAAGGAATTATTTGTCATTGTAAAGAGCTTAGGTGGCACTATTAGCGGAGAACATGGCATTGGCTTAATTCAAAAATCTTATCTAGACGTAGTATTTGAAAAAGCTACTTTAGAAATTATGAGAGGAATTAAAAAAACATTTGATCCTAATAATATTCTAAACGCAGGTAAAATATTCGACCTGAAATAAAATTTTGATTTAAATAATCACCCCTATGTTCCTTAAAAAAATCGCTTTACTATTATTGGTTATTTTATCCATAAATGCTTCTGCACAAACTGTTATTCAAACTAACAAAATAGTACAGGAAGAAAAACCAATATACTTAGGTGGCGGTATTGTATTAGGCGGAGGGTCTGGGTCCTTTCAACTTGGATTGAATCCTGAGTTAATAAAAAGCTATAACCAATATATTGACCTTGGCGTAGCTGTTAACTTATACTATTCCTCTTATAAGTCTATCGCGAGTATCACTAGCGAGAATTATAAATCAAACAATACTCAAATAGGTATAGGGACTTTGGTAAGAGCATGGCCAATTGATCAATTTTTTGTTCAAGTTCAACCGGAATACAATTGGACTTTTACAAATGCTAAAAATATATCTCAAGGAACTTCTGGCAGTTCCACTGTGAGTGCTCCAAGTGTACTAGCAGGATTAGGTTACGGGAAAAGAAGCGAACATGGTTTTTCTTACTTTTCAATTATGTTCGACCTTGTAAATTCAGCACAGTCTCCTTATAGAATGGGGCAATTAAGAGCGCAACCTATCTTTAGAGCTGGTGTAGGATTCCCCATCAGATTGCCTAAGATAAAGCATTCAAAATAGCTGCTGCATCTTCACAGATAATGAATCTTTCTCTCCAATTATCATACAAGAAACCTTCTGTTTCCATTTGGTCTAGCATGGCAATTAAGTTATTATAAAAACCATTCCAATTTAAGACGTATACTTTTATATTGTGTATTCTTAAATTATTCCATGTTAACATTTCGAATAGTTCATCCATTGTTCCCATTCCTCCTGGTAAAATAATGGCTGCATCACATTTATTATAAAGTAGTAGTTTACGACTATGCATGTCTTCTGTTACGATCAATTCAGTTAAACCTTCGTGTTGCGCCTCCCATTCCAATAATAACTTTGGTATAATCCCAATTACCTTACCCCCATCTGACAAACAAGCGTCAGCTATGGTGCCCATAATACCCTTCCCGCCGCCGCCATATATCAAACTAACCCCCTTTTGAGCCAAACCCTTGCCCAATAGTTGAGACTGCAATGAATAGCCTGGATTTGCCCCTAATTTGGAGCCACAAAAAACGGTAACAGCGTTTATTTTCATAATATTTTGTATTGGGTTAAAACGGTCCTGCAATTTAGCTAATAAATTCAAAGTTTGTTATTACTTTGCCGATACTAATATACCATTATCATGAGTGCACCCTTATTATTCTTATTTGTCGTATTATATTTCCTTGTCCTATTAGGAGTGGCAAAAATTACTGGAAAGAATAGTAATAATATGTCCTTTTTTATTGGCAATAAAAATAGCAATTGGATGCTTGTGGCTTTTGGAATGATTGGTACTTCCTTAAGCGGTGTAACTTTTGTAAGTGTACCTGGAGCTGTTGGTAAAGACGCTTTTCATTATGTACAAATTACCATTGGATATTTAATTGGATATCTAACTATTGCCTATGTATTACTTCCTATATATTATAAATTAAACCTGACTTCTATTTATAACTATTTAGAAAACAGATTGGGTTTTACTGCCTATAAAACAGGCGCTTCCTTCTTTGTACTGTCTAGAACATTGGGAGCCACTGCAAGACTTTATTTAGTAGTTAAAACTTTGCAGGTATTTATTTTAGATAATATGGGTGTTCCTTTTTGGGCCACTACACTTGTTATATTAATTATGATTCTTTTATACACTTATGAAGGTGGCGTAAAAACAATTGTATGGACTGACACTTTACAAACTTCTGGAATGCTTATTGGACTTGTAATTTGCAGTATTTGGATATTATCAAATATGCATTTTTCAGTTGGCGAAGCATTAAGCGCCATGCAAGCAAAAGGCTTAGCTACCGTATTTAATACCGACGTTAATAGCAAATCCTTTTTTTTGAAACAAATAATTGGCGGTGCTTTTATAACACTTACCATGACAGGATTGGATCAGGAAATGATGCAGAAGAATATTTCTGTTAAAACATTGAAGGATGCACAAAAGAATATGATTACCATTGGATTTACCATGCTTTTTGTGATTACTTTATTTTTATTTTTAGGAGGCTTGTTGCATTTATATGCAGCACAGCAAAACATTACAGCTGTGGGCGACGACTTGTTTCCATTATTAGCATTAAACCATATGCCTCCCTATATTTCTATTATATTTATTTTGGCTTTGATATCTGCCTTATTTCCTAGCGCTGACGGCGCCATTACTGCACTAACTTCTAGTTTTTGTATTGACTTATTAGGAATGCAAAGAAATACAGAATGGGATGAAGTTAAAAAGAAGAAAATAAGACAAAGAGTACATTTAAGTTTCGCGTTTATATTCTTGCTAATTGTTATGGTATTCAAATGGGTAGACAATAAAAGTATTATTGACTTATTATTAAAAATAGCTTCTTATACTTATGGACCATTGCTAGGCCTGTTTGCTTTTGGAATTTTAACAAAAAGAACTATCCAAGATAAATGGTCTGCTATCCCTTGTTTTTTAGCTCCCATAGCTTGCTTAGTCCTTGACTATTACCAAGTTCAGTTATTTGGGAACTTTAAATTGGGACAGGAATTATTAATCATAAACGGACTCCTAACATTTATTGGTTTATGGATAATTTCAAAGCCAGGTATTAAAAAATAATAGACCTTTGCACATGGATTTTATACACCCAAAGGCGAATGAATATGTCTCACATTATAGCAATGCTACTCCTGAGTATTTAAAGGAGATGTATGCAGCCACTTTGACAAATCATCCACATGCCCATTTACAAAGTAGCTGGAATCAAGGTGGATTCCTTTCCTTTATAAGCAAACTGATACAACCTACTTATATTATTGAAATTGGCACTTTTACTGGCTTTAGTAGCCTTTGTTTGGCTGAAGGCCTACAAGTGGGTGGTCAATTACATACCATTGAATTAAGAGAAGCTGACGCTGCAACTGCCATGGGGTATTTTAAGGCAAGTCCTAAAGCGGCTCAAATTGTTCAGCATGTTGGAGATGCAAAAGCAATTATCCCAACCTTACCGCATTTGTTTGATTTAGCATTTATTGACGCTGATAAAACTGGTTATATAGAATACTATGAGCTTTTATTACCTTTGATGCGTCCTAATGGAATCATAATAGCCGACAATGTGTTGTTTCATGGTGAAGTTTTAGAGCCTACCCCCACGGGCAAAAGTGCCAAAGCGATTCAGTCATTTAATGAGCATCTATTAAAAGACATTTCTACTGAGAAAGTAATGCTAACAATAAGAGATGGCCTTACATTGATCAGAAAAAAATAAACCTATGAATAAATATATTTTCTTTTTACTATTTTGTACAATTGGCGCTATTCGAGTTGCAGCACAGTCTGAATTCACTGTTGCTTATATTGAACAATATAAAAAAATTGCAATTCAAGAAATGAAACGTACAGGCATCCCTGCTTCTATTACTTTAGCACAAGGCATTTTAGAATCAAATAGTGGAGAAAGCAATTTAGCTAAAAAGTCAAACAATCATTTTGGCATTAAATGTAAATTAGATTGGAAAGGAGAAACTACATTTCAAGACGACGACACCAAGCAAGAATGCTTTAGGGTTTACCCAAATGCAAAGGCATCTTATAAGGACCATTCAGACTTCTTGAAGAATAGACCTAACTATGCACCCTTATTTCAGCTTGACCCTGTTGATGATTCTGCATGGGCTTATGGCTTAAAAAAAGCAGGCTACGCAACTGCAAATGATTATGCTAGAAAAATTTTAAAAGTGATTGATGACTATGAACTTTCACAATATAATTTTCCTGAATTAGACGACGAAGACTCCTTAACAGTCGTAACTAAAACCGAAGCTACACCTGAAATTAAAAAAGATACTTTAGTCGCTTTAAAAGATGACAATATTCAACTATCAAAAGTGAATGGTATTGCAACTGCGTCTTCTAGTAACACTGCTCTGCCTGCTATGAATGGCATTGGCAAAACACCTAAAGACACCACCACCGAAGTACTATTCGCTATAACTAAAAAAAGGAGCTACCATTATCCAAAAGATAAATTCAAGATTAACCAAGTGCCCGTAATTTGGGCTAAAGCAGGAAGCTCATATTTAGAAATTGCACAAACACATCATATTTCTTTATACAAATTGTTTGAATATAATGATATCACAGAAGCGGATATTGTTGAGAAAGATCAATTAGTTTTTTTAGCACAAAAAAGAAAAGAAGGAAACAAAAGTGTTCATATTGTTAAGGAAACAGAAACTTTATATGAAATAAGCCAGGACGAGGCAATACAACTTAGCTATCTAAAATCTTATAATAAAATCCTTAATACCCCTATTCTAAAAGTAGGAACTATTGTACTTTTATTTAAACCCAAAGACAATAAGCAAGCCGGTGGAAATAATGGATTGTCTATTAAAGAAGACTTAAACGCACTTAAAAATATTTTTAAACGAAAGAAATAACTGCGCTTAATAAATAGAATCCGCTTTAACCTCAAATAAATCACATCATAAAATATACTATGCCGTCTATCAAAATATTAGATAAAGAATTTGTTCCCTATTTGTCTGAACAAACAATACAAGAAAAAATAGCTGAGTTAGCTATTCAATTAAATAAAGATTACGAGGGAAAGAAGCCTCTATTCCTATCCATTTTAAATGGTTCGTTTTTATTTACTGCCGACTTATTTAAACAAATAACTATAGAGGCAGAAGTGAGTTTTATCAAATTGGCTTCTTATAAAGGAACTAGCTCTACTGGCAATGTAATTACTGCTATTGGATTAGACATTAATGTAAAAGATAGACATATTGTTATTTTAGAAGACATTATTGACACTGGAAAGACGCTGCATCATTATCTACCTCAGCTTGCTAATATGCAGCCAGCGTCGGTTAAAATTGCGGTGCTATTAAATAAAAAAGAAGCTTTACAATTCCCTGTTGATATTGATTATTCATGTATTGATATCCCTAACAAATTTGTGGTAGGTTATGGATTGGATTATGACGGATTGGGCAGAAATAATAAAGCCATTTATCAACTGAAAGAAGATTAGCTATTAATTAGAATACTAGTTTTGAAATATTAAAAGACTTGTTTTTGAAATATTAAAAGACTTGTTTTTGAAATATATTGCACAAAAAAGGGGATTAAATTAATCCCCTTTTTTATTTCAAATTTATTATTTCGCCTTCTAAAACAACTATACTACTTGAATGCTTCTTTAACCTTGTCGTAAAAGCTCTTATCCCCTTTCACTGGCTTTGGTTTAAAGTTTTCGCTTTCTTGCATTTTCTCTAGCGCTTCTTTCTCCTCTGCACTTACATGCTGTGGTGTCCAAATATTCACATGAATCAATTGATCTCCTTTTGCATAACCTTGCACTTCAGGGAACCCTTTTCCTTTTAATCTAAACATTTTTCCACTTTGCGTTCCTGCAGGTATTTTAATTTTTGCACGACCATCAATAGTAGGCACTTCAACACTTGTTCCAAACACAGCGTCTGGAATAGTTATATATAAATCATACGCTACGTTTAAACCGTCTCTATGTAGGAACTCATGCGGTTCTTCCTCTATCATGATAATTAAATCACCAGGGCCACCACCACGTTCTCCAGCATTCCCTTTGCCTGACATACTTAATTGCATGCCGTCTTGAACACCTGCTGGGATATCAATAGAGATTGTTTCTTCGCCATATACCCTTCCTTCTCCTTTACATGCACCACATTTAGCGGTTACTGTTTGACCTTCTCCATTACATGTTGGACAAGTATTCACAGTTTGCATTTGACCCAAGAAAGTATTTGTTACTTTTCTAACTTGACCTTGTCCATTACAAGTACTACAAGTTTGAACACTATTTTTATCCTTTGCTCCGTTTCCACCGCAAGTAGTACAAACAACATGCTTCTTCACTTTCACTTGTTTGTTCACTCCATTTGCAATTTCCTCGAAGCTTAATTTTAATTTAATTCTTAAATTACTTCCTCTTTGTCCACGTGCTCTTTGTCCACCACCTCTAGAACGACCACCGCCTCCGCCGCCGAAGAAACCACCAAATCCTTCATCTCCAAATATGTCTCCAAATTGACTGAATATATCATTCATATCCATACCGCCACCGTGGAATCCGCCACCACCACCGCCGTTTGATCCTGCTCCAAAAGCTTGATGACCAAAGCGATCATACTTCGCTTTCTTATCTGAATCACTTAGAATTTCATAGGCTTCTGCTGCTTCCTTAAATTTTTCTTCTGCAGCTTTGTCTCCTGGATTTCTATCTGGGTGAAACTGCATCGCAACTTTACGGTATGCTTTTTTAATTTCATCTGCGGAAGCTGATTTACTAACTCCAAGTATTTCGTAAAAATCTCTTTTTGCCATAATGCTTTATTTATTTTCCTACAACCACTTTAGCGAAACGGATTATTTTATCATTCAATAAATATCCTTTTGTTACTTCGTCCACAACCTTACCTTTCATCTTGTCATTTGCAGCTGGAATCTCCGTAATAGCTTCGTGTAATTCAACGTCAAATTGTTTCCCTATACTTTCCATTGGTGTTAACCCTTTAGCTTGCATGGTAGAACGAATTTTATTAAATACTAATTGAATACCTTCTTTTTGTAAAGAGATGTCGTCAGATCCATTTAATTGCTTTTCTGCTCTATCGCAATCGTCCAAAACGTCTAATAAAGAAACAATGACATCCTTGCCAGCTGTTTGGATTAAATCAATACGCTCTTTAGCTGTTCTTCTTTTGAAATTCTCGAATTCTGCCAATAAACGTAGGTATTTATCCTTCTGATCTGATAAGTCTAACTTTGTTTGATCCAACTCGGAAATTGGCTCAGTTTCGACTATTGGGGCATTTTCTGCCTGGTTTTCAGCACTAATTGTTGCTTCTGTGTCTTTTATCTCTTTTTCTTCCATAATTGTCTAATTGTTAACTATTGCACGCAAATATATTGCCAAACGCATAAAATGGCAAAATTGACCGAAATCAAGGTAAAAAGGAACAAGTTGTCACTTGTTCTGTGACTATATTTGCGATATGACAAAGGTGTATTTAAACAAAAGAATCCAACCAAGAATTGCATCCGGCCATCCTTGGATTTACAATAACGAAATTGACCGTGTTGCTGGGCCTATTGAGGCAGGTGATATTGTGGAAGTGTATTACTTTGACGGACAATTGGCAGGCCGTGGTTATATCAACCCCGACTCTCAAATCATGATCCGTTTATTGACTCGTAAAAGAGAGGAAATCAATGCTTCCTTTTTCCATCAAAAAATTAGTGAAGCTTGGGCTTATCGTCAAAAACTTGGTTATACCGAAAATTGCCGATTAGTGTTTGGTGAAGCAGACGGATTACCTGCTTTAATAGTTGACAAATTCAATGACTATTTTGTCATTCAAACTTTGTCCTTAGGTATTGAAAAATGGAAGGCTGAAATTATCGCAGCTATAAATACTATTTTTAATCCTAAAGGTATTTACGAAAGAAACGATGTGCCTGTTAGAGAATTAGAAGGTCTAATACAACAAAAAGGTTTTTTAACTGACCCCTTCCCTACAGAAATTATAATCAAAGAAAATGATTTACAATTTTATGTAAATATAGAGACAGGACAAAAGACTGGTTATTTTTTAGACCAACAAGACAATAGAAGAGCAATACAAAATATTGTAAAAGGTGCCGACGTTTTAGGTGCTTTCACGTATACTGGAACTTTTGAAATTCATGCAGCACATTATGGTGCTAAGTCTGTTTTAGGAATTGACATTTCAGAAAGTGCAGTGGAGCAAGCTAATAAAAATGCAGTGCTAAATAAATTGGATCATATTGTGAAGTTCGAAGCCATGAACGCTTTTGACGTATTAAAGAACTGGGGTAGAGAAGGTAAAAAATATGATGTAGTTATGTTGGACCCTCCTGCTTTTACTAAAAGTAGAAACAATATTGACAAAGCAGTTACGGGATATAAAGAGATCAACCTTAGAGGAATGCAGCTGTTGAGAAATGGCGGTTTTCTTGTTACTTCTAGCTGTACTAATTTGGTAAGTCCTGAATTATTTTTAGATACGATTTATATGGCAGCAAGAGATGCTAAAAAAAGAATTAGACAAGTTACTTATCAAACACAGTCAAGCGACCACCCTATTATTTGGGGTATGGAAAATACACACTATTTAAAATTCTTGATCGTAGAAGTTTGCGACAGATAAAAAAAGAGCTAACATTTCGTTAGCTCTTTTTTTATTTATTCAATCATGACTTAACAAGATTTTACATTTCAGTTTAATGTATTCAAGGTAGTTTGAATTGCTTCAAAATTTGGCAAGTCACCCGGTGTTGCACAAATTTCAGTGTATTGTACTGTTCCTTCTTTGTCGATTACAAATGCAGCACGCTTGCTTACACCTTGCATTTCAAATGCAGGGAATACATCGTATAAAACATCAAAAGCTTTTGACGCTGTTTTATTAAAATCACTTAACAATGGGAAGTTTAATTTTTGTTCTTCTTTGAATTTACCTAATGTAAATAAAGAGTCAACTGAAATACCTAATACTTGCGCATTAGCCGTATTGTATGTTGCAATATTGTCTCTGATACTACAAAGCTCTGCAGTACATACGCCAGTAAATGCTAAAGGGAAAAATAATACTACTATATTTTGTCCTTTAAAATCGGCTAATGATACTGCGTTTTTGTCTGTGTCAAACAATGTGATTGCTGGGGCTGCTTGTCCAATAGTGATAGGCATAATTTATATTTTTTTAATTATTATTAGTCTTCAAAAGTAAAACTGTTTACTTGAAAAACGAACTGGTTTATTTAAAATTCTATTATTTAATGAGCTATTAACTTCAATTTTTCTCTTTTCGATAGTGCATAAGTCGAATCCATCAATTCCTTAAATGCTACTGGATGCTTTTGAAGGTAGTCAATAGTATTATAAAAAGCGACCCTGTCTACTTTATTCAATTCGAAAATTTGTTTGTAGAACTGGACATTTTTTTTGTGTATTTTCCAAGTAGTATCAATAGTTGACATTCTTGTATAATACTCGTCTGCCTGCATTAATTGCCACAAAACGGTTTTCATTTTGTCCATTGGTATATTGTCTGCTGGCTTTTTTTCCACCTTACATGCCATTAAAAAAAGCATGCCTATCATTATCCAATTTCTCATTCTAGCTTTTCTTTATATTTATTAATATTTGCAATGTCTATAGACGATAAGGTATTTAGCAATTGCTTCTTCATTGACTTATCTGCATTTTGAAATACACCTACAATTTCAGAATACTTTCCTTGCATAAAAATGGGCACTGCCATTACATTTACATTGGACTCATTCAACTCTTGTAAACTCATTAAAGTATTTAACAAATTGGCTCTTGCAATCTCCGGCTTCTCTGCCATTTGATCTAACCCATCTCTATAATAACTATACACAACTTCATGTATTTTATCAAACCCACTTTTAGTAAAATTGTCAATTAAAATATATCTGTTTCTCTGACCATCATAAGACTTCCATCCCGATATCCCAGCACCTTCTGGTGCATTATACACAATATTTAATGCTTTACTAAAATAAGGCGCTCCTGCTTTTAACGAAAAGGAATCATAATCCAATCCTAAAATAACATTGATATAATAGGCAATAGTGGCTGTTAAATTTGACTCTAATGGATCTCCACCCTGTGCCCTGGTTTCATTAAATTCCATGGGTTGACCTAATTGATATTTAAATGAGAAATTAGCGTCCTGCATATTCAATAATGGCGTTGTATAATTCGTATTATAAACAGGCCTATTAGCTACAATACTTAATTTGGCATCATATACTCCTGGCGACACAATGGACTCAATGGTAATATAAAAACTACAATCAATTTTTTCCTCTATTGCAAAAGCATCGGATGTCCACTTTCTTTGATTGATAAAATCCTTTAACTGTGTTTGAAACTGCGTAAACACTTTAGGGTCTACTTGATTAGCCACTTTGCTTGACTGCACACTTACGGTAGCGGCCAGTTCTTGGGCACTAAGCTCCTCGCCTACAAGCAATAATCCTATTACTAAACAAACTGACTTAAACAACATAATATGGTGTATTTACCCCCTAAAATACAAAAACGTCCCAATATCAGAATGACAGAGGAACGTTTTTGTTTTAACGGAAGCGAGATTAACGGAAAAGATCTGTTTCCTCGTTCTTGCGATAATAGATTTTATCATCAATAAATTCTGCAGTAGCCAAAATAGCTGGGTTTGGCATACGCTCATAAGCTTTAGAGATCTCGATTTGTTCTTTGTTCTCGTGGATTTCCTCTAAGCTATCTGTATGACTAGCAAACTCTTCTAACTTGCTATGTAATTCTTCTCTGATAGAGATATTTATTTGATTAGCTCTTCTAGAAATAATAGAGATTGACTCATATAAATTTCCAGTTTTTGCTTTCAATGCTTTCAAACTTTTTGTTTCAACAACGGCAGGTACATTAGCACCCATATGTCTTCTTAATTTACTCATTTTATATTTTTTAAGATATTATCAGTTTTTGTTTTAATTTTTTTTGCTTCAGGCATTAATGGACTGTCACTGAATCTGTCTACGAAATCATTATACTCTTCATTCACTTTATCAAAGCGCTCTTTTTGTTTTTCTATAAAACTATTTTCAGCAAATTGATAATATGATTTTAATGTCAATAATTTATATTTATCTGCACTCTTAGAGTCTGGATAACCGTCAGACAATAAGCCATAAGAAATAGCGGCAGCACGATACAAAGCAAGCTCATAATACAATGTAGCTGTTTTGTAATCCTTCAATTCTAATTTTGCACGACAAGCGTCAATAGTCGCTGTAGCCTCTTTTACTTTCACACTCGTTGGATGAGCGTCAATAAAAGATTGCATTAATTGAATCGTTCTATTCGTTGTTGTTTGATCTAGTTCCGCTTTTGGAGAACGTAAATAATAAGTATACGCTCTTAAATATTCAACGTCTTCTGTTCTTGGACTATTTGGAAAATACTCCACAAATGTTTTGAATAAATTTTCTGCATTTTCGTAATCCTTATCGTAATAATAAGAATTCGCATACATTAAATACAACTCTTCATAACGTGGTGTTCCTTTTACAAAATTGATCACAGATTCAAAGAGCTGTTGTGCATTACTGTACTTCTTTTCTGCATAGTATTTCTCAGCCATTTTGACTTTATAGTCCGTATCCTTATTCTTCAAGATTTGTTGAAACTTTGAAGTACAAGATGACATTCCTAAAACGATCGCGATAATTACTATAATTCTATTCATACAGGGTGGCAAAATTAACTAATAATCCCCAATTTAGAACGAAAAAGATTACCAAAAGGCGCTTGGGCGTTAAGAATAAGCTAATACTGGTTTTGGGATACGAAAAAGCCCCCGAAGTTCGGGGGCTTAATAAATCATCAGTGTGTTTTTTTGAGCCTTTCTATTGCTAAAAAGGCGTTGGAAAACTACCCTGCGTTATTCTCGTCTAATTTAGCTTTGATTTCAGCTAAAGCACCTAAATCACCTAAAGTAGATTTTTCAACCTTGCTTTGGATTGTTTTAACCGCTTTCTTAGTCTTTTCAGTTTCGACTTTCGCTTCTTTCTTAGCTACTTCTTTTTCTTCTTGGATATTTTGTTCCCAAATTCTTGCATGAGATACTACAATTCTCTTTTCATTACGATCAAATTCGATCACCATGAATTGTGCAGTTTCTTCCGCTTGAACTTGCTTACCATCTTCTTTTGCAAGGTGACGGTTAGGAGCAAAACCTTCTAAGCCATGTGGCAATTGTACAATAGCACCTTTGTCGTCTTTACGAACGATAGTACCATCATGAATTGATCCGATTGCAAATGTTTCTTCTAATGCATTCCAAGGATCTTCTTCTAATTGCTTATGACCTAATTGTAATTTTCTGTTTTCTTTATCGATGTTCAAGATAATGATGTCGATAGACTCACCTACTTTAACGTACTCAGAAGGGTGATTGAAACGCTTCAACCAGCTTAAGTCGCTGATGTGAATCATTCCACCAATACCAGACTCTAATTCAACAAACACACCGTATGGAGTGATGTTTTTAACTAGACCTTTGTGTTTGCTGTTTTCAGGGAATTTATTATCGATTGCATTCCAAGGATCTTGTGTCATTTGTTTAATGCTCAAGCTCATCTTACGTGCATCTTTGTCTAATGTTACCACCTTCGCTTCATGCTCATCTCCTAATTTGAAGAATTCTTTTGCGTTGATTGGTGTGTTAGCCCAAGTGATTTCAGAAACGTGAACTAGACCTTCAACACCTGGTTGAATTTCTAAGAACGCACCGTAATCCTCAATGTTAACTACTTTACCTTTCACTACACTACCTTCTGATAAGTCAGCTGGTAATACATCCCAAGGGTGTGGAGTTAATTGTTTTAAACCTAAGCTGATACGTTTTTTGTCATCATCAAAGTCTAATACAACAACTTGAATCTTTTG
>CANCAY010000033.1 GCA_947374225.1 Chitinophagaceae bacterium | reverse complement strand
GCTAATTATAAAGAGAAAAATAATGGCTTATTATCCTATTCAAAACCTAGTGAAGGTTTGATTTTATTAAGAGAACAAATTATTGGCAAAGAAAGATTTGATCTTGCATTCCAAACTTATATTAAAAGATGGGCATTTAAGCACCCTACGCCAGACGATTTCTTCCGCACTATAGAGAATGTGTCTGGAGAAACTTTGCAATGGTTTTGGAGAGGGTGGTTCGTAAACAATTGGCGTTTGGATGTTGCAGTTCGAGAACTTACTTATGTTGACAGTACAGATTATTCAAAAGGAGCTTATATTACTTTAGATAATTTAGAGAAAATGGCCATGCCTGTAATTCTAGAAATTAAAACAGTTTCAGGCAAAACAGAAAGAATTAAATTACCTGTGGAAATTTGGGAAAGAAATACTTCATGGAAATTCAAATACGCAAGTACCGAAGCTATTGAGTCGGTAACTTATGATCCAGACAAAGTACTTCCAGATTTTAATCCTGACAATAATGTTTGGAAAAAGAATTAATTAGTCAATTTGATGCGCTGCATGTTTGTAGTTCTTCCATTTTACAATGGCTGCTTGCATGTCCGCTGGTAATTCACTATCGAAAGTCATTTTCTCTTCGGTTACTGGATGTATGAAACCTAAGGTAGCTGCGTGTAAAGCACATCTAGGGCAGGCTTCAAAACAATTCTCAACAAATTGTCGATACTTGGTATAAATAGTTCCTTTTAAAATTCTATCACCACCATATTCAAAATCATTAAACAGTGTATGACCGATATGTTTCATGTGCACACGAATCTGATGTGTTCTTCCTGTTTCTAAAACACAAGACACTAAAGACACATAATTGTAGCGTTCTATTACTTTATAGTGTGTAATAGCATGCTTCCCAATTTCGCCTTCAGGATAAGCATTAAACATTTTTCTATTCGTTTGGTGACGAGCAATATGAGCATTTATAGTCCCTTCTTCTGCTTCTAAATCCCCCCAAACAAGTGCAACATATTTGCGTTCCACCGTGTGATTGAAAAATTGCTTTGCTAAATGACTTGCAGCGTCGGGCGTTTTTGCAAGTACAATTAATCCAGTTGTGTTTTTGTCAATACGATGAACCAATCCAAAACGAGGTAATATTTCTTCGTTTAAATGTGGGTTCAATGCAAGTAAATGATGCATTACTCCATTTAATAAAGTACCAGTATAGTTTCCAATGCCAGGGTGCACTACCATATTGGAAGGCTTATTAATAACCATTACAGCGTCGTCTTCGTAAACGACATCAAGATCCATTTTTTCAGGCTTAAGCTCTGTATAGTCAGGATTTACATAATTCAGATATACCACTTCGTCGCCTGGGCGAGTGCGGTAATTACTTTTTACTATTTTGCCATTAACCGTTAAAAATCCAGCTTCAATTCCATTTTGTAATTTACTTCTAGTTAATCCTTCAATACGCATTTGCACCCATTTGTCAATACGCATTGGTTCCTGACCTTTATCTACCATAAAAGTCAATTTTTCGTAAATATCTTCGGTTTCATTCTGCGTATCCTCCAATGGTGATTCCGTGTCTACTATTTTAAGCTTTGCTTTCTCTTCTTCTAACATAATGCAAAAGTAAGTTATTGCGGCTTAGTTTGTAACTTTGTCTCATGCGACAAAAAGTATATTTTGAAGATTTAGGTATAAAATCGTACCAACCAACCTGGGATTATCAAGAATCGCTACTAGATAAAAACACCAAAATCAAGTTTACAGCTAGGGAAAGGGAGGAAGATGTCACTAAAACGGCTACGGAGCACAAACTGTTATTTGTCGAACACAATCCTGTTTTTACATTGGGTAAAAGTGGAAAAAGAGAACATGTCTTGGTATCTGAGGAGCAATTAGAAAAATTAGGTATTGAGTTCTTTCATATTAATAGAGGGGGAGATGTTACTTATCATGGACCACAACAAATAGTAGGGTACCCCATTTTAGATTTAGATAAGTTCAAAACTGACCTTGGTTGGTATTTGAGAAGTTTAGAACAGGTTATAATAAATGTAATAGCAGAATATGGTTTAACGGGTGAAAGAAGTGCAGGCGAAACTGGAGTTTGGTTAGAACCTAACGACCCATTTATGGCCAGAAAAATATGCGCTATGGGAATTAAATGTAGTAGATGGATCACTATGCATGGATTTGCTTTAAATGTAAATCCGGATCTGTCTCATTTTGAATATATAGTTCCCTGTGGTATACAAGGAAAGACAGTTACTTCTTTGGAAAAAGAATTAGGGCATAAGGTAAACTATGAGGAAGTAAAAGAAAAAATCAAAAAACATTTTCAGATAATTTTTGATTGCGATTTAGTTTAATTTATTTACAATTTGAATTGGCCAAGAAAAAGTATTTAAATGATTACGCTAAAATAGAAACTATATTAGTCATTGAAATGCAAAATACCATTCGCTAAGGATCGGTTCCCTTGCAGGCCACCACTGTGTATTACGAGTATTTTACTACTCGGTTTGAAATAGTTTTCTTTGACTAATTGATCCACTGCAAAAAGCAATTTTCCAGTATATACAATATCAGTTGGTATCTGCTCTTTTGCCCATAAGAAATTCATATAATCAATTTGTGTTGGAGTGAATTTTGCATAGCCTCCTTGATGAAATTGATGTAATAGTTGAAAGGGTTTTTCCTGGTCAAGTAATAATGATTTTATTTCTGTCTTAATGGTCCCCTCGTTTTTTAATACAGGAATACCAATCACATTCTGAAAAATAGCACTCGCATTTATAATGCCTGCTAGCATAGTTCCTGTTCCAACTGCAGCAAGGATATAATCATAATTGGAAATAGGATTTTCATGAATTAATGTAGCACTATTATTATTTAGTGAATTATTATTTTCATATTTTTCCCAGTCTGTTATAATGGTTGCGGCACCTTTTGCCCCTGTAACGCCATAACCACCTTCGTCTACAAAATAAGTTAGCGTATTTATTTTCGAATTCGTGGTGCTTGCTTTCAAATTGGAAGTATTTGATTCAGACTTAGCAATGAATAATAATTCCTCTTTTTTTTCTTGAAAGGAACTTCTTCCTAAAAAAACAAGTTGCATTCCATAATATTGAGCTTCTTGTAAGGTTGGGGTAATAGGCTCTCCTTCATTTGCCCTAACATATCCAATACTTGCCATATTATTTTCTTTTGCAGCAAATGCCAAAGCGACAAGATGATTGGAATAGGGGCCTCCAAAACTGGCAATTGTTTTTGCATTTTGCGCTAAAGCTGCTTGAATATAGTATCTTAATTTATACCATTTATTGCCACTTACTACTGGATGTATTTGATCCAGCCTAAGTAGGTCTACGTTAATTCCATCTTGACTTAGGTAGATAATTTTCTGTATGATTGGGTTAGTATGCAAACTTTTTATAATTAGTCAAAAATCAGCTATTTTTGCTTGATTAAAAAATTTGAAAATGAGCGCACCTACATTAGTGATTTTGGCAGCAGGAATGGCGAGTAGATATGGTAGTCAAAAACAAACAGAAGGATTTGGTCCTAATGGAGAAACCATAATGGATTATTCTATTTATGATGCAGTGCGCGCAGGTTTTGGTAAAGTAGTTTTTATTATCAGAGAAGATTTCGCAACAGCATTCAAGGAAGTATTTGAGCCCAAATTAAAAGGAAAGATAGCAACAGCTTATGTGTTTCAGTCACTTGACAAATACACTGCTGGCTTTGATATACCAGCGGATAGAACAAAGCCATGGGGAACAGCCCATGCGGTTTTATGTACGAAAGGGGTAGTGAATGAGCCCTTTGCAGTTATTAATGCAGACGACTATTATGGGAAAGAAGCTTTTGAGCAGGCTTATAAATTTTTAACTACAGAATGTTCGGAAAAAACATATTGTATTTTAGGATATGAATTGGCGAATACTTTAAGTGCGAATGGCACAGTGAGTAGAGGGGTTTGTTCTACCAATAGTCAAAATGTGTTAACTCAGATAAATGAGCGCACTAAGATTTATAGAAAAGAGGATGGTCAAATAGTATATGAAGAAAATGGTATAGAGACTTCTTTAAAAGAAGACACAAGAGTAAGTATGAATTTCATGTGCTTTGCTCCCGGCTTTATTGATTTGTGTGAAAGTGAATTCAAAGCTTTTTTAGCGCAACAAGGGCAGGAATTAAAATCTGAATTTTATATACCTTATGTAACTGGTCAATTTACAACATTAGGATTAGGAGATGTAAAAGTGATACCAACAAATGCTAAATGGTTTGGGGTTACTTATAAAGAGGATGCGCCGGGTGTGAAAGCGAATATTGACAAGTTAGTACAAGACAAAGTATATCCAGAAAAATTATGGTAATAAAAGTATGCTAGTTAAATGACTTGATACTATAAATGAAATCCTTGAAATTATTGATATGGCTTTTTCTATCGGCATGCGCTTTGGCACTTGCTTTATTTAGTTTAATAGATATCGCTTCTGTATTATCATTCTCTTTAATAGCGTCTACTAAATCATAGATTTTTTTAGACTTAATTGCAAAGGCGACTCCTTCAGCTTGCTTTTGTCGGGTACTAATAATTCCTACTAGTTCAGCTCTGTCATTAAAGACAGGGGCTCCAGAGTAACCAGGATTCGCGCTTATTTGAATTTGATAAGAATTACTATCTCCTTCAAAACCAGACTGCGCACTTAAATAACCCTTACCATATACAATATCATTGTCGGTTCTAGGATATCCCAATGTAAAAACCTCTTCACCTAATTCAGTCATCTTTTTACGAATAGTAAAAGGTAATTGTTTAGGCTGCTTAAATTCTTCGTCAGTTATTTGTAATAAAGCCAAGTCTAAATTCTTATCAGTATATATGATCTTCGCATTCAATTCCTGTCCTTCGCTATTTACAACAATGGCACTATTTCCTTTTAATACATGCGCATTCGTTATAACAAATCCCTTTGTATCAATTAAAAAACCAGAACCACCACTAATTAATTTGGCATTTTCTGGCAACTTCGTTTTTACTTCATTTAACAAATGACCTTGTGCTTGCTGATTCTTTTTAATTGCTTCCAAGGCCTTGCTTAATTGCAAAACTTGTGAACCATTCAAACTAGGTGCTAAGTACATTATAATAGTAGAAGTAAATAAAGCAATAAAACCACCCACAGAAGCAGCAATTGCAGTTACTTTCCTGTATTTAGTCCAAAGCTGAATTACTTTAACCTTAGTAGACTGTTCGTCAAATGGAGTCCATTCGCCAGCGTCGTATAATTTAGTAAAAGTTTGTTCAAGGTTTTTTGAAAAATTCTTGCGATTGGCAAATTGTCCAATTTGGTGTAAAAACATTTCATGTTCTACTACCATTTGATCAATTTCGGGTGTTTGCTTACGGATGGTTTCAAATTGAGCCACTTCCCCAGAGGACATATCGCCCAATAGGTATCGTTCTATAGCTTCTAATAATTGAATATCATCCATAATAACCCTTTATTTATTTTAATCACCAATGTTATACTGCGAGAAGAATAATTTTTTCAAACGCATCAAACATTTATATTTTTGGTTTTTGGCATTGTCCGCATTGGTATATCC
This sequence comes from Chitinophagaceae bacterium, assembly GCA_947374225.1. Taxonomy (GTDB): domain Bacteria; phylum Bacteroidota; class Bacteroidia; order Chitinophagales; family Chitinophagaceae; genus Sediminibacterium. The sequence goes on along the minus strand of CANCAY010000033.1, from coordinate 18,649 downwards.
AAAATCCTCGGCCAATTCCTGCATCCCTTTTTTATTCAAATAGTAACCCTCTAATAAACTTTTACAAGGTTCCCCTAAGCTGTTTAAGGCTCGGTTCATGATTGCAAAAGCAGCGTCTTTCTTTTCAAGTTCCTCTAAATCAGCTTCCACTGATATACTTTCTTCCTCGGTGCTTAGTGGACTGCTATATTTGCCCATTTGTTGTAAACGCTTAAGCCATAAGTTCTTACAAATTGAGAAAATATAGGTCTTGATTTGACAACTAAGGACGAAACTATCATTTTGAACCTTTTCGTATAAGGTAATCATGGCTTCTTGAAAAACATCCCTGGCGTCATCAAAACTGCCATTATTATTGAGCACGAAATGCTGAATCATCGTAAAATGGCTCTTATATAGCGATTCAATCGCTTTGGAGTCATTTTTAGCTAACCCTTTTAAAAGGGCTTGTTCGTTGTTTTCAGCTTTCAATAGGTTAATACTTAATTGAGGCAAAAGTAACCCAAAATGCCTAGTTTTTTATTTTTTTAGAAATATTTGAAAATAGGGGGTTACCTAGTTTCAATTTCTGTATTAATGGTATAAATTAATCAATAAAATCTTTCCAAATGAAAAAAGTATTTGCAATTTTCGCTATCGCTGCTTTAGCTGCTTGTGGTGGTGCTTCAACTGAAACTAAAACTGATTCTGCTGCAACAACTGTTGATACAGCTGCTGTCGCTACTGATTCTTCTGCTGTTGTTGCTGATTCAACTAAGGTTGATTCTGCTGCTAAGAAGTAATTAAATAATTGGACTATTAGTTCCGCCCCTTAAAAGGCCAAGTTTGCCGACTAGTAGTTATCGACCGATTTCATATGGCAAGCAATCGTTAAAGTCCTTCCGTTTCTACGGGAGGTCTTTTTTTTGTACGAATAACTGTTAGTAAAATGTAAAAAACTTTATGTTTTATGCCTATTTTAGGCTGTTTTGGCTTATCTTTGTGCCATGATGAAAGCAAATAGCAACTGGTTTTACTTTTTCTTTTATTTCTACTTTAAACAAAGTAGCCGGGTAGTATTTGTAAAAGCTTAAAGAATTAACTAAATATACGATCCCGGCCCACTAAGCCGGGTTTTTTTTTGAAATGTACGGAGGGCAAGGATTAGATAAAATTGAATTGGATTTTAAGATGAATAAAAAAGTAACAATACAGGGTTATGAAGGAAGTTTCCACCAAGTGGCAGCTAGACAATTTTTTGGTAAAGATGTCTCAGTTATCACTTGCGACACTTTTAGAGAGGTTGTGAAAATAGGAGCTGACCCTAAATTGTCTGACGGAGCTGTAATGGCTATTGAAAATTCTATTGCAGGTAGCATTTTACCTAATTACAATTTGTTACAAAAAAGCAAATTGCAAGTTATTGGGGAAGTGTATTTGTCCATAAGTCAAAACTTATTGACTTACCCAGGAGTGAAATTGGAAGATATTAAAGAAGTGCATAGTCATCCCATGGCTATTTTACAATGTCTTGATTATCTAGAAAAATATAATTGGAAATTGGTTGAATCGGAGGATACTGCATTAAGCGCAAAACAAGTGCATCAAAACAAGAGCAAACATGTAGCAGCTATCGCTAGTAAATTGGCGGCGCAGTTATATGACTTGAATGTGATCACACCAGACATTCATACGTTAAAGAACAATATCACTCGTTTTTTAATTATGGTGCCTAGTACTAATAAAGTGGTAATAGAAAATGCAGACAAAGCGTCTATCTATTTTCAAACTGATCACTCAAAAGGTATTTTGTCGAAAGTGTTGGCCAAGATTGCGCAGGGCGGGGTGAATTTGAGCAAATTGCAAAGTATGCCAATACCAGGTAGTACTTTCAAATATGGTTTTTATGCGGATTTAGAATTTGAGAATAATAAACAAATTGAAAAAGTATTAGCCTCTCTACAAGAGTTGACTAAGAGCTTTAAAGTTTTTGGATTGTATAAAAAAGGAAAAGTTGTAAAAGGCTAACTATGAATTGGACATTATCACATAGGCTAGAGGGAATTGGGGAATATTATTTCTCAACCAAATTGCGTGAAATTGACGAACTCAATAAAGCGGGTAAACAAATTATTAATTTGGGTATTGGAAGTCCCGATTTGCCACCTCATCCAGATGTGATTAAAGTGTTACAAGAAGAATCTGCTAAGGACAATGTCCATGCTTATCAATCTTATAAAGGCTCTCCAGTATTGAGAGAAGCCATTGCTGAATGGTATAAAAAGTATTACGCGGTCTCCATAGCGCCCGCAACTGAAATACTTCCATTACTAGGAAGCAAGGAAGGGATTATGCACATTTGCATGACCTACCTAAATCAAGGAGATCAGGTCTTAATACCTAATCCTGGTTATCCTACGTATACAAGTGCAGTTAAGTTGGCAGGGGGCACCCCGCTTTACTATGAGCTAACTGCCGAGAACAATTGGGCACCTGACTTTGAAAATTTAGAAAAATCAGATTTATCAAAAGTGAAGTTAATGTGGGTGAACTATCCGCATATGCCTACCGGCCAAATTCCTACACAACAATTATTTGAAAAGTTAGTAGCGTTTGGCAAGAAGCATCAAATTTTAATTTGTCATGATAATCCTTACAGTTTCATTTTGAATGAGCAACCCATGAGTTTGTTATCGGTGGAAGGCGCAAAGGAAGTAGTGATAGAGTTGAACTCTTTAAGTAAAAGCCAAAACATGGCGGGCTGGAGAGTGGGAATGTTGATTGCTGCAGAAGAAAGGGTCAATGAAATTCTAAGATTTAAATCCAATATGGATAGTGGTATGTTTTTGCCAGTGCAATTAGCAGCAGCAAAAGCATTAAGCTTAGAAAAATCTTGGTATGATTCAGTAAATAAAATTTATACTGAACGTCGTGAAAAAGTTTTCGAACTATTAGACACATTAGGTTGTGCATTTTCAAAACAACAAGTAGGGATGTTTGTTTGGGCTAAAATTCCTGCAACGTATAAGGACGGATACGCTTTAAGCGATAAAGTTTTATATGAAGCAAATGTGTTTATAACACCTGGTGGTATTTTTGGTTCAGCTGGTAATGAATATATCCGTGTGAGCTTATGCGGTTCCATGGAGAAATTTAGTGAAGCTATTAAAAGAGTTAAAGCATGCGTTTAACAGTAATTGGAATTGGATTAATTGGAGGCTCACTAGCCTTGACACTAAAGCGTAAAGGTTTGGTGAGCAAAGTGATTGGAGTGGACAATAATCCAGAACATCAGGAACAAGCATTGAAATTAGGAATCGTTGATGAGATTATGACTTTGGAAGAAGCTGTGAAATCATCCGATTTAATTGCCATTGCAACACCTGTAAATATTGCTGAAAAATTATTGCCGACTATTTTAAATTTGATTGACAAACAAGTAGTGTTTGATTTAGGTTCAACCAAGGAGAGTATCGTTAACATTGCGAGTACCCATGCAAAAAGTGGTCGCTTTGTTCCAACCCATCCAATGTGGGGTACAGAGTTCAGTGGTCCAAGTGCAGCTCAGGAAGACGCATTCAAGGAAAAAGCTGCTGTAATTTGTAATAAGGAACAGGTTGATGAAGATGCACTCAAATTAGTAGAGCAAGTCTATCAAACACTAGGTATGCATATTTTATTCATGGATTCTGCAAAGCATGATATCCATGTGGCTTATGTGAGCCATATATCACATATTACTTCTTTTGCATTGGCTAATACCGTGCTAGAGAAGGAAAAAGAGTCCGATGCTATTTTTGAATTAGCGAGTGGTGGTTTTGAAAGCACAGTGCGTTTGGCAAAGTCCAATGCTGCAATGTGGGTTCCCATCTTTATGCAAAATAAAGAAAATGTATTGGACGTATTGAATGAGCATATTAGTCAGTTGCGCAAGTTTAAATCTTGTCTTGAAAAAGAAAATTTTGAATACTTGTCTGACCTGATTGAGAATGCCAATGGAATTAAAAGAATTTTAAAATAAAATTCTAATTAAAAGAAAAGTAAAAAACTAAAAATGAAGAAAACAGAAGAGATGGAAAATACAAATGAATTGATAGAAGCCGTTAAGTCTAAAAAGACATTTGCGGAAATTGGAATTAATGAGCAATTAGTAAAAGCAGTTACAGAATTAGGATACACACACGCTACTGAAATTCAAGAGCGTTCTATTCCAGTTTTAATAAGTGGAACAAAGGATTTTATTGGTTTAGCACAAACAGGTACTGGTAAAACAGCTGCATTTGGATTGCCTTTATTGCAGTTGATTAAAACTGCAGACAAATTTCCACAAGCTTTGGTGGTTTGTCCAACAAGAGAATTGTGTATGCAAATTGTAAACGAATTGAATTTGTTTAAAAAGCATATGCCAGGTTTACAAGTTTTAGCTGTGTATGGTGGTACTTCAATTGGCTTACAAATTAGAGACTTAAAAAGAGGCATTCAAATTATTGTTGCCACTCCTGGTCGTTTAATTGACTTGATAGAAAGAAAAGCAATCAACTTAGAGCAAATCGAATATGTCGTATTAGACGAGGCAGATGAAATGTTGAATATGGGATTCCAAGAAGACATTGAATTTATCTTAAAGAATACACCTAATAGAGAAAGTATCTGGTTATTCAGTGCAACAATGCCAACTGAAATTAGAAAAGTAAGCAAGCGTTACATGAAAGAGCCAGTAGAAGTTACTATTGGTAAAGTAAATGCAACAAACAAAAGTATTGACCACCAATATTATGTTACCTCTGCACAATATCGTTATGAGACTTTGAAAAGAATCATTGACTTTAACCCAGGTATTTATGGTATTATTTTTACACGTACTAAGGCAGATGCACAAGACGTTGCAGCTCGTTTAACACGTGAAGGATATGATATCGATGCTATCCATGGTGACTTAACGCAACAACAACGCGATAGAGTAATGGGTCAATTTAGAGACAAGACTTTACAATTGTTAATTGCAACTGACGTTGCTGCTCGTGGTATTGACGTAAAAGGTATCACACACGTAATTAACTATGAATTACCAGATGACGTTGAAGTATATACGCACAGAAGTGGTCGTACAGGTCGTGCTGGTAGCCAAGGTATTTGTATTTCAATTGTACATGCAAGAGAATCATACAGATTACGTCAAATTGAGAATATCAACAAAAGCACTTTCCATAAATTAGATATCCCTAGTGGTAAGGATGTTTGTAGAAAACAGTTCTTCCATGTAATGGACAAGTTAATGTCAACAGACGTGAGTCATGGTGATTATGAAACTTATGTTCCAATGTTAGCAGAGAAATTTGCAGACATGAGCAAGGAAGAAATCTTAAAGAGAGTAGCTGCTTTAGAATTTAACCGTTTCTTGAGTTATTATGAAAATGCTGCTGACTTAAACGTTAGAGCTGCTGAAAGATCAAATGGCAGACGTGAGCCAATGCAACAACAAGATCGTAACCGTGATAGAGGTCGTAATGAATTCTCAGATCGTGGTGATCGTGGTGGTGATAGAGGCGGAGACAGAGGTGGTCGTAGTCAGTCAAGAGGATCAGCAGGAACAACTCGTTTGTTTGTGAACTTAGGTACTAAAGACGGTTTTTACAAAGCTAGTTTCTTACAATACATTTTAGACATGAGTGAATTGAAGAAAGAAGCACTTGGTAAAATAGACATGAGAGACATGAATAGTTGGATTGAAATTGAATCAGGATCTGCTAAGAAAATGATTACTGCTATTGATGGTAAAAACTATAAAGGACGTCGTATTCGCATGAATGATGCAGATAGCGGTGGTCCAAAAGGTTTTTCTAATAATAATGAAGGATAGTCCTTCGGTAGTTTAAAACAAAAAATTAAATATCTTAAATACTAAAATTGCTTAAAAAATGGGAACCTTAACTGAACAACAACAAAAAGTAAGCACGTTATTAAAAAAAGCGCCATTAATTATTTCTGGTCCTTGTAGTGCAGAAACAGAAGAACAAGTAATGCAAACGGCTATTAGATTAGCAGCTACTGGAAAAGTAGATATTATGCGTGCTGGTATCTGGAAACCAAGAACAAGACCAGGAAGTTTTGAAGGTATTGGAACCAAAGGTTTGCCTTGGATGCAACAAGCTAAGAAAGAAACTGGTTTGCCAATTGCAGTGGAAGTTGCAACTGCAAAACAAGTTGAAGATGCATTGCATTTTGATGTTGATGTATTATGGGTGGGAGCTCGTACTACAGTAAATCCTTTTAGTGTGCAAGAAATTGCAGACGCATTAAGAGGAGTTAAAGTTCCTGTTTTAATTAAGAATCCATTAAACCCGGATTTAGAATTATGGGTAGGTGGAATGGAGCGTATCGCAAAAGCGGGCATTGAAGATTTAGGTTTAATACATAGAGGATTTAGCTCTTATGGAAATACCGATTTCCGTAATGCACCAATGTGGCATTTAGCAATCGAAATGAAACGTCGTTACCCAGGTATTCCAATGATCAATGACCCTTCTCATATTTGTGGTCGTCGTGATATTTTACAAGAAGTAGCACAACAAGCTATGGACTTAGACTTCGATGGTTTAATTATTGAATCACATATTGACCCAGACAATGCTTGGAGTGATGCGAAACAACAAATCACGCCAGAAGTATTAAAGGAAATGTTAGAAGCAATCCGTTGGAGAAAAGAAGATAATAATTCAGAAGATTTCCATAGTGCACTTGAAAAATTCCGTCAACAAATTAACCAATTAGACGACGAGTTATTACAAGTATTGTCATCACGTATGAAAGTGGCTCAGAAAATTGGAGAATACAAAAAGAACAACGATATCACAATTTTGCAAACTAGCCGTTGGACTGAAATTTTAGAAAGAGCAATTGCAAAAGGTGAAAAATTGGGATTGACTGACGAGTTTGTTACTAAATACATGGACGCAGTTCATATGGAAAGTATCAATCATCAAAATAAAGTAATGAATAGCTAGGACTTTAAATTTTAATTAATTTAAATACTATTTAAATTTTGACAGGTATGAAAAATTGGAAAGTAAAATTTTCGAGCGCAACAGTAACATTTGTATTAGATGGCAAATTTGCAGCTATTGACAAAATGGTGGATAAAGCAAATGCATTTTATATTACAGACGAGAATGTATACGCCTTACATGAGAAAAAATTTAAAGGAAAAAAAACTATAGTGATTCCTTCAGGGGAAGAACATAAGCATCAAGCAACGGTTGACTTTATTATTGAAGCGTTATTAAACTTTGGAGCTACACGACAAGCAGTATTGATTGGAGTGGGTGGCGGAGTGGTAACCGATATGGTGGGTTATGTTGCAGGTGTTTACATGCGAGGAGTGGTAGTCGGCTTTGTGCCTACTACCATACTTGCTATGGTTGACGCTTCTATTGGCGGCAAGAATGGAATTGATGTTGGAGTATATAAGAATATGATAGGTTTGATAAGACAGCCTGCTTTTATATTATATGATTTAAGTTTCTTACAATCTTTGCCAAAACACCAATGGGAAAATGGCTTTGCAGAAATCATCAAACATGCAGCTATCAAGGATGCAAAAATGATGAAGGAATTAAATGAAAATGATTTAGCGTTCTATCAAAAAAATACAAAAGCATTAACTGCATTAATTGAAAAAAATGTGCAAATTAAAGTTAAAGTAGTACAAAAGGACGAATTCGAAAAAGGGGACAGAAAATTATTGAATTTTGGACACACATTAGGCCATGCTATTGAGAATGAACATGCATTATTACATGGTCATGCAATAAGTATTGGTATGGTATATGCTGCTAAAATTTCACAAGTATTGCAAGGTTTTACAGGTACAGGACTATTAGTTGAAACACTAAAGAAATATGGTTTGCCTACTGCAATGCATTTTAATGTGGAAGAGGCAATGTCTGTGATGCAGAAAGACAAGAAAAAAGCATCAGCAGGAATGCAGTATGTTTTATTGAATAAAATAGGAAAGGGAGTTTATGAAACCATCCCAATGAAGACATTACAAAAATTGATAAACTTGTATTCATAATATGAGAGCGATTGTTTATCCAGGAACATTAAAGGGGGAACAAGTTGCCCCTGCAAGTAAAAGTAGTATGCAGAGGGCATGTGCTGCTGCATTGTTGCATGTGGGGGATACGCTAATTTTAAATCCCGGTCATTCAAATGATGACTTAGCAGCAATAGATGTCATACAAAAGCTAGGTGCTATAGTGGAACAAACTACTACTCATATTAAAGTAAGTTCAAAAGGAGTGCAGCCTATAGGTCCTGAAATGAATTGTGGTGAGAGTGGATTAGGAATAAGAATGTTTACACCCATTGCTGCATTAAGTAGTAATGCTATTACTATAAATGGGAATGGCAGTTTATTAAAAAGACCAATGCATTTTTTTGATGAAATATTTCCAGCTTTAAGTGTGAAAGTGAAATCGCAAAAAGGTTTTTTACCCATTGGAATACAAGGACCCTTAAAGCCAGCAACTATTACGGTTGACGGATCATTAAGTTCTCAATTCCTAACGGGACTATTAATGGCGTATGCTGCAAGTGATGCGCAAAATGCAGTGATACATGTATTGAATTTAAAAAGCAAGCCATACATTGATTTGACATTTGCAGTGCTAAACAGTTTTGGATGGAAGGTGAGACATAATAACTATGAAAGTTTTGAGTTTTTGGCGCATACGCCATTACCAACTCATATTGAATATACGGTAGAAGGAGATTGGAGTGGAGCAGCATTTTTATTAGTTGCTGGAGCCATTGCAGGTCCTATTAAAGTAAAAGGGTTACAATTGAATTCTACACAAGCGGATAAAGCAGTGATGCAGGCATTGAAAAATGCAAATGCACCCATTGAAATAATGGAAGATGGAATTTCAATAGGAGCAAAGGATGCTGGTGCTTCTTTAATAGCTTTTGAATTTGACGCAACAGATTGTCCAGATTTATTTCCACCATTAGTAGCATTGGCTGCAGTGTGTAAGGGTATAACAACAATTAAAGGAGTAAGTCGTTTAGCACATAAAGAAAGTGACAGAGGATTGACATTGCAGACTGAATTTGCTAAACTAGGAGTTACAATAGTATTAGAAGGGGATTTAATGAAGATCCATGGTGGAGCGCCTATACAAGCAGCTACTGTGTTTTCTCAACATGACCATAGAATAGCAATGGCTTGTGGTGTAGCAGCATTAAAGTCTAATGGTCCTGTAACTATTACAGAAGCAGAAGCAATTAATAAGTCATACACTGATTTTTTTGATCACTTAGCGCAACTAGGTGCAAAAGTAGCAATTGATTAATTTTCTTAACTTATAATATAGACATAAGACATGAATAATTTTGGAACCTTATTTAAAGTACAAATTTTTGGTGAATCACATGGCGCCTGTGTTGGTATTGTAGTTGATGGATGTCCAGCTGGATTGCCATTGTTGCAAGCAGATTTTGTTACCGATATGGAACGCAGAAAAGGAGGCAAACAAAAAGGAACAACACCAAGACAGGAAGATGATATGCCAATATTCAAATCTGGTTTATTTAACGATACTACAACAGGAGCTCCTATAACCATGTTATTTGAAAATAATAATACACGTAGTGGGGACTATGAAAAACAAAGGTCTGTTCCTAGGCCAGGCCATTCAGACTTTACTGCTCACCATAAATTTGGTGGCTTTGAAGATTATAGAGGAGGGGGGCATTTTAGCGGAAGGCTAACAGCGGCCTTGGTTGGAGCTGGGGTTATTGCAAAAAAGTTATTGAATAAAGTGGAAATAGTAGCTCATATTGTGAGCATTGGCGGCGAATCAGATATTGAAAAGGGGTTGCAAAAGGCAATTGATCAAAAAGACAGTGTTGGAGGAATAGTAGAATGTACTGTAAAGGGTTTGCCAATTGGTTTAGGGGAACATTTTTTTGACTCGGTGGAGTCATTGATTAGTCATGCAGTATTTGCAATACCAGCTATTAGAGGCATTGAGTTTGGCAAAGGTTTCGCTGCAGCTAATATGTTTGGGGTGGACCATAATGATCCTATAATAGATGGGTCTGGTAAAACAAAAACAAATCATGCTGGCGGCGTGGTGGGTGGATATACAAATGGGAATGATTTGGTTTTTAGAATTGCTGTTAAACCAACTTCTTCCACTCCTAAGGACCAAACAACATGGAATTGGGAAACCAATGAACAAGAGAATTTTTCAGTAAAAGGAAGGCACGATTTATGCATAGCATTAAGAGTGCCGGTTGTTTTAGAAGCAGTTACTGCTATTGTATTAGCAGACTTAATGTTATTAGAACAGCATATTCCAAGAATTATAAAAAAATAAAATTAAGAAAATGGAAAGTGAATACATATATCATGTAACCACCAAAAAAGAGTGGGAGCAAGCAAAGTTAGACAATGAATATAAGCCTGCAGGATATGAGCAAGAAGGTTTTATACATTGTTCAATAGAAAAACAAGTGTCTGGAGTATTAGACCGTTTTTATAAAGGGCAAAAAGATTTAGTAAAACTGAAGATTGAGAAGGCGAAAGTGCAAAGACCAGTGCTATTTGAATTGGCTACAGATTTGGATGAATTGTTTCCGCATATTTATGGCCCATTGAATATTGATAGTGTAGTTGACGTAGCTGAAATCAACTAATATAGGTTATGAAATTTAAAAATATCTTTTTAATACTATTATTGTCGCCATTATTTTCAATGGCGCAAAACGTATATTCTAATACCTTCACAACAATTAATTTTTTAGATAGTAATGCGATAATAAAATATCAAAAAAAAATTGATACAACTAGAATTACAATTGAAGTTAATCGTGTTACAGGTATTGCAAGTTTTTATAGTGCTTATTTAAATGGCACGCTTACTTCTACAGGCGAACGTTACAGAAATAAAAAGTATACTGCGGCTTGTAATTTATTTAAATTAAACACGTTGGTAAGAGTAACGAATAAACAAAATGGAAGCACCATACTTGTTCGTATCAACGATCGTATGCATCCGAATATGTTGAAAAAAGGAAGAGTTATAGATTTAAGTCAATCGGCTGCAAAGAAATTATTTTTTAAATCAACCGGTGTTGTAGAAGTTGTTGTAGAAGCTATAGGCTTTAGTGAAATTAATCCTGAAAATTAGTCATATTAGTTTTTTTTAATCTTAGTTTTGTATTGAACCAACAAAATTAATTTTATGAAAAAAATAGTTTTATCAATTACAATGATTGCTTTAGCAACATTTGTTTTTGCGCAAGACGCTTCACTTATAAAGAAGCCATCTATCGCGTTTAAGTTCTCTGTTTTAGATTTTAAGAAAACGAATCAAACAGAAGGCCTTACAAAAACTGCACCTAGTTTAGGATTACAATACTTGCAAGGGATTTCAAAGCATTTTGATTTCATGTCTAATTTAGATTTCGCATCTTTGAAGTATCCCTATTATACTTCTTTAAATGTGCCTAAAGCAACAGAAAACAAATTGTATACTGCTTTTGATATTAATTTAAATTATAAATTTCTAACAGACGACCATAGTGTAGTTCCTTATGTAACTGCAGGTATTGGTGTTTCAAGTGATAACTTTAATTTATATCATGCATATGCTCCAGTAGGAGGTGGTTTACAATTCAAAGCTAATAAGGGTTCATTCTTTAATTTGATGACAACCTATAGAGCAGAAGTTTCTGATTTAACTAAGATGCATTTTAGTTATGGCGCTAGTTATTCAATTCCTTTAAAAGGCAAAGAGAAAAAAGCGATTATGTTACCTCCTGTTACAGTTCAAGCAGACGGAGATAATGACGGTGTTATTGACAGTGAGGATTTATGTCCTAATCAATCAGGTACTGTTAAGTATCGTGGATGTCCAGTTCCAGACACGGACAATGACGGTGTAAATGACGATAATGATAAATGTCCAAATGTTGCAGGTACTATTAAATATAATGGATGTCCAGTTCCAGACTCGGATAAAGATGGAATAAGTGATGATCAAGATAAATGTCCAACAGTTGCAGGTTTAAGTCGTTACAATGGCTGTCCAATACCTGACACTGACCATGATGGTGTAAATGATGAAGAAGATAAATGTCCGGCAGTTGCAGGTATTGCTGCAAATAATGGATGTGCGGACGTTCAACCTATCTTAGATCAAGCAGCAACTAACTTGAAATTCGAAACTGGTAAAATTTATTTATCTAAAAAATTATTAGCGGGTTTAGATGCGGTAGTTACTATGATGAATGAAAATTCAAATGTAGTGGTTGATATTAGTGGTCATACAGACAATACGGGTGCTGAGAGAATCAATAAAAAATTATCTCATCAAAGAGCGACTGTAGTTTACAATTACCTTGTTAAGAAAGGTATTGACAAGAGTCGCTTAACTAAAGATGGTTTTGCAGCAACAAGACCTATTGCTGATAATGCTACAAAAGCGGGCAGAGCAAAAAATAGAAGAGCAGATCTATTAGCTAGATATTAGGTTTAATATTTCCTTTTTAGGAAGTTGTTGAACAATAAAAAAGGGAGTCCTGTCTAGGACTCCCTTTTTTATAAACGTATTTAATAAAATTTTTAATGCAAGATTACAAGTAATATATTATTTAAATAAAATACTACTTATAAATAATAGTAGTCTAATAAATATTAACTTCTCTTTCTAATTCCACTCCAAATTTTTCTAATACAGATTGTATGATTTCTTTAGAGAAGTCTAGTATTTCTTGGCCAGTTCCATTGCCATAATTCACAATGACCAAAGCTTGTTTTTCATAACATCCAATATTTCCTTTTTTAACTCCTTTCCATCCGCAATGTTCAATTAGCCATCCTGCTGCTAATTTGTATGCTATGTCAGAGATAGGGAAGGCCATAATGTCGTCGTTCTTTATTTTTAATGCTTCAAATTGTTCCTTACTGATGGTTGGGTTTTTAAAGAAACTACCTGCGTTACCTATTTTTTTCGGGTCTGGTAATTTTTGTGTTCTAATTAATATTACTGCATTAGAAACGTCTTCTAAACTAGGGTTTTGAATTTCTTTTTGGTGTAATACTTCTCTAATGGCTCCATAGTCGATTCTTAGCTTAGGTTGCTTTTGCAAACAAAAATCAACTTTGCAAATGATGTATCTATTTTTTTCTTTTTTAAAAAGGCTATTTCTATAACCAAAATCACAGTCAAGCTTATTTAATTTTACCCATTCCCCATTATGGGTATCATAAGCAGTAATATTTTCAATAGTTTCTTTTACTTCAACTCCATATGCACCTATATTTTGAATAGGAGCTGCGCCAACAGTACCTGGTATTAAACTTAAATTCTCAATGCCACCCCATCCTTTTTGAACACAGTAGCTTACAAAGTGGTGCCAGTTTTCTCCAGCCCCGACAGATAAATAAACTGCTGATGCAGTTTCGTTAGTTTTTTGAATACCCTTAATCTCCATTTTCAACACCAAAGCATCAACTTGTTTTGTAAATAACATATTTGAACCGCTTCCAAGTACTAGAAATGGTTTGTTATGCTGTTTGCACCAATCCAAAGCTGATTCCAAAGATTGACTAGACTCAATCGTAGTAAAATAGGCTGCATTTACTTCACAACCAAAACTGTGAAATGGCTTTAAAGAAATATTTTGAGTAGGTGTCATAAAGTATTATGTTGTCAAATTAATTAGGGTCAATGTCAATAACAATTTGAACAGTTTTATATCTTGGGTGTACTTGAATCAATTGAACAAAGTGGAGCAATTGTTTTTTAGCTATTTGTAATTGATCTCTTTTACTGGAAATTTTAACGCATAATTCCCAGATGTATTTATTCCTAATTCTATTTATAAGTGGCTGTGCAGGTCCTAGCACTGTTTTTTGAATAGCGGGGTCTAAGGATTTTAAGAAATGATTTGCCGCTTCTTCTGCAATATGATTGTCCTTGTGTTTGAAAAGTATACTCATGAGCCTACTAAAGGGAGGGTAGGCAAAATGTTGTCTATTTTGAATTTCAAATTCATAAAATTTCAAATAGTCATGTTGTTGTACCATTTGAATAATAGGATGCTGAATCTGGCTTACTTGGATCATCACTTTTCCCTGGTCATTTTTTCGTCCTGCGCGACCACTAACTTGCTCCATCATTTGGAAAGCTCTTTCGTTAACGCGATATTGATTAAAGTTCAATAAACTATCTGCATCTACAATACCCACTAAGTCTACATGTTCGAAATCCAATCCTTTCACTACCATTTGAGTACCAACTAAAACGTCAATTTGCCTTTGTTCAAACTTCTGAATCAGTTGATCGTGTTCATTTTTTCCTTTAACATTATCTAAATCCATTCTCGCCACTACAATATGAGGCAGGGCTTTACTTAATTTCTCTTCAATTTGTTCTGTTCCAAAACTTTTTTGTTTAAAGTCTTGTTTGCCACAAGCTTCGCAGGTTGTTACAATAGGGTATACTGCACCGCAATAGTGACAGGAAAGCATATTTTTAGCCTTATGATAAGTAAGTGTAACATCGCAGTGATGGCAATGAGGGATCCAGCCACAAGTCTGACAAATCATATAAGGGGCATAGCCTCTTCTGTTCTGGAATAAGATTACTTGCTTTTTGTTTTCAATGGTTTTTTGGATAGCGGCTAATAAAGGAGGTGTTAATATTGCAGCACTATCAATCTGTTTTTTGGTATCAATTAATTCAATGATTGGCAAAGCTGCTTTACTAAACCTTTCAGTCAAATGGGTATAGCCATATTTTTGTTGCATGGCATTGTAAAATGACTCCACACTTGGAGTGGCAGAACCTAGAACACATTTTGCTTTTATGATATTAGCATAATAGATAGCAGTATCTCTTGCTTGATATCTTGGAGCTGGATCCTGTTGTTTATAGGAGGCGTCGTGCTCTTCGTCAATTATGATTAATGATAAATTTTTATAGGGAAGAAATAGAGCAGACCGCGCACCCAAAACAATTTTGATCTCTCCAGATTTTACTTTATTCCATATTTCTACACGCTCGTTGGGATTGAATTTGGAATGATAAATAGCAATACTGTCACCAAAATACATTTTTAAACGGCGAATCATTTGTGCCGTTAATGCAATTTCAGGCAACATATATAAAGCCTGCTTTCCTTGTTGCATCATTGCTTCAATAAGTGCAACGTAAATTTGGGTTTTACCACTACCTGTTATGCCATGTAATAAACTAACTTGTAGTGTTTCTAATTGTGTTTGAATTGAATCGAATGCGATTTTCTGAGGCTCGCTTAATTGATGAAGTAGTGCATTCCCTTCTTCTTGATTGCTTGCAAGTCGGTCCACTTTAACTTTTTCAGCAATTAAAATTCCTTTATCAATTAATGCCTTTAGTTGTGCATGACTAGCGTCTGCTTTTTCTAAAAGCACTTTTTGTTTTACAATGCCTTCTGTTTTTTGAAAATGTAAAAAAGCTATTAATAAACTAAGTTGCTTTGGAGCCCTTGACCATTCATTTAATAGTTTTTCCAATTTTTCTTCTGCGTTGAAATCTGAATGAAGCTTAATAATAATTTCTTCCTTGAAAGTGTATTTGTCTTTCATGGTTTCTTGCACAAAACATATTCCCTTTTGAATTAACTTATTAATTACAGGATATACTGACTTCCTGTCTAGTAATTTTTGAATTTCAATGAGGGTTAATTGCTTTTTTATTTCTAAAGCTTCTGCAATGATATATTCAGCATCGGACAATGGATGACTGTCTCTTATGTATTCTTCATTAATAATAAAAATACTTTCGCTTGAAATTTTCAAATGACTTGGAATAGCAGCTTGCATCACTTCACCTTCGGTGCACATATAATAACTAGCCATCCATTCCCAAAGTTCCATTTGATGCGGATATACAATTGGGGCGTCGTCCAATATGGCCAGAATGGGTTTGGGCTTAAAGCCTACCGGAGCGTTGTTGCTTAGTTTTTTCACAATTCCAGCATACCTTTTACTTGCACCCAACATAACTTCTACACGCATGCCAATCATGATTTCCGAATGCATTGATTCGGGAATCATCCAAGTATAATTTTTTGGAAGTGCTAATGGTATGATGATTTCTGCGTACATAAATTATTTACAAAAATACATTATGATTTTGGATAGCTGCGATATCTTCTTAGTCCATCGTCCATCATTTTGTACACATCAGTTTTAAGCTTTTCTAAATCATTTATTGTATAGTCTTCAATTGCGACTGTTGGCAGGTAAACCACTCTATTTAGCCCTGGTGTCAATGTCATTACACTATCGTAATGCATTCGGTCAACTGCATCTATCATAATAATAGGCTGAATGGGAATACGCATTTCTATAGCTAGTTTAAATGCACCATTAAAGAAGGGTTTAAGTGGTTCCTGCATTGTCATACTAAAAGTACCTTCTGGGAAAATAAAAATTGAAATACGTTTATGTAAAGCCGCCTTCAAATTACGTAAGCTTTGAGCTCTTTTAGCTGGACTACTCCTGTCTACCATAATAACTGCTGCTTTATAGATCCAGCCAAAAATTGGAATTTTAGAAGATTCAAATTTTCCTAGAGCTCTAATGGGTTGATGCTGTAATTGGACAATAGGTGGAATGTCCATATAGGAATTATGATTAGAAACAAAAATATGAGGTTGATTAAAATGATGATAAGACTCGAATATTTCCTGATGTCTGATTCCTATAAATACATACCAAATTTTACTCCAATATCTGCAGATGGTGTGAATTCGAGTTCCCATTTTATTTTTACCCATTATCAACACAAATAATAATGAGATTACCGATAGGATAGTAAGTATTGCGAATATTAAAAGTGCATAAATACAATACAAATATTGAATTGCTTTTAAAATGGATACTATGAACTTAGGTTTCGTTTTCATGCAAGGCACTAATATACAAAAAAAACCTCCCGAAATAAATTCCGGGAGGCCGATTGCTTGCTTAATAATCAAATAAACCTATACTTTAAAAATTTTATGCTTTCATTGGGTTTCTGCCATATTTTTCATCATGTTGTGTAGCGTCTAAACCTAATTCCTCTTCTTCTTCAGATACGCGTAAAGGAAGTAATAATGCTATAAACTTAAAGATTAAGAAAGAAACAGTAAAGCTGTATACTACTACAATAACCATTGCCTTTAACTGTGTTAAGAAGAAGGCAGGGTTGCCATAAAATAGTCCATCATTACCTGCAGGATTTACTCCTTTTGATGCAAATACGCCAGTTAATAACATACCAACCATTCCTCCAATACCATGACAAGGGAAAACGTCCAAAGTATCATCTACTCTAGATAATTTAAATGCATGGCTTAATACGTTTGAAATTACAGCGCCCACAACACCTATAAATATACTTTGAGGTATTCCTACAAAACCTGCAGCAGGGGTAATAGCTACTAGTCCTACCACGGCGCCAATACAAAAGCCTAATACAGAAGGTTTTTTGCCTCTCATTACATCAAAGAACATCCAAGCCAAACCTGCAGCAGCTGCAGCGGTATTAGTAGTAGCAAATGCATTTACAGCTAATGAATTGGCTCCTAAAGCAGAACCTGCATTAAATCCAAACCAACCGAACCATAAAAGACCTGTTCCAATTAATACATAAGGGATGTTTGCTGGAGGAATTTCTTGATGCTCTAATTTAGATCTTCTAGATTTTAATACAATTGCACCGGCTAATGCCGCACATCCTGCACTAATATGAACTACTGTACCACCTGCAAAGTCTAATGCGCCCATCTTTAACAAAAATCCATTTGGATGCCAAGACCAATGTGCTAATGGGGCATAAACCAATGTGATAAATAGCACTATAAATAAGATATAAGAAGTGAATTTAATTCTTTCCGCAACAGCTCCAACAACTAGTCCTGGAGTAATGATTGCAAACATTAATTGAAATAATGCAAACAATAATAAAGGGATAGTTAAAGGAGTACCTCCTTGTAAAATAGGAGCACCATTAGCTACGCCTTTAAAAAATAAATGTGTCATTGGGTTTCCAATGATACCATTAATAGATTCGCCAAAACTCAAACTATAACCATAAGTAATCCATATAACAGTAACGATACCAGCAGAGACAATACTCTTTATCATAGTAGAGATGATATTTTTTCTATGAACCATTCCGCCATAAAAGAAGGCTAAGCCTGGAGTCATGATAAATACCAATGCTGTTGAAACTAAGATCCAAGCAATATCTGCTGCATTGTAAGTGCTAGCGTCGCCTTGGAAATTAGGAAGTTGATTTACAAATAATCCAAGAATTGCAACTAATAGCAATAAAAGGAATGGAGTGAACTTTTGTAATTTCTCATTTTTCATAATTATATCGTTTATATTAATAATAAATACATATGTGAAGTATATCGTAAAAATAATGATATTTATCATATGAAATGATATTATAATTAAATATAAATAAATATAATATGTTTTTAATGCAAGAATAAATTAAACGAAACTATTGATTTCATTGATTTTTATTAAATCAAATATTAAATAGTGAAAAATGAATGTGCATAAAAAAAGGCACTATAAGTGCCTTTTTTCTCAAATATTTCAATTTTTTTAAAA
>CANCAY010000032.1 GCA_947374225.1 Chitinophagaceae bacterium | reverse complement strand
TATTAATGTGAAATAAAGCTAAAACCCCCACTTTGTAACTATAATTTTAAATAAGCATTCCAGATAGTGCTTGTAATTAAAAGTCGATTCAAGAAAAAAAAGCTAGCAAATTGTAAATAATGAAGTTATAAATGACTCTGTTTCAATATATAGTTGAATTATTTTGTAACTTTAAACAAAATGGAAATTAATGTCAACCACAACTAATAAAGACCTCAGGTTTGACGCTTTCTTCAATTCCGCTTCTATTGGGATTATTGTTGTAAACAGTACTGGATCAATAATAATGGCAAATAAATTTGCACATAAACTGTTTGCCTTTGAGGAAAATAAAATGATTGGGAATGTGCTAGAAAAATTAATCCCACAACGCTATCACCACAAACATGTAGGCCATAGAGATCGCTATAATGAGAACCCTCAATCACGTCCTATGGGGGCCAATATGATACTCTCTGCACTTAGGCAGGATGGAACTGAATTCCCAGTTGAAATTAGCCTTGGTCACTTTACAACTGATGAAGAAAAATTTACAATCGCCTTTATAATTGACATTTCTATTAGAAAAGCAAATGAAGAGCTTACTAAATCTCTGGAAAAAGAAAAAGAATTAAACGATCTTAAGTCAAGATTCGTATCAATGGCTTCTCACGAATTCAGAACACCCTTAAGTACTATCCTGTCTTCTATATCATTGCTTTCTAAATATACTAAAACAGAAGATCAACCAAAGAGAGACAAACATGTAGATAGAATTAAACATTCAGTTAAGTCACTTACAGATATATTAAACGAATTTTTATCATTAGGTAAAATCGAAGCCGGAAAGATTGAAGTTAGAAATGAAGAATTTGATTTGAAAGCATTTATAGATAATGTTATTTACGAAATGAATATTCTATTAAAGCCTGGTCAAAAATTTTATTACACACATAAAGGGGAGGCAAAATTATATAGCGATAGTAATTTATTGAAACATGTTCTTGTTAATTTGATTTCAAATGCTATTAAATTTTCGCCAGAAAATTCAGTGGTTAAAATTGAAACCGAAACGAATGAAAATGTAACAACTATAATAGTTACAGATCAAGGCATGGGTATTCCGAAAAGCGACCAAGTACATCTTTTTGAAAGATTTTTTAGAGCAACCAATGTAACCAACATACAAGGTACTGGATTAGGCCTTCATATAGTAGGTAGATATGTTGAACTATTAGAAGGAATTATTAAATACAATAGTGAACTTGAAAAAGGTAGCAGCTTTACTATTAAATTACCAAGTATTGACGATTTACTATCAAAATAAACGGAAAGAATATGGAAAGAATTTTACTTATTGAAGACAATGAAGCGTTAAGAGAAAATACAGCAGAAATTTTAACATTAGCAAGTTATGAAGTTACTACAGCAGAAAATGGCAAAATAGGTGTGGAAAAAGCAATAGCCAATCCCCCTGATTTAATTGTTTGCGATATTATGATGCCCGTTTTAGATGGTTACGGTGTATTTCAAATAATAAGTAAAAACGAAGAACTACAACATATCCCTTTTATCTTCCTTAGCGCTAAAAGCGAAAGAACTGATTTAAGAAAAGGAATGGAAATGGGCGCTGACGATTATATCACAAAACCTTTCTCGGATTCAGAATTAATCAATGCAATTAGAGCAAGGTTTGAGAAAATCAGAATTCAACAAAACAGATTAGGAAAAGGTATAGAAACATGGTATCAGATTATAGCTGACTTAGGTGAGAAAGACGAAATGTTTAAAGCTTTAGAAAATCATGACGTAGTTGACTATAAAAAGAAACAAGTAATTTATTCAGAAGGTCAACACCCGAACAAATTATATTATATCGAATCTGGGAAGATCAAGATATATAAAACAAGCGAAGGTGGGAAAGAATTAATTACTAGTTTATTGTCAGCCGGAGACTTTTTTGGTCATATTCCTTTAATTGAAAATAATGTTTATGAGGAATTTGCAGAAACTTTAGAAGAGTCTGCAATTAGAGTTATCCCAAGAAAAGAATTTGAACATTTAGTTACACATAATCAAGAAATTGCAATTAAAGTAATTAAACTGCTTGCCAATAATATTGCAGAGAAAGAACAACAACTTGTGGCACTTGCCTACCATAGCCTTAGAAAGAGAGTTGCCGACGCTTTATTAACACTTAAAAGGAAATACGACACCGAATCAGCTGCAAATTTTTCAATGGCTATATCAAGAGAAGACTTAGCCAATATTGCAGGTACTGCTACCGAAAGCTTAATTAGAACTTTAAGCGATTTCAAAAACGAAAAATTAATTGAAATAAAAGAAGGTAAAATAACAATACTAGAAGAGAAGAAACTTGCCAACTTATTTAACTAGAAAGTATTGTTTAACTAGGATTTGGAAATTCGATTTTTTGATTGACATCGTGTTTCCATGTCATGAATTCGTTTTCAAGATAGACAATCTGTTGTTTATACTTTTTCAGCGTAGCAATTATCTTGTTGTCTATGTCACTAGAATTGGGAACTTTTATTTTTAAAAGTCTACTTAGTGATAGTATGTCATTTTTTAGTAATTGAATGGCAGACTCTCTATTCGAAATATGATGATCCAATTCCTCTACCCATGCAATGGTTGATTCCAAAACATTATCTGTAAGCAATCCTGTAATTTTGTTTTTGATAAAAGCCTGCTCCTCCTGAATAAATTCAAGTGTGCGTATTAATGACTCTAATTCTTTTATGCTTGTCTCTTTGACCATAGTAAATTAATTATGACAAGATATTACACCTCCAATTTCTATATGTGGACTAACAAAAGGAATTCCCAAATTCATTCCTCTCAATATTAAAAATACCCCCATAGTAAAAATGAAAAATGGTAACAAGCTTTGTAGCTTCTTTCTAAATACCTGTCCCATATACTGTCCACCTAACGCCACCATTAATAATGCTGGCACAGTACCCAATCCGAAAAATATCATAAATAAACCTGCATTAAGCGCAGAACCTGTTGCCATTGCAGATGTCAATGCTAAATAAACCATTCCGCAAGGCAGTAATCCATTCAAAAAACCAATTAATAAAAATGAACCTGCAAATTGGCTTCTAAATAATTTACCTAGGCCATTCAACACTGGTTTTTGTATAAAACGTAAAGGAGCGAATGACTTTTTTGATTTTATTACAAAAACCCATACCACATAGGTCAACATGATAATGCCAATAATTATAGAAATATTCTGTTGTGCACTGTAAACAAAAAATTGCTTCCCAAACAAACCCATAATGACACCTAATGTCCCGTAACTTAATAACTTACCAATATGATATAAACCAGTAGATAAAATCTTTTCTACCGTATTCTTTTTAGAAATAGGAAGTGACATTACCAAAGGACCACACATGCCTATGCAATGAGCACTTCCTAATAGACCCATCAAAAACCCAATTCCTAAAATATTATCTATAGACATGGTTATAGCATTATTTTTTGCTCATAATAATAACTAACACCTCCTTTCTCTACCGACAACTTTAATGTATAGTTCCCTTTCATTTTAGTCATCAATTCCATATCAATCTGTGCATTAGTACAATTGAAGCTTTTACTTAAATCTTTAGTCTCGTCTGCCGCGTAGTATAAATGAGCCGTTCCTTTGGCAACTGCAGTATTAAATGAAGCGGGCAATTGTATTATTAAGTGGCCATTATTGATCGTAGTTGATAAATCACCTCCCTCCAATTTAGCATGTGACTTTGCGTCTATCACATTTTGATATTTTAACTCGTCGGCATAATAGTCCTGTTGAACTAAATCAAATTTTTGTGTTGACGATTTGATTGCTAGAAAAACAATTCCTGCAACAAATGACAAATACACAAACAATATTTTATACCCCCAATTAAATTTCATAAATAAAATTTTAAATAGCAGGACCTAAAAAAGTTACTGCTAAAGTTTCTATTCTCTTTCCGTCCTCATACAATCCAATTTTGATCTTGGTTTTTCTAGAATGTATTTGGGCTGGTTTTAAGATGATAAAAAAGCTAGTTTGGAAATAAGATTCCTTTGGAACGTCTATAGGATTAATCATCTTTATCTCCCCTTCTATATTCTCCAATTTTAAATCAACATGAATAACCTTCCTCGTTTTGTTCGCCAACTTGACATTGTATAAATTACTCAACTTATGGTCATCTAGTTTTTGATACATCTGCCCTGGCGTTCTTAAAATTCTAGCGGTTACGTCATCTCTAGTGATTAAGAGAATTGCTAAAAAAGACAATAAAGAAAGCAATACAATCGTATACAATCTTAATCTCCATGTATACGTAGTCTTCTCTTTTTTAGCAATATTGTTCTCTGATGCATATCTAATTAAACCTTGTGGTTTGCCAACATGATCCATAATTTCATTACAAGCATCTATACAAGCGGTACAGTTAACGCATTCCAATTGAGTACCATTTCGGATATCAATCCCAGTTGGACAAACTCTTACACAAGCATGGCAATTAACACAATCACCACTACCCGCATCTGTTGCTTTACCTCTTGGCTCCCCTCTTATATAGTCATAGGCGACTAATATTGAATTCTTGTCCAACATAACACCTTGTAGTCTTCCATAAGGGCAAACAATCAAACAAGCTTGCTCTCTAAACCAGATATATACAAAGAAGAATACACAAGTAAAAATGATCAACGCACTAAAAGTTCCAAAATGCAAGAAGATTCCTTCTTTAACTAAAACTTCCAACTCGTCCATCCCAATAGTATAGGCAAGAAAGAAATTGGCAATTATAAATGATACCATAAAAAACACTGCCACTTTAGAACCCCTCTTTAATAGCTTCTCACTATTCCATGGCATCTCGTTTAACTTTCTTCTCTTATTCGCATCTCCTTCAATCCAATATTCAATCTTTCTAAATACCATTTCCATGAATATAGTTTGCGGACAAGCCCAACCACAGAACAACCTACCAAATGCAACAGTAAATAAAATAACAAAAACTAAAAATGTCAATAATCCAATCGCAAAAATAAAGGAGTCCTGAGGCCAAAAAATAACACCAAAAAATATAAACTTCCTTTCTAATATATTAAACAAGAAGAAGGGTTCTCCGTCTAATTTAATAAATGGTAAAGTGAAAAATAGAACCAAATAAACATAACTAAAATATGACCTTAAATTATACAGCTTCCCTTTTGGCTTTTGAGGGTTAATATAGTTTCTATTACCCTCTTTGCTAATAGTAGCCACAGAATCTCTAAAGGATTGATCTAATGAATCCTTTTTGAAATTTGCAATTGTCTCAGAATCGTTATTCGTTTCCATATTATTTGGTAGCTACGCTATCTTTTTTAACAACTGTTGCAATAGTACTATCTGTAACTACTGTTCCCTCTTTAAACAAATCGCCTTGAGGTGCTTTCGCATTTGGAGGATTAGTGCCTTTTAACGACTTAATATAACTTGCCAATTGCTGCATTTGAACTGGAGAATAAGTACTCTGCCATGACTGCATCCCTTTATCAGGATAACCATATTTAATAGTCTTAAACACATCATTAATAGTTCCGCCGTGTAACCAATAGTCGTCTGTCAAGTTAGGACCTACACCACCTTCTCCATTTGACATATGACATGCAATACAGGTTTTAGCAAAAAGTAATTTGCCTGAAGCAATTCCTGCAGCATCTGCCATCGTTACAGATTTTTCGTCCACATTTTCTTTTGCAGAAGCTAAGTATGCATCCGTTTGCGCTTTTGCTTCCACCATTTCTGTATTATACTCCTCTGTAGGATTTTGTCCTGTATGCCAAACCTCAAATTTTAACAAGTAAAATACAGCAACTAAAATGGTAATATAAAAACCATATTTCCACCATGGTGGTAATGCGTTGTCTAATTCTCTAATACCATCATAATCATGGTCTAATAACATGTCTGCTTCTTGTTCTAATGGAGCAGCTTTAGTTAAGAACTTCTTGTCTAACGTGTTCCAAGTTTTAATAATCCAAGACTCGGAAATTTTCTTTTCTACTACTGCAACTGGATTAAGTACATTCCAAAGCTTTCTGATGAATATTACAAGTAAAAGCACAATCAATAATTCCAATGCAATTACAGAACCTAAAGTCCAAAATGTAGTGCCCGAAAGTCCACCATAAAAAGTGGGCACTTTAGAGGCAGTTGAATCTGAAATAGCAGCGTCCGCTTGAGCCATTGCTTGATTAGCAAACATGGATCCCATTGCGACTACCAAAATCATCATCAATTTTTTATTTGTTTTTGAAAACTCAACCACCTTCTTAGCAACCATTGCTAAAACCGATGATAAAGACCAAATGACTATGACTAAAACCAAAGCCACTATAATCATTAATATTTCTAAATAGTTTGACATACTCTCTGTTTTAAGATTTTATATTATTGTTCTAATGGTAAATTTTTAATGGCGTCTACTTCTTCTTTGTCCATTACTTTCACATACCATAAAACACCTACGAAAAAAGCAACAAATACTAACAATGAAAAAATGGGATAAAAATTAATATCCTGCATTGTCTCTGTATATTTTTTAATAAAGCTGTACATAAATCGTAATTTTTCGTTTGTTATTTTTTACTAATATCAGTACCTAGTCTTTGCAAATAAGCAATCAATGCTATGATCTCTTTATTTGGAGCAACCTCGATACCATCTTTTTTCAAATCTGCAGTCACTAATTTAGCTTGCGCCATTAAATTTTGGTTTGCTATTTGTGCAAATCCTTTATCATATGGCACACCTAATGTAATCATTGCATTTATTTTTAATGGTGTAGTAGCTGTATCTAATTCATGGTCAATTAAGAACGAATAAGAAGGCATAACAGAACCAGTAGAAATTGCACTTGGCTCATCCATGTGGTTAAAATGCCATGCATTTGATTTTTTCAAATTACCAGCACCTTCTCGCGCTAAATCTGGACCAGTCCTTTTACTACCCCATTGGAATGGATGATCATAAACAAACTCACCTGCTTTACTATACTCTCCATAACGCTCTGTTTCACTTCTAAAAGGACGAATCATTTGTGAGTGACAAGTATAACAACCCTCTCTCACGTAAATATCTCTTCCTTGCAATTCTAATGGAGTATAAGGCTTCACACTAGCAATGGTAGGAATATTAGACTTCACCAAGAAAGTGGGTACAATTTCCACAATACCCCCAATTAAGATCACTACTAAAGACAATATCAATAATGGTGTAGGCTTTCTTTCTATCCAACGATGCCAATGTTCTCCAGCATGTTTAGTATATGTTTTTTCTAATGCAGGCGCTTGTGCATCCTCATTAGCTACTAGTGTTCCTTGACCAATTGTCTTGAATATATTCACCATCGCAATAATAGCACCAGACAAATACAACACCCCACCCAATGATCTCATTGCGTAGAAAGGTCTCATATAAGTTACTGTTTCTAAAAATTGATACTTTAACTGACCACTTTCAGTAAACTGCTTCCACATAGAAGCTTGTTGGAAAGCTGCCCAATACATTGGAATAGCATAAAATAGAATACCTAATGTAGCTAACCAAAAATGTATGTTCGCTAATTTTTTTGAGTACAATTCGGTTTTATAAATTCTTGGAATTAACCAATACAAAATACCAAAAGTTAACATACCGTTCCAACCTAAACCTCCAATATGCACGTGTGCAATAATCCAGTCAGTAAAATGCGCAACTGCATTTATACTTTTCAATGACAACATAGGTCCTTCAAAAGTAGACATACCATAAGCAGTTACGGCAACCACCATAAATTTCAATATCACGTCTTCTCTTACCTTATCCCAAGCGCCTCTTAATGTTAAGAGTCCATTAATCATACCTCCCCAACTTGGGAAGATCAACATGAAACTAAATACAATACCGATACTTTGAGCCCAGTTTGGAAGTGCTGTATATAATAAGTGATGCGGTCCAGCCCAGATATACAAAAATATCAATGCCCAAAAGTGAATGATAGATAATTTATAAGAGAACACTGGACGGTTCGCCGCTTTTGGCATGAAATAATACATCAAACCTAAATAAGGAGTAGTCAAGAAAAACGCAACCGCGTTATGACCATACCACCATTGAACCAACGCATCTTGTACACCAGCGTACCAGCTATAACTTTTGAAAAGAGAAATAGGTAATTCAAATGAGTTTACTAAATGAAGTACCGCTACAGTCACGAATGTGGCAATATAGAACCATACTGCTACATATAAATGTCGCTCTCTTCTTTTAATAATAGTTGCAAACATATTAAAACCAAATATTACCCAAATAATGGTAATGGCGATATCTATAGGCCATTCCAATTCTGCATACTCTTTAGATGTTGTAATACCCAATGGTAAGGTGATAGCTGCAGCTACAATGATTAACTGCCAGCCCCAAAAATGTATTTTACTTAAAGTGTCATTAAACATTCTGGTTTTTAATAAACGCTGTAATGAATAATACACCCCCATAAAAATACCATTACCAACAAATGCAAAAATTACAGCATTTGTGTGTAATGGTCTTAAACGACCAAAGTTGAAATAGGGTTGTAAGTTAAGTACAGTGGGAAAAACCAACTGTAAGGCGATCCATAATCCTACGGTCATTCCTACTACTCCCCAAATGATCGTGGCGATGGCAAAGTTCCTTACCGTCTTATTATCATACTGAAAACTTTCTACTTGCATAAGTTTTAATTAAATGGTTATTAAAATGTTTAGTTTTTATTTTTTGGTAGTGTTCTGTTTAACTTCTTTTAATTCGTCGTCAAAAAGCATTCTAACAGAAGGTGTATAGTCATCATCCATTTGTCCGGACTTTACAGACCATAAAAAGGCTACCAAAAAGCCTGCTGCAACCAGCACACTAACGGCAATTAAAAGCACAATGACACTCATACAACTTAGTTTGGGGCAAATATAAGTGCCTAACTAAGAGCTCAATGTGACAAAAGTCATAGAAGACATGATTTATATCAGCTTTTCGGCTTCAAGGCAACTGAGAACATAAAAGTGAGTAAAGCAGACAGTGAAACGATGCTAATTGAGCTCACTGGCATTAATATTGCAGCCACCATTGGAGACAACTGGGCCCTTGTGGCAAAATACATGCCTACCACATTATATATTAGAGAGAGTATAAATATTAAGACGATTACCAATTTCCCTTTCTTAGCATAATCTATCAAATGATGGAGTTGTTGGATCATGGACCCCTCCAAGATGGCATCACTTGCGGGTGTAAATAAATGAGTTTGATCGGTCACTGCAATGCCTACATCAGACTTCTGAAGTGCCCCTGCATCGTTAAGGCCATCTCCTACCATCATTACTTTATGACCCTGGTTTTGTAATTCCTGAATATATTTCAACTTATCGTCCGGGATTTGCTCAAAGAGCATTGTTACATCTGAACCTAACAATTTATGAAGATTTATTTTCTCGGTAGCATGGTCCCCACTTAATAAATATAGTTTATACCCTTTTAACTTTAGCTGCTGTGCCATTTGACTAACGCCCTGTCTATAAACATGATTTACTTTAAACACCCCTTTAAAAATTCCATTTATAGCCACGCAAACCGAAGACCCCACTATCTCACTATTCAATTCTACTTCCATCATTTTTAGAAAAGAAGTGGAACCAATAAGAATTTTTGTACTACCTATTTGTGCTTGAGTACCTTTTCCTACAAAATTTTGAATTTTATCTACTGCACTAATCGCCGTAACCGAATTGAAATATTGTGTAATTAATTGACTCAAAGGATGTAAAGATTCCCTTGTTACAGACTTAATTGCGATACACTCCTCTTGAGATAATTCAGCTCCTATATATTCTAGATGCGTATTTTCATGATTGGTCAAGGTTCCTGTCTTATCAAAAACAATAGTATCAATTTTTTCGATCGCTTCTAAAACGGAGGCATTCTTACAATACATTTTAGACTTGCCTAAATGTCTCAATACATTGCCATAGGTAAATGTTACAGTTAACAAAAGGGAACATGGACAAGCAACTATTAATACCGACGTAACAGCTGGTAAAATCTTATGAGGGTCTACTGCCCACCAATATATACCACTTGATATTGCAATACCAAATAATACAATGGTGAAATACTGACTCCAGGGATGTACAAATGACTTTTCTGTATTCTTATCTGTTTTCAAAATTGGGCTATTCCATAGTTCAGTAATATAGCTTTGTCCAACCGACTTCACTACTTCCAATTGAATAGCTCTGCCTTTTTGTATACCTCCTGCAAATATGTTTGCACCTTTAGGTACTTCAATAGGCGCATTCTCCCCAGTTACAAAACTATAATCAACTAAAGCCCCCTCTGTTAATACAATAGAATCTGCTGGAATCATTTCGTCAGAACGAATTAAAAGTATTTCTCCCTTCTCTATTTTGGAAAGCGGCTTATTTATTTCTTTCCCATCTTCAACTGCAGTAACTCCTAATGGAAAGAAAGAAGTATAATCACGATCAAAAGAAAAAGAATCATAGGACTTATCCTGAAACCACCTTCCTATTAACATAAAAAACACAATCCCACTCATACTATCTAAATAGCCAGCGCCTGTTTGTGTAAGTATCTCATATAAGCTTCTGCCAAATGTCACTAAAATTGCTAATGCAATTGGCGCGTCAATATTCAACCATTTTTGTCTTAGCCCTGTATAAGCTGAAATGAAAAAATCTTTTGCACTATATAAGAGTACAGGAAGGGATAATAATAAGTTCAAATAAATAAAAAAGGGCCTCAAAGCACCTAATTCTTCGATATTGGCAGATAAATAGTCTGGAAAACTAAGCATCATAATATTACTAAAACAAAATCCTGCAATACCTATTTTTAATAATTGCTTTCTATTAACCTTCTTCTTTTTCATCCAGTCATTCCCGCCTAAATGTATCATAGGCTCGTATCCAACAAATGCAAGTAATTGAACTAATTCTTTTAATGAAATAGCAGAAGGTCTGTAAATTATCTTAATCTCCTTTTTCTCAAATTGAGTTTGAGAATGAATGATTCCTGGATTTATTTTACTCAGGTTTTCAAGCAACCATACACAGCTTACACAATGTATTTGAGGCAAATAGAATACTACATGGGCTTGATCACCCGACTTGAATTGTATTAATTGATCCTGTATTGCTTCGCTGTCTAAATAGTTGAATTTTTCAGAAGCATATTTACCTTTGGCAGACATGCCGGGCATATTAGTCAAGTCATAATATTGACACATTCCATTTTCATCCAATAACTGAAACACTAGCTTACAGCCGTCACAACAAAAAAACTTATCGTCTAATTTAATTGTTTCGTCACAGTCCGCACCACAATGATAACAGCGTTCTTGCATAATATTTATTTGCTTTCGGGAAGCATTGCATTAAAATTAGTATCTAATGCATTCATCGTTTCAAAATACCCTTCTTTATACCATTTTATCCTAGACAACATTGCCAATACTTGATTTCGAATATACCCCTTGTTCGCAGTCAACTTGTTTAAAATATTTTTTTGTGCAGGTGTTGCAAAGGACAACATTGGGCTCCATATGTCTATCTTATCATAGGCTAATAAAAAGTCTTTATTAGTCTTGTAATTATTAAATTCAGACTGATGTTTCAAGTACCATTGAAAAGCGAAGTCATTAATCAAATTCTGCTCCCATATTATTTGAAAATTACTATCTAAAAATTGATCATGCCCATTTACCCATTTGTCTGGAAAAATTCCACCACCACCATAAACAATATGACCTTTTGCAGTTTTATAAGACTTACCCTTAGCAACGGAATCAGGAATTCCCTTTGCATCGGATGTTACTCTATTAAAAAAAGCATGCTCATAAGCCGATTTCCCATTCGCATACGATCTTTGTATATTTCTTCCCAATGGGGTATAATATTTTGCAGTGGTTAATCTTAAAGCGCCTCCGTTTGATAATCTAAACTGTTGTTGAACCAACCCTTTACCGAAACTAGTTCTGCCTACAATAGTTGCACGATCCCAGTCTTGCAGCGCACCCGCTAAAACTTCGCTTGCAGAAGCAGAAGACTCATCCATTAATATCGTCAGCTCACCTTGTTCAAATAACCCTTCTCTTCTAGTATTGTATTCCATTTTTGGAGAGTGTAGTCCTTGAGTATAAACGATAAGTTTATTGCCACCAATCAACTCGTCTGCAATTGCAACCGCTTCAGACAATATGCCTCCTCCATTGCCACGCAAATCAATTACTAAGGATTTCATTCCCTTTTGTACCAATGGGTCTAAAGCTTGCATAAAAGCCTCATAGGTTCTATCTGCAAATTTATTAATTCTAATATAGCCCAAACTATCTCGAATCATATAAGAAGCGTCAACCGACGAAACTGGAACATTATCTCTGTCAACTTTTGTATTAATTATTTGTTGGCCTCTTAATAAAGTCAATTTTACACTCGTCCCAGTTGGTCCTTTTATTTTTTGACGGATAGCATCTGGCTCCCAATGTTTTCCAGAAAGTTGAATAGAATCATCTGCTTTCAACAGAATATCACCCGTCTTTAGTCCTGCTTTAGCGGCCGGTCCGTCTTTGATAACATAGGCAACAAAAACACTGTCCCTAAACTGTTGAAATTCGATACCGATTCCTTTGTAATTAGAAGTCAACTGCTCATTCACTTCCGTTAATTCAGCTGGCGGGATATAAACAGAATGAGGATCTAAGCCTCCCAAATAAAAATTAGCCAATTTGATTTCTAAACTATCCGATGCAACAGTGTCTACATATTTAGAGCGCACAATTTCCATAATCTCTTCCATCGGATTTTGTGGCTTTAATCCAAAACTACTGGCAGATAAATTTCCTTTTACAAAAACACCCAAAGCCACACCCACAATCATTACAATGGCATAGGATATAGGTAAAAACCAATTCGACTTATTATTTTCTTGCATACTGTTTTTATTCGATGCAAAATTACATGAATTAAAGCTTAAAAAATGTTATTTTCACACCCAAGCTCCTCCTCTATGAAAAAGCATTACATCATTGCCGACAGCGGATCTACTAAATGTCAATGGACCCTTATTGAAAAAGATAAAAAAAAGACTATTTCCACCATTGGAATCAGTCCTTATTTTTTGACAACGGAGGCTATCATTAGTTTGGTTCAAAAAGCATTCGACAAAAAATGTGATTGTACTAAAATTGAAGCAATTTACTTTTATGGTACTGGCTTAAGCAACCCTAGCAATGTTCAATCTTTAAAGAAGGCACTTAAGGCTGTTTTTAAAAATGCAACACTAGACATTCAAACAGATTTAGTAGGTGCCGCTAGAGCAACCTGCCAAAAAGGGAAAGGAGTAGCTTGTATCTTAGGAACTGGATCCAATACTGGCTTCTACAATGGCAATAAAATAGTTAAAAATAGTCCCGGCCTTGGATACGTTTTAGGAGATGAGGGAAGTGGCGCTTATCTAGGAAAAAAAGTATTACAATATTATTTATATAAAACCTTTGACGAAGACTTGATGTTTGCTTTTGAAAAGGAGTATGGGATGGATCGTTCTCAAATCTTAGACAAAGTTTACAAAGAACCTTTTCCAAATAGATTCCTTGCTTCTTTTGCAAAATTTCTGGCTGCACACAGAGGGCATTATATGATTGAAAATATTATAGAAGACAGTTTGAATGACTTCTTCTTTACGCATCTGAATAAACTAAATGAGTCTTGGTTACATCCTATTCATTTTGTGGGCAGTGTAGCTTATGGCTTTAGGGATATTATTAAACAATTAGGCGCTGCTAATGAATTAGAAATTGGTAAGATTGTAAAATCGCCTATGGAAGGACTGATTGAATATCATAAGCAAACTAAATAGTTGGGCTGATGCACGAAATAGAACCTTATTATCATTGGAGACATTTATATACTGCCGAAGAAGACCCTAGGTCTATCTTCTATGGTAACGTATACAGTGAATTCGAATTCTCTCAAACAGTTTACAATTACTATATACATCCTCAGTGGGACAATATGGGAAGTAAAAATTTATATATTAAAATTTTATTTGCCGAGTATGAATCTGGATTTGCTATCATTGAAATGATTGGCGAATGGAATGACGCCATTGATAATGATATCATGGAATTGAAAAGAGAAGTACTTGAAAAATTAATGGATGAAGGCATTTATAAATTCATTCTTATTGCAGAAAATGTTTTCAATTTTCATAATGGAGACAAAGACTATTATGAAGAACTTTACGAAGAGTTGTCCGACGAAAATGGATGGGCCGTATTAGTGAATTTTAATAAAGCAGCTCAACATGATTTCTTATTGAAAAAATTGAATCGCTATATTGAATTGATGGAAATTGAAAACTGGAGAACCTTTCAACCAGAACATTTCTTTCAATTAATTGACAAGAAACTGAATGACAGATTACCCCTTTAGTAAACTAAGTCCTCATAAGCTGCTTGAAGTTCTCTATATGCATGGTCGTCTTTAGCCAATTTAGCCGCCGCCATCCCCTTTTCATACCATGTTATAGCAGGGTCAACTTCCTGTAATAAGACCAAGCATTTTGCTAAATGATAATAGGATCCAATATAATCTGGGCTTTCCGTTAGTATTTCTAAGAACAAATCACGTGCTTTTATGTAGTCTTCTAGCTTCATATATTCCAATGCTAGCGCGTGTCTTAAAAAGTTATCCTTAGGTTGTTGATTTAAAAATTCAATAATTCTTTCTATTCGTTGCATCTTGACTTATTTTTACCGCTCAGGTAGTTAAAAACTATCTTATATTTGCATTAGTTGCATAAACAACTAATATTCTATAAACACAAAATTTGCAATAATGAAGGTTCTAGTTTGTATCAGTAAAACACCAGACACCACTGCTAAAATTGCTTTCACCGAAGGTAATACAAAGTTTGACGAAAATGGAGTGCAATGGATTATTAACCCTTACGACGAATGGTATTCTTTAGTTAGAGCCATTGAATTAAAAGAGCAAGACCCTGCAACTATTATACATTTAGTTACTGTTGGAGAAGCAGATAGTGAACCTATCATCCGTAAAGCATTGGCATTAGGTGGAGATGAAGCTATTAGAGTAAATTTAAATAGTAATGATTCATTTGTAATAGCTTCTCAAATTGCAACTATCGCAAAAGAAGGCGCTTACGATTTAATTTTTACAGGAAAGGAAACCATCGATTATAATAGCTCTTGTATTGGATCTATGTTATCCGCAATTTTAGATATGCCATTTGTTTCTTCCGCTAATCATTTTGAATTAGCTGGAAATACTGCTACTATAAAAAGAGAAATTGAAGGTGGTGAAGAAACCTGCGAGCTCAATTTACCTGCCGTTATTAGTTGTCAAAAAGGAATGGCAGAACAAAGAATTCCAAACATGCGTGGTATTATGGCAGCAAGAACAAAACCTTTAAAAATAGTAGAACCAACAACTGTAAAAGCTACTACCACTATTAAAAGCTTTGAACTTCCAGCCGCTAAAACTGGTGTCAAATTAGTTGAAGCTAATAATATGGACGAATTGGTTCGATTATTAAAGGAAGAAGCTAAAGTAATTTAATTCCCCTATTACAATTCTTATTAAAAAAAAATTTTATGGTATTAGTATATATAGATCAAGCAGAAAAACAAATTAAAAAATCGGCATTCGAAGTTTTATCTTATGGTGCTGCATTAGCAAAGCAATTAGGTTGTGCTGCTGAAGCATTGGTTCTAGGAAATGTAAATGACGACCTTGCTGCATTAGGTAAATATGGTGTTACTAAAGTGCGCCAAATTGCAAACGAAGGCGTTCAGCACTTTGATGCAAAAGTATATACACAAGTAATTGCAGCAGCTGCACAAAAAGCAGGAGCCACTGTATTAATATTTGCACATAGCATTAATGGAAAAGCAATTGCACCTGCAGTAGCTGTTAAATTAGGTGCCGGCATTGTTACTGGTGCTAGCGCTTTACCAAAAACAGATGCTGGATTTATAGTTACCAAAACGGTATTCTCTGGTAAAGCATTTGCTTCGATACAAATAGAAACTCCTATTAAAGTAATAGCATTAAACCAGAATAGCTTTGGAGTGTTTCCTCAAGATGGCACTGCTTCAATTGAAGCAATGGATATTGATATTCCTAATCCTTCTATTAAGATTACGTCAACTGAATTAGTTAAGGGAGAAATTCCTTTAACAGAAGCTAGCCTTGTTGTAAGTGCAGGACGTGGTTTAAAAGGACCAGAAAATTGGGGTATGATTGAAACACTTGCTAAAACCCTAGGTGCTGCAACAGCTTGTAGTAGACCTGTTTCCGATTCTGATTGGAGACCACATCATGAGCATGTTGGACAAACTGGCTTACAAATTGCACCTAATTTATATATAGCTGTGGGTATTTCTGGCGCCATTCAGCATTTAGCTGGAGTAAATAGAAGTAAGACTATAGTTGTGATTAATAAAGACCCAGAAGCGCCATTTTTTAAGGCAGCAGACTATGGAGTTATAGGAGATGCTTTTGAGATTGTTCCTGCTTTAAATGAAGCAATTTTAAAATCTAAGGCGGGCGCATAATATTTTAATTTAACTTTGAGATGCAATCTCTTTTATGCAAAAAATCGAATTAGAAATAGTTGCCTTATCACACAGTATTACGCAGTCCAATTCTTATGCAGTAATACTAGGCGAAGTAGGTGGTTCTCGTCGACTTCCAATTGTCATTGGAGGCTTCGAAGCACAGGCTATTGCTGTTGCATTAGAAAACATGCATCCTTCTCGTCCGTTGACGCATGACTTAATGAAAAACTTTATGACTTCTTTTGATATTGCTTTACAAGAAGTATATATCTGCGATTTACAGGAAGGTATCTTTTTTTCAAAACTAGTTTGCTTCACAGCGAATGACACTATCGAAATTGATAGCAGAACAAGTGACGCACTTGCATTAGCCGTTCGATTTGGCTGTCCCATTTTTGTTAACGAAAATATTTTAGCACAAGCAGGATTAGAAAACGAACAAGTTGAAAAAGAAACTCCAGTTTCAACAACTGCAATGCCTCAAAAAGTTAATAATCTTGAAAGCCTTTCCTTGACGGAGTTGAATAACTTATTGACAGAAGTGCTAGAACAAGAAGATTATATTCGCGCTATTGATATTCGAGATGAAATCACAAAGCGAAATCCTCCAAAGAAATCTTAAAGGATGATTCAATTTCCCAATTGCAAAATAAATCTTGGTCTTTCTATTCTTGAAAAAAGAACAGACGGATACCATGAATTGGAAACTGTTTTTTATCCAATTGCGTTAAATGATGTTGTTGAAATTTTACCAGCACATCATAATGCAGCATTAGTAACATTTACACATACTGGCATTCCAGTTCCAGGAAGTACAGAACATAATTTATGCATTAAGGCATATTATTTATTAAGAAAGGACTTTCCAACGCTCCCTCCTATTCAAATGCATTTGCATAAAAACATTCCAATGGGAGCTGGTCTGGGCGGGGGATCCAGCGATGGAACCACTGTTTTGAAAATGCTAAATGAGCAATTTGGTTTACTGTTAACCAATCAACAGCTTATTGACTATGCTACACAATTAGGAAGTGATTGTCCATTTTTTGTATTCGATAAAGCTTGTCATGCTAAAGGCAGAGGTGAAATACTATCCCCTTTTGATTGCGATTTAAGTAATTATCAAATTATACTTTTACATCCAGGCATACATATATCTACAGCTTGGGCATTTGGACAATTAAAACCTCATGCTAAAGAAAAATCTATTGCTACTATAGTTGCACAACCCATAAATACTTGGAAAGCTGAATTAATAAATGATTTCGAAGCCCCTGTATTTGAAGCACATCCTATACTTAGTGAATTGAAAGATTATTGCTACGAACAAACTGCCATTTATGCTAGTATGAGCGGTTCGGGCAGTTCCTTATTTGGCATCTTCCCTAAAGACATCCATTTTGAAAAACCTAGTTTTCACGACGCATTACGTATAGACATTATTTGATTTTATTCAACAAGAGTCGAAATGCGAACGTTCGTTATTTGATATTATCTAATGAATACTTAAAATACTTAGATAGATTCAAATGGTTAGTAAATTTATTGAAGAATATCCTCTAAAAATTACTATTATTTCGTAATTTCCCATTGATCGCTTGCCTTACATAATCCGTTAACTAATAGAATTGAGCATGACAGAAACGAAGCAATTAGGATTATATGATCCTTCTTATGAACACGACGCTTGTGGTATTGGTTTTGTTGCCAGTATCAAAGGAATTAAATCTCACCAAAATGTGGGAGACGCCTTAACCATTTTGGAGAATATGGAACACCGCGGCGCAAGTGGCAGTGAAGCCAACACAGGTGATGGTGCAGGTGTTATGATTCAAATTCCACATCAATTTTTCTTTGATGAATTACTAAAACAAGGCATTCATTTACCGGACCATTCCGAATATGGTGTTGGGTTTATTTTCTTCCCTACTGAAAAGGGAGTGAAAGCAGAATGCAAAGAAATATTTACAAGTGCTGCAGAAAAATTGGGAATAGAAATTATTGGATATAGACAAGTTCCAGTATTAAGAGATACTATTGGACCAACAGCATTGTCTGTTGAACCAGATATGGAACAAGTATTTGTAAAAAGACCTGACCATATTACCAATGCAGAAGATTTCGAACGTAAACTTTTTATCTTAAAAAATTACGCTTCTCATACCATTAACAATACGATTAAGAAAGGCGCCATCGATTTTTACATGTCTTCTTTATCTCAAAATGTAATTGTTTATAAAGGACAATTAACGAGTCATCAAGTACGTGAATATTTTCCAGACTTGAGTAATAAAAGAGTGGTGTCTGCATTTGGATTAGTGCATTCTCGTTTTGCTACTAATACCTTCCCTTCATGGAAACTGGCACAACCTTTCCGATATATTGCACATAATGGAGAGATCAATACTTTGCAAGGAAACTTGAACTGGTTACGTTCCAACGAATCTAGTTTCTTGTCACCTTATTTTAGTAAGGAAGAATTAGATATGATTTTACCTATCGTAACAGGTGGTCAATCTGACTCTGCTTGTTTAGATAATGTAATTGAATTATTGACTTTATCTGGACGCTCCTTACCACATGTAATGATGATGTTAATTCCAGAAGCTTGGGACGGTAATGAATTAATGGACCCAATTAAAAAATCTTTCTACGAATTCCATGCTGCCATTATGGAGCCATGGGACGGCCCTGCTTCTATCTCTTTCACTAATGGCAAAATGATTGGAGCTACTTTAGACAGAAATGGATTAAGACCTTCTAGATACTGTGTTACGAATGACGACCGTGTTATCATGGCTTCTGAAACGGGAGCACTTCCAATTGACCAATCTACAATTATTGAAAAAGGAAGATTACAACCTGGAAAAATGTTTGTTGTAGACATGGAAGCTGGACGCATTATTAGCGATGAAGAATTAAAACAATCCATCTGCGGTAAGCAACCTTACGCAGATTGGTTGAACAAATATAAAATTCGTTTAGACGAATTACCTGAGCCAAGAATTCAATTTACACATTTAGAGCATGATCAAATCTTCAAATACCAAAAAGCATTTGGCTATAGCAAGGAAGATTTAGAATTAATAATTACGCCAATGGCGTTGGATGGCAAGGAACCAATTGGTTCCATGGGAACGGATACTCCATTAGCCGTATTGAGTGATCAACCTCAACATATCACAAGTTATTTTAAGCAATTATTTGCACAGGTAACCAACCCTCCTATCGATCCTATTAGAGAAAGAATGGTGATGTCATTGGCTACTTTTGTGGGTAGTCAAGGAAGTTTATTGATAGAAGACCCTATGGCGAGTCATTGTGTTGCACTAAATCATCCTATTTTAAGCAACCATGAATTAGAGAAAATTAGAAGTATTGATACGGGCGTATTCCAAGCAAAAACATTACAATGTTATTTTAGGGCAGACGGCAAATCGGGTTCTTTGAAAAAAGGATTAGATCGTTTATGTCGTTATGCAGTGGACGCAGTAGAAGATGGATTTGAAGTGATCGTATTAACAGATCGTTCTATCGACTCTGAACATGCTGCCATCCCTTCTTTACTTGCTTGTTCAACTGTGCACCATCATTTAATTCGTAAAGGATTAAGAGGCAAAGTAGGTATTATTGTAGAAGCTGGTGATGTTTGGGAAGTGCACCATTATGCTTGCTTAATTGGATTCGGAGCAACTGCTATTAATCCTTATTTGGCATTATCAAGTATTCGCGATATGAAATTAACGGAGCATATTAAAACTGATTATGATTCCGAAAAACTTAAGAAAAATTATATAAAAGCTGTTAACGAAGGACTGTATAAAGTATTCTCTAAAATGGGAATTTCTACTTTACAATCTTATCAAGGTGCGCAAATATTTGAAATTATTGGTTTGAATAAAGAGGTAGTAAGTCGTCACTTTACAGGAGCTACTTCTAGAATTGAAGGAATGGGCTTAGACGAAATTGCAAATGAAATTTTAGCAAAACATAATATTGCCTTTGCCAAAAAATCTTCTCCAGTGGACCGTTTAACCGTAGGAGGAATTTACCAATGGAAACGCAGAGGTGAAGCCCATTTGTTTAATCCACAAACTATTCATGCATTACAATTAGCTACTTCTACTGCAGATTATGCCACATTTAAGAAATATTCAAAATTAGTAAATGATCAAACTGACAAAGCTTGCACATTAAGAAGTTTATTGGATTTCAAACCCAACAGACCTTCTATTTCCATTGACGAAGTGGAACCAGCTGCTAGTATTTATAAAAGATTTGCAACAGGTGCTATGTCCTTTGGATCTATATCTTGGGAAGCACACACAACACTTGCTATTGCCATGAACCGCTTAGGAGGTAAAAGTAATACAGGAGAAGGTGGTGAAGACCCAATTCGTTTTGAAAAAATGGAGAACGGCGATTCCATGCGAAGTGCGATTAAGCAGGTTGCTAGTGCACGTTTTGGTGTGACTAGTCAATACTTAACAGAAGCAGACGAGATTCAAATTAAAATGGCACAGGGTGCGAAACCAGGTGAAGGCGGTCAATTACCGGGCGACAAAGTAGATGACTGGATTGGACGAACAAGACACTCTACTCCAGGAGTGGGATTAATCTCCCCCCCACCACATCATGACATTTATTCCATTGAAGATTTATCTCAATTAATATTTGATTTGAAAAATGCAAACCGCGCTGCTCGTATTAATGTGAAGTTGGTATCCAAAGCAGGTGTTGGAACTATAGCAGCAGGTGTAACCAAAGCAAAAGCCGATGTGGTTTTAATAGCAGGCTTTGACGGAGGTACTGGCGCTTCTCCTTTAAGTTCAATTAAGCATACAGGTTTACCTTGGGAATTAGGACTAGCCGAGACCCATCAAACTTTGGTAAAAAATAAATTAAGAAGTCGTGTTGTAGTGCAAGCTGACGGACAAATGAAAACAGGTCGTGACATTGCAATGGCAGCATTATTAGGCGCTGAAGAATGGGGTGTAGCAACAGCTGCATTAATTGTAGAAGGTTGTATTATGATGCGCAAATGCCATATGAATACCTGCCCTGTTGGTGTAGCAACTCAGGACCCTGAACTGCGCAAACGTTTCACAGGAAATCCAGACCATGTTGTTACCTTCTTTGAGTTCATGACGCAAGAGTTAAGAGAAATCATGGCAGAATTAGGCTATAAAACTGTAAACGAAATGGTTGGTCAAGTAGATGCCTTAACAATGCGTCAAAATATTAATCATTGGAAATACAAGAATTTAGATTTGAGTGCTATTCTATATAAGCAACCTGCCGAGGAAGGTGTAGGCCTTTATCAAACTGAAATACAGGATCATGGATTAGATAATGTTTTAGATTGGAAATTATTAGACGCTGCAAAACCTGCTATTGATAATTTACAAAAAGTGGTTGCTAATTTCCCTATTAAAAATACAGACAGAACTGTAGGAACCATTGTATCAAATGAGATTACAAAAAAATACAAAGGTGAAGGATTACCTGAAGACACATTACATTATAAGTTTTTAGGTACTGCAGGACAAAGCTTTGGTGCATTTAATACCAAGGGCGTAACCTTAGAATTGGAAGGTGATGCAAATGATTATTTTGGTAAGGGATTAAGTGGGGCACAATTAATTGTTTATCCAGACCATTCCGCAAAATTTGTAGCAGAGGACAATATCATCATTGGAAACGTCGCATTATATGGTGCTACTAGTGGTATTGCATTTATAAGAGGAAAAGCTGGAGAACGTTTTGCAGTTAGAAATTCTGGAGCTACTGTGGTGGTGGAAGGCATTGGAGATCATGGTTGTGAATACATGACTGGTGGTACCGCTGTTATCCTAGGCACTACTGGAAGAAACTTTGCAGCCGGCATGAGTGGCGGTATTGCATATGTTTATAATGTTAAAAATAATTTTGATGAATTATGTAACAAGGAAATGGTCGACTTAGATCCTGTAGGGGACGACGACATAGTTAGTTTACAAAATTTAATTCAACAACATTTTGACAAGACAGGAAGTGCTGTAGCAAAATTTATTTTAGCTGATTTTGACAATCAATTAAAATATTTTATTAAAGTATTTCCACGTGACTACAAGAAAGTTTTACAACAACGTAAAGCAAGTACAACAGTAAAAAAATAATCACCGGTTTAATTTAGCAATTATGGGAAAACCAACTGGATTTAAAGAATATACAAGAGAGCTACCAAGTAAATTACCGGTAGCGGAGAGAAAGCAAAACTATAAAGAGTTTGTTGCTTTATTGCCAGAAGAAAAATTAAATGAACAATCTGCAAGATGCATGAATTGTGGGGTACCATTTTGCCATAGTGGTTGTCCTTTAGGTAATATCATTCCTGAATTTAATGATGCAGTTTATCATAAAGAATGGAAAGAAGCCTATGAAATTTTAATTTCTACCAATAATTTTCCAGAGTTTACAGGACGCATTTGTCCTGCACCTTGTGAAAGTGCTTGTGTATTAGGCATTAACCAACCCGCAGTAACTATTGAAGAAATTGAAAAGCATATTATTGAAATTGCATTTGAAAAAGGATTTGTAGTTCCCCGTAAACCTAATATGAGAACTGGGAAGAAAATTTCTGTAATTGGATCAGGCCCCGCAGGATTAGCTGCTGCTGCACAATTAAACTATGCAGGTCATGAAGTAACTGTTTATGAAAGAGATGCTAAACCAGGTGGATTGTTAAGATTTGGAATTCCTGATTTTAAATTAGAAAAAACAGTTGTAGAAAGAAGAATTGCATTACTTGAAAAAGAAGGCGTTCAATTTATTTGCAATGCCAATGTAGGGGTCAATGTAAGAGTGAATGATATTATGCGTGATAGTGATGCAGTTGTTTTAGCAGGAGGATCTACGATACCAAGAGACCTACCAATACCTGGAAGATCATTGAATGGCGTCCATTATGCTATGGAGTTTTTAAAACAACAAAATAAGCGTGTTAGTAATATCCCAGTAGAAGAGAAAGAAATTATTGCTAAGGGGAAAAACGTAGTAGTAATTGGAGGTGGTGACACAGGAAGCGATTGCGTAGGAACTTCAAATAGACAAGGGGCCAAATCGGTAACTCAATTTGAATTATTACCAAAGCCTCCTGAGAAAAGAGCAGAATATATGCCATGGCCTACCTACCCTATGTTACTTAAGACTACCACTTCACATGAAGAAGGCGCAGATCGTATTTGGGAGGTTGCAACTAAAGCTTTTATTGGAGACGAAAACGGAAATTTGAAAGCATTGCAAATAGTAGATCTAGAATGGACTTCAAGTGCAGACGGAAGACCTGCTAAATTTACTGAAAAAGAAGGCAGTTTAAGAGAGATCCCATGTGAATTAGCATTCCTAGCAATGGGATTCTTACACCCTCAAGCTACAGGCATGATAGACGAAATGGCCATTGAATTAGACGAAAGAGGTAATGTAAAAGCTACAGAAACTGCATTTCAAACCAATAACCCTAAAATATTTACTGCAGGCGATATGCGTCGTGGGCAATCTTTAGTGGTTTGGGCAATAAGTGAAGGAAGAGAATGTGCTCGACAAGTAGATATCTACTTAACAGGTAGTTCTCAATTGGAATCAAAAGATGCAAGCTTATTAGTACAAAACCTATAAAATGGTTATGCAATT
>CANCAY010000031.1 GCA_947374225.1 Chitinophagaceae bacterium | reverse complement strand
TTGTAATCTGATAAATCGTAGTTGAAAGAGGAGTTATAGCCTCCCGCTTTGATATTTTGCTTAGAAAAGTTCATCCCAGCAGTTAAATACAGCTCATTGTCTGTGAAATCTACAAAGACTTTATCCCAAGTTTTGGTAAAGTCTTTTTTGAACTTAATTAATTGGGGGCCTTGCGCTTGAACTGTATATGCTGAACCAAATATTATGATTAATATTATTGATATATGAACTGCTTTACGCATTTGTTTAATTTTATATATGTTCGGTAAAATTGAATATTTAATTCGTACAAATTACGTTGAAAATAGTCTCGTATAAATAGGGCAGATGCCTCATTTAAATAGACAGATTGTCAAAAAATGAAAGGGTGGAGCTGGTCTAAATTTGAAATGAAAAACTGCCTCTTTAAACTGTTAATTAGAATACTTACTTATTAAAATGGGTAATTGCCCATTTTAGCAGGCTGTTATTGTCATTAGGAAGGTCTAGTTTCTTTATAATATTGTATCTGTGGTTTCGTACCGTTTTTTCGGCAATAAATAGGATTTCAGCTATTTCCTTGCTCTTTTTCTGCTTGGCAATGAGATCCAGAATTTTATATTCAGATAAGCTCAAGTTTTTAACCAAAGAATCATTTTTCATTCTTTCCATGATATATGTAAATGCCATGTTCACTGTTACTGCAATTTGTTGTTCATTCCATGGTTTCACTAAATAATTAAAAGGTTCTGTCTCAATAGCTTCTGTTACCATTTTTGAGTCACTAAAAGCAGTGACATAAATTATTTCCATTTGGGGACTTAATTTATTTACATCTTTTGCAAAATCAATACCATTTTCTCCAATGCCTAAATTGATATCGCAAATGGCTAATTGTGGTTTAAAACTTGCGACTGCTGTCATAGCATCTTTGTAAGTATGTGCCACATAGGTACTATATCCAACTCCTTCTAATACTTCTTGTAAGTCAATGGCTACAATAATTTCATCTTCTAATATTAGTATTCTCTTTTCCATTATTTTATTTTTTAAATTCTATTTTATGCGAAACGCCATCTGTGTTTACTAATGTATATTTTGCTTTTAATTGGGCGCACATTACATTTATCAACTTCATTCCTAAGCTATTTTCTTTGATATCCTTATTACTAAAACCAGGACCATTGTCTTTAACTTCTATTATACAATTACCGGATTTACTATAAATGCTAATATTGAGTTTTCCTTTATTAGAACCGTTAAATGCATATTTTAATGCATTTGAGACTGCTTCATTTATGATGAGTCCAATGGAAACCACATATTCTATGGGTAGTTCTAAATCGGATTCTAAGAAATATGAAATATCGATTTCCTTTGTTTCTGTTTTATAAATAGATAGTAAGTGTGTGATTAATGTTTTAATATAGGTAGTAACTTCAACCATCTCGAAACTTCCTGTAGTATAAAGATTTTGATGTACTAAAGCCATTGTTTGAATTCTATTCTGAATGGATAAAAGTGAACTTTTAGTAT
Organism: Chitinophagaceae bacterium; assembly: GCA_947374225.1. Classification (GTDB taxonomy): domain Bacteria; phylum Bacteroidota; class Bacteroidia; order Chitinophagales; family Chitinophagaceae; genus Sediminibacterium. The sequence goes on along the minus strand of CANCAY010000031.1, from coordinate 22,867 downwards.
CCTCGTCTTTATTCCTTCTTTTTTGTAAATTCAGTAAACTATACATTACTTGTAAGTTATTCTTTACTCTATGATGCAGTTCTTTTAATAGTATTTCGTTTTTGTCATTTTGACTTTTGATACGCTCAGAACTTATTTTTAATTGATTGTTTTGTTGTTCAATGAATTTTTTATTTTTATTCTTCTGTCTAAAATTTCTATATAGCGCAATTATAAAAGCGATCGACATTACGATGACAGAGACTAGTGCGGTTAGCTGTGATTTTTGTAATTCAATCAATTTGTTTTTTTCTTCTAAAGTCTGTGTGGATTTAAATAGCTCTGATCTTCTATTGGTTAGTTCTAATTGACCTAGTAAAAGTACTGACTGATTTTCCTGCCTTTTTGTATCAAAACTATCTTTGTATTTAGAATAAGCTATAGAGTAAAGGTATGCAGAGTCATATAATTTCAAATAGTTAAAATAATTTGAATTAGTTTTAAGTTGCTTTAAATAAATTGAATTGTTGGTTTTGTCGCTGAAAATAATGCTCCCGCTATCTAGATATAGTTTTGCTTTTGTGGGATTGTTTGTTTTTAAATAACAATCACTTAGGTAAAGCATTTTTTGTGCTTTATTTCCAAGATTTTCGTAGCTATATGAAATGTCTTCTAATAGTAATGGAATCGCTTTTTTGTATTGTCCCTTGGCTATAAGGCATTTTGCGGTATTCCCAATAAAGCAGCCGTAAAAGTAAAGCAAGTTAGTTTCTCTATATGCTTTAGTTTTTCTATTGACTTCGATTGTTTTTTTTGCTGCTGCTATTCCTTGATTAAAAATTTCATTGGCACTATCTATTTGATTTAATTCAAAATAGATGTCACCTAAATAAAAATAATACTGCAATTCTTTCCTTGAGTAGGACACTCCCTTTTCTTGAAATTGAATGAAATCCCTTTTAGCAGCTTCGGACAGTCCACAATCTCTGTAAATTTCCCAGTAGGTATTGATGCTCCCAATTTTAATTCTCTCGTTTCTAATAATTAATGCGTTCGCAATATCTCCAAAACTTCTATACTCTTCCTCTAATTTTATCAAAACGGCTTCATATTCATCTTTGTTTAATTTCGATTTATTTAAATAAAGTTCCTTTAGAAAAGGGATTGCTTTTTTGAATTTTGCCTGATCATGATAGATATAACTTAATGCTATTTTTATTTTAAATAATTGTTCGCTATTGTTTGATTTTGAAGTTTCTTTAAATGCGTTTTCGAACATTTTCTCCCAAATAGCTACTGAATACAAATCATATTGATCTAGATTTCCATTCCATAATGCTAAAATACTTTCGACATTACGATTTTCATTATTTGAGTTATTTTGAGCATGCAATTTATCGCGAAATAATAGGCTAATAACTAAGAGAATATATACGAATCTTATTTTCATTTTTTGAATAATAGCACTAAAAGTATCTTAATAATTCTGCAAATTCCATACTATTCTTTCCTTAGAAAATAGTTTAATTAATCAATTTTGCCATGAGACTATTGCTATCACTGTCTTTTTGAATTATTTTATATAAAAGTAAAGACTAAAATTGAGGCATAAGACTCATTGTATTTAGGCTCATTTTGACCTTTATTTGTATTATGTATACATCTAAATGCCAACTGAAAATTTCTGTTTTAAAACATATTGTGACATTGCTATTTTTACTCTTTTGGACTAATAACTTACAATCTCAAACAGCAACTGCCGGTATCTTATTTCAAGCAATTGCAAAAGACAATGCAGGTAATCCTGCTAATAATAGAAAGGTATTTATTCGTACTTCAATTTTAACTAATGATGTCAATAATGCACCTTTATTTGTAGAAGAGCACGAAACATACACTGACGATTTAGGCGTTTTTAATATTGCCATTGGGAAGGGTAAGTTCCTTTCAGGCAGTTCAAATTCTATCGATAATATTAATTGGGCAATTACTAGTCATTTATTGAATTTGAAAATTTCAATTACACCAATTGCTCCTTCTGCTTCTTGGGATCATCAAAATGAATGGGTTGATCTTGGGAATTCTCCTTTTGGCATTGTTCCATATGCAATGCATGTTTTAGGAGGAGCCGGCACAATTGACCCTGCCATATTAAATAGTAAATTAAGTATTGTTGACACTACTAAAATGTTGTTAGGTTATGCAAAAGTTAGTGCTGTTCAAGCACTGTCAAATACGGTTAATGATAAAGTGAATATTGTTGACACTTCAAATATGTTGGCTCCTTATATTAAGTCTGCTTCGCTTTTAAATAATAGTTCTCTTAACGGAAAATTTAATGAGAAGGTGAATATTGCAGATAGTCTTACTCTTTATGTTACACCCTCTCAATTAGCTACCAGTAAATATGATACAAGTTTACTGTTAAGTGGTTATGCAAGGTCGGGTATCGTTAATGCGGCAATTAATTTAAAAGAAGATCTTGCCAACAAAGCAACAGACTTAAGTAATGTAAGTACTTATAACAATGTTCAATATCCTAGTGTTAAAGCCATTAAGGATTATGTAGATGCTGCATTGGTAGCTGGTGCTCCTGACGCGGATATTAATACGAAAGGTATTTTAAAACTTTCTGGTGATTTAGCTGGCACGGCTACAGTTCCGGTTATTGCTACTAATGCAATTTCCACTAGTAAGGTTCAAGACGCAGCAATCACGGATGCTAAAATTGCTTCTGGTATCAATGCATCAAAAGTGGGTTTAGGAAATGTTACAAATAATACACAGTTATATAATTTAAATGGACTTACTGCACAAGTACAAAATTTTGCTACACCAGGAACTACTGGACTTTCTCCAGCTTGGTCTTCTAGTGGAAGTACGCACACTATTAATATACCATTAGCTTCTGCAACTTCCGTTATTGCGGGTTTAATTAGTAAGTCAGATTACGATCATTTTAATAGTGCATATGCAAATAATATTAATAGTCTAACAACTATAGGTTCCAATGGGAATGCGAGTTTAAGCGGGCAAGTTTTAAATATTCCTTCTTATTCACTTGTAGGTATAGCTGGAAATGTAAATGCTAACACCATTTTTGCAGGACCTGTCTCGGGTGGAATGGCATCCGCTAGTTTTAGAGCTTTGGTTGCAGCTGATATTCCTAATAATGCAGCAAATACTTCTGGTAATGCGGCTACGGCTAATAAATTTATAGCAAGTAAAAATATTAATGGTATTGCTTTTGATGGATCTGCTGATATTTTAATAAGCGCCAATACAACCAATTCCTTGTCTTTTAGTAATGATGGGTTGGGCATTTCGCCTGGAGGAATATTTAATGGATCTGTTGCTAAAACAATTTCTTATAATTCCATTGGAGCAGCTCCAGCAATTGGTTCTAGTACTATTACAACACTTGGAAGTATCAGTACTGGTAATTGGGCGGCTAGTGTGATTGACGCGAACTATGGGGGTGCAGGTAATAACAACGGCATACTAAAAGCGAATGGTTCTGGATTGGTTAGTACTGCGGTAAATGGTACTGACTATATTGCTCCGTTTGGATCACAAACTAGTAAATATTTTTATGCAGCACCCAGTGGAGCAAATGGGAATCCGGTATTTAGGTCAATTGTGTCTTCAGATATCCCAACGCTAAATCAAAATACTACTGGAAATGCAGCAACAGCGACTTTGCTGCAAACACCAAGATTAATAAATGGTGTTTCATTTGATGGTGCTTCAGATATTACTATTGCTACCAATACAGTGAATCCAATTACATTTAATAATAGTGGTACTGGAGCAGTTTCTACAACAACATTTAATGGTTCTGCTGCTAAAACTATTTCATATAATACCATTGGGGCAGCTCCAACAGCAGGGTCTGCAAATATCACTACGCTTGGAACTATAACAACAGGAACTTGGTCTGGAACCACCATTGGGGAAAGTCATGGTGGTGCAGGAACAGTAAATGGTATTTTGAAAGCAGATGGATCTGGTAATGTTAGTAATGCTGTTGCAGGAACTGACTATCAAGCTCCATTAAGTTTTACAAGTCCCTTGTCTAATACTTCAAATACAATTACATTGCCGTCGGCTTCAGCTTCAGTGAGTGGTTATTTAAGTAATGCAGATTGGTCAAGTTTTAATAATAAAATTAATTTCAGTGAAAAAGGGGTGCATGATGGTGTAGCTAGTTTAGATGCATCTGGTAAAATTCCTACTTCTCAAATTCCTGCTATTTCTTTTTCCAGTGGATATGTGGTAACAAGTGAATCTGCGATGTTAGCACTTTCTAGTGCTGTTGTAGGAAGTATTGCCATAAGAACTGATAATAGCAAAAACTATGTTTTGAGTGGGTTGCCCGCGTCTACTTTGGGTAATTGGCTTGAGCTTCTAATGCCTGCAGCGGTTTCTTCTGTAAATGGTTATACAACAGGTAGTATTGTATTAACTACTTCCGATATTAATGAAGGTTCTAATTTATATTATACTCCAGCAAGAGCTAAGTCAATTATTAGTGCAACCAGTCCAGTTGCCTATTCATCAACCACTGGTGTGATTTCAATGCCTGCTGCAACTACAAGTGGTGCAGGATACATCACAGCTGCAGACTGGAATACCTTTAATAATAAATTAGGAACATTTGGAACGCAAGCTGCTAATACTATTTTTGCAGGACCTGTATCGGGTGTTAACTCCAATCCCTCCTTTAGAGCCATTGTAGTAAATGATGTTCCAATTTTAAATCAAAATACAACAGGTAATGCGGCTACTGCAACAAAATTAGCAGCTACCAAAAACATAAATGGAATTGCATTTGATGGAACTGCGGATATTACTATTGCTTCTACAAATGCCAATGCAGTAACTTTTAATAATAGTGGATTAGGATTGGCAAGTCCAACTAGTTTTGATGGTTCCATTGCAAGAACAATTTCCTATAACACCATTGGTGCCGCTCCAGCAGCAGGTTCTAGTAATATAACCACATTGGGGACTATTACATCTGGCGATTGGCAGGGAACAGTTATAGATGCAAGTCATGGGGGAGCGGGAGTAGTAAATGGAATTTTAAAAGCAGACGGCAGTGGAAATGTTACAGCAGCATCTGCAGGTGTAGATTTTCAAGCTCCATTTGGTTCGCAGACAAGTAAATACTTTTATGCTGCTCCTAATGCAGCAAATGGAACTCCAGTTTTTAGATCTATTTTAGCGTCTGACATTCCGATTCTTAATCAAGCCACTACAGCCAATGCAGGAACTTCCACTAAGCTGGCTGCCACAAAAAATATAAATGGGGTTCCTTTTGATGGTTCTTCGAATATCAATATTTATGCGCCAGTACCAAGTCCTATTACATTTGATGATAGTGGAGCCGGTGGGATAACAACTACTACTTTTAACGGATCCGTTGCCAAAACAATTTCTTATAATACCATTGGAGCTGCTCCTGCTATTGGATCGAATGCAATAATTACAGTTGGGTCTATCACAACCGGAACTTGGCTTGGAAGTATTATAGATGCATACCATGGGGGTGCGGGAAATAATAATGGGATTTTAAAAGCAAATGGATCTGGTGTTGTTTCAGTTGCAACTGCAGGAACAGATTTTGAAAATGCATTGACATTTACCGCTCCATTATCTAGAACACTTAATTCTATTTCAATTCCTTCTGCAACTACAAGTTCAAATGGTTATTTAACATCTACCGACTGGAATTCTTTCAATGGTAAACAGACTACTATTGCAGGTGGAACAGGTGTAGTTATTACAGGTGGAAATACAGTTACCATTGGACAAGCTGTTGCAACAAACTCTAATCCAATATTTGCTGGCATTACCTTAACAGGTTTAAATGTTTCAGGCATTGTTACTAATACAGCGGCTGGTTTATTAAGTACCACTTCAACAACTGGTACAGGGAATATAGTTCGAGCTATTAGTCCTACTTTGATTACGCCAACATTGGGTGATGCCAATGCTACTAGTATTAATACAGGAACTATAACAGCAACAGGTTCGATTATCTCAAGCGGGGATATTACAGCAAAACGTTTTAAACTAACCATGCCTACTGCCATAACTGCGGCGGCCACCACAACAATTGATTTAAGTACTGGAAATGTATTTACTGTTAATACTGGATTGAATATTACAACACTTACTTTAACCAATCCAGTTGTAGGTACTTACTTAATTAAGTTTTTACAAACAGGTACTGGAAATTGGAATGTCACATTCCCGGCAGCATGGAAATGGGCTGGAGGGTCAGCGCCCGATATTACACCCACTACTGGCAAGTTAGATATTGTGACATTGATTTATGATGGCGCTACTTATTATGCAACTATTGTTCAAAATTTTTAAGATGAAAAAACTATTTAGTTTAATTATAGGAGCTTTTTTTATTTGTAATGGTTTGATAGCACAAGTAATGCCTCAGGGTTTTTTGATCGGACCTGATGGACGAATTGGTACACAAATATGGATGTTGAAAAATCTAGATGTAACTACTTTTAACGACGGTACTCCAATTCCTCAAGCGACTACAAATTTGAACTGGTCTTCCAATACTGGAACCCCAGGATGGATTTATAATAATTTAGATGCAGGTAATAATGCCGTGTATGGAAAACTGTATAATTGGTCTGTAGTAAATAATAGTTTAAATGTATGTCCTGTAAACTATCATGTACCTACTTATAATGACTGGTTGATTTTACAAAATTTTATTGGAGGTACACCAGTTAGTTATGTTGTAGCTGGAGGGGGTAAATTAAAACAAACGGGAACTGTTGCTTGGACTTCGCCAAATACAGGAGCCAACAATTCAACAAGATTTAATGCTGTTGGTAATGGATATATCGGGTCTGGAAGTTCATTTAGTAATTCACTTAATAATAGTGCCCTTTTCTGGAGCGCAACACCAACTGGAACAAAAGTTTATTTTGCACAATTAAACTACAATGACGACAATCTAACAGTCTCTCCTGGTTTAAATACAGGCGGGTTTGCTATTAGATGTATTCATGATTAAAATTAAAAAACGAATTCCTATTGCTTCAAAGTCTTCTTTAGTACTTCAAATTTCCCATCAATACTTGTCTCGTCATATTTTAATTCTAGAATATGAGCAACTAAAGGATAGATATTTACATTTTCAAAATCACCAATTTGTAATCCTTTTTTAAATGCGGGGCCCCAAGCAATAAAAGTTGCACGCATGTCAACAGTGTGATTGTCAAATCCGTGTTTCCCTGGTGTAGTTTTGCGGGTAGAAAAATTAAACACTTTTGGTAAATGAGGTACTACGATTAAATCACCTAAACGATTGTATTTGTCGTCGCTTGTTTTAGAATGCCAATAAGCAGGAGTCTCGTCTAATTTATAAACAGAAATTGAAGTATCTTTTTTCAATGCTTCATAGGTAGATTGAATTTTAGAAGCATCTTTTGCATATAAATGAATTAAGGCATCTCCCCATGGTACTTTAAATGCAGCAGTGTCAATTGCTACAGGCATGCGCATGGTGTTTTCATTATCCACTTTAGTCATGCCATGATCTGATACAAAAATATAATTAATAGGTAAGTGCAGAGTTGCTAATTCTGCTTGCAATGCATTTACACTACTGTCTACAAATTTTACAGCATCTGCTACATGTTGGTCATTAGGACCATAAGTATGTGCTTCGTGGTCTACTTGAGGAAAATAAAAAGTAATCATATGTGGTCGTTGTTCCGCTGGCAAGGTCAACCAATTTTTAACTTCTTTGATTCTATTAGCAATAGAGGTTTTCTCGTTATAAATATAATAGTAAGTAGGTTTAGTGTTTTGAATATCGGCTTCGCTTGCTACCCAATAATAACTTGCAGATAACATTTTTTGCTTTTCAGCCAATACCCATAATGGAGTGCCACCATACCATTTCCCATCTGCTACCATTTGCTTATTGCCCATACGATATTCTTTTCCACTTGCTTTGTCATAAAAAGTATTGTCTACTAATCCATGATGTGCAGGATACATACCTGTTACAATAGAATAATGATTTGGAAAAGTTAAAGAAGGGAAGGAGGGTGTCATAAAACTGGCAGTAACTCCTATTTTGGCAATAGATTTTAAAAATGTGGCATCATATAACTCTGTAAAGTCAGAACGGTATCCGTCTGCAGATATCAAAATTACATAGGGCTTATTTATTTGACTTTTATCATTCTTGCGACCAACAATAATTTGTTGTGTTGTATCCTGGCTAAAGGAAGCAGTTGCCAATAGGATAGTAAAAAATAGGGTACTAATTTTTTTAAACATCTTAATTATATTTTACGAATTCTTTTAGAAATTTCTATGGACAAAATTGCCGCTAAAATACCACCCCCTAAATCCAATGGAAAATGTTGACCAAGGTAGACTCTTGAATAGCCACATAATACAGCATAAATTAAACCTAAAATCAAAGCCCATTTATTTTCAAATAAATAGACCGTTAAAAGAAATAGGGTAAATGCTGTTGCGGTATGCCCGGAAGGAAAACTATTTAAAGTATGCATTTCAACACCATTGACTGTGTGGATGAATGACTTGGGTATATTGCTTGCAATTGGTCTAGTTATTTTGTCGAAAAACAATTGTTTTGGAACCTGAGTGAATAGGGTGGAGAACACAAAATTCAGGAAAATGAATTGCCAGTCTTTCTTAAAAAGACCAAATACAATGATTAAATAAGGAATCCAGATCCAACCTTCGGCCAAATTGCTACAAATAACAAAAAAACTGTCTGTAATGGTACCCAGATTCTTATTAAAAAGTAAAAACAAGGTTTCACGCCCCCAAATTAGGCTACTAACCATCAAAATAAAAGCCAATATAAGCGAAATGACCCTGGCTGTTTTATATTGTACGTGATTATGGATGTTCATATTGATTAACTATCTGAAATAGTTACACAAAATTACAAATCTTAGGGTGTTTAGTCAACTAATTATTTAAATGGTTGTTATAACTTTACCTATCTACATGAGCCAAGAAAAAGAACAAATAAAAGTAATTGGTGCCCGAGAGCACAACCTGAAAAATTTTGATATATCAATTCCTAAAAACGAATTAGTTGTTTTTACAGGAGTTAGTGGGAGTGGTAAATCCTCCCTGGCCTTTGATACTATATATAATGAAGGTCAAAGACGCTATATGGAAAGTTTTAGTGCCTACGCGCGTCAGTTTATGGGGCAAATGGAGCGACCAGACGTAGATCAAATAACAGGACTTTCACCAGTAATTGCTATTGAGCAAAAAACGACTAATAAAAATCCTAGGTCTACGGTTGGAACGGTTACTGAATTATATGACTTTTTAAGGTTGTTATATGCTCGAATAGGTAAAGCCTATAGTTACAATACTGGCAAACCCATGGTGAAATTTTCTGAGGCCGAGATTGTACATAATATATTTACCCAGTTTAAGGATCAAAAAATAAATCTTTTAGCTCCTGTTGTGAGAGGCAGAAAAGGGCATTATAGAGAATTGTTTGAAGAAATTAGAAAGAAGGGCTTTGTAAAAGCAAGAGTGGATGGTGAGGTTATGGAGATAAGACCTAAGTTTCAAGTGGATAGATATAAGATTCACGATATAGAAATTGTGGTAGATCGCATCCCAGTGACTGACGCCATGAAGACACGTCTATCTGAGAGTGTTGGACAATGTCTTAAAATGGGAAATGGATTAATGTTCTTACTAGTGGAAGGAAAAACGAAAGTAGTTCAGTATTCCAAACAACTAATGTGTGAGGCTACAGGATTAAGTTATGAAGAACCTTCTCCCAATAGTTTCTCTTTTAATTCCCCCTATGGGGCTTGTCCAAATTGTAAAGGGCTTGGAAATGTATATGCCATAGACATGCAATTAATAATGCCAGACATGGCATTGAGTATTAACGATGGGGCCGTTGTGCCATTAGGAGAAGCTAGAGAAGCGAGTGTATTTAATCAAGTAAAACAATTTGCTAAAAAATATAAAATTAGTTTAGACAAACCCATAAGTAGTTTAACTAAAGAGCAATTAGATCTAATATTATTTGGCGATAAAAATATATCCAATTCATTAGACTTGGATTTGAATGACGAAAACATACCAGATACTTTCACGGGTAGTTATGAGGGTATCGTATCCATGCTTAAAAGATGGTTTACCTCTTCTCAAAGTACAGAGCATTTAAAAGCTTGGGTGGAAAGTTTTATGGAAATGAATACTTGTTCAACATGTGGAGGTGCTAAGTTGAAAAAAGAAAGTTTATGGTTTAAAGTGAATGAGCAAAATATTGCAGCTTTAAATGACATGCACTTAGATGATTTGCAATTGTGGTTTAAAAAACTGCCTGTAAAATTAGATAAGAAGGATACACTCATAGCAGCAGGTATTTTAAAAGAGATAGACGATAGAATTTCTTTTTTAATGAATGTAGGCTTGTCTTATTTGTCATTAAGTAGACCCTCTAAGTCATTGAGTGGAGGAGAGTCGCAAAGAATTAGATTGGCTACACAAATTGGATCTCAATTACAAGGCATTACTTATATATTAGACGAGCCTTCTATTGGATTACATCAGAGAGACAATCAAAGACTAATTGTTGCATTGAAGCAATTAAGAGATATAGGGAATACCGTATTGGTTGTGGAGCATGATAAGGATATTATGATGGCTTCCGATTATCTAGTGGATATTGGCCCTCGCGCAGGTATACATGGGGGACATATTGTTGCACAAGGAACTCCTAAAGAAATTGTCAAATTAAAATCTGACACCGCATTGTATTTAGCAGGTAAAAAAATGATTGAAGTTCCTGCAGAAAGAAGAAAGGGCAATGGAAAGACGATTAGTATAAAAGGGGCTACTGGAAATACATTACAAAAAGTAGACTGTGATTTTCCATTGGGAACATTCACGGTAGTGTCCGGGGTGAGTGGAAGTGGGAAGTCTACTTTAATTAATGAGACATTATATCCGATACTGTCACAATATTGTTATAAAAGTAAGACCAAGCCCATGCCATTTAAGGCTGTGACAGGCTTAGAGCATATAGATAAAGTAATTGAGATTGATCAATCACCAATAGGAAGAACTCCAAGAAGTAATCCGGCAACTTATTGCGGGTTCTTTACAGATATTAGAACCTTGTTTGCATCGGTGCCGGAAGCTAAAATTAGAGGGTACCAAGCAGGCCGTTTTTCATTTAATGTAAAGGGTGGAAGATGCGAGGTTTGCGAAGGTGGAGGAATGCGTGTGATTGAAATGAATTTTCTGCCAGACGTATATGTCCATTGTGAAAAGTGTTCAGGAAAGCGTTACAATAGAGAGACTTTAGAAATTAGATATAAAGGAAAGTCAATAAGTGATGTATTAAATATGACAGTAGAAGAAGCTTGTGAATTTTTCCAAGCGGTTCCATTTATTTATAGAAAAGTAAAAGTATTACAGGATGTTGGTTTAGGTTATATCACATTAGGGCAGTCTGCAGTTACATTAAGTGGAGGAGAAGCACAGCGTGTGAAATTGGCAACTGAATTAGGAAAAAAAGATACAGGTAAGACTTTTTACATTTTAGACGAGCCTACTACTGGACTGCACTTCCAAGACATTAAACTATTGATTGGTGTGTTGAATCGATTAGTAGAAAGAGGCAACACGGTATTAGTTATTGAACATAATATGGATGTGATTAAAGTAGCGGACTACTTAATTGACCTAGGTCCAGAAGGCGGAAGTGGGGGTGGTGTGATTCAATTTAAAGGTACACCAGAAGATATGGTAAAAAAATCAAAATCACATACAGCTAAATATTTAGCATTAGAAATGCAATAATATTATTTTCGAATCATTGGGATATGTTCAATCGCGTCTTCGTAATACATTTCGCCAGCTTGTTCAAATCCTTGTTCTTCGTAAAACTTCTTAAGGTATAATTGTGCACCAATTTTAATGGGGTGCTTCCCAAAAAGTCTTTCACATTCTGCAATTGAATATTGCATTAATGCTTTACCGGCACCAATTCCTCTGTGCTTAGGAGAACCTACCACTCGACCAATACTTTGGTAGCCTTTGTAACTTTGGTCCACGTCAAAAAGTCTAGTAGAGGCAACTAGCTCATTGCCAATCCATCCCATTGTATGATAAGCAATTTGATCATTATTGTCCATGTCTAAAAACACACAGTTTTGTTCCACAACAAATACTTCACTTCTTAGGCGAAGTATTGCATAAAGTTCGTCTACTGTAAGTGCTGAAAAGGGCTTTGTTACCCACTGAAAGGTTGAATTAGTTGACATATTCACAAAAATAGGGCATAATATAAACTCTATTAGCAATAATGATGGCAATCCCAATATATTTTTGCAATTTTGCCCAAATTATCTTCCTCCATGAGCAAAAAAGTAGCCATTATTGGTGCAGGTCCAGCAGGTTTAACCGCTGCCTATTTATTAGGAAAAGCGGCACAGGACGTAACGGTGTTTGAAAAAGACCCTCAATATGTGGGAGGTATTTCAAGAACAGAATCTTATAAAGGATATCACTTTGATATTGGCGGTCACCGCTTTTTTTCAAAGTCAAAAGAAGTAGAAGATTTCTGGACTGAAATTTTAGCAGATGAATTACTAGAGCGTCCGAGAAGCTCTCGAATTTTTTATAATAAAAAGTTTTTCTCTTATCCATTGGCGGCATTTGAAGCCCTAATGAAATTAGGTATTTTCGAAAGCTTTTTATGTGTGATGAGTTATTTAATGGCAAAATTATTTCCTGTTAAAGACCCGCAGAATTTTGAAGACTGGGTAACGAATCAATTTGGTAAAAGATTATTTAATATATTTTTCAGAACCTATACAGAAAAAGTATGGGGTATTCCTTGTAAAGAAATTTCTGCAGACTGGGCAGCACAACGTATTAAAGGTTTGTCTTTAAGTAGTGCGGTTTGGAATGCTTTATTTAAACCATCAGGTAAGAAGAGCAAGGGAGATGTTATAAAAACATTGATTGACTCTTTCCGTTATCCAAAATTAGGTCCTGGTATGATGTGGGAAGAATGTGTTGTGAAGAGCAAAGCATTAGGTGTTAAAATTGAGATGAACACTGGCGTGAATAAAATTGAGAAAGTAGGGGATAGCTGGAAAGTATATACTTCAACAGGTGCAGTATTAGAAGGGTTTGATTATGTATTATCTTCTGCTCCAATGCGTGAATTAATCCCAGCTGTAGCGCCAGCATTTAGTGCAGAAGTATTACATGCAGCAAGTCAATTAAAATATAGAGATTTCTTGACAGTAGTTTTAATTTGCAAGGATCAAGATGCATTTAGTGATAACTGGATTTACATTCACGAACCAAATGTAAAAGTGGGAAGAATTCAAAACTTTAAGTCATGGAGTCCATTCATGGTTCCAGATCCTGAAATGGCTTGTTATGGACTAGAGTATTTCTGTTTTGAAGGAGATGGTTTGTGGACTAGTAGCAATGAAGAATTAATTGCATTAGGTACTAAAGAAATTGATCAAATTGGATTAACTAAACCTTCTGCAGTAGTGGATGGTTATGTAGTTAGACAACCAAAAGCATATCCAGTATACGATCACGAATACAAGGATCATTTGAATTTGATTCGTGAAGCGTTAAAGCAATACAAGGGTTTATATTTAGTAGGCCGTAATGGCATGCATAAATACAATAATCAAGACCATAGTATGATGACAGCTATGTTGGCTGCTAAGAATATAATTGCGGGTAAAGAATTGTTTGACCTATGGGATGTAAACGAAGACGCTGAGTACCACGAAGGTGGAGACAGAGGTGCAGCAGCAGGCATTGTAGGTCGCGCTGTTCCAGAGAAAATTTCTTAATATCCTTAATAAATTATAAGAGATGGATATTAGGAGTTTTATATTTTATAAAACTCCTAATATCCATACTTGCCTTGCCAACGTTCACTCAAAAACTTTTTCAATTCTAGTTCTCTAGCATTTTTCTGAGGTTGAAATAAGGTAGTGCCCTTTATTTCGTCTGGTAAGTATTCTTGTTCTAAGAAATTATTTTCACCCATATGAGAATACTTATAGTCTTTTCCGTAGGATAAATCCTTCATTAATTTAGTAGGGGCATTCCTTAAATGCAATGGCACTGGAAGATTGCCTGTTTTACTAACTAGGGACAAACTTTTGTCAATAGCTTCTATAGCAGCATTGCTTTTTGCAGAACTAGCTAAGTAGATGGCACATTGTGAAAGTATAATTCTACTTTCTGGGTAGCCAATTTTATTTACAGCATCAAAACAGCTATTCGCTAATAAAAAGGCATTAGGATTGGCATTGCCAATGTCTTCGCTCGAAAATATCAACATGCGTCTAGCTATAAATTTCACGTCTTCTCCACCTGCTATCATTCTTGAAAGCCAATAGATAGCACCATTGGGATCAGAGCCACGCATACTTTTAATAAAAGCAGAAATAATATCATAATGCATTTCTCCGTTCTTATCGTAGAGTGCAATATTAGTTTGAGCCACTTCCATCACCCAGTCATTGGTCAATACAAGTGGTTCTTTAGATTTTGAAGTGCCAATCAAGGCTTCCGTAGCTAGTTCTAATAGGTTCAATAATTTACGTCCGTCGCCACCTGATAACTGAAATAAGGCTTCTGTTTCTTTAATTTCAATTGTTTGCTTTTTAAATAAATCGTCTTTTTGAATTGCTTGTTGTACTAATTGATCCAATCCAGTTTTATCCAAAGCTTTTAAAATAAAAACCTGGCATCTACTAAGTAAGGCGCTATTCACTTCAAAGCTTGGGTTCTCGGTAGTAGCTCCAATTAGAGTAATAATCCCCTTTTCTACAGCGCCTAGTAATGCATCCTGTTGTCCTTTATTGAATCGGTGTATCTCGTCAATAAATAATATGGCTCCATCTTTGGTTTTAGCTTCTTCAATTACCTCTCTTAGTTCTTTCACACCGCTACTAATGGCACTAAGCTGATAATAGGCGCTATTAAAAGTGGTGGCAATAATATTAGCTAAGGTTGTCTTACCAACGCCAGGAGGTCCCCATAATATCATAGAAGGCACTTTGCCTTTTGCAATGGCTTTTTGGAGTACACTATTTTCCCCAGACAAGTGTGCTTGTCCAACTAAGTCAGCAAGGGTTTGCGGACGTAATCTTTCGGCTAATGGAATAGAAGGATTCATCTGTATAAAGATACAAAATAACCAGGGCTACTTGAACAAGTGGTCATATTGTTTAACAAGTCTTAAAGTGGTTCTAATGTGAACCAAGCCAATCATACCTGTAATTAATAAGAATACGGCAGCAATTTTCAATACAGATAAAATCAAGGCTGCAGTTGCTTCCGGAGGTAAGCCGGGTTGTTGTAGCATTAATTCGTCTATATATTTTAACAAAGTCATGTCAGAAGACATTAGGATGCTAATTGAATTTATAAAGAATAAACTACATAAAAATAAACTCACATAAGCGTTCACTTTAATCCAATCTTTCAATTTAGTGCTAAGGTCTTGTTCTTTCTCTACACCTTGTTTTAAAAACTTAAAACTTGCAAATGTATAAATAACCAAACAGGCAATTACGAATACGAAAATCAGAATGCTTGGATTGGTGATGGCGGACAATAAAAATATACCGTCTAAGAATCCAAAGAATAATGAAATGGGTATTAAAAAGTAGGAGAGTACCGTATACAATTTTAAATTATTGGGCATACTTCTATTTTAAATTTAATTTGATATGTAATTCTTCAAATTGTTTATCGTCAATACTACTTGGTGCGTCTAACATTACATCACGTCCACTATTATTCTTAGGGAAGGCAATAAAGTCTCTAATGCTCTCACTGCCACCTAATAAAGCACATAAACGATCAAAACCAAATGCGATACCACCATGAGGAGGTGCGCCGTATTCAAAAGCACCTAATAAGAAACCAAATTTATGATTCGCTTCTTCTGGTGTCATACCTAAAGCTGCAAACATTTTTTCTTGTAAGTTTCTTTGGAATATTCTGATAGAACCACCGCCAATTTCATTTCCGTTTAATACCATATCATAAGCATTGGCTTTAATATTAGCATAAGGGTGTTCTAAATATTTTGCAGCATCCTTAATTTCAGGTGCATTATTAATCATGATGTCGATATGATCGGGCTTAGGAGAAGTAAACGGATGGTGTCTTGCTACCCAACGGTTGCCTTCTTCATCATATTCAAATAATGGGAAGTCCATTACCCATAATAATTTAAACTCATCTTCTTTACGGAAACCTAATTGCTTCCCTAGTTCTAAACGTAATTCACTAATAGCTTTACGTGTTCTTTCTTCTGCACCTGCTAATATTAAAATAAGGTCTCCTGCTTTTGCATTGGTAGCAGCCGCAATCGCTTTTAATTTATCTTCTGAGTAAAATTTATCTACACTGCTTTTAAAGGTTCCGTCTGCATTACATTTAATAAATACCAAACCTTTCATGCCAATTTGAGGACGCTTCACCCACTCCGATAATTCGTCTGTTTGCTTACGAGAGTATTCGCTACATCCTGGCGCTGCAATAGCAATTACAGTTTCCGCTTCGTCAAATACTTTAAAGTCAACGCCATTAATTAATGCAGCTTTGTCTTCCTTATCTGAAAATACGTGGGCTGGTTTTTTCAAATTGCACAAGTCCATTCCAAAACGAATATCTGGTTTATCATTACCATAATTCCACATAGCGTCTTCCCATGTCATTCTTTGTACTTGCTCCGTATAATCTATATTCTTAACGTCTTTGAAAATGCTTTTAATCAAACCTTCAAACATGTTTAAAATGTCTTCTTGTTCCACAAAACTCATCTCACAGTCAATCTGAGTAAATTCTGGTTGTCTGTCTGCTCTTAAATCCTCGTCTCTAAAACATTTTACAATTTGATAGTAACGGTCGTAACCACTCACCATTAATAATTGCTTAAAGGTTTGAGGAGATTGAGGTAATGCATAAAACTCACCTTCATTCATTCTACTTGGAACCACAAAGTCACGTGCACCTTCGGGTGTAGACTTAATTAAAAAAGGAGTTTCAATATCCATAAAGCCTTTATCGTGCAAGTAATTTCTAGTTGCGCGATTCACGCTATAACGTAATTCAATATTTTTCTTAACTGCGTTTCTTCTTAAATCTAAATAGCGATATTTCATTCTAATATCATCACCACCGTCCGTGTCGTCTTGAATTGTAAATGGAGGAACTATAGAAGCGTTTAATATTTTAAACTCAGTCACTTTAATTTCAATCTCTCCAGTTGGAATATTTAAGTTTTTACTAGAGCGTTCAATTACCGATCCTTTAACTTGAATCACAAATTCACGGCCCAAAGGTTGAGCGTCTAATTGCGCTTGTAATTCTTCGCCCATTAATAACTGTGTAATACCATAACGGTCTCTTAGGTCCACAAAAGTGATGGCGCCAAATTTACGAATGGTTTGAACCCAACCAGCTAGGGTTACTTGTTGATTAACAGACTGAATATTTAACTCTCCACAATGGTGTGTACGATACATATGAAACTATTGAAATATGATAGGACTGCAAATATAGCCCAATTCCCATAAATTATACATCTTTGCAGCATGACAGCAGCTACAATATCACCAAAAACAAGACGAATCATACTATCAGGCTTTTTCTTCCTAACTGGCTTATGCTTTTCTAGCTGGGCTAGTCGTATTCCGGACATTAAAATGCATTTAGGTTTAAGTGATGGTGCTTTTGGAGGATTGTTATTTTTTCTTCCCATTGGCTCTTTTATAGGTATCCCTATTTCAGGAAGTTTAACCTCTAAATATGGTAGCAAAAGAATTGTCAGTATTGCTGCTATTATTTATCCCATTACTTTAGTGAGTTTGGGTATTGCAACCAATACTTTTCAATTAGCTATTTGTTTATTTTTATTTGGCATGGCGGGTAATATGTTTAATGTATCAGTGAATACACAAGCAGCAGCTTTGTCTAAATTATTTGAGAAAAGTATTATCTCCATGTTCCATGGATTCTGGAGTATGGCTGGATTTGTTGGTGGTTTATTAGGCGGCTTTTTTGTAGCGCAATCTATTTCGCCTTTGCAACAATTTTCAACTGTTGCCATTGCTGGTTGGATATTTTTATTTTTCTCACATGGCTATTTATTACCAAGCGAAACTAATAAACAACCAGTTGGTAAAATGTGGGCTAAGCCAAGCCCTTTAATGTTACAATTTGGATTGGTTGCATTAAGTAATATGATTTGTGAGGGGATGATGTTTGACTGGAGTGGGGTGTACTTTCAGAATGTAGTAAAAGTAGCGGATCAATGGCGCACTATTGGGTATATCAGTTTTATGGCTTGCATGACTACGGGAAGAATGTTCGCCGATCAACTAATAAATTACTGGGGTGCTAGAAAGCAGCTAATTTTAAGCGGCTTGATTGTGACTTTTGGACTAATTGTAGCAGTAGCATTTCCTCAAATTATAATAAGCAGTATTGGCTTTATGTTGGTAGGATTTGGAGTATCGTCTGTCATACCAACTATCTATGGAACAGTTGGAAAAACAACAGAAGCTAGCAAAGTAAGCATTGCATTAGCTTCCGTTTCTTCTATAGGATTTTTTGGCTTTTTAATTGGACCTCCAATAATTGGGTTCTTGTCTCAAGCCATTGGATTAAGATGGGCATTTTTGACAATCGCTAGTTTAGGATTACTAACTTCATTCCAAGCTTACCGATTAAAGAAGTACTTATAAAGTAGCAGGTTCCTCTTTATGTTTTGGCTTGTAAATAAGATAATAATAAGCAAGTATTAATACGCCGGTTACAAATGGAATCATAGCAAGATGTTTCACTGTAATGGTATTAAACACTACTATATTGTCAACTCCGAAAAATTCACTACACATCCAAAATGAGTTGGCGCTAATCCAAACAGTGATAGCGACATTATGACATAGTTCAGAAAAAATCTGTCTAGTTCTCCATGCAATAATAATTGAGATAGCTAATGTTGGAACAATCATTGCAATGCCCAATGGTTTCCAAAACATACACCATGCAATATCTTTAAATAACCAAAATACAATATGTAGATTTTCCATTTTACGATAGGAAATGGGAATATTATAAAATTCTTTTTTATCACTCATGAGTATTGCTTTAATAGTTTAAATTAGTTTGATTTTAATTTTTAAAAAAGTCGACTAAATCTATGAACGTCAGCTTCTGCATGTATAGCTTGGCCTTGTTCGATATGCGAAATTAATTGTTTTGTGAAATAAGGGGCTAAAGAACAACCCTTGGTCCCCATTCCATTACAAATAGCTAACTGTGGCAAGTTGGGATGGGTGCCTACGAACGGTCGTCTTTGTGTATTGGCTGGTCGAATACCCGCTATATGATCTATTATAGTATAAGGAATTGTAAGTAAGCTATCCAATGCGGCAATCATTTTTTCTTTAAATGCGGCGCTTGGTAAATTATTTTCAAATGTCCATTCATAATTAGAACCTACCCAGAATAAGTCATCCTTCCATGGCACAATGGACACATTATTTTTGTAAATATGATTATTAGGCAAGCCTTTAATTTGAACAATTAATGCTTCTCCTTTATTGGGTGCAAAGGGTAGGCAATTAAAATATTTATTTTGCATACTATTATTGCCATCACAAAATACAATATGGTCAGCTTGTATATTTTTCCATTGCACTCCATTTTCTAATATTTGCAAATCGTCCATTTCGAATTTTTCATTTAGCAAATGATTGTTCGATATTAATTTTGTATTCCATTTTTGTAAGAGCGTATTTAAGTCTAACCAATAACATTCATTTATCTGCCCAGTTCCAAATGGAATTTTAAAATAGTTTAGCCAGTCTTCCATTTTATTTTGCGCTAAATAAACATTGTCATGCGTCAAACGAAATTCAAAACTATCCTTCATTTGTTCGGAAGGGTGTATCGAAATAACTGGGGCATGTTGTATGACCTGCTCGCCAATGAGTTTTCCAATTTGAGTGTAAGCGTCAATTGCGAAAGGTAGTAATTCGTCTATCATCCAAGTTTGAACAATTCGCCTTCCTGTAACGGGATTAATAACGCCACTAGCTACAGACGAAGCGGAGGGCGTAGCAGGATCATTTAGTATTTTGAAACTAATTGATTGTTGCGATAAATAATAGCTCATCCAAGTTCCAACTAATCCTTGCCCTACAATTAAATAGGAAACTTTTTCGTTGGGTGGATACTTCATAGAACAAATTTACAATAAAAAAATCCCCTAACATTTATTGCTAGGGGATTCGGTAAAACATTTATTTACAAAAGTCTCAGAGAGGCTTAAATAATTATTTCTTTAAAGCAGCAGCCATTGTTTTTCCAATGTCAGCAGGGCTAGCACATACGTGAATCCCACATGCAGCCATAATTTTCATTTTAGCTTCTGCAGTATCGTCTGCACCACCAATGATTGCACCAGCATGACCCATACGACGTCCTGGAGGCGCTGTTTGACCAGCAATAAATCCTACAACAGGTTTTCTTAAATTGTCTTTAATCCAATTCGCAGCGTCTGCTTCCATGCTACCACCAATCTCACCAATCATAATGATACCTTCTGTTTCAGGGTCGTTCATTAATAATTCTACCGCTTCTTTTGTTGTAGTTCCAATAATTGGATCACCACCAATACCAATTGCAGTAGTAATTCCTAAACCAGCTTTTACAACTTGGTCAGCTGCTTCATATGTTAATGTACCGCTCTTTGAAACGATACCAATAGTTCCTTTCTTGAAAATAAATCCTGGCATGATACCTACTTTTGCTTCGTCAGCTGTGATTACACCTGGACAGTTTGGTCCAATTAATCTTGTAGTTTTTCCTTGTAAAAAGTTTTTAGCTTTCACCATATCTTGAACTGGAATACCTTCTGTAATACATACTACTAAAGCGATACCTGCATCAGCTGCTTCCATAATTGCATCAGCTGCAAAAGCAGGAGGTACAAAAATAATACTAACGTCTGCACCTGTAGTTTTTACTGCGTCAGCAACCGTATTAAAAACGGGTCGATCTAAATGTGTAGAACCGCCTTTGCCTGGAGTTACACCACCTACTAACTGAGTACCATATTCTATCATTTGACTTGCATGGAAACTACCTTCTGTACCGGTAAAACCTTGTACAATCACCTTCGAATTTTTGTTAACTAATACTGACATGAGGACTGAATTTGTTATTTGTGCCGCAAAAATAGGCTAAAACCCCTTTTTTTACCCTTATTTTCCAACAAAAATTCTAGGTTTTTTTATAAATGGCTTTCAAGTAGTACTTTTGTCCCTCGCAAAGACAAAACAAAAATTAAATTTATGGCAACAACATCAGACATTAGTCGTGGGATGATCTTGAAATTAGACAATAACTTATACACTGTGGTTGAGTTTGGAGAGAATAAGACAGCTCGTGCAGCTGCAAAAATCTGGGCTAAATTGAAAGGGGTGGACAATAAGAGATCTATTGAAAAGACTTGGAATAGTGGAGAAACTATCTATCCAGTTCGTGTTGAAAAGAAGACTTTCCAGTTTTTATACAAGGATGACAGCGGTTATAACCTTATGAACAACGAAACATTCGAGCAAATCGTTATGGCAGAGGAAATGATTGACGCCCCTCAGTATTTGATTGAAGGTGCTGAAGTATTCGTATTTATGAATACAGAGACCGAATTACCAATTGGTGCTGAATTGCCAGAGAAAATCGACGTATTGATCACTTATTGTGAGAATGGCGTTAAAGGTGATACTGCAACGCGTGCATTAAAGGCTGCAACTTTAGAGTCTGGAGCAACAGTTATGGTGCCTTTGTTTGTTAACGAAGGAGAGAAAGTAAAGATTAACACTAAGAATGGCGAATACGTAGAAAGAGTAAAGTAAATTTTTATGGCCTTTTTTAAATTTAAGGCCTTAAAAATTTACACTCTTAAGATTTTTTGAAATTTTCTTTAGTCTTACTTGGACTATAAATTGACAGAATAGGGGACATCGGGTCCCCTATTTTTATGCACAAAATGCCCGTTTTTGATAAAAAAAGCCTCATTATTTGTGATTTTTAATAAAAAAACCCCAATTTTACCCAAAATTGCCAAATATGGACTTAAAACAAATTCACGATTTAATCAAGGTTGTAAACAAGAGTAATATTGGAGAAATTAGCATCGAGGACAAAGATGGTAAAGTAACAATAAAGCAAAAGGAAGATAAAATCACAATGACATCGGCACCTGCTCAGATGTATGCTGCCCCAGCTCCAGTAGCTATGGCTAGCGCGGCACCTTCTGCTCCAGTAGCAGCAGCTCCAGCAGATGTAGATAATTTAATTACTATTAAGAGTCCAATGATTGGAACTTTTTATAGAAGAGCTTCTCCTGACAAGCCATTATTAGCTGAGGAAGGAACAGAAGTGAGCCCAGGTAAAGTGGTATGTATCATTGAAGCCATGAAATTGTTTAACGAAATTGAAAGTGAAGTAAAAGGTACTATCGTTAAAGTATTGGTAGAAGATGCAAGTCCAGTAGAGTTTGACCAACCATTATTTTTGGTACAACCTGCATAGGAACCTCCATTATCAAATTTCAACCCCAACAAATGTTTAAAAAGATATTGATAGCCAATCGTGGCGAGATTGCTTTGCGTATAATCAGAACTTGTAGAGAAATGGGAATTAAAACGGTTGCCGTTTATTCTACAGCTGACAAAGATAGCTTGCACGTAAAATTCGCAGACGAAGCGGTTTGTATAGGTGGACCAAAAGGACAAGAGTC
>CANCAY010000030.1 GCA_947374225.1 Chitinophagaceae bacterium | reverse complement strand
TTTGCCAGCCCTGCTGGGGGTAATGGTATAAGTGAAATTATATATACGCCTACTGTAAATACAACCATTGCTTTAAATGTTATTGCAGCTACAGCAAGTGCTAAAACTATTCCTAATTATACTTATGCAAATATTGAGCAAATAGGGTCATCCGCCATTGTGAATCCATGGATATTAAGTGGTAATGATGTTTATAACACTACAGGAAAAGTGGGTATTGGAACCAATTCACCTGATGCTTCTGCAATTTTAGATATTAGTTCAACAACAAAAGGTGTTTTAATTCCTAGAATGACTGCAGCTCAAAAAGCAGCTATATCAGGCCCAACAACTGGGTTATTAATCTTTCAGACAGATGCTCCATCTGATTTTTATTACTATAATGGTAGTTCATGGATAAGTCTTAGAGAGCCTAACTGGACAAGTGCTGGCACAATCCAAAGTGTAGGATGGAATGCAACTACAACAGCTCCAACTATTGGAACTACAACTGTAAATGATTACAGTTATAAACAGATTGGGTCAAAAACATGGAAATGTCAACTTACGTTTTCAGCCGGAAGTACTACTGGAGCTAATAATGGTTCGGGCGATTATTTATTTACTTTACCTAACGGTTTACAATTTAATACTTCTATAGCAGGGCAGGCCACCTATTCTACTGATGTAGGTACAAGTAGTTGGAATTGGCCTAGTCTTTGGTTGAGTTCTTCTTCTGGAAGTATCACCAACCTCAGTCAAGGTGGACTATTATATGTAGTGCCATATAGTAGTACTCAATTTAGACTTATCCATGTTGGTATTGCTGGTATAGGATATCTTATTCCTTATTCTAGTGGATATTACGGTGTAGGTTCAAACAACAGCTGGCGTGTGACGTTCACATTCCAATCATTGTAATTTTTTGTGATTCAAGTCTAGTAATTACTTGGGTGTATAAAAAGGTTAATTAAAAATTTAATTAACCTAGACACAGAATAAACTACAAAAGTCTACAAAAACGTGCCATAAACATTTAGGGATTGTCGGCTCCATTTCATTGCGCCGACTTCCCTAAATGGCGTCCTTACCCAAAGCTTTTCAACGAACCGCTTCGCGCTTCGTTGCCTTTTTTTACGCTCATCCACTCAATCAAGCAAGCTTGTTTCGTGGTCTCGCATAAAAAAAGCTTGTCACTTTCGTGACAAGCTTTGTGAACTGGCTGGGACTCGAACCCAGGGCCCATACATTAAAAGTGTATTGCTCTACCAACTGAGCTACCAATTCTAACCGTTTTCCCTTTTGAGGAGTGCAAAAATAAGCATAAATAAAAACTATCCAAATAATTGGGCACTTTTATTTTCAACAATCAAAATTAGTTCTAAGTAATTCATCTTCAATTAACATTGTACATTTGTACAAATTCATACGCATGGCCAATTTCACGGGAAAAGTAGTCTTAATTACGGGTGGTTCTGAAGGAATCGGAAAATCTTTGGTGCAACAATTTTTAGCTTTAGGGGCCAAAGTGGCTACTTGTGGCAGAAATGCAGACAAACTGAGCTTATTAGCGCAGCAAAACCCTTCTGAGTCTTTATTCACCATGCAGGTAGACGTAGCGAATCAAGCGCAGTGTGAAGCTTTTGTAGCTAATACCGTTGCGAAATGGGGGACGGTAGATATTTTAATAAACAATGCAGGAGTGTCAATGCGCGCCTTAGTAAACGAGGTTTCTATAGCAACTTTGAAAAATGTAATGGATATAAATTTCTGGGGAACTGTATATACTACTAAAGCGGCGCTTCCTTTTATTCAACAGAATAATGGAATCATTGTAGGAGTATCCAGTATTGCAGGATATAGAGGTTTGCCTGGCAGAAGTGGCTATTCTGCGTCTAAATATGCGCTGAATGGTTGGTTAGAAGCGTTGAGAACTGAATTATTTGGTTCTGGAACACATGTAATGTGGGTTTGTCCTGGGTTTACAGCTTCTAATATTCGCAATGCGGCATTGAATAAAGATGCGAAAGCGCAAGGTGAGTCGCCAATGGACGAAGGGGCTATGATGAGTTCGGAGGAATGTGCGGTTCATATCATTAAAGCGATGCAAAAAAGAAAAAGAACATTGGTATTAACTTTTAAAGGGAAGCAGACTGTTTTTATGAATAAGTTTTTCCCTGCTTGGGCAGATAAATTGGTGCATCATTTCTTTTTCAAGAATGGCGTATTGGTAAAATAAAACCATAATTAATTCGTTACTAAGTAGATATGCCCGTTATAACATTAACATCTGACATAGGCCAAGAGGATTTCATTATTGGCGCAATTAAGGGGCAAATATTGTCAACCATTCCTGGCTGCACAGTATCAGACATAACGCATTATTTATCGAGTAAGAACTATCAACAAGGCGCTTATATTTTCAATAATGCTGCCAAATATTATCCCAAGGGTACCGTGCATTTGGTGATGGTTAATTTCTTTCAATTTCCGCAGGACCACGTACTCTTCGCGCATTATAACGGTCATTTTTTTATCACTCCAGACAATGGTTTCTTAACTATGATGTTGGGTTTGAAGCCAAAAGATATTGTAAAAATTAACTGTAAAAACGCACATACTTTTATCCAAATTACGGAGCGCATAGTGGAGTCCATAGCTTACTTTTTTGCATCTGGTAATATGGCAGATGCAGGTGAACCCATTGATCAAATTCAGGAAATTTATCCAATGCAGCCTACTTTAGGAGCGAATTGGATGGAGGGGCAAATCCTATTTATTGACCAATTTGAGAATGTGGTAGTGAATATTCGGAAGGAAGAGTTTGATTTACATGCTAAAGGAAGGCCGTTTAAAATCGTATTTACCCGTAATGAAACCATCGAGGTTTTGAGTAAGAACTATGGGGAAGTGCCTATTGCAGACAAAATTGCCTGGTTTAACTCTGCTGGATACCTTGAAATAGCGGTACGTGGGGGAAATATGGCTGGATTATTTGGTTTAAGCAAGTACGACGAAAACCAAATAGGTAAGCAGCGTCCAAACGACAATAAGTGGTTTTTCCAGATGGTTCGAGTTTTCTTTGAATAGTCATATTTTCTGGGTATTTTTGCACCCTATTAAAAATTCATAAATTAACGCTCATATGGCATACGACGTAATCGTTATTGGTAGTGGTCCTGGTGGATATCCTGCCGCAATCCGTGCTTCTCAATTAGGCTTGAAAGTAGCAGTGATTGAAAAAGAAAGTTTAGGTGGTGTTTGTTTAAACTGGGGTTGTATTCCAACAAAGGCTTTATTAAAAAGTGCTCAAGTATATGAGTATTTAAAACATAGTGCTGATTATGGTGTAACCGCTACTGGTGTAAGCCATGATTTTGGCGCCGTTATTAAGCGTAGCCGTGGGGTTGCTGACAAAATGAGCAAGGGCGTTCAGTTCCTAATGAAGAAAAATAAGATTGACGTTATCATGGGTTACGGTAAAGTTCAGTCAAAAGGAAAAGTAGAAGTAAAAGCTGCTGATGGAACAACACAAGTAATAGATACAAAATATATCGTAATCGCAACAGGTGGTCGTTCAAGAGAATTGCCAAACTTAAAGCAAGACGGTAAAAAAATATTAGGGTATAGAGAAGCAATGGTAATGGAGCAACAACCTAAGAGCATGATTATTGTAGGTAGTGGTGCGATAGGAGTTGAATTTGCTTATGTATACAATAGCATGGGAACTAAAGTTACTATTGTTGAATTCTTACCAAGAATTGTACCTGTAGAAGACGAGGACATTTCTAAAGAATTAGAGAAGCAATACAAGAAGCAAGGAATTGAAATCATGACTAATTCTTCCGTTGAATCAGTAGATACAACAGGAGCTGGTGTGAAAGCAAAAGTAAAATTACAAGACGGTTCTTTTGTTACTTTAGAAGCAGATGTTTTATTAAGTGCTGTTGGTGTGGTTTCAAATATTGAGAATATTGGATTGGAGCAAAACGGAATCAAGGCAGACAAAGGAAGAATCATTGTAGACAAATACCAACAAACAAGTATTGCTGGCATTTACGCAATTGGTGACTGTTCTCCTGGTCAAGCTTTGGCGCATGTAGCTGCTAAAGAAGGGATCAATGCTGCAGAGCATATGGCTTATTTAGAAAAGAAGAATGCACATTTACCAGAAGGAATTGATTATAATAATATCCCAGGTTGTACTTACTGTACTCCAGAAATTTCAAGTGTAGGCTACACAGAGAAAGCAGCTAAAGAAGCTGGATACGAAATTAAAGTAGGTAAGTTCCCATTTGTAGCAAGTGGTAAAGCATCTGCTGCTGGAGCAACTGAAGGTTTTGTAAAAGTAATCTTTGACGCTAAGTACGGTGAGTTCTTAGGATGTCATATGATTGGAATGAATGTAACAGAAATGATTGCAGAAGCAGTAGTTGCTCGTAAATTAGAAACTACAGCGCATGAAATTTTGAATGCAATTCACCCGCATCCAACAATGAGTGAAGGTTTGAAAGAAGCAACTGCTGCAGCTTATGGCGAAGCAATTGATATCTAACTAGCTTAGAATAAAA
The DNA here is from genome assembly GCA_947374225.1 of Chitinophagaceae bacterium. Lineage (GTDB taxonomy): Bacteria > Bacteroidota > Bacteroidia > Chitinophagales > Chitinophagaceae > Sediminibacterium. The sequence goes on along the minus strand of CANCAY010000030.1, from coordinate 20,466 downwards.
TACCAGATGGCTCGACATCCCAATAAACTTGGATGCGGGCCATTTTTAATACAGAACAGAATTAATATAAATGAAGTACGAAAAAGAAATCAATAGACGAAAGACCTTTGCAATTATCTCTCACCCGGATGCTGGTAAAACTACTTTAACAGAAAAGTTTTTGTTATTTGGTGGTGCTATTCAAACAGCGGGTGCGGTTAAAAGTAATAAGATCAAGAAGCACGCTACGTCGGATTTCATGGAGATTGAACGCCAAAGAGGTATTTCGGTAGCAACCTCGGTAATGTCTTTTGAGTACAAAGGAATATTAATAAACTTATTGGATACCCCGGGTCACAAAGACTTTGCAGAAGATACTTATAGAACTTTAACGGCGGTGGATAGTGTTATATTGGTGATTGATTCAGTGAATGGAGTAGAGCCTCAAACTCGTCGTTTAATGGAAGTATGTAGAATGCGTATGACTCCGGTTATTGTATTCATTAACAAAATGGACCGCGATGGTAAAAACAGATTTGATTTATTAGAAGAGATAGAAGCAGAATTGAAAATCTCCTTACATCCAATGACCTGGCCAATTAATAGTGGAAAGGAATTTAAAGGAGTGTATAATTTGCATGATAAAAACCTAAGATTATTTACAGCAAGCACGAAAGCGAATGACGAAGACGTGGTGGACATTGCGGATTTGTCTAGTCCTGTATTGCAAGCAAAAATTGGAGACCGCGATGCGAATTTATTAAGAGAGGACGTGGAATTAATTGACGGGGTATATGGTCCATTAAATGCAGAGGAATATTTAGAGGGCAATATTGCACCTGTGTTCTTCGGTTCTGCCGTGAACAATTTTGGGGTCCAAGAAATGCTAGATACTTTTATTAGAATTGCTCCTGTTCCAAGAGACAGAGAAACTAATGTTAGAAAAGTACAAGCTGCAGAAGATAAGTTTAGTGGGTTTATATTTAAGATTCATGCGAATTTGGACCCAAAGCACCGCGATCGTATTGCTTTTATGCGTGTGTGTAGCGGCAGGTTTGAGCGAAATAAATATTACAAACATGTTCGTTTGGACAAGGATGTGCGTTTTACCAATCCTTATACTTTCTTAGCACGTAGCAAGGATATTATCGACGACGCCTATCCAGGTGACGTAGTGGGTTTATTTGATACAGGTAATTTTAAAATAGGAGATACTTTAACTGAAGGCGAGAAATTTTACTTTACAGGTATCCCAACCTTCTCTCCGGAAATATTTAAAGAATTAGTGAACAAGGATCCAATGAAGACCAAGCAATTGGAGAAAGGTATTCAGCAGTTAACGGACGAAGGGGTTGCACAGTTGTTTACTCAGTTTGGGGGCAATAAAAAAATTATTGGTTGCGTAGGTGATTTACAATTTGAAGTAATTCAATATCGTTTATTGCAGGAGTATGGCGCAGCTTGTGAATTTAGAACACTTCCTTTCTACAAAGCATGTTGGTTAACTTCTAATGATAAGAATAAATTACACGATTTCTTAAGATTCAAGCAACAAAACGCTGCAGAGGACAAAGATGGTTCTCCAGTGTATTTAGCACAAAGTGAATGGTTCTTGAATACAGAGATCACGAACAATCCAGATATTACATTCCACTTCACAAATGAGGTGAACAAATAGAAAACAAAAGCGATTCAATTCGTTTTAAAAATATAATATGAAGTCAAAAACTTTAAAGCAGAACAAAGTAAATATCATCACATTAGGTTGTAGTAAAAACTTAGTGGATAGTGAAATGCTGAGCGGGCAGTTGGCGGCCAATGATATTGAAGTGGTACACGAAAATAAAAAACTGGATCACAATATTGTGGTAGTGAATACTTGTGGCTTTATTGACAAGGCGAAAGAGGAAAGTGTTAATACCATTTTGGATCAGGTAGCTTTAAAGAAGAAAGGAAAATTAGACAAGGTATATGTTACAGGTTGTTTGAGTGAAAGATATAGAGGAGACTTGGCTGCAGAAATCCCAGAAGTAGACGCTTGGTTTGGTACCATGGAATTGCCTTTAATGTTGAACCAGTTGAACGCCGATTATAAAGCAGAATTATTAGGGGAGCGTTTATTAAGTACCCCGCAACATTATGCCTATTTGAAAATTAGTGAGGGTTGTAATCGTACTTGCTCTTTTTGTGCAATTCCATTAATGCGTGGTCAGCATGTAAGTAAAACCATTGAACAATTGGTAGACGAAGCAAAGGGCTTAGTGAAGAAAGGAGTGAAGGAAGTAATGTTGATTGCACAGGAATTAACTTATTATGGATTGGATATTTACAAAGAGCGTGCTTTGCCTAAATTGTTAAATGCATTGGCTGACGTAGAAGGTCTAGTGTGGATACGTTTACACTATGCTTATCCAAGTAAATTTCCATTAGAGGTATTGGATGTAATGCGTGAACGTGATAATATCTGTAAGTACATTGATATTCCATTACAGCATGCAAGTAACAATATGCTTAAAGCAATGCGTCGTAATATTACTCGTGAGGAAATGGGAGCGTTAATCACAGAGATACGTAAACGTGTTCCGGGCATTGCTATTAGAACAACATTGATAGCTGGCTTCCCTGGAGAAACCCTAGAGGATATTGAAGAGTTAAAGGAATTCTTAATAGAGCACAAATTTGACCGCGTTGGTATATTTACTTATAGCCATGAGGAAAACACAAGTGCTCATGACTTAGTTGACGACGTTCCTGCGGAAGAAAAACAACGCCGTGCAGAAGAAATTATGGAAGTGCAGCAAGAAATTAGTTTGGCTATTAACCAAGCTAAGGAAGGTCAAATTGTAAAAGTACTAGTCGACAAAAAAGAAGCAGGTCGTTTCTTGGGCCGTACAGAATTCGATAGTGTGGAAGTAGACAACGAAGTAGTGATCAATACCAATAAGCGTTTAAAATCGGGTGATTTTGTAATGGTTAAAATAACCAAAGCATATGACTATGATTTAGAAGGGGAGTTGGTAGATTAATTGCTCATTTTGGCGTAAATTGAGAGTAATAATTATTACTACGATCATTTAAATCAAAACAAATGGCAATCGAATGGAAAGGGGTATTCCCCGCAGTAACTACCAAGTTCACAAAACAAGACGAATTAGATCTTGACTTATTCAAAAAGAATATCCAAGCCCAATTAGACGCGGGTGTGAACGGTATCATTTTAGGTGGTACACTTGGAGAGTCTAGTGTGTTAACTACCGACGAAAAAGAGATCTTAGTTAAAACGGCTGTTGCATTTGTGAACGGCAAAGTTCCAGTCATCATTAATATTGCAGAAGGCAGTACAAGTATTGCTATTGAGCAAGCGTTATATGCCAAAGCATGGGGTGCAAAGGGTTTGATGTTATTGCCTCCAATGCGCTATAAGTCAGATCATCGTGAGACGGTTCAATATTTTAAAGATATTGCTGCCAGCACGGACTTGCCAATTATGATTTATAATAATCCAGTAGATTATAAAATTGAAGTAACCATCGACATGTTCAAAGAACTAGTTGATGTTAAAAATATTCAAGCTGTTAAGGAATCAACACGTGACGTTTCAAATGTAACTAGAATGCGCAATGCATTTGGAGATCGTTTTAAAATCATGTGCGGAGTGGACACGCTTGCATTAGAAGAATTATTATTAGGTGCCGACGGCTGGGTAGCAGGACTAGTTTGTGCTTTCCCTGCAGAAACTGTTGCTATTTATCGTTTAGCAAAGGCGGGCAATATTGAAGAGTCTACTAAAATATACAGATGGTTTATGCCATTATTAGAATTGGACATTCATCCTAAATTAGTACAATATATTAAGTTTGCAGAAGCAAAATGCGGATTAGGTTCTGAATTAGTAAGAAAGCCAAGATTGATTTTAGAAGGTGCCGAGCGTACTCGTATAGAATCTATTATTGACACAGGTATTAAAAATCGTCCAACCCTTCCTGAATTTTATACTATTTAATTTATGTCTACCATCTCTCAAATAACAAAAAATGCCGCGGCTGCATTTGAACAATATATTTTAGTTTCAAATGGGGCTAGAGCTGCTTTTTTAGAAAGCATTGCAGACAATATAGAAGCATTAGGAGATGCTTTATTGGAACAAGCCAATAAGGAAACCAATTTGCCTATTCCAAGGCTTCAAGGCGAGCGTGGACGTACTTGTTATCAATTACGCATGTTTGCTGCTATGTTGCAGAAAGGAGATTATGTAGAAGCTTGTATTGACACCGCTATACCAGAGAAAGTACCTGCAAAACCAGATATTCGAAGTATGCATTTCCCTATAGGTCCGGTAGTAGTTTTTGGCGCAAGTAATTTTCCTTTTGCTTATTCTACAGCAGGAGGAGACACAGCCAGTGCATTAGCAGTAGGTTGTTCCGTAATAGTGAAAGCGCATCCCGCACATATCGCAACTTCAACAATGGTAGCGACTGCTATTCAAAAAGCAATTATAGACCATCAAATGCCAACGCATGTTTTTCAACATGTTACGGCTACGGATTTTGAAGCAGGTAAAGCCTTAGTGCAAGACGAACAAATTGCAGCAGTAGGTTTTACGGGTTCTAGAAATGGAGGCAGAGCTTTATTAGATTATGCCAATAGCAGAAAAAATCCCATTCCAGTTTTTTCTGAAATGGGTAGTGTGAATCCAGTGCTATTATTGGAAGACAGTTTGCAAAAAGAAGGAGCTAGTATTGCAAAGAATTACGCAGGCTCTATTACATTAGGTATGGGGCAATTTTGTACCAATCCAGGAATATTAATAGGAGTAAAGTCGGAAGCACTAAGCAATTTTGCAACATTATTGGCGGCTGAAATGAATGCAGTGAATCCCGCACCTATGTTACACGCTGGTATTCAGGCAGCTTATTTTGAAAATAGTAATGCAGCTTTAATACAAGAAGGCACTCAAAACCTAACGGGTAAAAAGCCCGAACCAGAAACTTCCTTCCCAGTATTGGCAACAGTAGAGGCCAAAACATTTTTAAATAATTTCTTATTAGCGGACGAGGTATTTGGTCCTTATTCTATTTTAATACAATGCGATTCTATTACAGAATTGCAAGCAGTATGGGTTAGTTTAAAAGGGCAAATTTCTACTACCATTATGGGTACGGACAAAGACTTTGAACAAAATCCAAGCATACTGCAAAAGGCTTTTTTATTAGCAGGTAGGGTTTTATTAAACGGAGTACCAACAGGGGTAGAAGTTTGTGATAGCATGGTGCATGGCGGTCCATATCCTGCAACAACTGACAGTCGTTTCACAGCAGTAGGAGTTAGAGCAGTAAAACGCTGGTTAAGACCTGTAGCTTATCAAAACTGGTCCAATCATTTATTGCCAGCCGCATTAAAAAATGAAAATCCATTAAATATATTCAGAACTATTAATGGCAACTTAACAAAGGAAAAAGTATAAAAGTATAGTTTAAGTAAACTTTATAATTTCAGTTAACTAAGCAATTTTTATTTTCTTAGAACTAAACCCTATTGAATATAGGTATACTGCAATACTACTTATTACAAAATAAGAAATCATTAAATAATTACTCCAGCTAATTAAATTGGATAAGCCAAACCAACTTCCGGTATTCAGTATCCAGTAAATAGCGGCGGCGTTTTTTCCAAATTCCATAATCCAGGCATTTGGATTTCTGTCCATAAATTCTGTTAGTGCATATACCTGTATAAAAACAAAGGCACCGTATACAAATATATTGGTGTGTCCAATGCTAGCAATATTGCCAAATAAATAACTCACAATTAAAAGCAAGGCAAATAACTGAAGCCATAAATAGTACTGAACTTGCTTTGAAGCAGCAGTATCATATTTTTCAAAATGGTATACATCATTAATTTTCTCTACAGGGTATTTTGCAGCAACATCTGCTGGGCGCCAACCTAAGGGCTTAAACCAAATGGTTAATTTGTCTGTCCAGTTTTTAGCGCGCCATGCATCTTTAATTAATAACCACATATGCATGAAATTAATTTTAATAGGGTTCCATGTTTTCACAGGTCTTGTAACGCCATATACACAGGGTGTGTCAGCTCTTTCTTCCTGATAAGTGTTAAATAGTCTATCCCAGAATATAAATACTTGACCAAAATTCTTATCTAAATAAATTTCATTAATAGCGTGATGTACTCTGTGGTGGGAAGGAGTGACAATAACATACTCTAACCAACCCATTCTATCAATATGTCTTGTATGATACCAAAACTGTGCAAACAAATGTAGCGGAGCTACAATGGCAATTACTTTTCCAGGTACGCCTAATAAAGCTGCTGGAATAAGTAATACGGCATAAATTCTTACAAAAACTGAAATACTTTGACGTAAGGCGCATGCTAAATTAAATTCCTCACTACTATGGTGTACAATATGATTATTCCAGAAAAAATTCATGCTATGGGCAAGTCGGTGCACCCAGTATCCTGAAAAGTCTAAAGCGATAAATGCGATAATATAAAGCATCCAGCTGGCTTGAATATGCGTAATAGCAATATGACTTACTAGCCAGTCATAACTAATTATGGCAATACTTAATCCTAAAACATCTTTGGTGCTATTGGTTACGCCAGAACTTAAACTTGAAATCATATCAAGCGTTTTTACAGTATCAAATCCTTTTCTCCAACCATACCATTTTTCAAAAAGTATGAATACTAAAAACAAAGGCATTGCAATAATTAATATCTTTCCGTAGGTTTCCATAAGTAATCGTTTTAAGTCCTTACCAAATGTATTAATTTTATCTCATGGCAGCAATAAATCCAATCAGCTCCAATAATTTTGGAGGATATCAATTATCAGGTTCCCTATTTGAGTGTATCGACGCACATACATGCGGCAATCCAGTAAGAGTGGTGGTAAAAGGTGGCCCCGCTTTGGAAGGGGATACTATGAGTGCAAAACGTCAACATTTTTTAAAAGAATATGACTGGATAAGAAAAGGATTAATGTTTGAACCAAGAGGACATGACATGATGAGTGGAAGTATTTTATATCCAGCTCATGACCCAGCAAATGACGTTGCTGTTTTATTTATTGAAACCAGTGGTTGTTTACCCATGTGTGGTCATGGAACTATAGGAACCATTACAGTGGCTATTGAAGCCGGATTAATTCAGCCCAAGGTCCCAGGTAAGATAAGAATGGAAGCTCCGGCTGGCTTGGTATTGATAGACTATACCATGGAAGGTAAAAAAGTAAAGTCTGTAAAATTAACAAATGTCCCTTCTTTTTTAGCCGCCGAAAATATACAGGTGGATTGTCCAGATTTAGGGATGTTGAATATTGACGTTTGCTATGGAGGTAACTATTATGCCATTGTGGAAGTACAAGACAACTTTAAAGGAATTGAACATTATACAGCTGGGCAGTTAATAGCATGGAGTGGTGAATTAAGAAAGCGCATTAATGCAGCTAATAAATTTGTACACCCATTGGACCCAACCATTAATGGCTGTTCTCATATATTATGGACTGGCTCTGTTTTGGACGCAAAGAATACAGCCCGTAATGCCGTATTTTATGGGGACAAAGCAATAGACCGCTCCCCATGTGGAACAGGGACTTCCGCAAGACTAGCGCATTGGCATGCCAAAGGCAAATTAAAGCAAGGAGAACCATTTTTACACGAAAGTATCATTGGTTCTGTATTTATTGGGAAAGTGGAAGCAGTCACTAAAATTGGAGATCAGGAAGCTATTATTCCGTCCATTGAAGGATGGGCTAAGATTTATGGGTTTAATACCATTTCAATTGACCCAACAGACGATCCTTATGCAAATGGTTTTCAAGTAGTTTAGTTTATATTTGCAACCTAAATAGGCTTATGGAAGTAGTTATCATTGGAGGAGGAATTGTGGGGTTAAGCAGTGCTTACTTTTTACAAGAAGCAGGTCACCAAGTGACTATTATTGACCAAACGGATATTTCAAGTAATTGTAGCTATGGTAATGCAGGTTATGTATGTCCAAGTCATTTTGTTCCGTTAGCAACACCTGGTATTGTTAAGCAAGGTTTAAAATGGATGTTGAATGCAGAAAGCCCATTTTATATTCAACCAAGACTAAGTAAAAGTTTGATACAATGGGGTTGGAATTTCATGAAGTCAGCTACTCCAGAAAAAGTAGCAGCTGCTGCAATTCCTTTAAGAGATTACGCATTTTTAAGTCAAAAATTATATGAGCAGTGGGCAGCCATGCCACAGTTTGATTTCGCCTATGAGCATAAGGGCTTATTGGAAATATTTCAAACGGAGAAAGTATTGGACCATGCACATCATTTGGTGGAACAAGCACATTCATTAGGATTAACAGATACTAAGTTATTAAGTCAACAAGAATTATTTGACTTAGAACCGAACCATAAAATAAATGCATTAGGTGCTATCTACTTTGCATGTGACGCACATTTGTATCCTAATAAATTAATGCAGCAATTAATTGCGCATTTGAAATTAAAGGGAGTGAGGTTTTGTTTAAATGAAACTGTTACAGATTTTGAAAAAAAGGCAGGTAATATTACAGCCGTAATAACAGACAAGCATAAATATAAAGCAGACACAGTGGTTATTGCAACAGGCTCTTGGAGTAGAGAATTAGCGGAAAAGTTAAACATCACTATGCCATTAGTTGCAGGAAGAGGTTATTCTGTTACATTAGAGGATTCTCCATATAGAACCAATCATCCGGCTGTATTTGTAGAAGGTCGTGTGGCATTAACGCCAATGGATGGAAATAAAATGCGTTTTGGAGGTACTATGGAAATTACATCTTCTTCAACACCTCCTAAATTGAACCGTGTTAAAGGCATTTTAAAAACAGTAAAACAATATTTTCCAGAATTTGATATTCCCATGCCAAGCATTGAAAATATATGGTATGGCTACAGACCATGTTCGGCAGACGGCTTGCCTTATTTAGGACGCACTAAAAAATGGAGTAATCTAGTGATTGCAACTGGACATGCCATGGTGGGGTTGAGTTTAGGAGCAGGCACTGGAAAATTAGTTTGTGAAATTGTAGAAGAACAAAAAACAAGTATCAATATTGATATTTACAACCCTGAAAGATTTGATCGTTAATGAAATTTAGCTCTACACAAATACCTTATAGCGAAACGGGTTTATTTTCTCCGCTTGTTCGTGATTATATTCAGGGCAAGGGCACTGCATTAAATTACACACCTTATGCACCTACTTATCAAGGAGTGGAAGCAGCTATTGCCGCAAGAGCTAATTTCAAAACAGATCGCAAAGTTTTGGTGGAAGTGTTACAAAAGCAGTATGAGTTGTTAGCTACAAAAGCTACTAATTCAATTCAGCCAGCAAGTACGATTCATCCTGCCGTTAAAGCAAATATCGATTTATTAGCAAAGGATAATACGTATGTGGTTACCACAGCGCATCAGCCTAATATTTTCACAGGTCCTTTATACTTTTTTTATAAAATCATTCATGCAATTCAATTAGCGGCCGACTTGAAAGTGAAATATCCAGCTAATAATTTTGTTCCTGTATATTATATGGGATCAGAGGATGCGGATATTGATGAAGTGGGAAGTTTTGTTTTAGGTGGTACTAAACATCAATGGATAACCAAGCAGACAGGTGCCATTGGACGAATGAAAGTGGACGACGCTTTAGTTGCTTTGATGCAAAATCTAGAAGGGTATTGGTCTGTTAAAGGGGCAGGAAAGACGGCACTAGCAATTTTAAAGCAGGCTTATCAAAAAGGCAATACCATTAACCAAGCAACATTGGCTTTGGTGGATGCTTTTTTTGGACAATATGGTTTATTGGTTTTACAGCCAGACGATGCTGCTTTGAAATCTTTATTCATACCTGTTATGGAAAAAGAATTAGTAGAACAGTTTTCACAAAAAGCAATTGCACCTACCTTAAAGTCATTAGCTGCTGAATATCATGTACAGTCTGAAGGGCGTAGTTTAAACTTATTTTATTTAAAGGATCAATTGCGTGCAAGAATTGAAAAACAGGGAGATGAATATATTATTGTAGATACCGATTTAAAATTTTCACAAGCTGAAATTATAAAGGAATTACATGCCTTCCCAGAAAGATTTAGCCCTAATGTAATTTTAAGAGGGGTGTATCAAGAGCTTATTTTGCCAGGTGTTGTCTTTATAGGTGGAGGAGGGGAATTAGCCTATTGGATGGAATTGAAAAATGTATTTGATGCAGTAGGAGTGCATTACCCAGTAGTACAATTAAGAAATTCGTTTGCTATTATAAGAGAAAAACAAATGGCACAATGGATAAGTCTAGGTTTAACATTAGCGGACTTATTCAAGCCAATTTTAGAACTTGAAATCTTATTTGTAAAAAAACATGCCAAGGATTCTTTAAGCTTGGCTAAGCAACTTAAAGACTTACAAGATTTATATACGAGTATTAAACAGGACGTAATAAAAGTGGATCCCACTTTGGGCGACCATGCTATGAATTTAGCACATCAGTCAGAAAAGAAGATATTAGAATTAGAAAAGAAAATGATTCGCGCGGAAAGACGTAAAGAAGCGGTAAATATTGAACGAATTCATGCCATTAAACAAAGCTTGTTTCCATCGAATGGGTTACAAGAGCGCGTAGAAAACATTGCTGAATGGATAGGTGACTATGATTGGGCTTGGGTAGAAGCAGTTATGCAACATTCCAATACCATGCAGCATTCATTTACTATTATTGACGTTTCAGCCTAGCTTATTTATCAAAAGCGTTGTTGAATTTACCTTTTAGGTTTTCAACTTTAGTTAATACTTCTGTCCCTAAGTTTAATTTATAAGCTTCAATAGCATTAGAAATGGCAGCATCGTGATTGCCTATCATTTGTGCAGCTAAGATACCTGCATTTTTTGCACCATTTAAAGCTACAGTAGCCACTGGAACACCTCCTGGCATTTGCAATATGGATAATATAGAATCCCATCCGTCTACTGAATTGCTTGATTTAATGGGAACACCTATTACTGGTAAACTTGTAATAGCCGCTACCATGCCTGGCAAATGAGCTGCTCCACCAGCACCAGCAATAATAACTTTTAAGCCTCTGTCCTTTGCTTGCTTTGCATATTGCACCATTCTTTCAGGTGTTCTATGTGCAGAAACAATAGTTAGTTCAAATGGAATATTAAATAATTTAAGCATTTCTGCAGCAGCGTCCATTATAGGTAAATCACTGTCGCTTCCCATAATAATACCAACAATTGGAGAGTTATTCATAATGCTTAATTTAAGGCAAGATAAGTCAATTTTGAATTAAATACCCGCTTGGCGCTTTCAATAAAGGAGCGGCTTTGGATTCTAAGATATTTAAAGCTATATATTGAACGGTTTGCGTTGAAAATTGTGTGATTCTTTTATGGCCAATAGTGGTACCAGTAAAAATTGTTTTCATATTATTTTTACTAGATCCTGCTTTTATTTCAAAAGCGATAACTCTTTGTCCAAATTCAATTAATTCTTGTAATTGAATGGTATTTATTGCAACTGGATGTGCTAAACTTATTTGCATTCCAGTTGTAGTTTTATTAACTATTGCATTTTTAAATAAGTTAGTTTTAAATGCGGCGTCTCTTATTTTTTTGAATGACAATAATGCAGCAACATCCAGAGAGTCAATTAATCCTTTTCTGTTTGGAGGTACATTTAATAACATATTACCGCCATGTCCTACAGATTGTAAGTACAAGTCAAAAAGTTGCTTTCCTGATTTCACAGTACTGTCTTCTTCTTTATGATAAAACCAGCCTTTTCTTATGGAGACGTCTGCTTCAGCACCAATCCAATTTTTTCCATTAAAATTACCGGTATTCAAAGTGTCATTAGGAGGAGCTCCTTCGCCTCTTTTAAAACCTACGGTATCTAGTAAATTCCAATTGGTAGTATTGATAATACCACGCTCATTTCCAATCCATCTAATATGTGGTCCAATATCACTAAATATGACAAGTTTTGGTTGATAAGCTAATGCGCTATCCTTAAACTTTGTAAAATCGTATTGTTGTTTCTTGCCATTGGGTCCTTCTCCATTCGCACCATCCCACCAAAGTTCGAAAAACTTTCCATATTGAGTTAGCAACTCCTTCATAGTATTTATGTACACGTCATTATAAGCTGGCGATCCATATAAAGGGTGGTTTCTATCCCAAGGCGAAATGTATACACCCATTTCAATACCGCCTTTTTTGCAGGCTGCTGACAACATTTTCAATACATCTCCCTTGCCATTTAACCAGCTACTTTCTCTTACAGTATGCTTGCTAAATTTACTTGGCCATAAACAAAAACCATCATGGTGTTTTGCAGTAATAATAATACCCTTAGCTCCCGCAGCTTTAGCAGTGCGTACCCATTGGTCACAATCTAATGCGGTTGGATTAAAAACGTTGGGGTTTTCGCTTCCATGTCCCCATTCTAAGTCGGTAAATGTATTAGGACCAAAATGCATGAACAAGTAAAACTCCTTGTCATGCCAAGCTAATTGTTCTTTAGTTGGAGTGGGGCCAAATTTAACCTGAGCTTGAGTTTTAGAAGCAACAAGTACTATAAGTATGGGAATAATTATTCTTAGGAATAATTTAAATGTCGAACATTGTATTCTTGCCATTTGCATTAATAATTTTACAGAGTAATTTGATTACTTACAGCGTATGTTTATAATTTAAAGTTTATTTTTATTTACAGTGCATGTTTTTTATTTATAAACTATGATTATTTATAGCACGTTTATATAGTTGAATCGTATTCTCTAATCCTAAATATAACGCATCGCAAATCAAAGCATGTCCAATACTTACTTCATCCATATAGGGGATATGCTTAATTAAAAAAGCCAAATTGGATCTGTCTAAATCGTGCCCGCCATTAATACCAAGTCCTAGGTTTTTCGCCAATTTTGCTGCAGCAAGATAAGGCGCTACTGCTTTGTCTTTTTGTCCTGCTGCAAATTCTTTCGCAAATCCTTCAGTGTATAATTCAATTCTATCTGTTCCGGTTGTAGCAGCAGCTTGTACCATTGCTTCAATAGGATCTACAAAAATAGAAACTCGAATACCTGCTTTTTTAAAAACAGACACAATTTCTTTAAGATAAGCTTGTTCTTTTATGGTATCCCATCCATGATTGCTTGTCAATTGGTCTAGCGCGTCAGGAACTAAAGTTACTTGTTCCGGTTTTGTTGCTAAAACTAAGTCTACAAATTTCTGTTCTTTAGGATTCCCTTCAATGTTGAACTCTGTAGTAACAATTTGTTTTAAATCATAAACATCCTGATAACGGATATGCCTTTCGTCGGGCCTTGGGTGCACCGTAATGCCTTCAGCTCCAAAACGCTCACAGTCTTTTGCTACCTGAACTAAATCAGGATTGTTGCCACCACGACTATTTCTTAAAGTAGCAATCTTATTTATATTCACACTTAAACGAGTCATGAGCGAATTTAAGTTATTTTTGCAACTCAAATAGTAAAGAATGGCCTATTCTAGTTTGGAAGCATGTTTATTGGACTTAGAACAAAATGGACACCTAATTCGTATTACCGAACAGGTTGATCCTCACTTAGAAATGGCAGCGATTCACCTTAGGGTATTCGAGCAAGGAGGACCTGCTATTTTATTTGAAAATGTAAAAGGCAGTAAATTCCGAGCAGCGTCGAATATTTTCGGCACACTGGAAAGAAGCCAATTTATTTTTAGAAAAACCCTTCCGCAAGTACAACAATTAATTGCATTAAAAATTGATCCTACTGCTGCAATAAAAAGTCCCTTAAAAACTTTAACAGCTTTACCGGCTGCATTAAATGCATTGCCTAAAAAAAATCCAATTTCAAAACCAGTTTTATACGAAGAAATTCAAATTTCGGATCTGCCTTTAATCAAACATTGGCCAATGGATGGTGGTGCATTTGTTACTTTACCACAAGTATATACAGAGGACGCAGATGCGCCAGGTATTGGTAAATCTAATTTGGGAATGTATCGTATTCAGTTGGACGGAAATGAATATGAATTGAATAAAGAAATAGGGCTGCACTATCAATTACATAGAGGTATTGGAGTGCATCAAACCAAAGCTAATAATAAAGGACTCCCATTAAAAGTGAGTTGTTTTGTAGGAGGCCCGCCAGCACATAGTGTTGCTGCAGTAATGCCTTTGCCAGAAGGTATGAGTGAAATGAATTTCGCAGGAGTCTTAGCTGGTAAACGTTTTGCATATACTTACAAAGATGGATTTTGCATAAGTACCGACACTGATTTTGTAATTACAGGAGAAGTATTCCCTGGAGAAAATAAACCAGAAGGTCCTTTTGGGGATCATTTAGGATATTATAGTTTGCAACATAGTTTCCCTGTAATGAAAGTGCATAAAGTATATGCCAAGAAAAATGCGATTTGGGCATTTACGGTAGTGGGAAGGCCGCCACAAGAAGACACTAGTTTTGGTCAATTAATTCATGCAATCACAGGAGACGCAGTATCAAATGAAATCCCTGGTTTAAAAGAAGTACATGCGGTGGATGCAGCAGGCGTGCACCCTTTGTTATTAGCCATTGGAAGTGAAAGATATACTCCCTATTTGGTGAATAAAACACCAGCAGAAATTTTAACTATTGCCAATCATATTTTAGGAACTGGACAATTAAGTCTGGCGAAATTTGTTTGGATTACGGCGGAAAATAATAAAAATACAAAGGATAATAATAAGTTAAGCACGCATAAGGTTCCAGAATTTTTCCAATATATGATGGAGCGCATGGACCTAAAACGCGATGTGCATTTTTATACTAAAACCACTATGGATACTTTAGATTATTCAGGGGATGGATTAAATACGGGTTCGAAAGTAGTGATGGCAGCTTATGGAGACAAGAGAAGAAATTTAGCTACTTTAGTACCAAGCGCAATACAAGCTTTAAATGCCAATGCGCATATTGTAACGCCTGGGGTAATTGCTTTAAATGCAGCAGCTGCAAATATGCAATCAATCCAAGAAAATTTAAGAGGAAAAGGAGCAGAACTATTAGAAGAAGCTGGTGTATTTATGTTGGTGTTAACAGAAGACGCTGCATGGATGGCCGCTCAAATAAATAATTTTTTATGGGCTGGTTTTACACGCGTGAATCCTTCCAATGATATAGATGGGGTAGACGCATTCGTTGAAAATAAACATTGGGGTTGCACTGGGCCATTAATATTCAATGCCACTATTAAAAAACATCACGCTCCTCCAGTACTTAAGGACGAGGCTGTTGAAAAAAGGGTAGACGAAATATTAGCAAAATATAAGTTCTAAATAACTTACAATTTGTATCATAAGTATTTATAAGTTTAATCAAATAAATATTTACAATTGAACTATTTAACATTCAAACCAAGTATGTTAACATTCTATCCAAGTATGATCTGCTAGTAATTTTGCAGTGGCAATAAAATTGGCAAAAGGCCCCGAGCCGCCTCCCCATTCAGAAGGGGCTACTAATGACAGTACATAGGTCCCGTCTTGCTTTTCGTAAACATGATATATCTGACCAATTTGAGGCTTGAAAGTTATTTTGGCCTCATATATCATCATACTTAATTCTTTGCGCTTATTAATCTCCTGTGCCTGTCTAGCAAGCAATTCAATTTGCTCCTTGATCTGATTCAACTGCATATTCGTTTGATCTTCCATAGCAGACAGAGCCTTATGTTTGATCATCCCTTCCTTTGTTGGACGAATAGCTACACTTCCTGCAGAAGAAGCATAGGGTAGTACGCTTAATTGCTTGTGGTAAATTTCAATGTTTTTAAAATCTGTACCATCTTCTTTTTTGCCATAGTGTGTCACTTTCAAATACCCATTAGCTAAAATTTCGTGGACTACTTTTAATTGAGTCTCGTCTTCTTTTATAAAACAAACAGTTAAGCAAGATGCATTGTTGATTTCTGAACTTATATAGTTAGCAAAGGAAGCTGCATTGGCGTCGCTGTTAAAAGCTTCTTTTTCTCCATTAGGCACTACGGAAAACTGCGCGTAAAAAGCTTCATTTTCAATATTGACCCAGTTATGACTAAAACCCAAAACGTGACCATTTTTAAGGCTTTCAATTTTATAATTGCCTGACTTAGGGACTAACTGATATTCGAAATCACATTTTTCTGGAAATAACTGCCAGCTTGCTAAAAAATTATATGCTTGAACCATAATAGGATAACAAATTTAAGAATGAATGGTTGAACAAAAAGGGTTAAAAAATCAGTAAAACCTCAATAAAACTAAATAATCTTCACAAAATTAATTAATGGCAACAAAATCTGGCTTATTAATAATACTAGAATTGTATTTGAAGCGAATATTGGCAATTAAGCTCAAATTCCAGGGACTCAATTGCAAATTGGTTCTTGGGAAATAGTAGCCTTTAAGTTCAATAGTTCCCAGGATTAAGTTCTCGTTTCTCACTCTACAGCCAGCACCAATGGAAGTATAGATATCTCCGGTGGAGATAGGTTCACCCATAGTTCTGATATAAGTAAGGTTCGCAAATACAAATGGGGCTTTTTTAAAGCCAAAGAAGGTTCTTGAATTATACCAAATGGATTCCCAATTGGCTGCGATTCTGGTACCTCCTTTGATGCGTTCTTTATTAAGTTGAGGAATACCGTAAATACTGTTAATCAATAATGACTCATTGAATTTATTTTTCAATGTTTCTGCAAAACTTAAGTTTAAAATATGTCGATATCGATATCCACTTTCCAAATAGTACAATTTACTAATCTGTTCTAAGCTTGCTAAGAATCTAAAGTCTTGTATTTGTTTGTCTCTATAACTGGTTCCAGCATTGAGATTAATATGCCAAAAATGTTCATTTTTTTTAAGCTTATACGATTCATATTGCAAGCCTAAATAAGGTAGTAATTCTCCTTCTCTAATATAATGACCTGTGGTAACCATGAATGATTTTCCTGTTGGTAAATCCTCATTTCGTCCAAACCCGTATAAGTATTGTGTTCTAATAATTTTTTGTTTGAACAAAGTGAATGATCCAAAATAGGCTTTAATATTTTGATAATTTTTGTCAATCTGATCCAAATAATTAATAGGGCGTGTCGCAAATTGATTGTCTAAATATCTTAGTTGTAGGAAGTATCTAGTATTGTCAGTATGGTATTGTTGATCCTTGGTGAATATTTGATAACCAGCCCAAACGTCATAATGCTTTAATTGGTATTGCAAAGCAGCTGTATATAAAGAATCAGACCAATTAGGGAAGGCGTTTCTGTTAATTGTCTGTCTTATATCGAATCCATAAGTCCATCTGCTTAATGGATGTAACAAAGGCATATTACCTGAAATAAAAACATCACTAGCTGAAGATGCACCATTGGCATAGTTATTTGTATAAGACAATGCACCTGTTTTAATATCTAAAAAGCTACCCATTATATTCCTTGCTGTAAAATCTAATCCCCAGCCTGAAGTTGTCTTTCTGTTTTGGTCGTAGTTTTGAATAATTGAAAATGCATGTCCTGCATCTGCAATGTTTTCAGTGTTAATTTTTGTCTCGAATGCTGTGGTCCCTTTTAGATTTAATAATAAACCAATTGGCAAGATGTCTTTAGTGATAATAAAAATATCCACTTTATTGGAATCTTCTTTTGCAGGGTAGGCTAGAATTCTGGCATCCTGAATATAAGCCAGGTCGCGAAGCCATTTTTCATTATAAGCAATCACTAGGGTATTAATGGTATCCGTTTCTTTAAAAAACAAATTCTTTCTAATGGTAGATTCATTTGTTTTATTATGTAAATGATTAGCTAATCTGGAGAATGCGTTTTTTCTTATTTGAGTAGGACTATTTACATCATAGCCAAAATGTCTCTGTTCTATTTTGATGCTATTAATTTGCTTTCCCTCGAAACTCGAAATGGATTTCATATACCTAGAAATGGCAATATTAGTTGAGTCGATCAAAGGATTGGGTTTCCCTTTAATCATGTTTAACAATTTCTGAAAACGACTCGAGTCTTTGGATAAAGCAATATTGTTTCTGAAGCTTATTACCTGCGCATTTGCTTTGTTTGCAATTGCAAAACTCAACAATAGTAAAAAATATGTAAATATCAATTTCCTCATTATTAGGCGCTTAAATCCATTTGCTCAAATCTACTAAATTGTCGCTATAAAAAAGTCCCGCAACTGCGGGACTTTTAATACAAATTGTTATAATATTTTAATAGCTCTCTTTTTCAATGATTCTATTGGAATATTTAAAAGTTTTCCAATAGGCTTACCGTCTCGGTAGCTTTGAATTCTTAATAAGGTAACGTCCTCAGGAATTACAAATGGCTTTGTGTATTGGTCACTGTAATTGTCTGGCATCTGGTCGTCAATAGTGTAATAGAATTTTAAATTTTCAACTTCTCCCTCCATATTTGCAATTAATTCACCTTTGGTGTTTAATTGTGTTGTAACGATGGCGTCATAAATACTTTTTGCAAACTTCACATTAGCCGCATCTAATTTTTCAAATTGCCCCTCAACTTTATTAGTGAAATTTTTCCAATCTTTCTTTTCTTTTGGTGACCAGTTAGTTTCTGCAACAGCTAGTCCTCTTGGCCATGTCATATATTGCACATTGCGCATATTTTGTAATTGCTCTGTCCATTGATTGGCTTGATTTCCTAAAATTAAATTAGGATCTACCCCTTCTGGTATTGGGTCAAAACCGTAAGTTGTTTTCATTCTTAAGCCTCTATATACTTTTCCCTCAGCTGTTACTTCTCCTTGATAGTAATCTATATAGTTATAGTCATTAGGAGACATTACCACTTTATGTCCTTGCTTTGCAGCCTCAATACCACCTTTCACACCTTGCCAACTCATCACTGCTGCATCTCCACTTAATCCGCCTTGTAAAATTTCATTCCAGCCCATCATCTTTTTTCCTTTAGAATTGATGATTTTTTGAACACGTCTAACAAAATAACTTTGAACTTCATTTTGATTTTTCAATCCTTCTTTTTTCATCAACGCTTGAACATTGTCAGATTTCTCCCAGTTATTTTTTGCATTTTCGTCACCACCCATATGAATGTATTCAAATGGGAATAGGGTAGCTACTTCAGAAAATATTTTATCTAAATAACTATACACTTTTTCATTTGAGGGGTCCAATGAATTATCAATTTTCGCAGTAACATGCCCATTAAGTCCTTCCCAGTCCATAAACTCATCACCTGCATTTACTTGATATTTGTAATCTGGTGTAGTGCTTAATTCAGGATAGGCAGTATTGATAGCCATACTATGACCAGGAACATCAATTTCTGGGATTACTTCCACATATCTTGCTTTGGCATAAGCAACAATTTCTTTGATGTCTTCTTGGGTATAAAATCCACCGTATGTTTTTGGCTCATCAAGTGCAGGAGTTGAAGTATTCATCCATTTTCCTTTGCGCTCTGCTCTCCAAGCACCTACTTCTGTTAGTCTTGGCAATGCTTTTATTTCTATTCTCCATCCTTGGTCGTCCGTTAAATGAAAATGAAAACGATTGTACTTATAACGTACCATATCATCAATAAAAGTTTTCACATCAGATTTGCTGAAAAAATGTCTACTTACATCCAACATCATACCTCTCCATCCAAATCTTGGCTTGTCAATTATAGACACATATGGAAGTTGCCATACGATGTTATTTTGTATCGACTTCGCATAAATAGCAGCCGGCATTATTTGTTGTACTGTTTGCCAACCGTAAAATAAACCTGCATTAGTATTTGCTTTTATGTCAATTCCTTTTTCATTTACATTAAGCGTATAACCTTCATCACCCAACACTTCATCCTTAACAATTGCTAGTTCAATGCTAACATTATTTTTACTAAAATATACTGTTTTGCCAGTGGTTAATCTTAGTTGTTGTGCAATGAAGTCTACCAATGCATTGGCAGTACTTGGTGCATTGATTGCAATTGATTTTGGTAATTGGAAGTTGCCAATTCCTTTTGTTGCAGAATAGGGCTCGGGAATGATGTTCAGTTTTTGTGCAATCAATCCATTTAAACAGCCAATGGCCATTAAAGTCAATAAGAACTTGTTCAGTTTCATATACAATCGTTTTGTTTAAAATTCAAAAAGCTTACTAGTTATATAAGCTTTCTAAAGATACTAAAAATAGAAAACCCGTCCTCGATTTCTCGGGACGGGCTTCCTATAATTTAAACTAATTCTAGTTCCTATTGTAAGATTAGTATCTATACATGTCAGACTTGAACGGTCCAGCCTTAGGTATTCCTAAGTATTCAGCTTGTTCTGTAGTTAATTCGTCTAATTCAGCACCTACTTTAGCTAAGTGTAATCTTGCAACTTTCTCATCCAAATGCTTAGGTAAAACGTACACTTTGTTTTCATAGCTCTTGCTATT